>NZ_JBXAGS010000003.1:251750-522849 GCF_058794355.1 Cupriavidus sp. GW823-FHT07B10
CTAGAAAGGAGGTGATCCAGCCGCACCTTCCGATACGGCTACCTTGTTACGACTTCACCCCAGTCATGAACCCTGCCGTGGTAATCGCCCTCCTTGCGGTTAGGCTAACTACTTCTGGCAAAACCCACTCCCATGGTGTGACGGGCGGTGTGTACAAGACCCGGGAACGTATTCACCGCGGCATGCTGATCCGCGATTACTAGCGATTCCAGCTTCACGTAGTCGAGTTGCAGACTACGATCCGGACTACGATGCGTTTTCTGGGATTAGCTCCCCCTCGCGGGTTGGCAACCCTCTGTACGCACCATTGTATGACGTGTGAAGCCCTACCCATAAGGGCCATGAGGACTTGACGTCATCCCCACCTTCCTCCGGTTTGTCACCGGCAGTCTCTCTAGAGTGCCCTTTCGTAGCAACTAGAGACAAGGGTTGCGCTCGTTGCGGGACTTAACCCAACATCTCACGACACGAGCTGACGACAGCCATGCAGCACCTGTGTCCACTTTCCCTTTCGGGCACCTAATGCATCTCTGCTTCGTTAGTGGCATGTCAAGGGTAGGTAAGGTTTTTCGCGTTGCATCGAATTAATCCACATCATCCACCGCTTGTGCGGGTCCCCGTCAATTCCTTTGAGTTTTAATCTTGCGACCGTACTCCCCAGGCGGTCAACTTCACGCGTTAGCTACGTTACTGAAGAAATGAATCCCCAACAACTAGTTGACATCGTTTAGGGCGTGGACTACCAGGGTATCTAATCCTGTTTGCTCCCCACGCTTTCGTGCATGAGCGTCAGTGACGTCCCAGGGGGCTGCCTTCGCCATCGGTATTCCTCCACATCTCTACGCATTTCACTGCTACACGTGGAATTCTACCCCCCTCTGACATACTCTAGCCTTGCAGTCACAAGCGCCATTCCCAAGTTGAGCTCGGGGATTTCACGCCTGTCTTACAAAACCGCCTGCGCACGCTTTACGCCCAGTAATTCCGATTAACGCTCGCACCCTACGTATTACCGCGGCTGCTGGCACGTAGTTAGCCGGTGCTTATTCTTCCGGTACCGTCATCGACCCCGGGTATTAACCAGAGCCATTTCTTTCCGGACAAAAGTGCTTTACAACCCGAAGGCCTTCTTCACACACGCGGCATTGCTGGATCAGGGTTGCCCCCATTGTCCAAAATTCCCCACTGCTGCCTCCCGTAGGAGTCTGGGCCGTGTCTCAGTCCCAGTGTGGCTGATCGTCCTCTCAGACCAGCTACTGATCGTCGCCTTGGTAGGCTTTTACCCCACCAACTAGCTAATCAGACATCGGCCGCTCCTGTAGCGCGAGGCCTTGCGGTCCCCCGCTTTCACCCTCAGGTCGTATGCGGTATTAGCTAATCTTTCGACTAGTTATCCCCCACTACAGGGCACGTTCCGATGTATTACTCACCCGTTCGCCACTCGCCACCAGGCCGAAGCCCGTGCTGCCGTTCGACTTGCATGTGTAAGGCATGCCGCCAGCGTTCAATCTGAGCCAGGATCAAACTCTTCAGTTCAATCTCTGTGTGGACCCGAAGGTCCTCGCTCTTTCGAGCGGTCGCTCACTCTCAGAAAACTGACTGACCAGATCCGAAGATCCAGTCACGTTTTGCTGTGCGAGCACTGTATAACTTGTGAAGCAACACTGTCCGAAGACAGCGGCGTCCGCTACCCAGCGCCCACACTTATCGGTTGTTTGGTTGTTAAAGAACTTCGCCGCCGGCTTTGCCGTCCAGCGCCGCTGCGTTGTCTGCAGCAGAGAAACGAGATTATGCAGAGCTTTCTTCGTTTCGTCAACCGTTTCAGCAACTTTTTTCGCTGCGGCCAGCGCGCCAACTTCGCTGCGCCAACCCTTCCGGTCGACCCCGCAACCCTTGCTGCGTCTGCTTTGCAGCGCTGCGTTGTGTTGCGAGGGGGCGAATATTAAGTGACCGCAGCGGGGTTGGCAAGGGATATTTCGAAAAAAAGCCAACCCACCTGAAAAAGGCACTCCAAGCCACTTCAGCTCTCGGCGGGCGCTACTTATAGAATGGCTGTTCCGGCCCACCGGGCCGCTCTTTATAGATGGGGACGTTTGATGACTATCCAAGCGACCTGGCAACCAAGCCAGGGCAACAGCATCTGCCACCTGACCAACAGGACTGCCGAGTGGCAAGCCGACCTGGATGCATCCGCCGGCGGCGACACCCAATACCCGAACCCGCATGACCTGCTGGATTCGGCCCTGGCCGCCTGCACCACGCTGACTTTGCAGCTGTACGCCAAACGCAAGGGCTACGCCATCACCGAAGTCCATGTATCGGTCGGTCATGAAGAGGCCAACGGGACCTACACCATGAACCGGGAGGTCAAGGTCAGCGGCGAGCTCACGCCCCAGATCCTGGATGATCTGCTCCGCGTGGCGAATCGCTGCCCGGTGCACAAGACCTTGTCGGGACAGTTTTCCATCCAGACGTCGATTGCCTGACCCACCCTGGCAAGATCACGCTGCTATTGTCACCTCAAATGATAATCGTTATCATTTGCTGACTCAGGCTGTGACACGTCCTGAGTCAGCAAATGGGTTCACCGGACACGGACGTGTCCGGTCTTTTCTTTCCGGCGACCTACCGTCGCGGCGGCCCCGTTCCGGCCGATTCCCTCCTGCCCGATGTCATCGTCCTGACGCACGTGGTGCGATACCGTACCTGGCGTGGACCAGGCGCGTGCCCCACCCGTTCGAGGGGCATCCTGCCCCGGTGTGTTGGCTGGCCCACCAAGGTTTCGTCGCTTTCCGGGCAAACCGGCGCCGTACGCTTTATCTGCCATGCACCGCAGGCTTACCATGAACGGAAAGCAGAACAAGTAGAAGGCGCCAACAGAAAGCGCCGATACATCGAAGCGAGCGGGGGGATTCCTTGACCAACTTCATCGAAGCGTATTGCGCGCAGGTTCGGCTTGCGGGCGCAGTCGGCGTGATCGCCAAACCGGTTGTGGTGGCACAGGACGGCACCTACGCCATGCACTACGTGCCCTGCGAATACCTGAACCCCCAGGCACCCCTGGTGCTGGTCAGCACCACGCCCGGCCACGCCCATGTGCGGCTGGCCGCCGCCGTCACCGAAGAACTGATGCGCGCCCATGCACCCGGCCGCGTGATCCAGCGCGAGAACAAGCGGCGCGTCGAACTGGGCGGCAAGCTGGTGCGGCCCAACCTGATCCGCATGCTCGACCACTTCCGGGTGCCCGAACTGGTTGGCCTGCCGCACGCCGCGGCATTGTGGAACGATGGGTTCGAGCGCCTGCAACCGCTTGCCTTGCTGCCGCATGCCACCACGCGGCGCGGTCTGGCGTTCGACGGACCGCTGGAAGAACTGCTGGAGACCCCGATGCTGCGCGAGGTATTCGAAGCGCGGTTCCTGGGCGCCGTGCGCCAGATGCGCACGGATGCGCTGTACATCGCGCTGGGCCGTACCGCCTGGGCAGGGCTGCGGCATGCAGTCAGCCGCCGGCTGCTGGCAAAGCACCAACTGCTGGGGATGATGCCAGTGCCAGCGCGCGCCGGCAGCATGGTGCGCTACTTCCTGCGCGAGATCGCCGCCAGCGACCTGTCGGCCAAGGATCCGGTGCGCCATCGCGTGGCCTGGCTCGATGCCGCCCATGCCGAGCTGGAAGCCAGCGTGCGCAAGCTGCGCGCTGCCATCCGGCCGGACCCGCACTCTGCCTACCTGATCGCGTAAGCGATCACTCGCCTCCATGACTGTGCTCGACAGACCCCACCGAAGTGGGGTCTCGGCGATCCATGCTGTGCCGATAACGTCTCCTGAGGCATCTGACACGCCTCGCATTCCCGATTTTTGGCGGCCCCGCGTGGGCCGCGATTTTTTTGGGGATCGCCAAATGGCGTCGCCCGGTCAAGCAGCTACGCCGGTGGCGGCGTCTGCCCCACGCTTCGCCGCAGCGCATCCGATACCTGCGCCATCAGCGCGGCGTCGTCATCGACCGCGCGGCCGCTGGCCAATAATGCCTCGAGCACACTGACGACCTTGCCCGCGTCATAGTGCCGGCCGCTGTCGATGGCCGCTTCGAACGCATTGGCGCGCGCGTTGATCTGCACGGGGCCGGCGCTGACCAGCAGCACCGCATGGGCCAGCACCAGGTGGCGCTGCCCGTCGGCCGTTTGCATGGCCGCGGGTGCGCGCCGCCAGTACTGCGCCGTGCCGGCGATCTTGCGCGCGGCTTCGGGCGGGCCCCAGGCCAGGTTGTAGCGGCCGTCGCAGAAGGAGCCGGCCACCGCCTGCCAGTGCGTGTCGACGCCCAGCGATTGCAGCGCGTCGCCGATGACCTCGCACAAGTGCAGGTAGACCGCGTCGCTGCGCGCGCCCGGCGGCTGTTCCACTGTGTAGGCCAGGCTCAGGTTGAGGATGCCGGGGCCCTGCGGCACCAGCCCGCCGCCGGACATGCGCAGGAATACCGGACATCCCTGCTGCGCGAAGTCGGCGCGCGCGGTTTCCAGCGCGGCATGGCGCAGGTAGGTGCGCGGCACCACCAGCGACAGCGGCGCCTCCCACAGCTGCGCCACCTGCCGGCCTTGTGCCGCGAGGTCGAGCAAGGCCAGCTCATCCTGCAGCGGGTCGCTGCCCGCCTGCCCGGCATGGGCCGCATCAATAAATTCAAACGGCATGGGATGGCACCAACCTCCGGATAGCAACGTGCCGAGTCTAGCAACACTAGGCATTGAGCGCATCGAAGTACGCCAGCGCCTTCGACGCGTACATGGCGCCGGGTCCGCCACCCATCTCGATATTGATGGCCAGCACTTCGGCGAGCTGCTCGCGCGTGGCGCGATGGCGCAGCGCCTGGCTGGTGTGGAACAGCACGCAGTCGTCGCAGCCCTTCTGCACCGCCAGCGCGACGGCAATCAGTTCCTTGACGGCGGCGGGCAGGCTGCCGTCCTGCGTGGCGGCCTTCATCACGCCCTGGAAGGCGCTCATGGCGGCGGGCTGGGCCTGGCCGAGCGCACCGAATTGCCTGTTGATCTCGGTCAGGCGGGTCTTCAGGTCTGTGGTCATGAGGTCTCCTGTCTTGAATTGGAACAAGGCGAGCTGGCCGAGCGGATGGCGCCCTGGGCGGCGCCATCCGCGCGCGGCATCAGCCGCCCAGATGCTGCTTCAGCAGCGCGTTGAAGTCATTGGCCTTCTCCATCTGGCTCATGTGGCCAGCATCGGCAAAGACCTTGACGGTTGCTCCCGGCGGCGCGGCTTCAGCGTGCGCGGCCGGGATGATCTGGTCCTGACCGCCCCACACCACCAGCACGCGCTTGCCGCTGTTGGCCAGCCGCTGGCCAGGCTGCTCGCTCTGGCGGCCGCCGCCGAAGAGTCCCTGCCCCAGCGCCGTCAGCGCCTCGGTGACGCCGTCCAGCCGCTTGTAGCGCAGCAGGTCGTCCAGCATCTGGCGGCTGACCAGCCCCGCGTCGGCGAACAGCAGTTCGACCACGGGCTTGAGCTCGCGCCGGGACTGGGCACTGACGAAGCCTTCGGTATAGCCGCTGTTGACGGCGTCGCCAAAGCCCACCGGCGACACCAGCGCCACCGACAGCACCCGCTGCGGTGCATCCACGGCCAGCTGCGCGGCCACGCCGCCGCCCATCGAATGGCCGACCACATGCGCCGCCTCGATCCCGGTCTCGTCCATGAAGCGCGCTACAAAGCCGGCCATCTGCGCCAGCGTCGTGCCCGCGAGCCGCGGCGACGACTGTCCGTGGCCGGGCAGGTCGAGCGCCACCACGGTGTACGCGTCGGACAGGGGATCGAGGTTGAACAGCCAGTTGTCCAGGTCTCCGCCAAATCCGTGGATGAAGAGCACGGTTTCGGCGCCGCCACCCTTGCGGGCATAGCGGACCCGGATGCCGTCGACGTCGGCAAACTGGTACGCGGCAGCGGCGTCCTCTTCGCCAGCGTCGTCCGCCGGCGTTTCATAAGCCGCGACATAGTCATCGATTTGCGCATCGCTCACCTCCGCAGGTGCCAGCACGCCCAGCAGCGCCTTCACCGGCAGCACGTCGCCGGCCTGCGCCACCTTGCGGCGCAGCGTGCCGGCGTCGGGCGCCTCCACCGCATTGGCGATCTTGTCGGTTTCCACATCCAGGATCGGCAGGCCCACGGTAATCTCGGTGCCTTCGTCGACCAGCCACGCATTGACCGTGCCTTCCTTCATCGACAGGCCCCACTTGGGCATCACGATCGGGATAATCGTGGGGGAAATTTCGGTTGCCATCAGTGCTTGCCTCCCTTCATGGTCTTGCGCGCGGCGGCCGCGATCTGCGCGGCGCTGGGGATGTACAGGTCCTCCAGCGTCGGCGAGAACGGCACCGGCGTGTGCGGCGGGCACACCATCTCGATGCCGGCCTTGAGCGCGCCGAAGGCTTGCTGCGCAACCTGCGCGGAGATATCGGTGGCGATATTGCAGCGCGGGCTGGCCTCGTCCACCACCACCAGGCGGCCGGTGTTCTCGACCGACTCCAGCACCGTGTCCATATCCAGTGGCGAGAGCGTGCGCAGGTCCACGATCTCGGCCTCGATGCCCTCCTTGGCCAGCGTTGCCGCCGCTTCGAGCGCGCGATGCACCATCAACCCGTAGGTGACGATCGACACGTCCTTGCCGTCGCGCACGATATTGGCCTCGCCGAACGGGATCGCGTAGGCGCCTTCGGGCACCTCGCCTTCCAGGCCGTACAGGTTCTTGTGCTCGCAGAAGATCACCGGGTCGTTGTCGCGGATCGCCTGGATCAGCAGGCCCTTGGTGTCGTACGGCGTGGACGGGCACACCACCTTCAGGCCGGGGATATGCGTGAACAGCGGCGTCAGCATCTGGCTGTGCTGCGCGGCTGCGCGAAAGCCCGCGCCGACCATCGCGCGGATCACCACCGGCGTCTCCGCCTTGCCGCCGAACATGTAGCGGAACTTGGCCGCCTGGTTGAAGATCTGGTCGAAGCAAACGCCCATGAAATCGATAAACATCAGCTCGGCGATCGGGCGCATGCCGCAGGCCGCGGCGCCGATGGCGGCGCCCACGTAAGCGGATTCAGACAGCGGCGTGTCCAGCAGCCGGTCGCCGTGCTTGGCGTAAAGGCCCTTGGTCACGCCCAGCACGCCGCCCCAGGCGTCCTTCTCGCCGTCCGCGCCGGCGCCGCCGACGATATCTTCGCCCAGCATGATGACGCTGGGGTCGCGGGTCATTTCCTGGTCGATCGCCTCGTTGATCGCCAGCTTGATGCTCAGTTTGCGAGCCATGGTTTGTCTCCTGATATTGGGTTAGCGCGTGGCGGATCAGTAGCTGACGTAGACGTCGGTGAGCAGGTCTTCGGGACCCGGCTGCGGCGCGGCCTTGGCTTCCTGCACGGCATGCTCGATCAGCGCGGCGACCTCGCGGTCGATGGTGTCGAGTTCTTCGCGAGCGACCACTCCCGCCTGGGTCACGGCGCGGCCAAACAGCTTCAGGCAATCCTTGTTGGCGCGGATGTCGTCGAGTTCGCCGGCGGCGCGGTAGGTCTGCGCATCGCCCTCGAAGTGGCCATAGAAGCGGACCATCTTGCATTCGAGCAGCGACGGCCCGCCGCCTTCGCGCGCGCGCCGGATCACTTCGCCGGCCGCTTCATGGACGGCGAAGAAATCGGTGCCGTCCACCGTCACGCCCGGGATGCCGAAGCCGGCGGCGCGGTCCACGTAGCTGTCCACCGCGGTGCCGTAATCGCGCGAGGTCGATTCGGCATAGCCGTTGTTCTCGATCACGAAGATCACCGGCAGGTTCCAGACCGCGGCCAGGTTCAGGCTTTCCAGGAAAGTGCCCTGGTTGGAGGCGCCGTCGCCGCAGAAGGTGATGCCGACCTCGCCCTTGCCGCGGAACTTGGCAGCCAGCGCGGCGCCGCAGATCAGCGGCGCGCCTGCGCCCAGGATGCCGTTGGCGCCCATCATGCCCTTGGACAGGTCGGCGATATGCATCGAGCCACCCTTGCCATTGCACGAGCCGCCCTTCTTGCCGTAGATCTCCTTCATCATCGCCACCGGATCGACGCCCTTGGCAATGCAATGGCCGTGGCCGCGGTGTGTGCTGGCGATGCGGTCGCCATCGTTCAGGTGGTGCAGAATGCCGACGCCCGCGGCTTCCTCGCCCGCGTATAGATGGACGAAGCCCGGGATGTCGCCGCGCCCGAAGTCCACGTGCAGGCGTTCTTCGAAATCGCGGATGGTGCGCATCTTCCGGTACACCGTCAGCAACGTCTCCTTGTCGAGCGGCAGCGCGGCGGAATCTTGAGAAGCTCTGGCTGTCATGTCTGTCTCCTTCGTTTTCAGGTGTTGCACTTCAAGAAAGGGGAAAAGCGGGCGGACGCGGTGCCCGCGCGTCATCCCACCGCGGCGGGCTGCGGCAGGCTGCGCATCAGGTGGTGGCGCGCGGCATGGCGCATGCAGGCCGCGACGTCGATGCTGCGAAAGGCGTGGTCATGCAGGGTGACCGTGACTTCGTCGTCCGGGCCGAAGGCCAGCTCGCGCTCTCCGTCCAGCGCGACAATGCCGCTGCGCTGGCGCACGCGATGGGGCCGGCCGTGTTCGAGCCGCTGCCAGCCGGCCACCGGCACGGTGCACATCAGGCCGGGTGCGATCGGCGCGCACAGGTCGAATTCGCCTTCGCCGGGCGCGGCCAGTTCGATCGCGAGGCCGCCCTCCTCACGCCGGCCCACCGGCTCCAGCAGCCCGGCGATGGATGACAGGCCGATGGCCTCGGGGTCGGCAAAGGACACGTAGACGGCGGCAAGCGTGTCGGTCTTCCACAGGGCGCGCGCGCCGATGAAGTGCTCGTGCGAGATCACCGCATCCACCAGCGCAATATCGCGGCGAAAGCCGCCGTTGCCGTCACGGATGACGATGTCGAGCCGCTTGTTCGACGCCAGCGCCTGCGCAGGAGGAATGCGGCCCGTGGCATAGAGGCCGGTTGCCAGCCCGATGATGGTGGGCTCGCGCATTTCGGGGTAGGCATTGTTGGTGCCGGTCGACAGGCCCGCGATCGGCACCGCGCCGCACTCGCGCACCACCGCGCGGTGGGTGCCGTCGCCGCCCAGCACGATGATCGCGGCCACGCCCGCATCGGCCATGCAGCGCGCGGCGCGCAGGGTGTCGTCGACGCGCGCGGTGACCGGCATGTCGAGGTAGTCGACCGCGGGCAGGCCCGAGTCCGGCCCCTGCCGGCGTGCCAGGTGCCGCGCCAGCATGACGCGCAGGCCTTCGCGGTCGGGCATCATCAGCACGCGCTCCACGCCGCAGGAGGCCAGCGCGGCCAGCAGGCGCAGCACGATATTGACGCGGTCGGCCAGCTGCAGGCTGTTGGCGTTGGCGATCACACGACGGATGTCGCGCGCGGAAATCGGGTTGGCGATGATGCCGACCACTGGCGCGATCTGCGCGCTGGCGCCTGCTGCGTGCCCCATTGCCTGTCTCCTGTTGTCGTTGTCTTGCCAGGCGTATTTGCAATGGCTGTGCCAGTGCGCGCAGGCAGTGAAAACAGCGGAAACAGGGGTATCAGCGGGTCGGATCCGAGGGATTACCCCGAGACGGCAGGGCAAAAACAACGCTGCGCTGTGACAGGTGTCACAGCGCAGGTGTACAGGGGATGGACAACCGTATCGCAAGGACGGCGCGCGTGCGCCCCGTGCTGCCTGCCGGCTTATGCGTCGGTGGGCTCCGGGCCGCCGTCGCGCCGGTTGGGCGACTGGATGCCGTAGCGCTCCATGCGCCGGTACAGCGTCATGCGGCTGACGCCGATCTGCCGCGCCACGGCGCTCAGGTTCCAGCCGGACGCGCGCAGGTATTGCATCAGCAGCATGCCTTCCGGCGGCAACTGGTGCGGGTCGAACGGTGCGGCAGCGGGTGACTGGGCGGGCCCTGGCTGCGGCAGGGCGGCGGACGGTGCGGGTCCCGCCAGGCTGTCAGGCAGGTCCGGCACATCGATATAGCCGTCGGCGCAGACCGCGCGCGCGTACTCCAGCACGTTGCGCAGTTCGCGCAGGTTGCCAGGCCAGCGGTGGCGGTGCAGCCGCTCGCGTGCCGCGGGCGACAGCGTGATCTCGCCGCCCTCTGCGCTCCCTTCCTGCAGCAGCTTGCGGACCAGCCAGTCCAGGTCGGTACGCGCACGCAGCGGCGGCAGCGTAAAGCGCGCGCCGTTGAGGCGGTAGTACAGGTCCTCGCGGAAGCGCCCGTCGGCCACCAGTTGCTCCAGGCTGTGGTGCGTGGCGGAAATGACCCGCAGCCGCACCGGCACCGGCCGCGCGGCGCCAACAGGCAGCACTTCGCCCTCGGCCAGCACGCGCAGCAGCCGCGACTGCAGCTCGCGCGGCATGTCGCCGATCTCGTCCAGGAACAGCGTGCCGCCGTCGGCCTCCTGGATCAGGCCGCGCTTGCCGCGCGGGCCTGCGCCGGAGAAGCTGTTGGGCAGGTGCCCGAACAATTCGCTTTCAATCAGTGTTTCAGGGATCGCCGCGCAGTTCACCGCTACGAACGGCCCGCCGCGGCGCGCGCTGGCAAGATGCAGCGCCTTGGCCAGGAACTCCTTGCCGCTGCCGGTCTCGCCGTGGATCAGCAGGTTGATCGGCGAATCGACCAGGCGCGCCGCGCGCTGCAACTGCAGCTGCAGCGCGGCATCGCCGCCGGTCAGCGCCGCCAGGGCATCCGGCATCGCCACCTGCGTTTCGGCGGGCGGCGCCTGCCAGCGCAGCGCGGGCGGCAGCACGCTCAGGTACAGCAGGCCGCCGCTGCGGGTCAGCGCCACCAGGCGCTGCTCGCTCGGGCGCGAATAGACATAGTGGCCCAGGTCCTCCAGGCGCGCGTCGAACAGCGTCTCGAACCGCTGGCCCAGCACGGTGGCGCCCGGTGCGCCACCCAGCTCGCCTTCCAGCATCAGCCTGGCGCGGTGGTTATGGCCGACGATGCGGCCCGCCTCGTCCAGCGCCAGCAGATATTCGGGATTGACGTCGACGAACTCCGGCGCCACGTTCAGCTTCAGGATCCAGTCGCGGCGGTGCGCGCGCAGGAAGTTGGCGTTCTCGATATGCGCGGCGTAGATGCGCACCATCTGCAGCGCCAGCCCCTGGCTGTCCTTGGCCTGCGGCGAGGTCAGCGCGGAGATGTCGAGGATGGCGTGCAGGTTGCCGTGCGTGTCGAACAGCGGCGCGGCGGTGCAGGTCAGCGGGATATGGGTGGCGTCGAAATGGTCGGCCTGGTGCACCGTCAGCGCCTGGCCCGTGGCCAGGGCGGTGCCGACCGCGCAGGTGCCGGCGCCGCTCTCGCTCCACTCGGCGCCCAGGTACAGGCCCGCGTGGCGCAGCGCGGCATCGCTGCGGGCCTCGCCGATATAGTCGACGGTCACGCCCTGCGCATCGGTCAGCAGCACCACATAGCCCAGGCCCGCCACTTGCCCATACAGGCTCTGCAGGCCGTGGCGCGCGATGCGCGCGAAGTCGTCGATGCGTTCCTGGTGTTCGCGCAGGCGCGGCTGTGGCAGGATGCGCGCCTCCTGCATGCGCGACGGATCCAGGCCGTACTGGTGCACGCAGCGGCGCCATGAGTTCTGGATGATGGCGTCGTGCGCGATCCGGTCCGCAAGCACGGCCGGCGGGGCAAGGTATGTGGTGGCCTGGACCACCGTCTCGATGTGCTCGCGTTGCCGCAGGTCCATCGCTGTCTCCTGTCGTCGCTGCCGTCGGCCCCATGTTTCGGATGGGGCGGTGGATCGTGCGAACTGTCGGGCGCGTGCTGCGGGAGCCGCGCCTCTCTCGGTCTCGGGCCTTCTAATGTATCCGAGCGGATCGGCCGGGCGCAAACAGGATTCGCGGCGCGCCGGCGGGCACACGCCGCAAGTGCGGCGCACGCCATACCGGAGCATCGCAGGCGCTCAGAGCGCTGATGAGGTCTTCAGGCTGCGCGCCGCATCGGCAGCGATGGCGAACGAGCGCAGGCGTGCCTGGTGGTCATGGATCTGCCCGGTCAGCATCAGCTCATCCGGGCGCAGGTCATCGACAAAGCGCTGCATGCCGGCACGCACGGCGTCGGGATCGCCCACTACCGAGCACGCCAGCGAGCGGCGGATATGATCGGCCTCGCTCTCGGTCCACAGCGCTTCGATATCGTCCACCGGCGCGCGCAGCTGCCCCGGAGTGCCGCGCACCAGCGCCAGGAACTGCTGCTGCAGCGAGCTGAACAGGCGGCGCGCCTGGTCGCCGGTCTCGGCCGCGAACACGTTCAGGCCCAGCATCACATAGGGCCGGTCCAGCGCTTCGGAGGGCCGGAAGGTGCGCCGGTACAGGTCCACCGCCTGGCGCATGAAGCCCGGCGCAAAGTGCGAGGCAAAGGCGAACGGCAGGCCCATCGCCGCCGCCAGCTGCGCGCTGAACAGGCTCGAACCCAGCAGCCAGATGGGCACCTTGAGCCCGGCGCCGGGCACCGCGCGCAGGCGCTGGCCGGGGCGCACGTCGTCGAAATAGGCCTGCAGTTCTTCCACGTCCTGCGGGAAGGTATCGGCGCTGTCGGCCGACAGGTGGCGGCGCAAGGCGCGCGCGGTGGCCTGGTCGGTGCCGGGCGCGCGGCCCAGGCCCAGGTCGATGCGGCCCGGGTAGAGCGAGGCCAGCGTGCCGAACTGCTCGGCGATCACCAGCGGCGAATGGTTGGGCAGCATCACGCCGCCCGAGCCCACGCGGATGGTCCTGGTGCCGTTGGCGACATAGCCGATCAGCACGGCGGTGGCGGCGCTGGCAATGCCGGGCATGTTGTGATGCTCGGCCAGCCAGTAGCGGTGGTAGCCCAGCCGCTCGGCATGGCGGGCCAGGTCGAGCGAGTTGCGCATGGCCTGGCCGGCATCGCTGCCTTCAGGGATGGGGGCCAGGTCCAGCACGGACCAGGCCACGCCTGCGCCGTTGGGAATAGAGTCGTGATTCATGTGGTGGATGGCGGGCGGCCGATGCCGCACGCGGGCAATGCGTATGGCCCGCTATCTTAGAGACCATGGCGCGATCGTGCTGGCGGCCTGATCGCGGCCCTTCGGGCGGCGTGGGTATCACGGGGGCGCGGGAAGGATTGAGTCGCGCCGCGCTTGCCCGTACCATGCAGCCCGATGCCAAGGAACAAGCGATGACACTCAAGACACTGGACGGTGCGCTGGCCCTGCTGACGCACTTCACCGTGCGCCAGCCGACCTGGGGCGTGCGCGAGCTGGCCAAGCACAGCGGCGTGCACTACGCCGTGGTGCACCGCGTGCTGGCGACGTTTGCCGCCAATGGCTTCCTGGTGCAGGACGCGGCCACCGGCAAGTATTCGCTGGGACTGCGGTTGTTCGAGCTGGGACAGGTGGTGCGCAAGAGCTTCTCGCCCGACGAGATCGTGCGCCCGGTGCTGGAAAAGCTCGCCGCGCAAAGCGGCGAGACCGTGTTCCTGTCGTGGCTCGATGGCCATGAGGGCCTGTGCGTGGGACTGGTGCAGAGCCAGCACCAGCTGCGCTTTTCGATCGAGCTGGGCGAGCGCTTCCCGCTCTATGCGGGCGCGCATGCCAAGGCGATGCTGGCCTTCCAGGACGATGCCTTCCGCGATGAGGTCTACCGCCAGGGACTGGCGCGCATCGCCCCCCACACGACGCTGGACCGCGAGCGCATCGAGCAGCAGCTGGCCGAGGTGCGCGAGCGCGGCTGGGCCCATACGCGCGAGGAAGCCGCCGCCAGCGTGGCCGGCCTGGCGTTGCCGCTGTGGTCGCGCGACCGCAGCGCGGTGGTGGGCTCGGTCGCCATCGCCGGGCCGCAGCAGCGGCTGGACCAAGCCGCGGTACCGCGCCTGCTGGAGGCGCTGCGCGATGCCAGCGGCCGGCTGGAAGACGTCATCGGCTTCGTGCGCTGACGCGCTGTCTCTTCACACCAGCAGGGCCTTGCCCACGGCCCCGCCCAGCACGCGCTGGCCGATCGCATGGCCCAGCGCGCGATAGCTCTCCCATTGCGCCTCATCGAAGAACTGGTCGCCGGTGGCCTCCTGCGGAAACGCGGGATGGGTCGCGCCGTAGTGGCGCACGTCGGCCGGCGCCCATGACACCAGCCGCGGCTTGAGCAGCACGATGCGGCAGGTGCGTGCGCGTGGCGCCCCGCACTCCGGGCCGGTGCGAAAGACGTTGAGCAGCACCGCGCATTTGTCGCCGGTCGGCGCGCCCGGCAGGAAATCATCCGGCACGCCGAAGACACGGCTCAGCACCGGGTGCGTGGTGGCAGCCTCGGTATCGACCACGATCTCCAGCCCGTGGTCGATGCGCACCAGCCGGATCAGGTTGGCCAGGTCGCCGAAGCGGTAGTCGGGGTCGCCCCCGCAATCACACAGCACGATCAGCGAGACATCGCGGCCCGGGCGCAGCAGCTCGTACACGCCGGTGTTGTCGAAATGCCCGCCATCGGACAGGTACTGCCAGCCGCGCCGCGTGCCGTGGAAGCGCGCGCTCAGTTCGCAGCCCAGGTAGTACTGCGTGCGGAAAAGCGCGATGCCCGCGGCCAGCCATGGATGCGCAGCGCGTTCCGGATGGCGCCGCGCGCGGCCCCGGCGCCCGCCTTCGCGCGCGTGGCTGGCCGGATACGACGGCCACCATATGCCCAGACGCAGGTTCGCCAGGCCAAGCAGCATGGATGTGCCCAGCGTGGTCGCGCGCCCCAGCCTGGTGGAGACGGCCGCGCCCGAGATCGCCATCCAATCTCCCACCGTGCGCGATTCGGCCAGTTTGCCCGACGACGGCCATGAAACGTCGGGGCAGCAACCCCGGCCGTCGATGGTAAAGCGCGCGTAGGCGTCCGGCGGGATCGCCGCCGCCACGCCGGACAGCACCACGCAGGGGCCGGGCGCCAGGCACAGCGGCTTGCCCTTGCGGTCGCGCTGCACCAGTTGCTCGGCCGGGTCGACGGTGAGATTCAGCGTGACGTTGATCAGGTGCAGCGGCGCCAGCACGCGCGGATCGTAGTAGGTGTTCAGGCTGAGCTGGTCGCCGGGCACGGGCTCGGCCACGCTGAAGCGGGCGCGCTGGCTGCCGTCGCGGCCGGCACTCGGGTCGGGAGCCGCGAAGCGCTCCCCGTTGGATGCGCCCAGGAACGCGCGCGCGAGCCGCGCCGCGTAGAACGGCTGCAGCGTCGACAGGTTCAGGAAGCCGGAGAAGCGCCCGGCCACCAGCGCCAGCACCAGGCTCACCACAGTGAACGTGGCCAGCGCCGGGCCGGTATAGGCGTTGCCGAACACCAGCCAGTCGACCGGCTCGCGCCCGTCCCAGCGCACCCACAGCACCAGCCACGACCACAGCACGAACAGCAGCAGGGCCAGCACCGCCGCCACCGCGCCCGCCAGCAGCGATACCGGCAGCCGGGCACACAGCGCGCGCCATGGCGTGTCGGTGCTGCCCTGGCGGCCGGCGTCGCGCCAGCGCGAACCGTAGCGCACCAGCCAGACCAGCACGCCCAGCACGGTTGCGGGCAGCGCCGCGCCCCACTGGTGGTGGGCCTGGTGGGCAAACAGGTAAGCGGTGCGTGCGATGGTGTCGGCAATGCCCAGCGCCGCCAGCCACAGGGTCAGCGTCAGCGCGCCACGCAGTGCGCGCGTGGCGCGCACGCGGTAGGCGGCCACGGTGCGCGGCTCGCCCTGCAGCAGCGCCAGGCACCACAGCACACCTAGCAGCGTCAGCACGCCCAGCGCGGCAAAGAGCTTGCCGATGACCAGCCCCGGACCGAGCCATTCCGACCAGCGCGCCGCGGCCAGCAGCATCAGGCCCAGCAGCGTGGCGAGCAGCGGCGCGGGGCTCAGGAAGCGGGCCGTCGCCTGCGGATCGTTGGCGCGCGGGTAGATCAGCCAGTAGGCCAGCCCGGGCGGCACCGCGCCAGCCAGCGCGGTGGCCAGCGGCAGCCACAGCAGCGTGCTCCACCAGATCGCGCATTCGCCCTGGTTGAAGGCCTGGCGCGCGTCGTGCAGCAGGTCCATCTCATAGCGCCCCAATCCGTAGGAAACCCCCACCGCGATGTGTTGCCCGAGCGCCAGCACAGCCAGCAGCACCAGCAGCGCGCTGCCGATCACGAAATGCATGGCCAGCCAGTTGCGCACCACCAGCGCGGCGGCATAGAGGTTGTCGCCGGCACCGGTGGGCGACAGGTAGCGGCCGTTCTCGCGCAGCCATGCGACCGCGCCGCGGCCGGGGTCCGCGGCATAGGACACCGAGGTATGGATGCGCCCCGGCGGCTCGCATTGCAGCGTGTGATAGGCGTCGGTGGCGGCCTGGACCGGGCCCGCGCCCCGACGCAGGCGGCCGGGCACGAACAGGCTGACGAAGAAGGCGCCGAGGTAGCCGCCGCCGCTGACGGTGGAGAGGTAGTCGAACTGCGCCAGCAGCGAGGCCAGGCCCGGCACGGTCTGCGCCGCGGCGGCGGCCGCCGGCGTCGCGGCTTCCGCCGCGGGGGCCGGCGCTGCCGCCTTGGCGGGCATCGCGGTGCCCGCCATCGCCTGCATCACGCCCAGGCAGAAGGTGGCGCTGCGGATGCCGCCGCCGGACAGCGCCAGGGCCCAGTTGCGCTGGCCATCGCCGGCGCGCGGCGCAATGCCGAGCTGGCGGCGGCGCTGGGCGATGCGGGTGGCCTCGTCGCCGGATCCGCCGGTTCCGTGGTGTTCCGCGGCCATGCGCGTCCTCCCGGTAACAGTCGGTCTGCGCCAAGTATAGGCGGCGGCGCTCCGCCGTTGCCGCCGCCGTCATTCGCCCGGCGCGGCCAGCCGGCCCCGCGTTAACCCTGATTGTTGAGAGCCGGGCCCAAGCCTAGCATTTCTCTGTATCAGAGACGTTGTCTCTTATATAGAGACACAAACAGTCGACGCAACCACCCGCCATGCTCAAGACCCTGGACGGCGCCCTGGCGCTGTTGACCCACTTCACCGCCCGCCAGCCCAGCTGGGGCGTGCGCGAACTGGCGCGCTACAGCGGCGTGCACCACGCCGTGGTGCAGGACGCGCTTGGCCGCTACGGCCTGGGGTTGCGCTGGTTCGAGCTGGGACAAGTGATGCGCAAGACGTTTTCGCCGGCCGAGGTGGTGCAACCGGCGCTGGAAGCGCTGGCGCGCGAATGCGGCGAGACCGTGTTCCTGTCGTGGCTGGACGGTGGCGAGGGCTTGTGCACGGATATCGCCCAGAGCCAGCACCAGCTGCGCTTTTCGATCGAAGTGGGCCAGCGCTTCTCGCTGGACGCGGGCGCGCACGCCAAGGCCATCCTGGCATTCCAGCCGGAAGCGTTCCGGCGCCAGGTAACGGGCGACGCGCCCGAGCCGGAAGCATGGCTGGCGCAGATCCGCGCCGACGGCTGGGCCTACACCTGCGAGGAATCCGCCGCCACGGTGGCCGGGCTGGCGCTGCCGCTGCGCCACCGCGACACCCGGGCAGTGGTGGGATCGCTGGCCATCGCCGGCCCGCTGCAGCGCCTGACGCCTGAGGCTGTGCCGCGCTTGCTGGAGGCGCTGCGCACCGCGCGCAACACCATCGGCCCGGTGGCGGGTTTCATGCGCTGAGCGCGCGCAAGGCATCACACACAACAGACAAAACCAGACAACACTACGGGGAGCAGTGGACAAATGACCATGCCAACACAACTGAACGCGCCGATGGCGGCGCAGCCTGCAACACGGACACGCTTCATGGAGCCCTTGCTGCTGCTGGTCTCCGTGGGGCTGTCGGTGTTCGGCGCCATGATCGGGATGCAGCTGATCGTGTCGCTGGGGATCTCGGCCAACACCTCGATCATCGGCGCGCTGATCGCGATCGTGTTCTCGCGCATCCCGCTCGAGATCACGCGGCGCTTCCGCGTGCTGGAGCGGCAGAACCTGGTGCAGACGGCAATCTCGTCGGCCACCTTCGGCGCCGCCAACTCGCTGATGATCCCGATCGGCGTGCCATACGCGATGGGCATGCCGGAACTGGCCACGCCGATGCTGATCGGCGCGGTGATCGCCATGTTCGTTGACGGCGCCATGCTGTACTTCCTGTTCGGCAGCAGGATCTTTCCCGCCACCGGCACCTGGCCGGCCGGCATCGCCACGGCCGAGGCCATCTGGGCCGGCGACCGCGGCGGGCGCAAGGCCGCGTTCCTGGGGCTGGGCATTGCCGTGGGCGTGGGCGGCGCCTGGCTGGGCGTGCCGATGTCCGCGTTCGGCGCGGCCTTCCTGGGCAACCTGGCGGCACTGACCATGTTCGGCATTGGCCTGCTGGTGCGCGGCTATTCGGTGGCGCTGACCGGCATTGACATCGCCAAGGCCTATATCCCGCACGGGCTGATGATCGGCGCGGGCATCGTCGCGCTGTTCCAGGTCGCCAATGAGATCCGCCGCGCGCGCCATGCCCCGGCCGCTGACGCGCGCACCATCGAAGTTCCGGCCTCGCGCGCCAGCCGCATCCTGTCGGGCGGCTTCGTGATCTACCTGGCGATTGCGCTGCTGATCTCGGTGCTGGCCGGCCATGTCTCGGACATGTCGCTGGGCATGCTGGTGGTGTTCGTGCTCTATGCCGCCTTTGCCGCCTATGTGCATGAGCTGATCGTCGGCATCGCGGCGATGCATTCGGGCTGGTTCCCGGCCTTCGCGGTAGCGCTGATCACGCTGACCATCGGCATCCTGATCGGCTTCCCGCCGACGGCGCTGGCGGTGCTGGTGGGTTTCTCCGCCGCCACCGGCCCGGCCTTTGCCGACATGGGCTACGACCTCAAGACCGGCTACCTGCTGCGCGGCGAAGGCCGCGACATGGAGGCCGAGCTGGCCGGGCGCAAGCAGCAGTTCCTGGCCGCGATGATCGGCTTTGCCGTGGCCGCGATGGTAGTGCTGGTGTTCCACGGCACCTTCTTCGCGCAGAACATGATCCCGCCGGTGGACCGCGTCTACGCGGCCTCGATCAAGGCGGGCTCGTCGGCGGAGATTGCCCGCAACCTGGTGATCTGGGCCATCCCCGGCGCGCTGCTGCAGCTGATCGGCGGCTCCAGGCGCCAGCTTGGCATCCTGCTCTCCACCGGCATGCTGATTGCCTCGCCGCTGGCCGGCTGGGCCGTGCTGGCAGGCCTCGCGATCCGCTTCGTGCTGCAGCGCCTGCGCGGCGACAAGCACGTGGCCGAGATGAGCGCCTTCGCCGGCGGCGTGATTGCCGGCGACGCCCTGTTCAGCTTCTTCGGCTCCGTCACCAAGCTGCGCAAGTAAGTGCGCAACTGAGTCTTACCTCGGGGCGCGGTCGCCGCGTCCCGCCTGTCATTACCCGAGACGTTCCATGGATATCCAAGCCATCCAGGCGATCCGCGCCGACACCCCGCTGACGGCCTCCACCATCTATCTCGACACCGCCGCGGCCTCGTTGCCGCCCGACGCGGTGCTCGATACCGTGCGCAGCTACCTGCTCGATACCGGCCACGTCGGCATCTACCTGCCGGCCTTCCGCAAAGAGACCTATGCGCGCGTGGAAGCGGTGCGCGGCAAGCTGGCCGGACTGCTCAACTGCGCCGCCGACGAAGTCGCCTTCACCAAGAACGCCACCGAGAGCATCTCGATCGTCGCGCGCGGCATCGCCTGGAAGGCCGGTGACGAAGTGCTGGTGGCTGACACCGAGATGCTGAGCAACCTGCTGCCCTGGCGCCGGCTGGAGCAATCGCACGGCATCGTCGTGAAGATGGTCGCGGCCAATGCCGAAGGACTGCTGTCGCCCGCGGCGTTCGAGGCCGCCGTGACCTCGCGCACGCGCCTGCTCACCTTCTCGCACCTGCCCAATTCGACGGGTGCGGTGCAGCCGGCCGCGCAGATCTGCGCGCTGGCGCGCCGCCATGGCGTGCTGTCGCTGGTCAATGCGGCACAGAGCGTGGGCATGCTGCGCTCGGACGTGGCCGAGCTGGACTGCGATTTCCTGGCAGGCTGCGGCCGCAAGGCGCTGCGCGCGACCGAGGGCTCGGGCTTCCTGTATGTGCGCCGCGCGCTGATCGAGCAGGTCGAGCCCGCGCTGGTGGGCTGGTGGAACGGCGCCTATGACCGTGCCACGGGCGCGCTGTCCCTTGTCGCTGGCGCCAGGCGCTTCGAGGCTGGCTGCCCGATCGTGCCGGCGATCCTCGGCATGGGCACCGCCATCGATTACGCCGCCGCCATCGGCATTGACGCCATCGAAGCGCGTGTGCGCGACCTGACCGAGTACGCGGTGGCGAAGTTCTCGTCGACCCCCGGCTTCGAGCTGTACGGCCCGGCCGACGTGGCCAACCGCATCGGCATCGTGCCGTTCAATGTGCGCGGCGTGGACCCGGCGCGCATCGTCGCCGCGCTGGAAACGCAGCAATGCATCATCGAGGCCGGCAACTTCATGGCCGACGCCATCCTGGCGCGCTATGGCGTGTCCACCATGGCGCGCGTCTCGCTGCACTACTTCAACACTCATGAAGAGATCGACCGCGTCGCCGCGCTGATCCGCGCCGCGATCGCCTGATCGCGCATTGAACTTCACCAGACTCTCTCCTGACGGAAACCAAGACATGACCCAACGCATCCTCCTGATGAGCAGCTCGCGCAAGGACAACCTCGGCTACCTCGAGCACGCCGGCGAGCAGATCCACACGCTGCTCAGGCGCGAGCCGCGCAAGGTGCTGTTCGTGCCGTTCGCCGGCGTGACCTTCAGCTTCGACACCTATGAAGGCATGGTCAAGCCGGTGTTCGAGACGCTGGGCTACGCGCTCGAATCGATCCACCAC
Organism: Cupriavidus sp. GW823-FHT07B10; assembly: GCF_058794355.1. NCBI lineage: Bacteria > Pseudomonadati > Pseudomonadota > Betaproteobacteria > Burkholderiales > Burkholderiaceae > Cupriavidus > Cupriavidus sp. GW823-FHT07B10. Next base: position 272,536 of record NZ_JBXAGS010000003.1, read on the forward strand.
AGCGCCGATCCGCTGCGCGCCGTGGAGCAGGCCGAGGCCATCGCGGTGGGCGGCGGCAACACCTTTGCGCTGCTCAAGCGCATGTACGACGCCGGCATCGTCGACGCAATCCGCGCCAGGGTGCGCGCGGGCACGCCATACGTGGGCTGGAGCGCCGGCAGCAACGTCGCCTGCCCGACCATCCGCACCACCAACGACATGCCCATCGTGCAGCCGCCGTCGCTGCGCGCGCTGGGGCTGGTGCCGTTCCAGATCAACCCGCACTTCATCAGCGGCAAGCCCGCCGGCCACAACGGCGAAAGCCGCGAAGAGCGCCTGGCCGAGTTCCTGCACATCAACGCGCCGGAGCAGGTGTTTGCGCTGCCGGAGGGTTCGGCGCTGTTCTCGGACGGCACCCGCGGCACCGTGCTGGGCGAGCGCCATGCGCTGTGGTTTCCGGCCGAAGGCAAGGTCGAAACGATTCGCGAGGGCGAGATCTTCCCGCTGTCGCAGATCACCGGTCCGGCCGGGATGCAGGACTGGCCGGGATTTGCTGCCTGAGCCGGCGGCACTGCCCTGAGCCGCTGACGCACTGACCCGGGCCGGTCCCGGGCACAACAAAGAGAAAACCGCCCCGCGGGCCGCGCAGTGCCGCCCGCGCGGGCTCCCTTTTGCCTTTTGGAGGAGAAAACAACATGAGCCACACTATTCGCCACGCCGCCCGCCTGGCACTGCCGTTGCTGCTGGGCCTGCCGGCCGCCGCGATGGCGCGGTCCGGGGTGACGCTGTACGGCGTGATCGACACCGCGCTGACCTACCAGACCCATTCGAACCCGGCGGGCGATGCCCAGATCGGGCTGCAGCAGGGCGGCGAAGGCTTCCTGTCGGGCAGCCGCTTCGGCCTGAAGGGCACCGAGGACCTGGGCGGCGGCGTGAAAGCCGGCTTCGTGCTGGAAAACGGCTTCCTGGCCGACACCGGCAGGCTGGACCAGCAGGGCCAGCTGTTCGGGCGCCAGGCCTACGTGAAGATCGGCAACCAGTGGGGCGATCTGGCACTGGGCCGGCAGTACACCACGGCCAACACCATGCTGTACTACGTCGATCCGCTCGGCGTGGGCGCGGCGCCGTCGAACTCCTGGATGGTTTACCTGACCGGCCAGCGCTATGACAATGCCGTCAGCTATACCGGCAACTTCGGCCCGGTGTCCGTCATCGCCGAATACGCGCTGGGCGAAACCCCGGGCAACAGCAAGGCGACCTCGTCGATGTCGCTGGGCCTGAAGTACGCCGCCGGCCCGATCACCGCCATCGGCGACTTCCAGCAGACCCGCGACAGCCAGAGCCGCGCCGCGCGCATCTACATGGCCGGCCTGAAGGCCGCGGTCGGACGCGCCAACCTGTTTGCCAACTACATCTACAGCGACCGCGACGCCGCCTTCGATTCATCGAAGGGCGGCACCGACACGGCCACCATCACCAGCATGTCGACCGCCGCCACGGCCACCAACCGCGCCGCCATCAACTCGGTCTTCGGCAGCAGCCGGCGCGACGACTTCTTCACGCTGGGCGCCAACTACGCCGTCACGGGCAACGTCACGCTGACCGCCAGCATGATGCACAACCGCACCCGCGCCGACAACTTCAGCGGCAACCGCACCACGGCATACGGCGTGGCCGGCTATGCCTTCAGCAAGCGCACCGATGCCTACCTGGCGGTGGCCTATGACTGGGTGCGCGGCGGCTGGTCGGGCCTGTTCGGCAACAACACCACCAACTGGACCGGCGGCAGCGGCAAGCCGCTGGACGGGCGCGACAACCAGACCACGGTCATGGCCGGCCTGCGTCACCAGTTCTGACTTTTCGTAGACGCCATGCCCGCGCCGAGCGGGCATGGCACATCCTTTGGAGAAAGCCATGGCCCTGCAGCAGACGCTGGTCATTCATGAAGCCCTGGACAGCCCGCACGCCAACGGTGCGGTCGTCAGCGAACTGTTCGCGCCCTATGCCGGCGCCGGCGTGAGCGTGGAAGTGACCACGATCCACAACGCCCCGCCCGAGAACACGGCCAACACCACCGACTTCATCACCATCGTGATCCCCGGCACCACGGGCAAGCGTGGCGGCGGCAGTGCGCCGACGCTGGGCGTGATCGGCCGCAACGGCGCGATTGGCGCGCGCCCGGAACTGGTGGGGCTGGTGTCTGACGCCGACGGCCCGATCGGCTGCCTGGCGGTGGCGCTCAAGCTGGCGCAGATGAAGGCGCGCGGCGACCACCTGGCGGGCGACGTGATCGTGACCACGCACCTGTCGACCAATGTCTCGATGCAGCCGCACGACCCGGTGCCGTTCATGGGCATGCCGGTCTCGTCCGACACCATGAACGACTACCAGGTGCTGCCGGAGATGGACGCGATCCTGTCGATCGATGCCTCCAAGGGCAACAGCATCATCAAGCACCGCGGCTTTGCGATTTCGCCGACGGCGATGCAGGGCTACATCCTGCGCGTGGCGCCGGACCTGGTGGCGACCATGGAGTCCACCACCGGCTGCCCGGCGGTGACCTTCCCGATCTCGCAGCAGGACATCACGCCGTACCACAACGGCCTGTACCACTTCAACAGCATCATGCAGCCGCACGTGGCCACCCAGGCGCCGGTGGTCGGCGTGGCGGTGACGGCGCGGTCGGTGGTGTCGGGCAGCGCGACCTCGGCCAACCATGAGATCGACATCGCTGAAGCCGTGCGCTTCTGCGTGGAGGTGTCCAAGCGCTTCGGCGCCGGCAAGTGTCAGTTCTTCAATGCCGCCGAATGGGAGAAGATCCGCGCGGTCTACCCGGACCTGTCGGTATTCCAGACCGCGGGCAAGCGCTGAGCGCAGCGCCGGCGGCCTGGCAGGTTCAGGCGGCTTCGGCCGGCCCTGGCTGGTTGGCCGCCTCGGTCGGGGCGGTGCCGCCGTGGCGCCGCTTCCATTCGTCGAAGCCGCCGGCCAGCGCCCAGGTCTTCGGGTAGCCGGCCACGCGCAGGCGCTCGGCCAGCAGCGCGGCGGACAGTTCATTGGGGCAGGCGCAATAGACCACGATGTCGGCCCCGGCGTGCGGCACGCCTAACGCGTCCAGGCTGTCCAGCGCGCCCTGCATGTCGAGCACCACCGAGCCGGGGATGCGCTCCATCGGCGTGTCCCCGTGGGCGCGCACGTCGATCACCACCGGCAGGCTGCCGGCGAGCCGGCGCGCTTCCAGCTCATCCACCGTCATGCGCGGCACGCGCCGCGTGCGGCGCAGCAGCCGGAAGCGGCGCCACCAGCGCCACGCCAGGAACAGCGCGAACGCCACCAACAGCCCCACCACGGCCATATGCCCGTAGGCGCTAAACGCCTCCAGGATGGCATCGATAAAATCACTGAACACCACGCCGATCAGCAAGGCGCTGCCAGCCCAGACCAGCGCGCCGATGGCGTCATAGAACAGGAACACCGGCAACGGCGTGCCGGTCATGCCCGCCATCGCGGTGGACAAGGCCCCGGCACCGGGCAGCAGCTTGGCGATCACCAGCGAGCGCGGCCCCACGCGCAGGTAGAGCGACTGGGTCTGGCGGATGCACGAGTCCTGCGAAATCGATACCCGGCAGATCGTGCGCAGCATCGGCTGCCCCAGCCGGCGCCCGGCGAAGTACCAGCCGGTATCGGCAATCAGGCAGGCAAAGATCACCGCAGCCAGCACCGCGCCGATCGACGGCCCGGTCTCCTGCATGCCCAGCGCGCCGGCGACGAACAGCATCGGGTAGGCCGGCACCGGCAGCCCGGCCTGCTCGACCAGCACGTTCAGGAACACCAGCATCAGCCCGTGGTTTTCCAGCAAGGCCTGTAACTCTCCCACCATGTTCTCCCCGTCAGTCCAGGATGCCAGTGTGCCAGTCGCCGGGGGCCCGTGCACCGGCAGCTTTGCATGGGTGTTTCAAATTTCCTGAGTGGCAGGCGCGCTGGCAGAAACCACTCCGACTTACGTTGTCCTACAACATTACACGGCTGCCCCACCGGAGCTCACCCACGGTAGGACGGCCGCCCTCCATGCTTGAAGTGCCCCAGACGGCATGTTTCTGTCCCTTTTTGCTCGCCGGCAGGGCTTTCCAGCGAAAACGCCGGCCGCATCCGGTTAACCCCGAATGATCACAAGCCCTATTGCCTTCGCCAGAGCCTTGTCATACGATGACTGATAACTCGGATGATCTGCACCGCCGCAGTCAGCCGCCACTGCCACCCGGGGCCACTGGCCCGCTCAGGATTGCCGCAATGCTCGCACCCAACGAACTCAAGCAAATCATCTCCGAAGGCCTGCTGTCCTTCCCCATCACCGACTTCGACGCCCAGGGCGACTTCGCGCCGCAGTCCTACGCCGCGCGGCTGGAGTGGCTGGCCCCCTACGGCGCCACCGCTCTGTTCGCTGCGGGCGGCACCGGCGAGTTCTTCTCGCTGACACCGCAGGACTACTCGGCCGTGGTCGACACCGCCGTGCGCACCTGCGCCGGCAAGGTGCCGATCCTGGCCGGCGCCGGCGGCCCGACCCGCACCGCCATCGCCTACGCGCAGGAAGCCCAGCGCCTGGGCGCGGCCGGCTTGCTGTTGCTGCCGCACTACCTGACCGAAGCCAGCCAGGACGGCATCGCCGCCCACGTGGAGCAGGTCTGCAAGTCGGTGGATATCGGCGTGATCGTCTACAACCGCGCCAACTCGAAGCTGGATGCGACGCAACTCGCGCGCCTGGCCGAGCGCTGCCCCAACCTGGTCGGCTTCAAGGACGGCGTGGGCGACATCGAGGCCATGGTCAGCATCCGCCGCAAGCTGGGCGACCGCTTCTCCTACCTCGGCGGCCTGCCCACGGCCGAGGTCTATGCCGCGGCCTACAAGGCGCTGGGCGTGCCGGTGTATTCGTCGGCAGTGTTCAACTTCATCCCCGAGACCGCGATGGACTTCTACCGCGCCATCGCCGCGGATGACCACGACACCGTGGGCCGCCTGCTCGACAACTTCTTCCTGCCCTACCTGGCCATCCGCAACCGCAAGGCCGGCTATGCCGTGAGCATCGTCAAGGCCGGCGCCCGACTGGTCGGCCACGACGGCGGCCCGGTGCGCTCGCCGCTGACCGACCTGACCGGCGAGGAGATGGAGATGCTGGGCGCGCTGATCAACAAGCTCGGCCCGCAGTAAGCGGCAAGCAAGCCGCCCTCGCATTGCATATCGACAGGCCGGCCGCGGGGCACTTGCCCTCCGGCCGGCGTTCCCGTTCCAAACGCTGACAAGGAATCCTTCCATGCACATCACCGGCGACATGCTGATCGGCGCGCAAGCCGTGCGCGGCACCGAAGCCCTGCTGCAGGCCATCAATCCCGCCACCGGCGAAGCCCTGGGCCCTGACTTCCATGGCGGCGGCCAGGCCGAGGTCGAGCGCGCCTGTGCGCTGGCCGAAGCCGCTTTCGACACCTACCGCAACACCACGCCAGAGCAGCGCGCGGCCTTGCTCGAAGCCATCGCCACCGGCATCGAGGCGCTCGGCGACACGCTGATCGAACGCGCCCACCTGGAAAGCGCGCTGCCGGTCGCGCGCCTGCAGGGCGAGCGCGGCCGCACCGCCGGCCAGCTGCGCCTGTTCGCCACCGTGCTGCGCGAAGGCCGCTGGCAGCAGGCCACCTTCGACCCCGCACTGCCCGAGCGCAACCCGCCGCGCCCGGACCTGCGCATGCAGCGCATCGCCATCGGTCCGGTAGCAGTGTTCGGCGCCAGCAACTTCCCACTGGCGTTCTCCGTGGCCGGCGGCGACACTGCCTCGGCGCTGGCCGCGGGCTGCCCGGTCGTGGTCAAGGCGCACCCGGCGCACCTGGGCACGTCGGAACTGGTGGGGCGCGTGATCCAGCAGGCCGTGCAGGACGCGGGCCTGCCCGAAGGCGTGTTCTCGCTGCTGGTCGGGGCGGGCAATGCCATCGGCACGGCACTGGTCACGCATCCGGCAATCCAGGCGGTGGGCTTCACCGGCTCGCGCGCCGGCGGCCTGGCGCTGATGCAGGCCGCCCAGCGCCGCCCGCAGCCGATCCCGGTGTATGCGGAGATGAGCAGCATCAATCCGGTGTTCCTGCTGCCCGCGGCGCTCGATGCGCCCGGCGAGGACATCGGCCGCCAGCTGGTGGATTCGCTGGTGATGGGCGTCGGCCAGTTCTGTACCAACCCCGGGCTGGTGATCGGCATTGAAGGCCCCGCGCTCGACAAGTTCCGCGCCGCGGCGCTCGGCGCGCTGCAAGGCAAGCCGGCGGCGACCATGCTGACGCCCGGCATCCATGCCGCCTTTGAGCAAGGCGTGGCGCAGCTGTCGTCGCTCGACGGCCTGCAACGCATTGGCGATGGCGTCGACGGCAACGGGGCCAACCAGGCGCGGCCAGTAATGTTCGAGACCACCGCGGCGCAGTTCATGGCGGATCACCGGATGCAGGCCGAGGTGTTCGGGCCGTCGACGGTGCTGGTGGTATGCCGCGATCTCGAAGAGATGCTGGCGGTGGCGCGACAGCTTGAAGGCCAGCTGACGGCGACGATGCAGCTCGACGATGCCGACCACGCGGCCGCGCGGCGCCTGCTGCCGGTGCTGGAACGCAAGGCCGGGCGGGTGCTGTGCAATGGCTACCCGACTGGGGTCGAGGTTGCCTATGCGATGGTGCATGGCGGGCCGTTCCCGGCGACTTCGGATGCGCGTTCGACTTCAGTGGGAGCGACAGCGATTGACCGGTTCTTGCGGCCGGTTTGTTATCAGAACCTGCCGCAGGCGTTGTTGCCGGAAGCGGTGAAGGGTTGATCGCGCAGGCCCCGCAGTGCGCGGGGCTTTTTTCTTATTGGGGGGTCTTCGCTAGATTTGGGAAGCCCTGCTTTGGCTTGCTGCCATGCGGTCGGTTGTCGCCCTTGGCAACAACAAAAACACCCCGCAAATCTGCGAAGAACCAGCTACGGCCCGCGAGCCCAGATCAAGCCTCCAGCTTGATCCCCGCCTGCTTCACCACCCCCGCCCATCGCGCCTGCTCGGCAACAAAGAACTTCCCGGTCTCCCCGGGCGTCATCGTCACCACCTCCGCCCCCTGGGCCACCAGCTGCGCGCGCAGATCCGGCGCGCGGATGATGCGGATCAGCTCGCCGCTGAGGCGCGCCACCATCGCATCGGGCATGCTGGCCGGAGCCATCACGCCCTGCCACGTCCCGGATTCAAAATTCGGCACGCCCTGCTCGGCGATGGTCGGCACGTTCTGCAGCAGCGGCATGCGCGTGCGCTTGGACTGGGCGATCAGCTTGAGCTTGCCCGACTGCACGTGCGGCAGCGTGGCCAGCATACCGTTCATCAGCACCTGGGCGCTGCCGCCCACGGTATCGGCAATGGCCTGCGAGCCGCCCTTGTAGGGTACGTATTGCCACTTGGCGCCGGTGGCCTGCTCCACCGCCACGCCGGCCAGGTGCGGCGCGCTGCCGATGGCGGTCACGGCGAAGTTGAGCTGGCTGCGCTGCGACAGCGCCACCAGTTCCTTCACGCTGGCCGCCTGCACCGACGGATGCACCACCAGCAGGTGCGGCGAGTAGGCCAGCATCGACACCGGCTTGAGGTCCTTGGCGATATTGAAGGTCAGCTTGGTATAGACCGACGGGCTGATCGCCAGCGCGCCGATATCGCACAGCATCAGCGTGTGGTTGTCGGTGGCCTGCGCGACCAGTGCCGCGCCGACGTTGCCGTTGGCACCGGGGCGGTTGTCCACCACCACTGACTGGCCCAGCGCCTCGCCCAGCTGCTTGCTGATCAGGCGCGCGATGATGTCTGACGAGCCACCGGCGGTGTACGGCACCACCAGGCGGATCGGGCGGGTGGGCCAGTCCGGTCCGGCGTGCGCCGCCGAGGACAGGCCCGCGAGCGGACCGGCTGCCAGGCCGGCGGCCAGTGCGGAGGATTGCTTGAGGAAGGTGCGGCGTCCCTGGGTCATGCTGTTGTCTCCTGTCGATGACGCGAGCGCCGGCGCGGCACGCTATGCGTGCATGCCCGGCGCGTTCTGTGCTGCAGTGTCTGGGGTTCAGTGCGATGGCTTCAGTCCAGCGCGATCTTGCCCTTCTCGATCACGGTCTTCCAGCGCAGCAGTTCCTGCGCCTCGAACTGGTTGAACTGCTCGGGCGTGTTGGCCACCACCTCGAAGCCGCTCTCGGACAGCTTCTGGCGCATCTTCGGGTCGTTCAGCGACGACACCAGCGCGCCATGCAGGCGGCTCTTCACCTCGGGCGGCAGGCCGCGCGGCGCAGCAACGCCCTGCCACGAGTACACCTCGACGTCCTTAACGCCGGCCTCGGCCATGGTCGGCACATTGGGCAGCACCGGCGAGCGCTTGTCGGAGGTCACCGCCATGGCCTTGAGCTTGCCGGTGCGGATGTGCTGCAGCACGGCGTTGACGTTCTGGAACGACACGTCGACCTGGCCGGCAAGCAGGTCGGAGATGGCCGGGCCGCCGCCCTTGTAGGGCACGTGCAGGCCGTCGGTGGCGCTCTTCTGCCAGAACAGCGCAGCAGTCAGGTGGTCGGACGAGCCCGCGCCGGACGAGGCAAAGCTGACCTTGCCCGGATTCTTCTTCATGTAGGCCACCAGTTCCTGCAGCGTATTGGCCGGGAACTGCGGATTGGCCACCAGCACGTTGGGCGCGCGCACCGCCACGGTCAGCAGGTCGAAGTCCTTGGCCGGGTCATAGGTCAGGTTCTTCTGCAGGAACGGGTTCACAGCATACACGCCGATCGACGCCACCATCATGGTGTAGCCGTCCGCCGGCGCGCGCTTGACAAAGGTGGCGCCGATGGCGCCGGTCGCGCCGGGGCGGTTGTCGATGACGAAGGGCTGGCCCAGCTTTTCATTGAGCGGCACGGTCAGCATGCGCGCGATGGCGTCGCTGGAGCCGCCCGGCGGGAACGGCACCACCACCGATACCGGGCGTTGCGGCCACTCCTGTGGCGCGGCGTATGCGGCGGCGCTCACGGTCAGGGCCGCCACCGTGACGACAGAGCCGAGCGCAAAGGCGCGCAGCCAGTGAGGCAGGCGCAGGGCGCGCTGGCGTTGGAACGTGTACATCGTTGTCTCCTGCAGTGTCTTTATCAGATCAGCCAGCCGTGCCGATCACGGCAGCGGCCGGTTGGGCGTTGCCGGTACTGCGTCAGCGCACCATGCAGGGCGCCTTGTTGTTGAACTTCCAGCCGGGGATCAGGAATTGCATCGCCGCGGCATCGTCGCGTGCGCCCAGGCCCTTGCGCTGGTACAGCTCGTGCGCGCGCGCCAGGGCATCCATGTCGAGCTCCACGCCCAGGCCCGGGGTCTTGGGCACCTGCACCAGGCCGCCTTCGATCCGCAGCGGGTTGCGGGTCAGGTTTTCGCCGTCCTGCCAGATCCAGTGCGTGTCGATGGCAGTGACGCGCCCCGGCGCGGCGGCGGCCACGTGGGTGAACATCGCCAGCGAAATATCGAAGTGGCTGTTCGAGTGCGAGCCCCAGGTCAGGCCCCATTCGGCGCACATCTGCGCCACGCGCACCGAGCCCTGCATGGTCCAGAAGTGCGGGTCGGCCAGCGGGATGTCGACCGACTGCAGCCGCACGGCGTGCCCCATCTGGCGCCAGTCGGTGGCGATCATGTTGGTGGCGGTGGGCAGGCCGGTGGCAGTGCGGAATTCGGCCATGATCTCGCGCCCGGAATAGCCGTCTTCGGCGCCGCACGGGTCTTCGGCATAGGCCAGCACGCCGCGCTTGTCGCGGCACAGGCGCACGGCCTCTGCCAGCGACCAGGCGCCGTTGGGATCCAGCGTTATGCGCGCCTTCGGGAAGCGTTCGGCCAGCGCCAGGATCGCTTCCATCTCTTCGTCGCCGCTCAGCACGCCGCCCTTGAGCTTGAAGTCGTTGAATCCATAGCGCTCGTAAGCGGCTTCGGCCAGGCGCACCACGGCCTCGGGCGTCATCGCCCCTTCATTGCGCAGGCGGAACCACGCGTTGTCGGCATCGGGCTCGGTGCGGTAGTCCAGCGTGGTGCGCTGGCGATCGCCGATATAGAACAGGTAGCCGAGCATCTCCACGGCGTCGCGCTGCTGGCCTTCGCCGAGCAGTGCGGCCACCGGCACCTCGAGGTGCTGGCCGAGCAGGTCGAGCAGCGCCGCCTCGAGCGCCGTCACCGCATGGATGGTGATGCGCAGGTCAAAGGTCTGCAGGCCGCGGCCGCCGGCATCGCGGCTGGCGAATGCCGCGCGCACGCGGTTCAGGATGGACTGGTACTGGCCGATGGGCTGGCCCACCAGCAGCGGCCGCGCGTCTTCCAGCGTCTGGCGGATGCCCTCGCCGCCCGGGACCTCGCCCACGCCGGTGTGGCCGGCGCTGTCGCGCACGATCACGATATTGCGAGTGAAGTACGGGCCATGGGCGCCGGACAGGTTCATCAGCATGCTGTCATGCCCGGCCACGGGCACCACGGTCAGTTCGGTCACGACCGGGGTGTGGGCGGACGCCATGGGGGCGGCGGTTGGGGTCATCTCAGGGTTGTCTCCGGCATTTCCGATGGCGGGCGCAGTATCGTTCACCGGACCATCACTTCGCGTATGTTATCTGTCATCGTATGACTGATAACCCAGTATAATGAGGCCATCTCGAACCGGTCAAGTCCGGGAAACCCCGCCCGTATCCACCATGCCGAACTCCACCTCCGCCCAGTCCGTTCCGCCCGTTCCTGCGCCGCTGCGCCGCCGCGGCCGCACGCTTGCCGAAGAAGTGGTGCAAGCCCTTGGCGAAGAAATCCGCCAGGGCCAGCTCAAGCCCGGCAACAAGCTGCCGACCGAGTCGGAGATCATGGCGTCGATGGGGGTCAGCCGCACCGTGGTGCGCGAGGCACTGTCGCGGCTGCAGGCCAGCGGCCTGGTCGAGACGCGCCACGGCATCGGCACCTTCGTGCTGGCGCGCGCGGCCGAGGCGCCCTCGCCCTTCCGCATCGGGCCGGACGCGCTGGGCACGGCCATGGATGTGATGGCGATGCTGGAATTCCGCGTCAGCCTTGAGGCCGAGGCCGCGGGCCTGGCCGCGTCGCGCCGCACCGACGCGCAGCTGGCCGCGATGCGCCAGGCGCTGGACGAGCTCAAGCGCAGTGCCGGCGCCGGCAACGACGCCGTGGAGAGCGATTTTGCCTTCCACCTGGCGATTGCACGCGCCACCGGCAACCGCTATTTCACCGACATCATGGGCCACCTGGGCACCATGGTGATCCCGCGCAGCCGCCTGCAGGTCAGCACGCCCGAGCGCGAGCAGTACCTGGACCGCGTCAGCATCGAGCACGAGAACATCTACGACGCGATCGAGCGCCGCGACCCGGACGGGGCCAAGGCCGCCATGCGCATGCACCTGACCAACAGCCGCGAACGGCTGCGCAAGGCCTCGGCGCCGGCCGGCGCCCAAGGCTGAGCGACGCGCGCGCACTGGGTGGGTGCGGCCGCCAAGTCATACGATGTCTAATGATATGGACCGAGATCAGGGGGTCAGCCGGCAACGCCGCGCAAAGTCCACCAGCTCCACCAGGGACGAGACCTGCAGCTTACCCATGATGCGTGCCTTGTAGCTGCTCACGGTCTTGTTGCTGATAAAGAGGCTGGCGCTGATGGCCTTGTAGGACATGCCGCGCGCCAGCATCTGCAGCACCACCAGTTCCTTGTCGGAAAGGCGCCGCAGGATCTCCTCATCCGCCGACATGGCCTGGCGCGGCGCGCCGCCGCGGCTGAGCACCGGGAACACGGTATAGCCCGCCAGCACCGCCTCGACCGCACGCAGGATTTCCTTGATGTCCTGGGTCTTGCTGACGAAGCCCTGCGCACCGGCCTGCCATGACCGGCTGATGAACACCGCCGGGTCCAGCGCCGTCACCACCAGAATGCGCACCTGCGGATGGATCGCGCGCAGGCGCGGCGCCACATCCAGCCCGCTGGAGCGCGGGATGTCCAGGTCGAGCAGCACGAGGTCCGGCGTGCGCGCGCGCACCAGCTCGATGGCGCACTGTCCGTTGTCTGCTTCGATCACCTCGTCTACGCCAAGCAGCTGCAGCAGATGGTGCCTGAGCACCAGCCGCATCGCCGGATGGTCGTCAACGATCAGGATGGTTGTCATGCGTGGCTTCGTAGTCCGGGAACGCATCGGCGACGGCGCGCATTCTGCCCGGGCATGGGATGGCAGGGCGATTAACACGCGGGGCGCGATGCTGCGCCAGTATAGGGAGCCGCGGACGCTGGCAGGATGGGAGAAATCGGTTTCGCATGAGGCCGAATCCTAGGCCCGCCTCAGACACGCGCTCATGCCGGAGCACGGGGCCGTGGCGGTGTTGCCCCTGCGCACGGCAGGGACAACGGCAAACAGCCAGTGGTGCTACTCTATTCAAGCGTGTTTCATCCATGGAGAACACTGTGCCTCGCAAGACCCCCATCGAGCGCTACCGCAACATCGGCATCAGCGCGCATATCGACGCCGGCAAGACCACGACGACCGAACGGATCCTGTTCTACACGGGCGTCAACCACAAGCTGGGCGAAGTGCACGATGGCGCGGCCACCATGGACTGGATGGAGCAGGAGCAGGAGCGCGGCATCACCATCACGTCGGCCGCCACCACTGCCTTCTGGAAAGGCATGGCCGGCAACTACCCCGAACACCGCATCAACATCATCGATACGCCGGGACACGTCGACTTCACCATCGAAGTCGAGCGCTCCATGCGCGTGCTTGACGGCGCCTGCATGGTCTACGACGCCGTCGGCGGCGTGCAGCCACAGTCCGAGACGGTCTGGCGCCAGGCCAACAAGTACGCGGTGCCGCGCATTGCCTTCGTCAACAAGATGGACCGCGTCGGCGCCGACTTCTTCCGCGTGCAGACGCAGATCGCCGACCGCCTCAAGGGCCGCGCCGTGCCGATCCAGATCCCGCTGGGCGCCGAGGACCATTTCCAGGGCGTGGTCGACCTGGTCAAGATGAAGGCCATCGTCTGGGACGATGCCAGCCAGGGCGTGCGCTTTGCCTACCAGGACATCCCGGCGGACCTGCTGGCGACCGCACAGGAATGGCGCGACAAGATGGTCGAAGCCGCCGCCGAGGCCGACGAGACGCTGCTCAACCAGTACCTGTCGGGCGAGCCGCTGACCGAGGAGCAGATCAAGCGCGGCCTGCGCAAGCGCACCATCGCCAACGAGATCGTGCCGATGCTGTGCGGCAGCGCCTTCAAGAACAAGGGCGTGCAGAGCATGCTGGACGCGGTCATCGACTACCTGCCCTCGCCCGCCGACGTGCCGGCCATCCTGGGCCACACCGAAGACGACCGCGAAGCCGAACGCCATCCCAACGACGACGAGCCGTTTGCCGCGCTGGCGTTCAAGATCATGACCGACCCCTTTGTCGGCCAGCTGATCTTCTTCCGCGTCTATTCCGGCGTGGTCAAATCCGGCGACACCGTCTACAACCCGGTCAAGGCCAAGCGCGAGCGCCTGGGCCGCATCCTGCAGATGCACGCCAACGTGCGCCAAGAGATCAAGGAAGTGCGCGCCGGCGACATCGCCGCGGCCGTCGGCCTGAAAGAAGCGACCACCGGCGACACCCTGTGCGACCCCGACAAGGTCATCATCCTGGAGCGCATGAGCTTCCCGGAACCGGTGATCTCGCAGGCAGTGGAACCCAGGACCAAGGCCGACCAGGAAAAGATGGGCATTGCGCTGAACCGCCTTGCGCAGGAAGACCCGTCCTTCCGCGTGACCACGGACGAGGAATCCGGCCAGACCATCATCTCCGGCATGGGCGAGCTGCACCTGGAAATCCTGGTCGACCGCATGCGGCGCGAGTTCGGCGTGGAGGCATCGGTCGGCAAGCCCCAGGTGGCCTACCGCGAGACCATCCGCCAGCCGGTCAAGGACGTGGAAGGCAAGTTCATCAAGCAATCGGGCGGACGCGGCCAGTACGGCCACGTGGTGCTCAACCTCGAGCCGATGCCGCACGGCGGCGGCTATGAGTTCGTCGATGCCATCAAGGGCGGCGTGGTGCCGCGCGAGTTCATCCCCGCGGTGGACAAGGGCATCCGCGAGACCCTGCAGTCAGGCGTGCTGGCCGGCTACCCGATCGTCGACATCAAGGCCACGCTGGTGTTCGGCTCCTACCATGACGTCGACTCGAACGAGAACGCATTCCGCATGGCCGGCTCGATGGCGTTCAAGGAAGGCATGCGCCGGGCCAGGCCCGTCCTGCTGGAGCCGATGATGGCCGTCGAGGTGGAAACGCCTGAGGAATTCACCGGCAACGTGATGGGCGATCTGTCGTCACGACGCGGCATGGTGCACGGCATGGAAGACATCGCCGGTGGCGGCGGCAAGATCGTGCGCGCCGAGGTGCCGCTGGCAACCATGTTCGGCTACTCCACCACGCTGCGCTCGCTGACGCAGGGGCGCGCGACGTACACGATGGAGTTCAAGCACTATGCCGAGGCGCCGGCCAATGTGGCTGAGGCGGTGATATCGACGAAGCGGGGGTAATAATGGTTTGCTCCCCTCCCCCGCGTGCGGGAGAGGGGCCGAGGGAAAGGGCCGGCGCATCCACGCGCCCGCGCCCTCCTCCTTCATCGCAATCAGCAGGCCGCCGCCGTCATCTTGAAGATCCCCTGCGCATTCCCGGCATCAAACCCCAGGTCATAACGCTGCGGCGCTGCCGCTTCATCAGCAAAGCGATCGCGCGTGATGAACTCGTAGAACGATCCCGGCACGTCCCGCTCCACCGTCTCGCCGTGCGCGCCGACGAAGGCGCGGCGCACCGTATCCGCGCGGAACGCGGTCTGCTTGACGCGGCCGCTGCGCGAGACTTCGACCTTGTCCTTCATCGGCCGGCCCAGCTGCTTCTGCTGCTCGGCGAGCGCGAACACGTCGTCGACGCGGTCGGTGGCGTGGTTGAAGGCGTTGCCTTCGGTGGCGACCCAGGCCATCTCGGCCGATTCACTGAGCAGCGTTTCATAGTCGGCCAGGCTCGGGGTGGCGTGCTGGCGCTCGAAGCATGGCACCAGCAGGCCGACCAGCTCGGCGCCGTCGGCCAGGTCCAGCGCGCCGTCGCGCTCCAGTTGCCACAGCAGGGTCTGCGCGCGCGGCGTGAGCGGGTCGGCGGAGGTGCCGGTGACGCGGCTGACGGCGGCGCGGAAGGCGTCGCTGAAGCGTTCCGGATGGAATTCGCTGAGGAAGAACTGGGCGATGCCCTCGGGCGCGTCGGCATGCGCGTATGAGCGACCGGTCATGCCGATGCGGTCCAGCGGATAGGTGCCGTTGAGCACGTAGCCGAGCGGGCGCAGGATGCGGGTGAAGGCGGCCTCGCCTTCGGGCAGCGCGCCGTTGTCGCGCCACTTGACCGTGCGCAGCGCGCCGTGGTCGAAAGTGACCTTGCCGCCGGCGGCGGCAACGTCGTCGGTGTAGGCGCGGCCGCTCGGCACGCGCTCGAGGATGCCGCCGAACAGCACCATGTTCAGGGCCTGGGCGATTTCCGCGCGGCTGGCACGGCCCTGCGGGGCCTGCGGCAAATCCGCGGGCAAGGTGACCAGCGCGAGCAGTTGCGCGGCGCGGGCGGCGCCGACGTTGGCGGTGAGAAGCGTGGAGAGATTGGAGGTCATGGGCACAAACAGGTGAGCACTGGGATGGCAGCCGGGCTGGCGACGATACGCGGGGCAGGATAGGGGCACCCCCATGGCGCGCACAAGCGCGCATTGCGCACAACGTTGTGCGTGCGGCGCACGACCGCGGTAGCGGTGCGGCCTGGCGCCGCTGTTTATACTGTCAGCCTTCCTTCCCTCGCAGTCCCATGAGAAACGACATCCCCAACCTGGGCGCGCTGCAGGCCTTCGAGGCCTCGGCGCGGCTGGGCAGCTTTACCCGCGCCGCGGCAGAGCTGGCGCTGACGCACAGCGCGGTGGGGCGGCAGGTGGCGCAGCTGGAGCAGCGCCTGGGCGTGGCGCTGTTCACACGCGTGCGCCGGCGCCTGGAGCTGACCGATACCGGGCGCGAATACGCCGCGCGCATTCGCCGGCACCTGGACCACCTGCAGCGCGACACGCTGGAAATCACCACCGGCCGGGCCATGGGCTACACGCTGGAGCTGGCGGTGGTGCCCACCTTTGCCACTCAATGGCTGATCCCGCGCCTGCCGGACTTTGCGCGGCGCCATCCCAATGTGACGGTCAACCTGGCGGCGCGCTCGCAGCCGTTCTCGTTCCAGGAATGCGCCTATGACGCGGCGATTTATTTCGGCGACCAGTTCTGGCCCGGCACGCGCGGCGGCGTGATCTTCCGCGAAGGCGGCATGGTGCCGGTGTGCAGCCCCGCCTTCCTGGCCGGGCATCCCGTGACCGACGCCGCCAGCCTGGCGCGCTGCCGCCACCTGCACCTGAGCACGCGCGCCAACGCCTGGCGCGACTGGTACGCGGCACAGGGCTGGGCCTATGACCTGGCCGCCTCGCGCGGGCCGCGCTACGAACTGTTCACGATGATGACGGCCGCCGCTACGGCCGGGCTTGGCATCGGCCTGGCGCCGCGCCTGCTGATCGAGCGCGAGCTGCAGACCGGCCAGCTGGTAATCCCGCTGGCGGGCATGCTGGACGAACAGCAGGGCTACTACTTCGCCTATCCGGAGGGCCGGCCCGAATCCGAAGCGCTGGCGGCCTTCCGCAACTGGATCCTGGGCCTGTCGCGCGATGCGCCGGCCACCGCTGCCGGCAACTGATCGCGCCGCCTCGCTGCGCCCGATGACGCACTTTCCGGGGGCATTTGCGCAATGCAGGTAAACTAGCGCCTGTTCGCCGCACCCGGGACGACCCGGAACATGCCTCCCCAGTCATATCGGCCCAGGCCGCCATGACTGCCGTAGTGGGCGCCGGCGAACCCGCTCAATGGCCTTCGGGCCGCTCCCGTGGCGCCGGCAACCGGCGCTGCCCAAGGCTTGCCCGGCAACACTGCCGGCATTCGCCGCCAACCAGGCATCGCCGCCCACTTCGACCTTCGCCCGGGCCCTGCGCATCCGTTGCGCTGCGCCCGATGACGACCCGCGCGCCCCCGCGCGGGACTGGAACCCGCAGGCCATCGGCCTGACGGATCCGCGCCGGCGCGCTGCAAGCACCGGGGCGGGTCGGACTTCCGGAGGAAATCCATGAACCAGACAGCCAGCCACTGGCTGCTGGCGGCCGGGCTTTTGCCTTTCGTCGCCCTTGCCGCCCTCGCCGGCACCAACGCCCACGCCGAGCCAGGCGTGACCCTGTACGGCATCGCCAGCTCCGCCGTGCGCTACACCTCCAACCTGGATGGCCACCACAACGGCCAGGCCGCACTGGTCTCCGGCGGCATGGTCGGCAGCCGCTTCGGCCTGAAGGGCGATGAAGACCTGGGCGGCGGCAACCACGCCATCTTCCGGCTCGAGGCCGGCATCGGCAGCGACGACGGCCGCTCCAGCACAACACGCTGTTCGGGCGCCAGGCCTATGCGGGACTTTCCGGCGACTGGGGCAGCCTGACCTTCGGGCGCCAGTACAACGCGCTGAACAATATTGGCTGGGCCTTCAATCCGCTGGACCAGGGCTGGGGCAATTTCTGGTCCGACCCGCTGTATATCGGCGGCGACATCTTCTTCCAGGACTACCGCATCAACAACAGCGTGGTCTACAGGAAGACCGCAGGACCGTTCACGCTGCAGTTGGACCATGGCACCGGCGAGCAGCCCGGCAGCCTGGCGCGCGGCACCACGCTGGGGGGCGGGCTGATGTTCCAGCAGGGCGCACTGGCGCTGGGCGCGGCCTATGACCAGCGCAAGAGCGCCGACGGCGGCAACACCGTGCGCAACTACTCGGTGGGCGGCTCCTACGCTTTCGGCAAGGCCACGGCCTACCTCGGGCACATGGGCCGGCGCGAATCGGCGGGCGACGCTCGCTTCAATATTGCCTTTGCCGGCCTCGGCTACCAGCTCACGCCGGCGCTGCACGTCTCGGGCGCCTACTACCGCTACTGGCAGGGCGGCAACGTGACCACGCAGTTCCAGGACGTGCCGGCGCTGCTGGGCAGCGGCAACGCCGACAGCATCGCCGTGGTGGCCGACTATGCGTTGTCCAAGCGCACCAGCGTATACCTGGAAGCCGATGCCGTGCACGCGCGCGGCGGCGCGGTCGGACGCGAGACCGAATACTGGGCCGGCGCGCCCGCCGCGGGCGTGGACAGGACCACGCGCGTGGGCGTCATGCTCGGCATGCGGCATCACTTCTGAGGATCGCGGCGGCACCACCGGGTGCCGCTGCAGGAAGGCACGCGGCGCCATGCTGACGCGCCTTTTTTTCCATGCCGCGCGAAAGAATTACCACGGCGGCAGCCGGCAACTTCAGCCCCATGCGTACGGCGCCACAAACGGCGCAGGCATGGTCATTGCGCATGCCATGCATTCCAACGTCCTGCGACAAGGAGCACAGCATGCCGAACCAACCTCCCACCAGTGAAGGCGCGGCCATCATCGGTTCAGGCGTGGGCGAAGGCCCGGGCCCTGAAGTGATGGCGGCATCGAGCCTTGACGGCACCAAGGCCTATTCATCCGATGGCGAACACGTCGGCAAGATTTCCGAGATCATGCTGGATGTGCCGCACGGCCGCATCGCCTACGCGGTGCTGACCACCGGCGGCTTCCTCGGCATTGGCGACACGCTGCACGCCATCCCATGGAATGCACTGGTCATGGACACCGACGAGAAATGCTTCCGGATTGCGGTGACGGCAGACCGGCTCAAATCCGCACCGGGCTTCAACAAGGACAGCTGGCCGAGCATGGCCGATCCCCAGTGGGGCAAGTCGCTGCACGAGTACTACGGCCGCGATCCGTACTGGGTGCCCCCGCCGCTGTAAGGCTGCGCAGGGGCTACATCCAGGTTGCAAGCAGCCAGCGCGCGGCCAGCGCGGCCAGGCCGATACCCGCCACGCCCGGCAGCACGCGCTGCACCGCGCGTGGCGCATAGGACAGGCCCAGCGCCACGGCAAACGCGCTGGCGGTCAGCGTGCCAAGCCACGACACCGTTCCCAGCGGCCCGCCGTCGGCAGCAACGTGGAGCGACCAGGTTAGCGCGAGCGCGCCGGCACCCGCCGCGCGCAGCCCAGCCACCGCGCGCCGCGACGGCATGCTGCCGCGGCCATGGATATCGGCATGGTGGCGGTCAAGCGACAGCGCCAGTGCGGCGAATCCTGACAGCGACAGTGCGAAGGCAGCCAGCATATTCATGCTCATGCGGGCTCCTGTGTGACGGCAGCCACTTCGGCCACCTTCTGCGGCTGGCGTGACGTGCGCCGCGGTGCCGGCTGCCCGCGTCCGACCATCCAGGCCGCGGCTGCCAGCGCTATACCGAGCGTCAGCGTCACCAGGTCGAAGCCAGCCACCGCCGCCGGCCCGCGCCCCTGCAGCAAGGTCACGCCCAGGTGCGATCCGGTGGTCAGGGCGTTGAGCACCGGGACGCCCCCGAACAGCGCCGCACCCACCCACAACTGCGCGCGCCACATGCCACGCGCGGGACGCAGCAGCGCCAGCAGCGCGCAGGCGGCCCAGGCGATGAAGAACCAGCGGATCTCCGCTTCAGGCCGCTGCGCCAGTTCCACCGGCAACAGGCGGTTGGCCCAGAAGTAGCTGGCAAAGGCAATCGGCAGGCCGGCGATGGCGCCGATGTTCAGCGCCTCGACCAGGCGCAGGCCAACGCCGGGCCGAGCACCTGCAGCCAGCGCCTTGGCCTGCTGCTGGCGCGTGCGTACCGCCCACAGGATCGCCCCGGTAGCCACCATGGCGGATCCGGCAAGGCCGCACAGGAAGAACAGCGCGCGCAGGCCTGGTGAAGCAAAGCCGGCGATATGCAGGCCGGTCATGACGCTGCGCGTCAGCTCTGCCGCTGACTTGTCTTCCGCGTACGCGCGCAGCATGGCGCCGCTGGTGCCGGAGAATTCAAGCGTGGACGCATCGTGTGCCAGCGTGGTCGGCTCGGCACGGGTCAGCGCCACGGTGGCATTGGCATCGCCCGGCAGGTTCACGGTGATGCGCCGCGGCGCGGCCCCCTGCCAGCGGCGCTCCGCCTGCGCCACCATGTCTGCCACGCTTGCCAGCGCGGCGGGCGTGCCCGCTGCGCTGGCTGGCCGCGGACGCAGCATCGCCTCGGCCTGGAAAGCGCGCTCGCCGCCGCGATAGGCGGCCTCGATGCCCCAGGGCATATACATGAACAGCAGCGTGACCAGCCCCGTGTAGGTGATCATCAGGTGGAATGGCAGCGCCAGCACCGCCAGCGCATTGTGCGCATCGAGCCAGGATCGCTGGCCCTTGCCGCGCCGGAACGTGAAGAAGTCGGCAAAGATGCGCCGGTGCGTGATGACGCCGCTGACGATGGCAACCAGCATGAACATGGCGCAGAAGCCGGCGATCCAGCGCGCCCACCTGGCCGGCATGTAGTGCAGGTCGAAATGCAGCCGGTACAGGAACTCGCCGCCGCGGGTCTCGCGCGCGGCCTGCAGCGGCGCGCCGGTGGCCGGGTCGAGCAAGCGGCTGTCGAACCGGCGCGGCTTGCCGTCGGCATCGCGCGGCGCCTGGCCCGGCTTGTAGACCCACCGCACGGTGGCGGCCTGGCGCCGATCGTCGGGCAGCGTGATGAACCAGCGCGCGGCATCGGGTGCCTGCCGGCTGAGGTAGCGCACCGCGTTCTGCGCCACCTGCGTGGCCGGCACCTCGGCGGCGGGCGCGGTGCGATGCAGCTCGGGCCGCATCCACAGCGAGATCTCTTCCTTGAAATAGCTGGCGCTGCCGCCGCAGAACATCAGCAGCAACACCCAGCACACCAGCAGGCCGCTCCAGGTATGGAGCCATGCCATCGACTGCCTGAAACCTGCCCGCATCAGCCGCTCCGTCCCACGGCCAGCAACGCCAACAGCAGCGCGGCCGGCAGCGCCAGCCCGGCCCAGGCTCGCCACGCGCTGCGCACCGCGAAGACCCAGACCACCGCCGCGGCATAAACCGCGAAGGACAGCAGCGTGGCCGTCGTCACGGCATCGGGCCGCGCCATCGGCAGCCACACGGACAGGGCCGCGGTGGCCAGCGCCGCCAGCGCGTAGCCGCCAGCAATGGCCGCGACCGCGCGCGAGGCCACCCCGGCGCGATAGCGCCAGCCGGAAGCGTGGGCCTGGCTCATGCCGGCACGCGCAGTACTGCGCCGCAGGCCAGGCCGGCCGTCACGGCTGGGGCTGACTGCAGCGGCATGCCAGAGACGGGGCGGCGATGGCGGGAGGAAAGTCGATACATGGCGCAGGACCGGGGCAAGAAATCGTTACGAATGATAACAATTCGCATTATTACCCTCAAGGTCGTACATTGCGCCACCGGGCCACCCTCAAGAAATGAGGCCACCCGTAAAATTTTCCTTGTAATGAGATCGATTCCCATTTACCATCCGATCACTGCCTGACGCACGACGCACCTCCCGACAGGCAGACCGGCCAGGTCCGGCGCGCCGCGGCACGCGGCAGCAACCGAAGCTGGCAGGAACGACAGGATTTCCGGATGCCGCCGCTGCGGCATTCGACACCGACTTTTGTGGGGACCGCTCCGTCACGCGGAGCGTTTGGCAGTAGCCAGTCTTCGGAAGATCGGGAAAGCAACCAGACCCCGCTTTCCCGATCGCGTCTTCCGGTGACAAGCCAGGCCATCTTTTTATTCCGCGCGTCGTGCAGGCACGGCGCGCCGCCAGGGACGGGGGCGCCAGCACTGGTCCGACCCTGGCGCTTCAGCCTGAAATCCCGCCAAGCCATCGACGCCGCCCGTGCGCGGCGCCAGGCCGGGCGCCGCCCTGCGCGCGGGGCGCCAGCCGCATGCCAATGCCTTCCGCCATGTCATTCGAGAGCACAAACCCGATCCATCTCAAGCGCGCCGGCCTGAAGGCCACCTCGCCGCGCATGCGGATCCTTGAAGTGTTCCGCACCAGCGCCCGGCGCCACCTGAGCGCCGAAGACGTCTACCGCATCCTGCTGACGCAGGACGAGGACGCGGGACTGTCCACGGTGTATCGCGTGCTCAACCAGCTGGTGCAGGCCGACATCCTGCTGCGACACAGCTTCGAGTCCGACCACGCCGTGTTCGAACTCAACGAAGGCGGCCACCATGACCACCTGATCTGCGTCGCCTGCGGCCGCGTGGAGGAATTCCGCGATGAAAGCATCGAGCAGCGCCAGCGCCAGGTAGCCGCCGACAACGCCTTTGTTTTGCGCGAGCACATGCTGGTGCTGTACGGCGTCTGCCCGCAATGCCGGGCCGGCGCCACCGAGGCCGAGCCCACGCCGGAGCTGCCCGCCCGGGCGTAAGCTCGCCGCGCACCTGACGGAGCCATCCATGGAGCGCCTGAACAAGCCCCTGTCCGAACTGAAACGCCTGATCAACCTGTGCCTGCGGCAGGAGCCCGGCTGCCACGACTGCCAGCTGCGCGCGGTCTGCGTGCACCGGCCCGACCACACCGGCTGCAACTGGAGCGCCGAAGTCGATTTCCCCGAACGCAGCGAAGCCGACGCCGTGCGCCACCTGCGCCAGGCACGCCGTGTGGTGATGATGGTGCGCGAGCAGTACAACGTGGCGGCGGGCACGGCGGCACAGGCCTGAGTCAGGGACCTCGCGTCCTGGCTCAGATATCGAGTTGCGCTGCAGTGATGCCGAGTGCGGCGGCAATGCGCTCACGCGAGGTCTTGCGCAGGCGGGTGCTGTTCTCCTGCTGCGCATAGGCTGGCTGTGAAATGCCGAGGCGCACTGCGACGTCTGCCTGGGTCAGGCCAAGATGCTCGCGCCAGGCGCGCAGAGGCGGCACGTCATCGGCTAGCACGCGACGCACGACCGCATGCGGAACCAGATCACTGGCGCGCGCATATTGCGAGAGGTAGTCCCCATAGGGAATCACGACAAACGCCGGCTTGCCATCCGGCCCGATGATCGTCTGGATGTTAGTAGGTGCGTTCATCCCGCTTTCTCACTTCCTGTATTTCCACGATTCGTATCGCTCCGTCCCCGTCGAACAGCACCCGGTAGTTGCCGACTCCGAGCCGATAGCCATAGGCATGGTTGGCTAGCGCTTTGACATGTTGGCAGTTCGGCATATGCCCCAAGTCCTCAATCGCATCAAGGATCGTGGCGCGCATTGGCTTGTCGAGCTTTCGGACTTGCCTCGTGGCCTTCGTTGCCCAATATATCGAGTTCATCACTCGAATATAAGAAATTTATAAGCAATAAAGGCGTTATGGCAATGAATATAAGTTTACTCTTATCCAGAGGCGCTCAACGTTTGACCGCTACACCACCTGCCGGACTGGCGCCGTGCTCCACCCCCGTCACCGGCCGCAACACCAGCCATACCGCCACCCCGATCAGCACGCCACCCGCCGCGTGCGCCCACGACAGTGCCTCGCCCAGGAACAGCGCGCCCCAGACGATGCCGAACGGCGGGATCAGGAAGGTGACGCTCAGCGAGCGCACCGGGCCCAGGTCGGCAATCAGTCGGTAATACAGGATATAGGCCAGCGCCGTGCACAGCACGCCCAGCCCCAGCATGGCCGCCCACACGCCGGCGCCGGCAGCGGGCAGCGTGTTGTGGCGCCACAGCGCGGCGAGGCAGAAGGGCAGCAGGAACACGGTGGCACCGACCATGCTGCCGGCGGCGACCAGCCGGCTGTCTAGCCCGCCGCGCCGCGTGATCCAGCGCCGCGCGAGAAAGCCGGAGAGGCCGTAGCAGGCGGTGGCCGCCAGGCAGGCCAGCGCGCCCAGCAGCACGTCGGTCGAGAACGCCACCGGTCCGGTGCGGGTCAGCACCGCGACGCCCGCCACGCCCAGCAGCACGCCCAGGGCCTTGGCGCGCGTGAGCCGTTCGGAAAACGCCAGCGCGCCGATCAGCACGCCCATCAGCGGGGTCATGGCATTGAATACGGCCGAATAACCGGCCGGCAGCCACAGCGCGGCGATGGCGTACATGACAAACGGGATACCGGAATTGACCACACCCAGCGCCAGCACCGCCGGCCATTTGCCCTGCATATCCCAGCGCAGCTTCAGCAGCGGCAGGCATGCCGCCAGCGTGAGCGCGCCGATCAGCACCCGGACGAACGCGGTCG
The DNA here is from genome assembly GCF_058794355.1 of Cupriavidus sp. GW823-FHT07B10. Lineage (NCBI taxonomy): Bacteria > Pseudomonadati > Pseudomonadota > Betaproteobacteria > Burkholderiales > Burkholderiaceae > Cupriavidus > Cupriavidus sp. GW823-FHT07B10. The sequence continues at coordinate 296,723 of NZ_JBXAGS010000003.1, forward strand.
GCATCGGTCCCAGCGCCGGCACGCCGATGCGGATAAACAGGAAACTGGCGCCCCAGATGGCGGCCAGGGCAAGCAAGCGGGCGAGATCGGCGGGTTTCATCAGGGGAACCGGGAGGCGCGGGTTGGAGGTTGCCGCGATTTGACGCCTGTGCAGCGCATGCCGCAAGCCGGATTCGGACCTGTGCCCCGCCGTCGCCACGATGGCGATCCGCTTTCCGCCAGAAATTTAGGTGATGTTGACTGATTTACGACATTTTCGAGCGCCGCTCCCTGCACAATGTCACGCCAACTCGTCACTTTTCCAATCAAAAGCTTTCATCATCACCCCACGCTGGAGGGGGGCTGTTACCGGCGCGTGACAAGCCGCCTTCGATTAAATTAAACTCTGGTCTGCGCCAGAGTTAATTGACCCCTCCGACGCATTCCCGACAAGCCGCCAGGGCTCCTGGCGGCTTCTTTTTTGTCCGAACGGGTAAAATGCGCCTTGCCCGGCGCATGAGCACTGCCAGTCCAGCAGGATGACAGGTGCCGCGCCACAGGCAACACAACGCCTGCAAACCCCGAGTTCCGGACGGCGCCTGCGTCAACCGGCGCGGCGTCTGCCGCGTTGCCAGTCCACATGAAACGACAGTTCCTGGGCCTGCTGGCCCGCGTCTACGTCCTGCAATTCGCGCTTGAAGTCCCGGCTACGGTGGCCATGCTTGCCGACATGTTGCTGGAATACGGCTTCCAGGTCGATATCGGCTCAGTGCGCCCGTTGCTGCGTGCCCTGCAAATGGAAGGCTATCTGGAAAGCGTGCTGCGCGACGGCATCGGCCGGGTCTATCTGCTGACCGAGCGCGGCCGCGAAGAGCTCCAGGCCAGCCGCCAGCGCATCGACGATCTCTACCGCCGCCTGCACGCCGGCCAGCCGGCCACCGACGAAGTGCCGCACCAGGCCTGATCCGGCCAGGGCGGCCGCCGCGGCGCGGGGAGCGTACCCGTTTCTGCGGGCCATCTCCTCGCCGCCGGGCGCGCCGTGTGCCTTACTTCTTCTCCGCCTTCCCTTCGTAGCGCTTGCTCCATTCAGCCAGGATGCGGTCGCGGTTGTCGCTCGCCCAGCGGAAGTCGTTCTTGATCAGGCGCTTCTCGTAGTCGGCGGGCAGCAGCGCGTCGGGCCTGGCAATGCCGGGCACAGCCAGCACGGCAAAGTTCTTCTCATACAGCGCCATCGCTTCACGCGAGGCCGAGAAGTCAGCCAGCTTGCGCGCGGCGTCCAGGTTCCTGGTGCCCTTGACGATGGCGGTGGCCTCGATGTCCCAGCCCAGGCCTTCGCTCGGCAGCACGATATCGATCGGCGCGCCTTCCTTCTTCGACTTCATGGCACGGTACTCGAACGCAATGCCGATCGGGAACTCGCCCTGCGCGGCCATCTTGCACGGCTTGGAGCCCGAGTGCGTGTACAGGCCGATGTTCTTGTGCAGGGCATCCATGTACTGCCAGCCCTTCTGCTCGCCCATCATCTGCAGCCAGGCGCTGACATCGAGGAAGCCCGTGCCCGACGAGGCCGGGTGCGGCATCACCACCTTGCCCGCGTAGATCGGCTTGGTCAGGTCGGCCCACGAGGCCGGCTTGGGCAGGCCCTGCTTCTGCGCCTCTACGGTGTTGAAGCAGATCGCCGCGCCCCACACGTCCATGCCGACCCATGCCGGCGGACTGGCCGGGCTGCGGTACTTGGCATCGATCGCGGCCAGGTTCTTCGGCGCATACGGGTCGAGCATGCCTTCCTTGTCCAGGATCGCCAGGCTGGAGCCGGCCAGGCCCCACACCGCATCGGCGCGCGGCGCGGCCCTTTCCGCCAGCAGCTTGGCGGTGACGATGCCGGTGGAATCGCGCACCCACTTGATTTCGATATCGGGATGCACCTTCTCGAACGCGGACTTGTAGGCGGCGATCTGGTCGGCTTCGAGCGCGGTATAGACCGTCAGCACGGTGGCGGCGCCGGCGTTGCCGGCCAGCATCGGCAGGGCGGCCGCGGCGGCAAGCGCCGCGACAAGGTTGGTGATGCGGGACATGGTTTCTCCTTGGGTTCGGTGAGTGTTCCGGAATGCAGGGGTACGGCGAATCGGGCAAAGGTCAGCCGGCGCGCCAGCGTTGCGCGCGGCGCAGCCAGCCGGCCGAGACCGCGTGCAGCAGCAGGGCCGCCAGCACCGAGGTCAGCAGGATCAGCGTCGACATCGCGGCAGCGGGCGCGGTGTCGCCGGCATCGTCCATGTTCAGCACCGAGATCGCCGCCAGCACGGTGTCGGGGCTGTACAGGAAAATCACCGCCGAGACCGTGGTCATCGACGACACGAAGAGGTAGCGGAAGATATCGAGCAGTGCCGGCAGGCACACCGGCACGGTCACGCGCCAGCACGTCACCAGCGGCGCCACCCCGAGCGACAGCGCCGCGGCCTCGAACTCGTTGTCGAGCTGGCGCAGCGCCGCGGCCGCGGTCAGGTGGCCGGTGGTGTAGCAGTGCGCCACGTTGCACAGCACCAGCAGCGCCATGGTGCCGTACAGCGCGTGCAGCGGATTGCCGGGCGCGTTGAAGAAGAACACATAGCCCAGGCCCAGCACCAGCCCCGGCACCGCCATCGGCAACAGGAAGCCCGCGCGCAGCACGCCGTGCAGCCAGGCCGGGCCGCGCGTGCGCAGCGTCAGCCAGGCGCCCAGGAAGATCGCCGCCGTGCCCGCCAGCGCGGTCAGTGCCGACAGCTTCAGGCTGTTGCGGTAGGCCAGCCAGCCGCCGCCGTCCATATTGTCGAAGTCGTAATGCGCCAGCGTCAGGCCCAGGTTGTACGGCCACAGCTTGACCAGCGACGCGCCCAGCGCGGTGGCGATCACTGCCAGCAGCGCGGCACTGACCAGCGCCACCAGCAGCAGGCACGCGCCGTCGCGGCCGCGCTCGGGCGCCGGCACATACACCTGCGCGCGGCTGCCCATCTGTGTGCGCTGGCGCTGCTGCATTGCCATGTCCACGGCAAAGGTCAGCAGCGCGGGCGCCAGCAGCAGCATGCCGATCAGCGCGCCGCGGTCGAACTGCTGCTGCCCGACCACCGCCTTGTACGCTTCCAGCGCCAGCACCGGATAACCGCCGCCCACCACCTTGGGTACGCCAAAGTCCGTGATCACCAGCGTCAGCACCAGGCAGGCGGCGGCGAACAGGCCCTGGCGCGCGCCCGGCAGCGTGACCGTGCAGAAGGTACGCCACGGGCTGGCGCCCATCGCGCGCGCCGCCTCATAGAGGCGCGCATCGGCCAGCGACAACGTCGCCACCAGCACCATCAGCGCATGCGGGAAGGTGTAGAAGGCCTCGCCCAGCACGATGCCCCAGAAGCCATAGATGCCGCCCGGCCCGAAGGCGCCGCGAAAGATGCCCTGGTTGCCGAACAGGTAGACCAGCGCGATCGCCGGCAGCAGCGACGGCGCAAACAGCGGCAGCAGCGCAATGCCGCGCCACAGCGGCCGCAGTGCGATGCAGGAACGCTGCAGCGCATAGGCAAAGCCAAATGCCAGCGGCACCACCAGCGCCACCACCGCCAGCGACACCGCCACGCTGCGGCCGAGCATCGGCAGGAAGTTGGAGCTGGTCACCAGCGCCGCCATGCGCGCGCCCAGCGCCCATTGCCCCGCCGAATCGAACCACGCCTGGCGGAACAGCGCCAGCAACGGCAGCAGCAGGCCGACGGCCAGCCCGGCCAGCCAGAGCCACTTCATCGCGGCCGGGGCACCGTGCGCCAGCCGGGAGGCCAGGCCGGTGCCGCGCGGCGATGCTGCCTGCGTAGCCTCGGGCAGGACGGCAGTGACCGCGCGCATCATGCAAACACCCGCAACGCCTGCGCGGGCAGCGCAATCCAGAACTTGTGGCCGCCCGCGTCGGGCAGCCGGTGCCGCGCCTCGCGCGCCACGTCGGCAAACAGGGTCAGCCCCGGCAGGCGATCCGCTTCCAGCGCCAGCCGGTAGCGGTTGCCGAGGTAGGTCTGGTCGACCACGCGCGCCAGCAGCCGGTTGGGCTCGGCAGGATCCGGGTCCAGCCGCACCGCTTCCGGGCGGCAGCACAGCCGGCCGGCGGATGCCGCCGGCTGCGGCGAGTCGACCAGGAAATCGACGGCCTGGCTGCCCTCGCCGACGGTGAAGCGCCCGGCCTGCACGCTGCGCCCCGGCAGCCAGTTGGCCTGCCCGACAAAACCGGCGACAAAGGCCGACGCCGGCTGCTCATAGATTTCGGCGGGAGTGCCGGCCTGCACGATGCGCCCGCCGTCCATCACGGCAATGCGGTCGGCCATGGTCATGGCCTCTTCCTGGTCGTGGGTGACCATCACGGTGGTGATATTCAGCCTGCGCTGCAGCTGGCGCAGCTCCAGCCGCAGGTGTTCGCGCACGCGGGCGTCGAGTGCCGACATCGGCTCATCAAGCAGCAGCAGCGAAGGCGCCGGCGCCAGCGCGCGGGCCATCGCCACGCGCTGCTGCTGGCCACCGGAGAGCTGGCCCGGGAACTTGCGCTCGCTGCCGGCCAGGCCGACCAGGTCGAGCATCTCGGCCACGCGCGCGTCGCGGTGCGTGCGTCCCATGCCGCGCCCGTGCAGTCCATAGGCCACGTTCTGCGCCACGGTCAGGTTGGGAAACAGTGCATAGGACTGGAACAGGATGCCGTAGTCGCGTGCCTGCGGCGGCAACCCGGTCAGTTCACGCGCGCCGGCATGGATGCGTCCTGCGTCCTCGCGCTCAAGTCCCGCGATGATGCGCAGCAGCGTGGTCTTGCCGCACCCGGACGGGCCCAGCAGGCACAGCAGCTCGCCCTGCCCGACCGACATCGACACGCCGTCCAGCGCCACGAAGCTGCCAAAGCGCTTGCTGACCTGCTCCACCGCCAGGAACGCCCGGCCCTCCCCGGACTTGCCTGCCTGCATCACCGAATCTCCGCAATCTCAATTGAATCGGTCGCCAGCATAGGCAGCGCAGATGCCAGCCGTGTGGCAGATCGGCAAAGTATTTCGATGGAGGTATCGGGGGATTTGGGATGGGGCAGCGGCGCGGGCACGCCGGCAAGTTATGAATGGTGCCCCTGGACGATTATGACTCGCGCAGCGCAGTGGCGCCCGCAGACGTGGGGGTCGGCACCCGAATCCCCTGTTCCAGGATCTCCCGCAGCACCTGCTGCGGCACCGCCTGGCTGAACAGGAACCCCTGCAGCCCGTCGCACCCCTGCGCCCGCAGGAACTCGAACTGCGCCGCCGTCTCCACCCCTTCGGCAATCACCTTGAGGTGCAGCTGGTGGCCCAGCGCGATGATCGCCGCTGCCACCGCCTGGTCGTGGCCGGGCGTGGCCACGTCGTCGACAAAGGACTTGTCGATCTTGAGCCGGCTGATCGGCAGCCGGGTCAGGTAATTGAGCCCGGAGTAGCCGGTGCCGAAATCGTCGATCGACAGCCCCACGCCCAGCTCGCGCAGCCGGCGGAAGGTCTCGATGGTGGTCTCGCCGCCGTCGACCAGGATGCCTTCGGTGACTTCGATCACCAGCCCCTGCGGCGGCAGGCCGGCCTGCTGCAGGCAGTGCGCCACGGTATCGGGGAAGTTGGCCTGGCGCAGCTGCAGCGGCGAGATATTGACCGCGACCTCGATCTCGCTGCCCAGCGCCTGGCGCAGGGCCTGGATTTCGCGGCAGGCGGTGGCCAGGGTCCATTCGCCCAGCGGCGCCACCAGGCCGCTCTGCTCGGCGATGGGGATGAACTCGGCCGGCTGCATGGCGCCGCGTTCCGGGGTGTTCCAGGTAATCAGCGCCTCGACGCCGGTTATAGCCAGGGTCGCGGCATCGACGATCGGCTGGTAGCGCAGCCGGAACTCATCGCCGGCGAGCGCGCGCCGCAGCAGCCCTTCGATGGTGAAGCGCGCCAGCGAGGCCTCGGCCATGGCGCTGGCAAAGCGGCACAACTGTGCGCGCCCGTCGTGCTTGGCCGCGTAGACGGCCGAATCGGCAGCCTTGAGCAGCTCGGTCAGGCTATCGCCATCGTCCGGGTAGATCGCCATGCCGATCGATGGCGTCACGCGCAGGCGCTGGCCGCCGGCCTGCAGTTCTTCATTGACGCGCGCCTGGATCTTGGCGGCAATCAGCTCGGCTTCGCTGTCGTGGCGCAGGCCGCCCAGCACCACGCCGAATTCATCGCCGCCCATGCGCGCCACCAGGTCGCCCTGTCGTACCGCGCCCTTGAGGCGGTCGGCCATGGTGCGCAGCACGTCGTCGCCGACGGGGTGGCCGAGCGAGTCGTTGATGTGCTTGAAATGGTCCAGGTCAAGCAGCAGCAGCGCCACGCGCTCGCCGTGGCTGCGCGCGTACAGCAGCAGCGCCTGCGCGCGCTCGCTCAGCTCGGCGCGGTTGGGCAGGCCGGTCAGCGGGTCATGCAGCGCGAGGTGTCGGATGTACTCGTCGACGCGGAGGCGCTCGGTCAGGTCGTAGCCGATGGCCTGGTAGCCAGGCGACGGCGCGGACCGGGGCACATCGGCACGATCGGCACCATCGGCGGGACCAGCTGGCGCTGCGTCAGCGGCTGGAGCCTCGATGGGCGCCGGCAGGGCGAACACCGCCAGCTGCACCGGCATGCGCGAGCCGCCCTTGCGCACCCAGGTCCATTCGCGCTCGTCGGTCAGGGCAAGCCGTGCCTTGGCCACCAGGGCGGGCAGCCCCGGCGGCACCGGCTCGCCCAGTTCGCCACTGAGCATGCGGGCATGGTCGGCCAGTTCGTCGGCAACATGCAGGCCGGTCATGTGCATGTGGCCGACCAGTTCCGCGGCGTTGTACCAGAGCATGCGCTGGCCAGCCGCGTTGATGCCGGTGATCAGCCCGTCCTCATCGAACGTGATCACGCAGAAGGCGGCATGGTCGAGCAGCCCGGCATAGCGCGCGGCCTGCACCGCGGCGGCCTGCTGGGCGCGCCGTTCCGGTTCCAGGTCCGTGACCGCCCACAGCCAGTGCGCCGCGCCGCCGTCGGCCGCAGGCAGGCGCGCGGCGCTGGCGCGCAGCGTGAAGCGGCTGCCGTCTGCGCGCACGCCCGCCAGTTCACGGTGGACTTCGGACCCCGGCGCAGCATCGCCGGGGACAACGCCGGTGGCGCCGGGGACCAGGGTGTCCAGGCTGCGTCCGGCCAGCCGCTGCGGATCAGCGCCGAACAGTTGTCCCGCCCGCTCGCTCGCGCGCACCACCACGCCCTGCGCATCGATCAGGATAAAGCCGTCGGCCGACTGCGCCAGGCACGCCTGCAGCATCGCGCTGTCATCTTCCCAGGCATGCACGGCCTGCGCTTCGCGCTGGCATGCGGCACGGCCCTGGCGTGCCAGCGCATGGGTGAGCCACGCCAGCAGCAGCGTGGCCAGCGTGCCCGCGGCCAGCGCCAGGTACGCCTGCCGCGGGCCATGCGCGGCTTCGAAGGCGGGGCGCGTGGCGGCGCGCAGCGTCCAGGTGACACCGCCATACTGGAACTGGCGCTCGCCGTGCAGCAGCGCCGCACTGCCGTCCTCGCGGCGCTCGCCCTCGGTCGGCCCGCCGGACAGCATCGGCCCGGGCGCGGCCGGGGAGCCCTCGTGCAGCGAGAGCTCCAGTTCCGCCGCCGCCGGGGCACCGACCGCGCGCATCAGGTCGCCCAGGCGCAGCGACACGTAGACATAGCCAAGCACCGCCTGGCGCCGCTGCGCCACCGTGCTGACCGGCGCCTCGCCGGCGTAGACCGGCAGGAATACCAGCGCGCCGTGCTGGTGCTGCGCCGCCTCGGTTTCGCGGACCAGTGCCAGGCCGGGCGTGAGCCGCGGTTCGCCGCTGTCGCGGGCGGCTTCCAGCGCCGCCCGGCGCGCCGGCTCGGACAGCATGTCAAAGCCGGCGGCGCGCGTGTTGCGCCCGTCCAGCGGTTCGATATAGAGGATCGGTGCGTACAGGTCGCGCTTGCCGCCGGGATGAATGTCATAGTCGGCAAGGCCGTCGGCACGGGCGGCCTGCACCAGCCGCGGCACCCGCTGCAACGGCGTGAGCGGCGCGTAGCCGATCGACTGGGTGCCGGCGGGCAGGTCGTCGAGCTGGGCAGTATAGAGATAGTCGCGCCACTGCGTGCGCGAGGTGTCGGGGTTGGCGGTCAGCACGGCGGCCACGCCGCGCAGCAGGCGTTCGTTCTCCAGCATGCGCTCGCGCAGCGCGCTGCCGGCCTGTCCCAGCAGCGCGTCGAAATGCTGCTGCGCCTCGCGGCGCTCGAGCCGCTCCGCCTGCAGCCATGCCCCTGCCGTCAACAGCGCGCCGCCGGCCGCGACCAGCAATGACAACAAGGCAGGGGAAAGCGAAGTCAGTCTCATGGTCGATCGGTTCCGGCATGCAGCAGGGGCATGCCGTCTGCGTGGACGTGCCTTCGCATTAACGGGGGACTATACCGTGGCACGGGCAGCGCGCACACCCCCGCCGGGGATGGACCCGTTCGGGGGAAAGACCGCATGCCCCCCATGGCGGGGTATGGTAGGGTTGCACCGGAGATGCCCCCAAGTACGCGGTCTGCGCCACTGGCACTCCAACTGCGCCCTACATGCCCGTCTACACACCCACGCTGAAAGCGCGCATTGCGATCATCACCACCGTGCTGGCCGCGGTGTTCGGCACCGGCATCGTACTGACCGCCCTGTACGATGCCCACCGCGACCTGCACGATGCGCTGCAGGTCCAGCAGGATTCCGTCGTCAAGCTGACCGCCAACCAGCTCGACACCGCCATGAACGACCGCATTGTGCTGCTGTCGCACCAGGCTGCGCAACTCAGCGGCCTGCTGGTGCAGGCACAGGGCGCGCAAGCCGCCGCGGCGCGCGAGCGGGCACTGGATACGCTGTCCGCAGCGATCCCGGTGCCGGCCGCGTTCAACGCGCTGCTGGTCGCCGACATGCAGGGCAACATCGTCACCCACCGCGGCGCCGGGGCGGACATTGGCGACCGCAGCTATTTCCGCGAGGCCGCCCGCTCGCTCGCGCCCGTAGTGTCGCCGCCCATCCGCTCGCGCACCAACGGCCAGATGGGGGTGATGGTGGCGGTGCCGGTGCTGACGCCGAACTGGACCTTCGTCGGCCTGGTGGGCGGCTGGCTGGACCTGTCCAGCGCCAACTTCCTGGTCGAGATCCTGCACAACCGCCTTGGCACCACCGGCTACTACTGCCTGGTATCGGCCGGCCCCAAGCCGGTCTATATCCGCCATCCCGATCCCGCGCAGGCGCGCCAGCCGGCGCTGGCCGTGGCCGATACCTGCGGCGAGGATGACAGCCCCGCGCCGCTGGAATTCCTCACGCCGGCGCGGCCGGTGATCGCGCGCTACCTGATGTCGAGCACCGGCTGGGAACTGGTGGCGCTGCTGCCCGCGCGCGAGGCCTACGCACCGCTGCACCAGATGCAGCAGCGCTTCCTGGGCATGGCCGGGGTGGCCATGGCGGCGGTAGCCCTGCTGATCTGGCTGGCGGTGCGGCGCCAGCTGGCGCCGCTGGCGCGCCTGCACAAGGTGGTACAGGCCAGCGCCAACGATCTGTCCGCGTTCGAGCGGCTGCCGACACGGCAGCAGCGCGACGAGATCGGCGACCTGACGCGCGCCTTCATCAAGCTGATGCGCGACGTGCGCGAGCGCCGCCAGGCGCTGGACCGCAGCGAACGGCGCCTGCGCGCGGTGACCGACACGCTGCCGTCGCTGCTGGCCTTTATCGACACCGATGAGCGCTATGTGTTCAACAACCAGGCCTACGAACGTGTCTTCGGCCTGAAGCCGGAGGAACTGCGCGGCAGGCACGTGCGCGAAATCCTGGGCGAGGCCCGCTACGCGCGCGTGCAGCCCTTCATGCAGCGCGCGCTGGCGGGCACTGCGGTGACCTTCGAAACCGAAGACAGCGACCCCGAATACCACTGCATGGAGAGCAGCCTGCGCCCGGAATGGAGCGCCGACGGCAGCGAGGTGGTGGGCGTGCATATCCACGTGCAAGACATCACGCAGCGCAAGCTGGAGACGCAGCGCCTGGCGCGCATGTCGCGCACCGACCACCTGACACAGCTGATGAACCGCAGCGCCTTCGAGGGCCAGCTGCATGCGGCGATGGTGCGCAGCCGCGAGCATGGCACGCTGATGGCCCTGCTGTACCTGGACATGGACCGCTTCAAGGCCGTCAACGATATCCACGGCCACGCCGCCGGCGACCAGCTGCTGCAGACCTTTGCCCAGCGCGTGCGCCGCTGCGTGCGCGAGCGCGACACCGTCGCCAGGCTGGGTGGCGACGAGTTCGCGGTGGTGCTCGAAGACATGACCCAGCCCGCCGCGGCACGCCGCGTGGCGCAGGCCATCCTGCAGGCGATGGACGAGCCCTTCGACTTCGAGGGCGTATCCGCCGACGTTGACGTCAGCATCGGCGTGGCGCTCTACCACGGCGGCCCGGCGCAGGACCGCGAACTGATGCGGCTGGCAGACGTGCTGCTATACCGCGCCAAGGGCGCGGGCCGCGGGCGCTATGAGATCGGCCCGCCGGAACTGGCGGGCGAGCTCAGCCCGCAGTAGGCGGCCCCGGCCGGGGGCTCAGTGGATAGTGCCGCCGGGCTTGTCCGACGCCGCGCCGCCGGCCCCCTCGGGCTCGAACGGCACGTGGCGGCCATCGCTGGACTGGTAGCCCAGCTGCGCATCGGCGCCCAGCATCTTCTCCCACGCGATCATGGCCTGGGCCACCGCATCGGGCGCGCCCTTGAACACCACCACGTCGTTGCCGCAGCCGGGGCATTCGCCGCCGAACACGGCATCGATGCCGGGCAGGCCCGGCACGTCGAGCGCGTCGAATTGCGCGAACGCGGTCTTGCAGTGCCCGCAGACCAACTGGGCGGGGCGCAAGGCCTCGATCTTTGCGCGTGCCTGTGCCGCACGCTCCTCGGGGGTTCCCCGCCGTTTTGCCTCGCCCATGATGTGCCTTCCTTCCCCGTGCTGCCGGTGTGTGTTTGCATCGGCCCCGCCAGTGCGGCCGGACCCGTGCCTGTTAGATGCGCAATGCGGGCCGGTGGTGCCCGGCCATGGTCGCAGGTGACGGCGGCGCTGCGTGCGCGCCGTCGCCGATCTGCTGCGCTCAGTTGGCATTGTAACCAGCGGCGCGCAGCAAATACCGGGCCGACAGGAACCGGCAGCGCCTGCTATTGTGGATAACGATGCCCCGTGCGCGTGCGGATGCGCCGCTTCCGCCACCGTGGGCATGCTGGTCCCCATCCACCTACCCCCGAAGGAGGACGTTCCATGATCCGACCCACCGTGCAGGAAAACGCCGCCCGCTACGCCGACTGCATTGCCGCCTGCAATGCCGCATCCGCTGCCGCACTCAAGTGCGCCGCGGCCTGCCTGGAAGAACAGGACGTGCGCAAGATGGCGCGCTGCATCGCGCTGGACATGGATTGCGCCGGCATCGCCCAGCTGGCCGCGTCCTACATGCTGCGCAACAGCGAGTTCGCGACGCTGGTGTGCGAAGACTGCGCCGAAGTCTGCAAGTGGTGCAAGGAGGAATGCGAGCACCATGACAACGAGCACTGCCAGGAATGCGCCCGCGCCTGCGCAGCCTGCATGGAGCAGTGCCTGAAGATGACGGCTTAGCGGTCCGCGCCCGATTCCTGCCGCCCCTGCGGCGGCTCGGCCAGTGCGACGAAGGCATCGATCAGCCTGGCGCCGCGCCGCTCGCGCAGGCAGTAGAGATACTCGTGCAGGCAGGGCGAGGCATCGGTGAAGCCCAGCACGCGCAGGTCCGGATGGCTCGGCACCTCGTGCCGGGCGATCACCGATACGCCCAGGTTGCGGATCACCGCCTCGCGGATCGACTCCCGGCTGCCGATCTCCATCTGCGCGGCGGGGCTCACGCGCGCCTGCGCCAGCATGTCTTCGGTTGCGATGCGCGTGGTCGACCCGAGCTCGCGCATCAGCAGGCGGCAGCCCGCCAGCGCACTGACGGCCACTTCGGTGTGCCCGGCCAGCGCATGGGTGCGATGCACCACCAGCATCAGCGGGTCCACGCCCAGCAGCACGCGCGACAGGCGCGCATCGTCCACCCGCTGCGACGAGGTGGCGATATCGACGCGGTATTCCTGCAGCGCTTCCAGCACCTCCTGCGAATTGCCCGTCACCACGCTGACATCGATGGCGGGAAAGCGCTCGCTGAAGCCGCGGATCAGCTCCAGCACATAGTAGGGCGCGGTCGCGCCCACGCGCAGGCTGCCGGTGCGCAGGTCGCCCGAATGGCGCAGGAAGAAGTCGATCTCGGTTTCCTGCTGCACCAGCGCCTCGACGCGCGGCAGCAATGCCAGCCCCGCGTCTGACAGCGCCAGGCGGCGCCCGCCGCGGTGGAACAGCTCGACCCCGTAGGCTTCTTCCAGCGCGCGGATCTGCGCGGTGATGGTGGGCTGCGACAGGCCCAGGCGCTTGGCGGCCTGCGTGACGCTGCCGATGCGGGCCACCATGAAGAAGGACTTGAGCTGGGCGATGAGCATGCGGCCGAGGGATGTCGCTAAGGGCAAGGCAAGGCGGCGGGCGCCTGGGCGCCGGCCGCAATGAAGCGGTATTCTAATGGACTGCACCAAGCCACCCGGTCCAACCGTCCGCTGCCTTGCATAGGAGTCTGCCCATGTCTGACCCGTCCACCGCCGCCACCCGCATCGAGAAAGACAGCCTGGGCGACGTGCCCGTGCCCGCCGACCACCTGTGGGGCGCGCAGACCGAGCGCTCGCGCCAGAACTTCCGCATCGGCAACGAGAAAATGCCGCCGGCGCTGATCGAGGCCTTTGCCGTCCTGAAGCTGTGCGCGGCGCGCGCCAATGGCGAGCTTGGCGTGCTCAAGCCCGAACTGGCACACGCGATCGAACAGGCCGCGACCGAAGTCATCGAAGGCCGCTGGCCCGACGAGTTCCCGCTGTCGGTCTGGCAGACCGGATCCGGCACGCAGACCAACATGAACCTGAACGAGGTCATCGCGAACCGCGCGATTCAGTTGCTGGGCGGCAAGGTCGGCAGCAAGACGCCGGTGCATCCCAACGACCACGTCAACGCCAGCCAGTCCTCCAACGACAGCTTCCCCACCGCGATGCATATCGCCGCCACGCGCGCGATTCAGCAGCAACTGCTGCCGGCGCTGGAGCAGCTGCAGCAGACCTTCGCGCGCAAGGTGGAAGCCTTTGCCGATATCGTCAAGGTCGGCCGCACCCACCTGCAGGATGCGGTGCCGCTGACGCTGGGGCAGGAGTTCTCGGGCTACATGACGCAGGTGGCCGATGCGCAGTCGCGCCTGCAGCAGGCCATGCTGCGCGCGATGCCGGTGGCACAGGGCGGCACCGCGGTGGGCACCGGCCTGAACGCCCCGCACGGCTTCGCCGCGGCCTTCGCGCGCGCGCTGGCCGACTACACCGGCCTGCCGTTCGAGCCCGCGCCCAACCGCTATGCGCTGCAGGCCTCGCACGATGCGCTGGCCGACCTGTCCGGCGCGCTCAGCACCACGGCCTCGTCGTTCCTGAAGATCGCGCGCGACTTCATGCTGCTGGGCTCAGGCCCGCGCGCCGGCTTTGCCGAGCTGGTGCTGCCGGCCAACGAGCCAGGCTCATCGATCATGCCGGGCAAGGTCAACCCGACCCAGGCCGAGGCACTGGCGATGGTGTGCTGCCGCGTGATCGGCAACCACACCACGGTGACGCTGGCCAACGGGCTGGGCACGCTTGAGCTGAACGCCTACAAGCCAGTGATCATCTACAGCCTGCTGCAGTCGGTGAGCCTGCTGGCAGGGGCCGCGTCGAGCTTTGCCGAGCATATGGTCGAAGGCGTCGAGGCCGACCGCGAACGCATCGCCGAACTGCTGGAGCGTTCGCTGATGCCGGTGACCGCGCTCAATCCGCATATCGGCTACGACAAGGCCGCGGAGATCGCCAAGCTGGCGGTCAAGCGCAACCTGTCGCTGCGCGAGGCGGCGATCGCGTCCGGGCATGTCACTGAGGCGCAGTTTGCCGAGTGGATCGACCTGAAGGGGATGACGCGGGAGGTGTAGCGGGAGGTATAGCGGGGGTACAGCAGGGGTGCGCCCCGGCACGGAACCGATCCGCGCCGGGGCAGGCCGGCCTTAGCCGACGAAGGCCTTTTCCAGCACGAAATGGCCGGGATGGCTCATATTGCCTTCGGCAAAGCCGCGCTCTTCCAGGATGGCGCGGACGTCCTTGAGCATGTCAGGGCTGCCGCACAGCATGATGCGGTCGTTCTCCAGCGAGAACGGCTCCACGCCCAGGCGCTCGAACAGCTCGCCCGAGGCAATCAGGTCGGTGATGCGGCCGCGGTTGTCGAACTCTTCGCGCGTCACGGTCGGGAAGTACACCAGCTTTTCGCGCACCAGATCACCCAGGTGCTCGTGCTGCGGCAGGTGTTCCTGGATCAGCTCGCGGTAGGCCAGTTCTTCAACGAAGCGGCAGGTGTGGGTCAGCACGACCTTGTCGTAGCGCTCGTAGACCTCCGGATCGCGGATGATCGACAGGAACGGCGCCAGGCCGGTGCCGGTGGCCAGCAGCCACAGCGTCTTGCCGGGCAGCAGGTTGTCCACCAGCAGCGTGCCGGTCGGCTTCTTGCCGACGAAGATCTGGTCGCCCTCGCGCAGGTGCTGCAGGCGCGAGGTCAGCGGGCCGTCGGGCACCTTGATGCTGAAGAATTCCAGCGTTTCCTCATAGTTGGCACTGGCAATGCTGTAGGCGCGCAGCAGCGGGCGACCGTTCACCTCCAGCCCGACCATGGCGAACTGGCCATTTTCAAAGCGAAAACCAGGGTCGCGCGTGCAGGTAAAGCTGAAAAGGGTGTCGGTCCAGTGATGGACGGAGAGGATGGATTGCTGGTTCAGGTTGCTCATGGCGAAACGCGGGATACAGCGGCAGGATGCAGCGCCAAAGACGGCTGGAAAGGAAGAATCTTAACGCATGCTTGGGGGCGGCGCAGGCGGAGCCTGCAACGCCAGCGCGGGATTTCCGGGATGTGCATGCGGTGCGGCCTATGCGGCACGCCCGATATTGTTGATAAATTCCGTCTAATCAATTTGATTTCCACACATTTATCCAAAGACAGCCAACATCCAACATGAGGTCATCTTCCCTTTGCTCCCAAGGAAACTGCCATGACCTCCACCCCAGCTATCTCCCGCCGCGCCGCGCTCGTCACCGGCGCCTCCCGCGGCATCGGCCGCGCCATCGCGCTGCGGCTGGCCGCCGACGGCTTCGACGTGGCCATTGGCTACGCCGGCAGCGCCGCCCGGGCCGAAGAGACGGTGGCGGCGGCGCGCGAGGCCGGCAGCAATGCCATCGCCATCCAGGGCGATGTGGCGCAGGCGCCAGACGTGGCACGCCTGTTCGACACCGCGCAGCAGGCCTTCGGCCGGCTCGACGTGGTCGTCAACAGCGCCGGCATCATGCAGATGGCGTCGGTCGCGCCCGCCAGCCTGGACGCCTTCGACCAGACCATCGCCACCAACCTGCGCGGCGCTTTCCTGGTGCTGGGCGAGGCCGCCGCACGGCTGGGCCAGGGCGGACGCATCATCGCGCTGTCGACCAGCGTGATCGCGCGTTCCTTGCCCGGTTACGGTCCCTATATCGCGGCCAAGGCAGGCGTGGAAGGGCTGGTGCGGGTCCTGGCCAACGAGCTGCGCGGGCGCGGCATCACCGCCAACGCGGTGGCGCCGGGGCCGGTCGCGACCGAGCTGTTCCTCGATGGCAAATCGGAAGAGCAGGTGGCGCAGCTGTCCAAAGTGGCGCCGCTGGAGCGGCTGGGCACGCCCGAGGACATTGCCGCGGCAGTGTCGTTCCTGGCCGGGCCGGATGGGGCGTGGATCAATGCGCAGGTGGTGCGGGTGAACGGGGGCTTTGCCTGAGCCGTTGCCCGCCGGGGCAGAAGTCAGCCCCCGGGCGCCGGCAAGGATAGTTCGCAGCGCTGGCGCGCCAGCGTGTCGCGCGAGTAGCCGTGGCGCACGCGCAGCTGGTGCTCTACGGCGTCGGCCTGGTCCAGGCAGGCGAACACCAGGTCGTCCTTTACGCGCTGCGAAACACCCTTCAGGCGCGGCGCTTCATACGCGACCTGGCGCGCACGGCAGCGCAGGAACAGCAGCGTTTCCTGCGAGGCGGTGATCAGCTGGTCGTGCTCGATCCGCTTGCATTCGACCAGGTCCTGGGCAGGGGCGCTGGCGCCGGCAAAGAGCAAAGGCAGGCACAGCCATCGACGCAACGAGCGGTGCATGGCAAACGGGGGGCGCAGTAGGCCAGTTGAAGGTCCGGCTCGCATCATTGCCCATCCCCGCGCACAGTGCAAGCCGCAGCGCACGCAATACCCTGTTGCGTTTGGGCGCCAGACGGGCCGCAGCCAGATTCAGTGTCCAGCCACATGGACAATCGCGCGCAAACCCCGATGGCTGCGTCGACCCGGCCGGTCCATGCTGCATCGCAGCACGATCAAGGGGTGGGCAGGTCCGGCGGATCGGCTACGCTTCGATGGCAAATGCGCCGCCGTGCGCGCCAGTTCACGCCCCAGACCGGCGGGCTTCCGCCCGGCCTTCCCCCACGCTGATCGGCGGCCAGTTGCTGGCGGTGCTGGTGGTGGTGATCCTGCAGCAATGCCGCGCCAGACCAGATACCTGCATCACGAGCATTGATGCGCACCCCGCGGTGCTATGCCGCGGGACGCCGCCAAGAGCATGGCAATATACGGGGGCCGTAATCGCCCCCCTCTTTCGTTGATCACCCCATGGACCTGAACGCCCTGCGCCTGTTCGTCGACATCGTCGATGCGGGCAACCTGAGCGCGGCCGCGCGCAAGCTCAAGATGACGCGCGCCAATGTCAGCTACCGGCTCAAGGCGCTCGAAGAAGAGCTGGGCGTGCAGCTGCTGCGCCGGACCACGCGCCATGTCGAGCCGACTCCGGTCGGTGCCGGCTTGTACGAGCACGGCCGCAACATCCTGGGCGAGGTAGCCGCCGCCAATGCGCTGATCAGCAATATGGGCAAGAGCCTGAAGGGCCATGTGCGGCTCTCGGTGCCTACTGGCCTGGGCCATTCACTGCTGTCGCCGCTGCTGGTGCTGTTCAAGCAGCGCTATCCCGACATCACGCTCGACGTGGTCTTCGACAACCGTGTGCACAACCTGGTGTCCGAGGACGTCGAAGTGGCCCTGCGCATCATCTCCACCCCGCCGGATTCAGTGGTCGCCACCGAGATCGGCGAAGTCGACTGGATCGTGTGCGCGTCGCCAGCCTACCTGGCCGGCCACCTGGCGCCGCAAGCGCTGTCCGAGCTGCAGGGGCATGCGTTCGTGTGCGCGTCGCCCGAGGGGCAGAAGCTCAAGGCAACGGGCATCCGGCACAGTGGCGGCGGCGACGGCGGTGAGATCCGTGAGCAGGTGGTGCTGGAGCCAACGCTCACCTCCGAGAACTTTGCCTTCCTGAAAGAGGCGGTGCTGGCGGGCCTGGGCATCGGCATCTTCCCGATCTATGCGATCGGCGCGGAACTGGACAGCGGCGCCCTGGTGCCGCTGCTGTGCGACTACCGCATCAGCGTGTTCGGCAGCAAGCTCTACATGCTGACCATGCCCAACCGCTACCAGACGCTGGCGACGCGCTACCTGCTGAACTTCCTGAAGACCGAACTGCAGGCAGTGTGGCCGCGGCTGCACCGCTAGCGGTGCCTCCGGCAGCGGTCGCCACGGACTATAGTAGGAGCACAAGGATAACCGTCGGCGCATCCGCACCTGAGGAGCTACCATGGCCCTGGCTAGCACGCTTGCAAGCTGCCTGAGCAGCAAGAACACCCAGTACGACATCATCCGCCACCCTTATACCCTCAGCAGCATGGCCACTGCCGAGGCAGCGCATGTTCCCGGGGACCGGCTGGCCAAGACGCTGTTGCTGGAGGATGACCGCGGCTATGTGGCTGCCGTGATTCCTTCAAGCCACCATCTGCACATGGCCGCCATCTGCGAACAGACCGGGCGCAACCTGGTGCTGGCGCATGAGGACGAGATCCGCGAGATCTTCAAGGATTGCGACCTCGGCGCGATCCCGCCGGTGGCGATGGCCTACGGCATGCAGACCTATGTGGACGACAGCCTGATGGCGCAGCCCGACGTGTATTTCGAAGGCGGCGACCACCAGGAACTGGTGCACATGAGCGGCGAGCAGTTCTCGAAGTTGATGTCGGACGCTGGGCACGGGCAGTTTTCGCGCCGCATGATGTAAGCGGCGCCTTTTATTGGCCACTGGACGGCCGCCACGCGGGTTGCTAACCCGCGTGGTGGCCGTTTTGCTGCTGGCGGGCGGGTGAGCGAGGGAGACGCTTCAGCCTTCAGGCAACGCCGGCACGCTGTCGTCCTTCAGGTCCACGCCCGAGCGGCCCAAAGCCGCCGCGCCGCGCAGCAGGAAGGCCAGCCGGTCGGCGGCCTGCGCATACGGCAGGCCTTCGGGGCGCACGTTGGAGATGCAGTTGCGCTCGGCATCGGTGCGGCCCGTGCGCGGCGCATGGGTCAGGTAGATGCCAAGGCTGTCGGGCGAACTCAGGCCCGGCCGTTCGCCGATCAGCATCACCACCTGGCGCGCGCCCAGCAGCTCGCCGATCTCGTCGCCCAACGCCACGCGCGACTGCTCGGCCACCACCACCGGGCCGATGCGCCATGTCAGCGGCAGGCGCGGGCGGGTGGCATCGAGCAACGGCAGCGCGTGCGTCTGCGTGGCCAGCGCGGACAGACCGTCGGCAACCACGAACACCACATCGGGCGCCTCGCCAGGGCGTGCCGCGGCCAGCCGCGCGCGGCTGGCATCGTCCAGGCGCCGGCCCAGGTCTGGGCGCCGCAGGTAGTGCGCGCGGTCCGGCGCGGCGCTGTGCACGGCAAGGTTCGGCACCCCCGCCGCATCCAGCGCCGCGGTGACCGCGCCCACGTCCAGCGGCAGGTGCACCGCATCGCGCGCCTGCGCATGGGCCAGCCCGAAGGCCAGCACCGCATCGGTGGTCTGGCTGTGGCCGGTACGGCCCAGCGCTACACGCGCGCGCGTGAACTGGCGCAGGCGTTGCCAGGGATCGGCATCGGTGTTGGCAGAATCGGCGGGAGGCGGGCGTCTGGCCGTCATCGGCTGTACCTTACAGGCTGTGGGCCATCTGCAGCAGCGGCTGGCGCGCGGCGGGCTCGAGCAGCCTGCCGCTGGCATCGGCAATGCCCATGCGCTGCAGCCAGGCCTCGAACTCCGGCGCGGGGCGCAGCCCCAGCACCTCGCGCAGGTACAGCGCATCGTGGAACGAAGTGCTCTGGTAGTTGAGCATGATGTCGTCGGCGCCGGGCACGCCCATGATGAAATTGATTCCGGCCACGCCGAACAGCGTCAGCAGCGTGTCCATGTCGTCCTGGTCGGCCTCGGCATGGTTGGTGTAGCAGACGTCGCAGCCCATCGGCACCCCCATCAGCTTGCCGCAGAAGTGGTCTTCCAGACCGGCGCGGATGATCTGCTTGCCGTCGTACAGGTATTCGGGACCGATAAAGCCCACCACCGTATTGACCAGCAGCGGCGCGAACGCGCGCGCCACCGCGTAGGCGCGCGCCTCCATGGTCTGCTGGTCGACGCCGTGGTGCGCATTGGCCGACAGCGCGCTGCCCTGCCCGGTCTCGAAGTACATCAGGTTGTCGCCAACGGTGCCGCGCGCCAGCGCCTGCGCGGCGTCGTGCGCCTCGGCCAGCAGCGCCAGGCTGATGCCGAAGGCCGCATTGGCGCGCTCGCTGCCGGCCACCGACTGGAACACCAGATCCACCGGCGCGCCCTGCCCGATCGCGCGCAGGGTATTGGTGACGTGGGTCAGCACGCAGGATTGCGTGGGGATGTCGAAGCGGCTGCGCAGCTCGTCGATCATGCGCAGCAGCGAGACAATGGCGCCCAGGTTGTCCGAAGCCGGGTTGACGCCGATGGTGGCATCGCCGCAGCCATAGAGCAGCCCGTCGATGATCGACGCGGCAATGCCCTTGGGATCGTCGGTCGGGTGGTTGGGCTGCAGCCGCACCGAGAGCCGGCCCGGCAGCCCCACCGTGCTGCGAAAGCGCGTCACCACCTGGCACTTGCGCGCCACCGCCACCAGGTCCTGGTTGCGCATCAGCTTGCTGACCGCGGCGGCCATCTCCGGGGTGATGCCCGGCGCCACCCGCGCCAGCATGGCGCTGTCGGTTTCATGCAGCAGCAGCCAGTTGCGCAGGTCGCCCACGGTAGTGGCGCCGATGGCGGCAAAGGCCGCGCCATCGTGCCGGTCCAGGATCAGGCGCGTGACCTCGTCGTCCTCGTACGGCACCAGCGCCTCGGTCAGGAACTGCTTGAGCGGCACCTCGGCCAGCGCCAGCCGCGCGGCCATCCGCTCCTGCTCGCTGGCCGCGGCAACGCCCGCCAGCGCGTCGCCGGAACGCGCCGGGCTGGCCCGGGCCAGTAGCGTGCGCAGGTCGGCAAAGACGTGGCGGTGGGTACCGATGGTGTGGGTGTAGGCCATGCGTTCCGTTCCTGGACTCTGGAGAAAACGATGACAGCGGTGCGCCGGGCGCCTTGCCGGGCGCGATTCCCCCTAATATAGACAGCCTTTGCGTGTGCCGTGATGCCAACATCGCCTCAGCGCACACGGCCTGACTCAGGAACAACATCTGGATCGGCGAGAATCCAGAATAAATTTTGAGCAAATTGCATGCCGGAGACCCCGATGAAAGACCCAGACCCGACCGCCACCCCGCGCCTGCTGCCGGCCGCGTGGTACAGCGTCGGCACCGTCGCCTACCTGCTGACCGCCCTGGCGCTGTGGACCGTGCTCCACGCCAACCTGGTGGCGGCATTGCTGTCCGGCCTGCTGCTGTACTCGCTGGTGGACGTGCTGGCGCCGCGCCTGCAGCGCCTGCACCAGCGCCACGACGCCCTGGCCGTGGCCATCCTGTCGGCGCTGATCCTGCTGGGGCTGACGCTGGCGGGCTGGCTGCTGGTGCGCTTTGTCAGTGGCGAAGGCAATACCCTGGACGGGCTGCTCAACCATGTGGCCGACATCATCGACCGCTCGCGCGGGCAGATGCCGCCGTGGCTTAGCGATGCGCTGCCCAAGGGCGTGGACGAGCTGGCCAACACGCTGATCGAGACGCTGCGCGAGCATGCCGCGATGGCGCAGAAGCTGGGCGCCGAGGTGCTGCGCACGCTGGTGCATATCCTGATCGGGCTGGTGATCGGCGCGATGGTGGCGCTGTACCGCGCGGTGGTTCGGCCCAATCGCCGGCCGCTGGCCGCGGCGCTGGTGGCGCGCGCACGCACGCTGCAGCAGGCGTTCTCGCAGTTCATCTTCGCGCAGATCCAGATCTCCACCATCAACACCGTGCTGACGGCGATCTACCTGCTGCTGATGCTGCCGCTCTTTGGTGTGCACCTGCCGCTGACCAAGACGCTGGTGGTGATCACCTTCGTTGCCGGGCTGCTGCCGGTGCTGGGCAACCTGATTTCCAATACGGCCATCGTGGTGGCCTCGCTGTCGGTGTCGCTGCCGATCGCGGTGGCGTCGCTGGTGTTCCTGGTGGTGATCCACAAGCTGGAGTACTTCCTGAACGCGCGCATCATCGGTGCGCGCATCCAGGCCGCGGCGTGGGAACTGCTGATGGTGATGCTGTTGATGGAAACGCTGTTCGGCATCCCGGGCGTGATCGCCGGACCTATCTTCTATGCCTACCTGAAGCGGGAGCTGGCCGGCGCCGGACTGATCTGAGTGCCGCAGCCGGCTCGCCGCGGCGGTGGTAGGACCAATGCCTGCTCAGGCGCCGTCCTGCTCCACCCGGCTGCGCACGAAGTCGATATGGGTCTGCATGGCGGTGCGCGCCTCTTCCGGGCGGCGCGCGCAAATCGCATCGCACAGCGTGCGATGCTGCAGCAGCAACAGGTCTGACGCGCCGTCGTCCTGTTCGCGCAGGCCGGTGCCATTGATGGTGATGTGCTCGCGCAGCATGCCGATCACGCTGGTATGCAGGTGCAGGAACATGGTGTTGTGCGAGGCCTGGGCAATGGCGTCGTGCAGCTGCGCATCGGCATCGGCCTCTGCCTGCTTGTCGTCGGCGGCGCGCGCGCGTTCCAGCTCGGCCATCAGGGCGCGGATCCGCTTCACGTCAGCGGCATCCGCGCGCAGCGCCGCAAAATACGCGGTCGCGCCCTCCAGCACGCGGCGGAACTCCAGGATGTCGTCGCGCAGCGCGGGGTGGTCGGCCACCAGCTGGCCCCAGGGCGAGGCAATGCCGGCGCGCAGCTGGTCGGTGGCGTAGACCCCGGCACCGCGCCGGCTCTGCAGCAGGCCGCGCGCGGCCAGGCGCTGGATCGCCTCGCGCACGGTGTTGCGCGCCACCTCGTATTGCCCGGCCAGCACCCGCTCGGCCGGCAGCCGCGTGCCGGGCGGCCAAGTGCCGTCGAGCAGCGCGGTCTCGATCCGGCGCATGACCGACTCCACGCGTCCGCGGGTGCGCCCGTGCCTTGCTGCCGCTGCCGTCATGCCGTGTGTCCTCGCTCCTGAGCTTGCGCGCGTCGTCGGGCAGATTGGTCCAACCAATTTGTACCGCCGCGCGGAAGCGGGAATTATGCGCCGAAACGTGCGACCCCAGCACGTCCGGAGCGAGACATGAAGGATCGTCAGTACCCCACCGGCCCTGCCCCCACGCAGGCCTACCTGTTTGCCACCTGCCTGGTCGACATGTTCGTGCCGCAGGCCGGCCTCGACGCCGTGCGGTTGCTTGAACGCGAAGGGCTCACCGTGCACTTCCCGCGCGGCCAGAGTTGCTGCGGCCAGCCCGCCTACAGCAGCGGCAACCCCGACGCGGCCCGTGCGGTGGCGCGCGCCCAACTCGACCTGTTCAGCCAGCCCTGGCCGGTGATCGTGCCATCGGGCTCATGCGCGGGCATGATGCGCCACCACTGGCGGCAGCTCTTTGCCGACGATCCGGTGGCCGGCCCCAAGGCACTGGAACTGGCCGGACGCATCTATGAACTGGGCGAATTCCTGCTGCATGTGCTGAAGGTGGACTTTGGCGATGCCGCAGCGGCGGGCCAGGCGCAGGAGCGCATCGTGCTGCATACCTCGTGCGGCGCCCGTCGAGAAATGGGTACGCGCCAGCACGGCGTGGCCCTGGTCGACGCGCTGCCGGGCGTGACCCGCGTGGAGCATGAACGCGAATCAGAATGCTGCGGCTTCGGCGGCACCTTCTCGCTCAAGCATCCCGATATCTCCGGCGCCATGGTGCGCGACAAGGTGGCCTCGGCCTGCGCCACCGGCTGCGACCGGCTGGTCTCGGCCGACTGCGGCTGCCTGCTCAATATCGGCCATACCGCGGCGCATGACCGCGCCCCGCTGCAGGTGGAGCACCTGGCCACCTTCCTGTGGCGCCGTAGCGGAGGTGCCGCATGAGCACGCCCGGCGCCCGCGAACGCATGCTCGGCCGGCTGCGCGCCGCCGCGCCTGCACCGTCCCCAGGCACCGCGGAACTCGACCGCCGCATCGACGGCCATTTCGAGGCACGCCGCCATGGCACGCCAGCCGTTGGCGAACTGGCCGGCGCGATGCAGGCGGCACTGCAAGGGCTGCATGCCGAGGTCTGGTGCGCCAGCGAAGCGGCCTGGCCGGCATTGCTGGCCACTGAGCTGGCCAATGCCGGCGTGAAGCGCCTGCTGCTTGATCCCGCCAGCCAGGCCGGTGCCGCACTGGCGGCCGCCTTGCCGGCCCACATCGAAGCCATCGGCTACGACCGCCCGATCGAAGCGTGGAAGGCGGAGCTGTTCGACACCATCGATGCCGGCTTCACCGTGGCGCGCTCCGGCATTGCCGCCACCGGCACGCTGGTGGTCGCGCCCGATGCAGGCTCGCCACGCACGGTGTCGCTGGTGCCGCCGCTGCATGTCGCGCTGGTGCGCGCCTCGACGCTGCACGCCGACCTGCATATGGCCGTGCGCACCGAGCGCTGGTCCGAAGGCATGCCGGCCAACCTGGTGCTGATCTCCGGCCCCTCCAAGACCTCCGACATCCAGCAGACGCTGGCCTACGGCGCGCATGGTCCGCGCCGGCTGTGGGTCGTGATCGAGACCGACACTGCGGAGGCCGGGCAATGAGCCAGCACGCACTGAATTTTGTTCCGCCGCAGGACTTCAAGGCACGCGCCCGCGAAGCGCTGGACGATCCCAAGCTGCGCCAGAGTTTCCGCGGCGCGATGGACTTCCTGCAGGGCAAGCGCCTGGCGCAGTTCCCCGACGCGGATGAGCTGGAACGCTTGCGCGACCTGGGCGAGGCGGTGCGCCAGCACGCGCTGGCCAACCTGCCGGACCTGCTGGTGCAGCTGGAGGCAAAGCTCACCGCCGCCGGCGTGCAGGTGCACTGGGCCGAGAACGCCGACGAAGCCAACGCGATCATCCACCGCATCGCGGCATCGAAGCAGGCGCAGCGCGTGATCAAGGGCAAGTCGATGGCCAGCGAGGAGATCGAGCTGAACCATTACCTGGCCGAGCGCGGCGTGGACTGCATCGAGTCGGACATGGGCGAGTACATCGTCCAGCTGGCCGGCGAAAAGCCCTCGCATATCGTGATGCCGGCGATCCACAAGACCAAGGGCGATATCGCGCAGCTGTTCCAGGCGCATATCCCCGACACGCCCTATACCGAGGATGTCGACGCGCTGATCCAGACCGGCCGCCGTGCGCTGCGCCAGGCCTTTGTCGAAGCGGATATCGGCTTGTCCGGCGTGAACTTCGCAGCCGCGGACACCGGCACGCTGTGGCTGGTGGAGAACGAAGGCAACGGCCGGCTTTCCACCACCGTGCCCGACGTGCATATCGCCATCATGGGCATGGAGAAGGTCGTGGCCCGGCTGGAGCATATCGTGCCGCTGTCCACGCTGCTGACGCGCTCGGCCACCGGGCAGGCCATCACCACCTACTTCAACCTGATCTCCGGGCCGCGCCGCGCCGGCGAGCGCGACGGCCCGCGCGAGGTCCACCTGGTGCTGCTCGACAACGGCCGCACCCAGGCCTATGCCGACACGCAGCTGCGCGCCACGCTGCAATGCATCCGCTGCGGCGCATGCATGAACCACTGCCCGGTCTACACGCGCATCGGCGGCCACGCCTACGGCACGACCTATCCCGGCCCCATCGGCAAGATCATCTCGCCGCACCTGCTGGGGCTGGACGCCACCGCCGACCTGGCCACCGCCTCGAGCCTGTGCGGCGCCTGCGGCGAAGTTTGCCCGGTGCGCATTCCGATTCCGCAATTGCTGGTGCGCCTGCGCACCGAGGCCAACCGTGATCCCGCAGAGCAGGTCGTCAACCCGCTGCGCGGACAAGGCGCCAAGTACAGCCGCGGCGAGCACCTGGTGTGGCGTTTCTGGAGCGGCGCGTATTCGCACCCGGCGACGTACCGGCTGTTCCGCTGGGCCGCCACGCGGCTGCGCGCGCTGACGCCGTCGAAGCAGATGGGATGGACGCAGCACCGCACGCCGCTGAAGCCGGCGGCGAAGAGCCTGGCGGACTTGCTGAAGGAGAAGGGGCAGCCGGAGTAATCCGTCATCACGGGCGCGAGCGGAACCGCTCGCGGCTGTGTTCACCAACAAAACAAAGATTTCCCGAAACACCACCGAAGCAGGAGACTAAACCGTGCAACCCTGGACCCAACTCTATACACCGCTGGGCAGCCTGTGGCTGTCGTCGCTGGCGGCAGCCATTCCCATACTGTTCTTCTTCATTGCGCTGGCCGTCTGGCGCATGAAGGGCCATGTCGCCGCGGCCGTGACGCTGCTATTGGCGCTGGCCGTGGCGATCTTCGCCTACGGCATGCCTGCGCAGCAGGCGCTGGCCTCGGCCGGCTTCGGCTTTGCCTATGGGCTGTGGCCGATTGCATGGATCATCGTGACCGCGGTGTTCCTCTACAAGATCGTGGTCAAGACCGGCCAGTTCGACGTGATCCGCGCCTCGGTGCTGTCGATTACCGACGACCAGCGCCTGCAGATGCTGCTGATCGGCTTTGCCTTCGGCGCCTTTCTGGAAGGCGCGGCGGGCTTCGGCGCGCCGGTGGCGATCACCGCGGCGCTGCTGGTGGGCCTGGGCTTCAACCCGCTGTATGCGGCGGGCCTGTGCCTGATCGCCAATACCGCGCCGGTGGCGTTCGGCGCGATGGGCATCCCCATCATCGTGGCCGGTCAGGTCACGGGCATCGATCCCTTCCATATCGGCGCCATGGCCGGCCGCCAGCTGCCGCTGCTGTCACTGCTGGTGCCGTTCTGGCTGGTGTTCATGATGGACGGCGCCAAGGGCGTGCGCGAGACGTGGCCGGCGGCGCTGGTGTGCGGCGGCAGCTTTGCCGTGACGCAGTACTTCACCTCCAACCATATCGGGCCCGAACTGCCGGACATCACTTCGGCACTGGTCAGCCTGGTGTCGCTGGCCGCGTTCCTGAAGGTATGGCAGCCGCGCAGCGCGTCGCAGCGTGCCGGCGGCAATGTCAGCGGCGGCACCGTCGCGCTGGCTGGCTTCGGCGGCGGCTTCGGCGGTGCGATGTCCAGCCGCAAGGCTTCGCCCTACACCCTGGCGCAGACGCTGCGCGCGTGGGCGCCGTTCGGCATCCTGACCGCCATCGTCACGGTGTGGAGCCTGCAGCCGTTCAAGGCGCTGTTCGCGGCCAATGGCGCGCTGGCGGGAACGGTGCTGAAGTTCAAGATCCCCGGGCTGGACCAGATGGTGATCAAGGCCGCGCCGATCGTGGCCACGCCCAAGGCCTATGACGCGGTGCTGAAGCTCGACCTGCTCTCCGCCGTCGGCACCGCCATCCTGCTGACCGCTCTGATCTCGGCGGTGCTGCTGCGCATGAAGCCGCGCACGCTGCTGGCCACCTTTGCCGAGACCCTGGTGGAACTGGCGCGCCCGGTGCTGTCGATCGGCCTGGTGCTGGCATTCGCCTTTGTCGCCAACTACTCCGGCATGTCGTCGACACTGGCGCTGCTGCTGGCCGGCACCGGCGCGGCCTTCCCGTTCTTCTCGCCGTTCCTGGGCTGGCTGGGGGTGTTCCTGACCGGTTCGGACACTTCGTCCAATGCGCTGTTCTGCGCGCTGCAGAACACCACGGCGCATCAGATCGGCGTGTCGGACACGCTGCTGGTCGCCGCCAACACCACCGGCGGCGTCACGGCCAAGATGATCTCGCCGCAATCGATCGCCGTGGCCTGCGCGGCGACCGGGCTGGTGGGCAAGGAGTCGGAGCTGTTCCGCTTCACGGTCAAGCACAGCCTGCTGTTTGCCGTGATCATCGGCATCATGACGGTGGTGCAGGCTTACCTGTTGCCGGGGATGATCCCGGGGTGATGAGCTAGCCGGAATCAATGAAGAAAGGCGGCCATATGGCCGCCTTTTCGTTTGCCGCGCGGCAACGTCGCGTCTAATCCAGGAACTCGTCCCCTTCGGTGAGCGGCGCATACCGGTACGTCGCCGGCGTCCGGCTCAGCTTGACCGGCGCACCCAGCCCTTTGTAGCCACCCTCCATCTCCACCACCATCTCGCGGTGCTGCGTATGCGGATGCTGCAAGGCGTCGGCCACGGACAGCACCGGCGCGCAGGGCACGCCCGCGGCCACCAGCTCGTCGGCCAGCACCTTGCCATCGAACTCGCACAGCCTGGCTTCCAGTTCCGCCTTCAGCGCCACGCGGTTCACCGAGCGCGCGCCCGCCGTGGCATAGCGCTCGTCATCGGCCAGTGCAGGCAGCCGCAGGTGCTCGCACAGGATGCGGAACTGCCGGTCGTTGCCCACCGCCAGGAAGATCGGGTCGGTGGCGGTCGCCACCGTGTCGTACGGGTAGATGTTGGGATGCGCATTGCCGGTGCGCTGCGGCGTCTTGCCGCTCATGAACCAGTTGGCCGCATGCGGATGCAGCAGCGACAGGCCGGAGTCATAGAGCGCGGCCTCGACGAACTGGCCGCGCCCGCTGCGCGCGCGCTCCTGCAGTGCCAGCAGTACGCCGATCACGGCGTTCAGGCCGGTCACCATGTCCACCACCGGCAAACCCACGCGCAGCGGATCGCCATCGGCCTCGCCGTTGATGCTCATGATGCCGGACATGGCCTGGATGGCGGCGTCGTAGCCGGGCAGGCCGCCCAGCGGGCCATCCGCGCCGAAGCCGGACACGCGGCAATGGACCAGCCGCGGGAAGCGCGCGGACAGCGTGTCGTAGCCCAGCCCCCACTTCTCCATGGTGCCGGTCTTGAAGTTCTCGACCAGCACGTCGGCCTCGGCCAGCAGCGCAAGCAGGACTTCACGATCCGCCTCGGCGGTCAGGTCCAGCCGCATCACGCGCTTGTTGCGGTTCAGGCCGAAGTAGTAAGAGGCCACGCCGTCCTTGAACGGCGGCCCCCAGGTGCGGGTGTCGTCGCCCTGCGGCGGTTCGATCTTGAGCACGTCGGCGCCGTGGTCGCCCAGGATCTGGCCGCAGTACGGGCCGCCCAGGATGCGCGACAGGTCGACCACGCGGATGCCGGCGAGCGCGCCGGGGCTGGTTTGGGTCATGGCTGGTTTTCCTGTGCGGTTCAGTCAAGCTGGGCGCCGGACTTCTGCACCACGGCGCGCCACTTGCCGACCTCGGCCTTGACGAAGCCGCCAAGCTGCTCGGGCGTGGTCGACGGCGCGAACTCCAGGCCCTGCGCCTGCAGGGTCTTGCGCACCTCGGGCTGCTTGAGCGCATCGGCAAAGGCACGGTTGAGCTTGCCGATCACTTCGGGCGGCGTGCCGGCGGGCGCGACCACGCCGAAGAACACCGATACATCGAAACCTGGCACGCCCTGCTCGGCCACGGTCGGCACATCCGGCAGCGCCTGCGAGCGCGCCTTGGTGGTGACGCCCAGTGCGCGCACCTTGCCGCTCTTGATGAAGGGCATCGCGGTCAGCACATCGGTGAAGGTCATGCTGACCTGCCCGCCCAGCAGGTCGTTCAGCGCGGGACCGGTGCCCTTGTACGGGATGTGCTGGAAATCGGTGCCGGTGACGTTGTTGAACAGCACCCCCGCCAGGTGCGACGAGGCGCCGTTGCCGGACGAGGCATAGGTCAGCTTGCCCGGGTGCGCCTTGCCATAGGCGATCAGCTCCGCGACGTTCTTCGCCGGCACGGACGGGTTGACCACCAGTACATTGGGCAGCTGGCCGATCTGGATCACCGGCGCGAAGCTCTTGACCGGGTCGTAGTTGATCTTGCGGTACAGGCTGACGTTGATCGCCAGCGGCGCCGAGGTGCCGAACATCAGCGTGTAGCCGTCGGGCTCGGCGCGCGCCACCACCTCGGCACCGATGTTGCCGCCGGCGCCGGCGCGGTTTTCCACCACCACCGGCTGGCCAAGGCTGGTCTTGAGCGCAGCGGCAAGCGTGCGCGCCATGGCATCGGTGGGGCCACCCGGCGGGTAGGTGACGACCATCATGATCGGCTTGGACGGAAAGTCCTTCTGCGCGAAGGCGGGGGCGATAAAGAGCGAGCAGGCGGCGATGGCCGCTACGCGGTGCCAGAGTTTCATGGCGTTGTCTCCTGGGTATAGGACGTCTCCCGCCTCGGGGCAGGATAGTTTTGCGGGGGATTGGTGCCGGACGTGGATCCGGTCAGAACACGTTGACCTGGTCGACCGCGCCGGCGGCACGCACGGTGCCGTCAACCGGCGCGACGGTCTCGGCCAGCCATTCGGGCTCGGCCTGCGCGGCCAGCGGGTCCTGCGGCAGCACGCGATGGCGCAGCACCAGCTGCGCCAGCCGCATGCGGCGCACCGAGCCGATGCGCCCGGCCTCCCAGGCCATCGCCACCGCGCTGGTGACGTGGTACAGCGCCGAGGCCGCCTGGCGCGCCAGCAGTTCGCCGTCGGCGCCGGCCTCAGCGGCTTGCGCGGCCAGATTCGCAGCGGCGGCGATGGCGCGTTCGAACACGGCACGCGCCGCCGCATGCATCGGCGTATCGGCCAGCAGGCCAGCCAGGTGTGCCTGCAGCACCGGCAGCGCGCCTTCGCGGCGGACCGCGCGCAGCACGTCGAGCGCAACGATATTGCTGGTGCCCTCCCAGATCGAGCCAAGGTGGGCGTCGCGCACCAGGCGCGGATCACTCCATTCCTCGATATAGCCGCAGCCGCCGCGGATCTCCATGGCGTCGCCGGTGACCTTGCGCGCATCGCGGCAGGCGCGGAACTTGATCAGCGGCGTCAGGATGCGCATCAGCGGGTAGGCGTCGGCCTCGCCGGCATCTGCGCGGCGCAGCGCTTCGGCGGTCTGGAACACCATGGTGCGCGCCTGCTCGGTGGGCAGGGTCAGCTTGAGCAGCTGGCGGCGCATCAGCGGCATGTCCTGCAGGCGCTTGCCGAACGCCTGGCGCTCGCGTGCGATGAACAGGCCCTCGGTCAGCGCGCGGCGCATCAGGCCGGCGGCGCGCACGCCGTTGGACAGGCGCGAGTTGTTGATCATGTCGGCCATCTGCACGAAGCCGCGGCCGGGTTCGCCGACCAGCCAGGCATGCGCGCCTTCCAGCCGGATTTCGCCGCTGGCCATCGAGCGCGTGCCCAGCTTGTCCTTCAGGCGGATGATGCGGTAGTGGTTGTCGCTGCCATCGGCCAGCTTGCGCGGCAGCAGGAACAGCGACACGCCCTTGTGGCCCGGCACGGCGTTGCCGGCCTCATCCTCCACGCGCGCCAGCACCATCGCCAGCGCGGCATCGGGGTTGGAGCAGAACCACTTGTCGCCCAGCAGGCGCCAGCCGCCCTCGGCCGAAGCGTCGCGCACCGCGCGGGTGGCAGTGGCGGCGACGTCGGAGCCGGCGCCCTGCTCGGTCATGAACATCGCGCCCTGGTACAGATCATCGAACACCTGGGTGGTCAGGTTGGGCAGGTAGCGCCCGACCAGCGCCGGGTCGCCGAACTTGCGCAGCGTGCGCGTCAGCGAATCGGTCATCGAGAGCGGGCAGCACAGGCCGAACTCGGCCTGCACAAACAGATATGTGAGTGCGTACTTAGCCGCTGGCGGCATGGGCTTGTCCCAGCCCAGCACCCCGCCGCGATGCGACGCCGCCGCCAGGCCGAATTCGGCAAAGGCCACGCGCTCCATCTCCACATAGGCCGGATGCTTGTCGATGCGCTGCGCATCCACGCCCGCGCGGGTACGGTAGGTGAGTTCGGGGGGATGGCGGTCGGCCACGCCGGCCAGTTCGTCGAGCACGCCGCCGGCCAGCGCACCCATGCGCTCCAGGTGCGGCAGCAGGTGGTTGAACAGGTCGGGCGGCAGGTAGAGCGGCAGCAGCGCGCGCAGGTCGGGGTCGGCGGCAAACAGGCTGCCGCCCTGGCGGTCCGGTACCGGGTGGGCAGCGGCCGGTGCGGCGCAAGGGGCTTGAAGTGTGGTGTCGCGCACGGCGCTGGATGGCATGGCGGGTCTCCTGGGATTGGACGGTGCCGGCTTGCGGCCCCTTTGACCTCCATTATTGAAACCCCAAGGATTCGCGTCTAATTCTAAAATTGGCTTGATCAATATAAATTCTGTATCGCCATGGAATTCCGCCACCTGCGTTACTTCCTCGTGCTGGCCGAGGAACTGCACTTCGGGCGTGCCGCGCGCCGGCTTGCCATTTCCCAGCCGCCGCTGTCGCTCAATATCCAGCAGCTGGAGGCCTCGGTCGGGGCGCGGCTGTTCGACCGCGACAGCCGCGGCGTGCGGCTGACCGCGGCCGGACGGGCCTTCCGCGAATCGGCCACGGCGCTGCTGGCGCAGGCTGAGGCGGCGCGGGTGCTGGCACGCGAGATCGAGGCGGGCGCGATCGGGCGGCTGCGGGTGGGCTTTGTCGGCTCGATGCTGTATCGCGGCTTGCCACAGACGCTGCGCGCGTTCCAGGCGGCCTATCCCGGCATCCAGGTGGCGCTGACCGAGCTCAACTCGCAGGAGCAGACCGACGCGCTGCTGCACGACGAACTCGACGTCGCCTTTATCCACACCGGCCGCGTGCCGGACACGCTGCAGGCTACGCTGGTGCACAGCGAGCCCTTTGTCTGCTGCCTGCCGGCCGACCATGCGCTGGCCGCGCTGCCGGAGTTGCCGCTGGCGGCATTGCGCGGCAAGCCATTCGTGCTGTTCTCGCGCAAGGCCTCGCCGGACTACTACAGCCGCATCTTCGACATGTGCGCGGCGCAGGGCTTCTACCCGCAGATCCGGCATGAAGTCCGGCACTGGCTGTCGGTGGTGTCGCTGGTGTCGCAGGGAATGGGCGTGGCGGTGGTGCCGGCGGCGCTGGCGCGCTCCGGCATGGCCGGGGCCGCGTTCCGGCCACTGGCCGACTCGTCGGTACGCTCGGAGGTCTACTGCGCGTGGAAGACGGCGCCGGACCATCCGGCGCGCGACCATTTCGTCGGCATGGTGCGGGAGATGACAGCCGCCGCCCACGGCAGCCCCAAAGAAAAAGCCACCGGTCCATAGACCGATGGCTTGTGAAGTACGCGTGGAACGGGGTGTTCAGCGTGCTTGAAGCTTAACCCTGCCCGCTTACGGCATCCAATAACGCAAATGCAGTAATTGATTGGCGCTGCATGAGGCTGGTTGCATTCGGCTTCGCAAAGCCGAACTGTGCTGCATCAGGCTGAATTCATGCGCAGCCTTCTACACTTCTACCCGCGCCCTGCGGCACCGGTCGCGCGTGACGCCAGGCCCGGGAAACGTTGCCAAGGCCGCCCGCGCCCCCCAGCCACCCATACCCCGAACGGTTATCATTTGCCTCCTGCGGCGCAATGATGGCGGCAGCAGGCCGGCGTGCCCGCCCTTTGAGGGGCAACGCCATGCCTCAATTACGATACAATGAAAACGATTTTCATTTACACACCCCGGCGTGGTCGCGCTGACCGCTTGGCGGCAGACCGCGCCACGGACTGGAAGCATGATGCGGTTGTCTGAACTTCCACGGCGCACGCCCGCCGTTGTGCAATCGGTGGACGACGCCACCCCGGGAGACCCGATCGCGCGCCGCCTGCGCGAACTGGGCTTCGTCCCCGGTGAAGCCGTACAGATCATCGCCTACGGCCCCTTCGGCATGGACCCGCTGGTGGCACAGGTAGGCTTCACCCGCTTTGCGCTGCGCCGCTCGGAAGCGGCACGCATCGGCGTAGCGGTCGCCAGCGCCTCGGTCACCAGCATCGCCCCCGCCACGCAGGGCGGCGACCAGACCGCCAAACCGTCCGCAAAACGGACTGCCTGAGCCTTCCCCCGGATTATGTCTGCAGCTCCTTCCACTTCCGCCCTGCGCATTGCGCTGGTCGGCAATCCCAATTGCGGCAAGACCGCACTGTTCAACCGCCTGACCGGCAGCCGCCAGAAGGTGGCCAACTATGCGGGCGTGACCGTCGAGCGCAAGGAAGGCTACTTCGTGTCGCCGGCCGGGCGCCAGGTGCGCATCCTGGACCTGCCGGGCGCCTACAGCCTGCACGCGGCCAGCCTCGATGAAGCCATCACGCGCGATGTCTGCCTGGGCAGGCGTGCCGGCGAGCAGCGCCCGGACCTGCTGGTGTCGGTGGTCGATGCGACCAACCTGCGCCTGCACCTGCGCTTCGTGCTGGAACTGCGCCGCCTGGGCCTGCCCATGGTGGTCGTGCTCAATATGAGCGACGCCGCCGCGCGGCGCGGCATCCAGATCGATCGCGACAAGCTGTCGGCCGCGCTGGGCGTGCCGGTGGTCAGCACCGTGGCGGTGAAGCGCGACGGCGCCGCGACACTGGTCAGCCTGCTTGACGACACCCTGCCGCCGGCCCCGCCGGTCACGCCGGAACCCGCCAACGACATTGACGTGCATGCCGAGGTCAACCGCCTGCTGGCGGCCGCGGTCAGCATGCCGGCGCGCACCGCCGCGCTGGATGACCGCCTCGACCGCATCGTGCTGCATCCGGTGATCGGCCTGCTGCTGCTGGCGCTGCTGCTGTTCCTGATGTTCCAGGCGGTGTTCTCGTGGGCCGAGCCGTTGATGGACGGCATCGAGGGCGGTGTGCACTGGGTCGGCGAGATGCTGGGCGCCTACCTGCCCGACGGCATGCTCAAGAGCCTGCTGGTCGACGGCCTGGTCGCAGGCCTGGGCAGCGTGGTGGTGTTCCTGCCGCAGATCCTGATCCTGTTTCTGTTCATCCTGACGCTGGAGGAATCCGGCTACCTGCCGCGCGCGGCCTTCCTGCTGGACCGCCTGATGATGGGCGCGGGGCTGTCGGGGCGCTCGTTTATCCCGTTGCTGTCCAGCTTTGCCTGCGCCATCCCCGGCATCATGGCCACGCGCACCATCCAGGACCCGCGCGACCGGCTCACCACCATCCTGGTGGCGCCGCTGATGACCTGCTCGGCACGGCTGCCGGTGTATGCGCTGCTGATCGGCGCCTTCATCCCCGAGCGCACCGTGATGGGCCTGTTCAACCTGCAGGGGCTGGTGCTGTTCGCGCTGTACGTGGCCGGCATCGTCAGCGCGCTGGTGGTGGCCTACGCGCTCAAGTTCTTCCGCCGCGACCGCACCGACCATCCGCTGCTGATGGAGCTGCCGTCGTACCGCATCCCCAATCCGCGCGATGTGGCCATCGGCCTGTGGGAGCGTGCCCGCATCTTCCTGTCGCGGGTGGGCAAGGTGATCCTGGCGCTGACGGTGCTGCTGTGGTTCCTGTCGACCTTCCCGTCCGCGCCCGTGGGCGCGACCGCGCCGGCCATCGACTACAGCTTTGCCGGCATGATCGGCCATGCGCTGCAGAAGGTGTTCGCACCGGTGGGCTTCAACTGGCAGATCTGCATTGCGCTGGTGCCGGGCCTGGCCGCGCGCGAGGTGGCCGTGGGCGCGCTGGCTACCGTCTATGCGCTGTCGGGCAGCGAAGAGACCGTGGCCACGCAGCTGGCGCCGATGATCGCCGCGCAATGGTCGCTGGCCACCGCGCTGTCGCTGCTGGCCTGGTACGTGTTCGCACCGCAGTGCATCTCCACGCTGGCAGTGATCCGGCGCGAGACCGACTCGTGGAAGGTGATGGCGCTGTCGGCGGCCTACCTGACCGGGCTGGCCTACCTGGCGGCCTTCGTGACCTACCGCGTCGCGCTGATGTTCAGCTGAGGCACCGCGCCGCCATGACCCTCTACCACGCCATCGAAACGCTGCTGGTCCCGCTGATCGTGCTGGCATGCGCGGTGTCGGTGATCGCGCGCTACGCGCCGCGCACGCGCGAGCGCGTCAAGGCGGCGCTGGCCGCGCGCCTGGGCGGCGGCGCCGCCACCGGCTGGCGTGCCCGGCTGGTGCGCTGGCTGGCCCCGAAAGCCGCAGCGGGCTGCGCCAGCGGCTGCGACGACGGCGGCTGCAATACCTGCGGATCCAACACCGCCGGCACCACCTCCGGCACGCAGGACAAGCCTGCCGAACAGGTGATTCGCTTCGTGCCCAAGCGCTGAACGGCGCGATTTCCTCCTCCACAGATCCACGCAGAAACGGGTACGCCCGCTGCTTCCGCCCGGCGCGGAGGCAGCGCTTTGCGCTCGCCTGCAGGCTGTCCAGCGGCGATAAAACGTGCCTGGAAGGGCTGGCACTTTCGCACGCAGAAACGGGTACGCTTTGCGCACTGGCTTGCCTGGTGCGCATATAGGGGACGTCCCGCAAAGGCAGGCTCAGCCTTGTCCCGACGCCTATGCTGGCCTGCCCCGGCAGCACCTGAAACGCTTGGCGCCGGTCACGCAGAAACGGGTACGCTTTGCCGGCAGCCTGCAATTTGCCCACAAAGCGAAACGCCCTCCGGATGGAGGGCGTTTCGCCAGGCGCGGGAACCTGCTGCTTACTTGACCGTACCGTAGAAGACCAGCTTCAGCGGCGTATTGTCGGCGACGGCATTACAGGTCACGGTAAGAGTGAAGTCGCCCTGCGCTGTGCCAGTGACGTTCTTCTGATGATCCGCGACGCCAGGCGACAACTCCACCGGGCCGGTGCTGGTCCACGCCCAGTTGATGCACGCGGTGTACTGCGCATCGTCGCCAAGGTGCTTCATGCGCGCGGTCACCGGGATACTCATCGGCGGCATCAGCAGCAGCGTCATCGGATCCTGGTTGTCGCCAACCAGCGCCCAGACCGGGTTCTCGGTCACCGTCAGCGTGGCGCTGCGGCGTTCGCCGAGCCTGGTGCTGACAGCCGTCACCGTCAGGCTGCTCTGGACCGGACCCTTGTCGTTGGCCAGGCTGGTGCTGACCGTGGCGTCATGCGTACCCGCCGCGTCCGATGCGGACAGCGTGGCCGAGGTCGCCGTGTAGGTCCAGGCGCCGTCGAACTCCGCGGTCACGTCCTGGCCATCGTGGCGCAGCACACGCGAGGTGAAGGTTTCCGGACGGTTGCTGAAGACCTGCAGCGCATTCACCTCGCGGCCGCCCTTAATCGTCACCACGCGATAGGCGGCGGCGCCGTTCGTCTGCACTGTCACCGCGATCAGCCCGGCAATGGCATGCCCGTCCGGTGCTGTCACCGATACCGAGACACTGGCCGTGGCCACGGCAGTGGGTGAGCTGTTGCTCGCCTTCAGCGTGGCGCTGTTCTGGCTGGCAGTGACCTGGACCGCGGAGCCGCTGCTGGACCATGCCCAGCTGTTGACGCTGGCGGACACATCGGCGCCGTTGCTGTCGACCAGCGATACCTTGACCGGCAGCTCCTGCCCGTCGCTCATCGACAGGCTGCTGTTCGGGATCGCCAGGCTGTAGCTCAGCGCCGAGGCCGGCACCACGGTGATGGTGGCGGATTGCGCGGGCAGCTGCACCGTGGTGTTGTCGGCGCCCTTGACGCTCGCCACCACCTGGACGGTGGTCGTCCCGGTTGCAATGCCCTTGACCACGGCGCTGCCCGGCGTGGTGGCACTCGGCTCCACGGTGGCAATGCCGCTGTCGGTACTGGTCCAGTTGAAGGTGGTGTTGCCGGAGACGTCGATGCCGTTGCTGTCCACTGCCAGCGCGCTGATGGTGATCGTGCGGCCGACGCCGACCTCGCCCGAGGTCACGCTCATCTTCACCGTATAGGTCAGCGGCGTGGAACCGCCTGCGTTTGGCGTGGCGGGCGTGCTCGAACTACCGCCGCCACCGCACGCTGCCAGCAGCATGGTCATGGCAGCGCCCGCCAGCCAGGATGCCCACGTTCTCAGTCTCATGATGTTCCCCCCCAGTCATGTGTTTTTTCCCGCGCTACCAGCCTAGGCACAAAGGTGCCAGCGCAATACCGGCCAGAGGACTGAGGCGCAGCGCACAGAGCATGCGCGTGATTCATCCTTTCAGCGCAGCGGCACCGCCATTCGGGCGAGGCAAACATGACCGGCAGGATCCCGGCCGCAACCTGGCCCCAGCCGTTTGGCGCAACCCGCGCATGGCAGTCGCCCGATCGGGCCACGTTCGCACCCGGCGCTCCCCCACGCTTGACCGGGGCCGGCCTTGTCGACTAACCTTTGCCAGTCATCCGGCTCCTGCCGGATGCGCACCAACCACGAGCGGCCCCGGCCCTCCTCCTCCAGGCACGATGAACCGTTACACCAGCACACTCAGCCAGGCTGCCGATGCGTCCCGCATCGCTGCCCGCGCGCGCGTGCTGGCTGCCCTGGCATCGGGCCGCGCCCTGCGCGCTTCCTCGCTACTGCTAAGCCTATCGACCGGTTGCCGGGCCTAGTGCCCCGTGGCAGTTCGGCAGCCTTTCGCCACCGTTTCTTCCGTTTTTCCTTTACTTCCCTTAGCGAGGAAGGAGACCCCGTATGCTCAGCAATCCCGCCACCAAGTACCACCCCGCCGCCACCGTCGACATCCCTGACCGCACCTGGCCCGCCCGCACCATCACGCGCGCACCGCGCTGGATGAGCACCGACCTGCGCGACGGCAACCAGGCCCTGATCGAGCCGATGAACCCGGCGCGCAAGCTGCGCTTCTTCGAGCAGCTGGTGAAAATCGGCCTGAAGGAAATCGAAGTGGCGTTCCCCGCCGCCTCGCAGACCGATTTCGACTTCGTGCGCATGCTGATCGAGGAGCAGCGCATCCCCGAAGACGTCAACATCGTGGTGCTGACGCAATCGCGCGAAGACCTGATCCGCCGCACCGTCGAGTCCGTGCGCGGCGCAGCGCGGGCCACGGTGCACCTGTACAACCCGATCGCGCCAGCCTGGCGGCGCATCGTCTTCAATGCCTCGCGTGAAGAGATCAAGGAGGTCGCGGTCTCGGGCACGCGCCTGATCAGGTCGCTGACCGATGCCATGCCTGGCACGGCATGGGCCTATGAATATTCGCCCGAGACTTTCAGCCTGGCCGAGCTCGACTTCTCGCTGGAAGTCAGCGACGCCGTCTCTGCCGCCTGGCAGGCCGGCCCGGACCGGCCAATGATCCTGAACCTGCCGACCACGGTCGAATGCAGCACGCCCAACGTGTTCGCCGACCAGGTCGAATGGATGCACCGCCGCCTGGCACGGCGCGAACACATCGCGCTGTCAGTGCACCCGCACAACGACCGCGGCACCGCGGTGGCCGCCGCGGAGCTGGCGCTGATGGCGGGCGCGGACCGCGTCGAAGGCTGCCTGTTCGGCAACGGCGAGCGCACCGGCAATGTCGACCTGGTGACGCTGGCGCTCAACCTCTATACGCAGGGCGTGGCACCCGGGCTGGACTTCTCCGATATCGACGCAGTGCGCCAGTGCGTTGAGCACTGCAACCAGCTGCCGGTCCATCCGCGCCACCCGTATGTGGGCGACCTGGTATTCACCGCGTTCTCGGGCTCGCACCAGGATGCGATCCGCAAGGGCTTTGCACAGCAGCAGCCGGACGGCATCTGGGAAGTGCCCTACCTGCCGATCGACCCGGCCGACCTGGGCCGCAGCTATGACGCGGTGATCCGCGTCAACAGCCAGTCCGGCAAGGGCGGCATGGCCTACCTGCTGGAGCAGGTGCATGGCATCTACATGCCGCGCCGCCTGCAGATCGAATTCAGCCGCGCGGTGCAGGCCATGACCGACGACACCGGGCTCGAGGCGAGTGCCGATGATCTTCATGGTTTGTTCCAGCGCGAGTACCTCGCGCAGCAGACACCGCTGCGCTATGTATCGCACCAGCTGGTGTCTGACAGCGGCGGCGCCACGGAGATCGAAGTGCAGATGGTGCGCGACGGCAAGCCGTGCAGCGTGCGCGGCACCGGCAACGGGCCCATCGATGCCTTCGTCAATGCGCTGGACTTGCCGGTACGCGTGATGGATTACCACGAGCATGCGATGAGCGCCGGCGCGGATGCACGCGCGGCCTGCTAC
Source organism: Cupriavidus sp. GW823-FHT07B10 (assembly GCF_058794355.1). NCBI lineage: Bacteria > Pseudomonadati > Pseudomonadota > Betaproteobacteria > Burkholderiales > Burkholderiaceae > Cupriavidus > Cupriavidus sp. GW823-FHT07B10. Next base: position 336,068 of record NZ_JBXAGS010000003.1, read on the forward strand.
GTGGAAGTGCGCGTGGGCGATTCGCCGACGGGGTTCGGCGCCGGCATCGACGCCAACCTTGTCACGGCATCGCTGCGCGCGGTGATCTCGGGCGTGAACCGGCACCTGCAGGCCGGCTTTGGCGCGGCGCAGGCCCCGCAGTCCGCCGAGGCCGCCGACGCCTGACACCGCAAGCCGCCGCAAGAAAACCGGTGTGCCCCGCCCCCACGGGGCACACCCGGAAAGACGCCCTTGCGGACGCCCACGACATGCTCGGTGCCGATCCGCACACGCTGCATGCGTGCTCGGATCTTTCGCACAGCGTAAGGGGCAGCATCGCACCGCGCCACGAATAATTCCGCATGTGTTTAGAAGCGTCGGCGCAGCTGGCACACCACGGCGCCTTCCTCGCTGTAGCGCCTGCGCGACGCAGCCAGCCCACGTTCCCTTCTACTTGTCTTGGGTCAAAGCCCAACCCGGCCTGCTCGGCCAAACTGGGTCCGGATTTGATACCAGACCAAGCAGAACCTCATGAAAACACTCTCTCTCCGCACCCGGGTCACCTGTTCCGCCATCGCCGCCTGCGCCATGCTCGGCGCCTTCGCCACCCCTGCCGCCGCCGCGGACGATGCCCAGGGCAACTGGATGGTGCGCCTGCGCGGCACCTATCTCGACATGGCCAACAGCTCCGACCCCGTCGGCGGCGTCGGCCCGTCGGACCGCATCACGGTCAACAACAAGTGGATTCCCGAGTTCGACGTCACCTACTTCTTCACGCCGAACATCGCCGCCGAACTGGTGCTGACAGTGCCGCAGAAGCAGGACGTCTACCTGGACGGCAACAAGGTCGGCACCTTCAAGCATCTGCCGCCGACGCTGCTGGTGCAGTACCACTTCATCCCCAACGGCACCTTCCGCCCGTATATCGGCGCGGGCCTGAACTTCACCCGCATCTGGGGCGCGGACATCGCCAACAACTCGCTGCAGCTCGATAGCTGGAGCGTCGGTCCCGCGCTGCAGATCGGCATGGACTACAAGCTGACCAAAAACTGGTTTCTCAACGCCGACATCAAGAAGATCTGGCTGTCGAGCGATGTGAAGGCGGGGGATGTCAAGGTATCCAAGGTGAACCTGGATCCGTGGCTGTTCAGCATGGGGGTGGGTTACCGCTTCTGATCGGGATCCGACTGGCAAGAAGGGCCGGCAACGCCGGCCCTTCTTGCCTTGGCGCACGGCACGTCACGCCGTCCCCAAGTTGCGCCGGGTGGCGGCGACTGCCGCCGTTCGCGTTTCCACGCCGAGCTTCTCGTAGATGTGTTCCAGGTGCTTGTTCACCGTGCGCGGGCTCATGCCGAGGATGTCGGCGATATCGCGATTGGTCTTGCCGCGCGCCACCCAGGCCATCACCTCGGCCTCGCGCAGTGTCAGGGCCGGGCCGGCCGGGGCCAGACCGCTGCACGACAGTTCCACCACGACCACGTCGCCCGCCTCGCCTGTCAACCGGCGCAGGTGAAGACTATCAGCGCCAGTTTCCGCTTCGCTGCAGAGGCGGAACACCGCGTCGCGCAGCGCGGGAGGCAGTACCGCGCCGGCAATCGCTACCGGCCATCCCTGGGCCTGCAGCAAGGCTGACGCGCTGCCGTTTATCCACAGGAGCCGGCCGTCGATGCCGGCCGCGAGCATCGGCACCGTGCTGCCGAATACGGCCTCCCGTGCGCTGCGCGCCAGCCGTGCCTTGCCCGCATGAGACCGCACGCGCGCCACCACCTCGGCAATCGCCACCGGTTTGGTCACGTAGTCGCATGCGCCGACTTCGAAACCGCGCACGATATGACCGGTATCGCCAAGTCCGGTCATGAAGATCACCGGCAGGTCCGCGTGGCGGTCCAGCAGCGCCGTGCAGGCGGCAAAGCCGTCCATGCCCGGCATGTCCACGTCCAGCAGCACCGCATCCGGCGCGAAGGACGTCAGCGCATCCAGTGCCGCGTTGCCGTTCGCGGCGGTGTGGACCAGCATGGCTTCGCCACCCAGCGCGCGCGTCAGGAAGCCGCACGCGTCGGCATCGTCGTCGACCACCAGTACGCGGGTCTCGATCGTCGGCAACGGGCGAAAGGTGTCAGGTTCGGGATGCATGGAGCGCCTCGCCAAGTGATGCGGTCAGGGCAGTGCCATCGGTCCGCGCGAGCGCCAGCATCTGCAGTGCCCACGTGGCCACGGCGCCGCCGCCTTCCGCCAGTTCTGAAAGCTGGGCCTCCAGCGCGCGCAGCCGGCCGGTGGCGCCCAGTTGCAGCAGCTCACGCAACAGGTCCGGCGCCGGGGTGAGCGCAGGCTGCGGCTGCGTCAGCGCGCGTCGGACCATCTCGACCAGTTCGCGCTCACGCACCGGCTTGCTGACGAATCCCAGATAGCCGTGCAGCGCGCGCGCTTCTTCCGTGTTTTCGTGCGCGTTGGCGGAGACGATCACCACTTGCGGCGCATTGGCTTCGGCGCGGATCTGGCGGCACAGGTCCCAACCCGATGCATCGGGCAGGTTCAGGTCGAGCAGCACCAGGTGCGGACGCCACTGGCACAGCGCCGGGAGCACGCCGGCGCCATCCCCCGCCTCATGCACGGCCAGCCCGTGCGGCGCCAGGAAGCCGCGCAGCACCGCCCGATGGGCCCTGCGGTCGTCGACGATCAGCACGCGCGCTCCCGCCGGCATTGGCGGCGCGGGCGCCCGCTGCGGGCACGTCACCGCCGCGGCCACGGTCGGGAGATAGAGCCGCACGGAGAACTCGCTGCCTTGGCCCGGTGCGCTGCGCACGCGGATGTCTCCACCCATCAGGTCTGCCAGCAGGCGCACAATGGCCAGGCCCAGGCCGATGCCTTCGCGATCGTCATGCGGCGTGGCGCGTTCAAACGGATCGAAGATGCGCGCCTGGTCTTCCGCGGCAATGCCAGGACCCGTATCGCTGACCGTGATCATTGCCAGTTCGCGCTGGTGGCGCACGGTCAGCGACACGTCGCCGTGCTCCGTAAATTTGATGGCATTGGTGACAAGGTTGATGATGATCTGGCGCAAGCGCTTGGCGTCGCCATGCACGTGCGCCGGCAGCTTGCCGGTCACGCGATAGTGGAACGCCAGCCCGCGCACCGCTGCCAGTGGCCGGAACATGCGGACGAGTTCGTCCAGCAGGTCTTCCAGCGCCACCGCATCCTGTTCCAGCCGCAGCTTGCCCGCCTCGATGCGCGACAGCTCCAGCAGGCCGTCGACAAGGCTCGACAGGTGCTCGCCGGCGCGGCCGATGGTCCGCACGTCCTCGCGGCATGCGGCGGGCAGCGCCGGCGTGCGCAGCAGCAACTGCGAGTAGCCAAGGATCGAATTGAGGCCCGCGCGCATCTCATGGCTCATGCCGGTGATGAAGCGGCTCTTGGCCAGGTTGGCCTGCTCGGCGACTTCCTTGGCGCTTTGCAGCAGCGCATCGGTACGGCGGTGGGCGTCGATTTCCTTCTGCAGCAACTGGTTCTGGCGCTCCGACTCTTCCTGCGCCACCGCCCGGCTCTCATTGGCCAGCACCAGCCACCACGCGGCCACGGCAGCAAACAGCATCAGGCCGGCGCCGATCTTCAGGAACAGGCTGGCACGGGGCGCGGCAGCCAGCACCACCGGGCCGGACAGTTGCTCCTGCGTATAGAGCAGCCACAGCAAGGTGCCGAAGGCAAACACCATCCCCGCCAGCATCAGGCCGAACTTGCCGATCCGGCGGGCCATGACTGGTGGCGTGCCGGCCGGCAGCACGCGCGTGAGCGCAGTGGCGATCTGTTCCTGTGCGCTGGCGCCCGGTTTACACCGGTCGCCGCAGCGCGCGTCGAGCGTGCAGCAGAGCGAGCAGATCGGGCCGCGATAGGCCGGGCAGGCTGCCACGTCCTCCTTCTCGAACGGATTGCGGCAGATCGCGCAACGGATCACGGCGTGGCGCCGGCCAAAATCGACCGGCGTGCGCGCAACGAAATAGCGGCTGTGCGTGGCGATGGCGATCAACGGTGGCAACACGATCGCCAGCAGAAGTCCCACACCAACCGACGCCGGTCGCAGTGTGTCGCCAAACACCCCCAGGTGGACCAGCATCGACAACGCCGAGGCCAGCATCATCGCGCCGAAGCCGGCCGGATTGATATCGAACAGGTAGGCGCGCCGGAACTCGATGTCCTTGGGAGAAAGCCCGAGCGGCTTGCTGATGACGAGGTCGCCACAGATCGCGCCGACCCACGCAACGGCCAGGTGGGCATAAAGCGCCAGTACCTGCTCCATGGCCTCGAACACGCCCATCACCATCAGCATTACGGCGATCAGCACATTGAACGCCAGCCACACCACACGGCCCGGGTGACTGTGCGTGAGCCGCGCGAACACGTTCGACCACGCCAGCGAGCCCGCATAGGCATTGGTGATATTGATCTTGGTCTGCGAGATGAGGACAAACAGTCCCGTCAGCACCACCGCGACCCATCCCGGCCAGCTCCCGCCGAGTCCGTGTGCAAAGCCAGCCAGGTACATCTGAGTGGGCTCCAGCGCATGGGCAATCGGCAGTTCCGACTGCAGCACCACAAAGGCGAGGAACGCACCCCCTGCCATCTTCGCTGCTCCCGGCACGATCCAGCCCGGGCCGGCCGCGATCAGCGCGCTCCACCAGCGCACGCGGTTGCGCTGCGTCAGCGGCGGCATGAAGCGCAGGAAGTCCACCTGCTCGCCGATCTGGGCGATCAGCGCAGCCGCCACGGTGGCCGCGGCCCCGAATGCCTGCCACGAGAATCCATCGCCATCGGCCAGCCGGCCGTTCAGGGACAGGAATTCCGCATAGCGGTGCGGCTCGCGCCAGAGGATCAGTGCGTAGGGCAGCACCAGCAGTGCCAGCCACACCGGCTGCGTCCACAGCTGGATGCGCGACAGCAGCGTCACGCCATGGGTGACCAGCGGGATGACGACAATGGCCGACAACAGGTAGCCGACAGGCCGTGGCAGGCCGAACAGCAGCTCGAAGGCCTGCGCCATGATGGCGGCCTCGAGCGCGAAGAAGATGAAGGTAAAGCTCGCATAGATCAGCGAAGTGATCGTCGAACCCAGGTAGCCGAAGCCGGCACCGCGCGCCAGCAAGTCTATGTCGAGTCCGTGGCGGGCCGCGTAGTAGGAAATCGGCAGGCCGGTCAGGAAAATCACCAGGCTTGCCGCGCCGATGGCCCACATCGCGTTGGTAAAGCCGTAGCTCAGCGTGATGGCGGCGCCGATGGCCTCTAGCGCGAGGAAAGCAACTGCACCAAAAGCGGTATTGGCCACGCGGAAGGCGCTCCATTTTCGGAACGACTTTGGTGCAAAGCGCAGGGCGTAGTCCTCAAGGGTCTCGTCGGCCACCCAGCGGTTGTAGTCGCGCCGGATCTTGCTGATGCGCTGGACTGGCTGGCTGGCGCTCGACATGGTTGGAAGGGGCCGGGGGCACCTGGCAGGGAGTGATGCCGCGCTGACGCAAGAGCCATGCCGTGAGGCGACATGCCATTGCCGGTTGCGAAGGCCGCCGCCACACTCTCCCCCACGTACGTTGAATGACGTATGGCCGCCAGTGTGGCGACGCAGCATGATCGGCCCGCAGGAGTGCTTTGACCAAGACGGATCAGCCAATCTCACCTCGCCTCCAAGGAGCGTCGATCATGCGTGACAAAGACAGTAGCGGTTCCCCTTCCACACCCGACGGCGGCGCGGTCTCGCTGCCGCGCCGTCGCCTGATGCAGGGACTGGCCGCCCTGCCCGCGCTGCCGCTGGCCGGCATGGCGGCGCCGGCCCATGGCGCCAGCCTGCCCACCGCCACGGTCAATACCACCAGGCTGGCCGTGACCGATACCGAAGTCACCGTCGGCCAGCTGCACTCGGCCACGGGCACCATGGCAATTTCGGAAACCGGCTCGATCCAGGCCGAACAACTTGCCATCGACCAGATCAACGCGGCGGGCGGCATCCTGGGCCGCAAGGTCCGGGTGATCAAGGAGGACGGCGCCTCCGACTGGCCGACCTTTGCCGAGAAATCGCGCAAGCTCCTCGTCAATGACCGCGTCGCGGCCGTGTTCGGCTGCTGGACTTCAGCCTCGCGCAAGGCGGTGCTTCCGGTCTTCGAGAAAGAGAACGGCCTGCTCTACTACCCCACGTTCTACGAGGGGCTTGAGCAATCCAAGAACGTGATCTACACGGGCCAGGAGGCCACGCAGCAGATCATCTGGGGGCTGGACTGGGCCGCGAAGCAGAAGAGCGCCAAAAGCTTCTTCCTGATCGGCTCCGATTACATCTGGCCGCGCACGTCGAACAAGATCGCGCGCAAGCATATCGAGAACTTCCTGAAGCTGAAGGTGGTGGGCGAGGAATACTACCCGCTGGGGCATACCAACTTCAACTCGCTGATCAACAAGATCAAGGTGGCCAGGCCGGACTGCATCTACGCGATCGTGGTGGGCGGCTCCAACGTGGCCTTCTACAAGCAGTTGAAGGCTGCCGGCATCACCGCCGACAAGCAGTTCCTGCTGACCATCTCGGTCACGGAGGACGAAGTGCTCGGCATCGGCGGCGAGAACATCGCCGGCTTCTATGCCGCCATGAAGTACTTCCAGTCGCTGAACAACGCCAACAACAAGCAGTTCGTCGATGCCTTCAAGGCCAGATACGGCAGCAAGGCCGTGATCGGCGACGTCACCCAGGCCGCGTACCTGGGCCCGTGGCTGTGGAAGGCCGCCGTCGAGAAGGCCGGCAGCTTCGATATCGACAAGGTCGTGGCGGCGTCGCCCGGCATCGAGCTGAAAACCGCGCCGGAAGGCTACGTCAAGGTCGACACCAACCATCACCTGTGGAGCAGGACGCGGGTGGGCCTGGCGCAGCTTGACGGCCAGTTCAAGGTGGTGGCCGAATCTCCGCAGCTGATTCCGCCCAACCCGTTCCCGAAGGGCTACCAGTAAGCGCTTTGCCGTACCGGCGCCGGCAGGCGCCTCCCTGATCCGATGACCGCCGGAGCCGTCTTCCATGAATCTGTCCGACATGCTGAACATTGCCCTGATGCAGGGCTTTGCCGGGCTGAGCCTGTTCTCGGTGCTGCTGCTGATGGCGCTGGGCCTGGCCATCATCTTCGGCCAGATGGGTGTCATCAACATGGCCCATGGCGAGTTCATGGCCATCGGCGCCTACACCATCTTCCTGGCATCCACCACGGTCGAGCGCCTGGCGCCGGCGTGGATGCCCCATTACTTCCCCGTGGCCATTTGCGCCGCGTTTGCCATTGCCTTCAGTGCCGGCTGGCTGGCCGAATGGGCGCTGATCCGGCACCTCTACAAGCGGCCGCTGGATACGCTGCTGGCCACCTGGGGGCTGTCGCTCGGCATGCAGCAGGCATTCCGTTCGACCTTCGGCCCCAAGGAAGTCAGCCCGACGCTGCCCGACTGGCTGATGGGTTCGTGGGCGCCTGCCCCCGGCCTCGATATCCCGATCAACGGCCTGTTCGTGATGGCGCTGACGCTGTGCGTGGCCGGGCTGGTCTGGCTGGCGCTGTACCGCTCGCGCTGGGGGCTGCGCGTGCGCGCCACCACCGCCAACCGGGCCATGGCCAACGCCGCCGGCATCAACACGCGCCGCACCGACCGGCTGACGTTTGCCATCGGCTGCGGCATCGCCGGCGTGGCTGGCGCGGCCTTCACGACGATCGGCTCCACGGGACCGACCAGCGGCTCGCTCTACCTCGTCGACGCCTTCCTCGTGGTCACGTTCGGCGGCGCAGCCAGCCTCGCCGGCACGGTGGCGTCGGCCTTCGGCATCGCGCAGACGCAGTCGATCACGGAATTCTTCATGACGGGGTCAATGGCACGCGTGCTGACGCTGCTGCTGATCGTAACGATCCTGATGATCCGCCCGCAAGGCCTGTTCGCCCCGGCGGTGCGTCGCTGAACCATTGCCAAGGAGCCCGACGATGTGCCCTTCGAAATCCATCCTGCCCCTGCTGCAGCGGCTGCGCGCCGGCGGCGAATGGGCCGGCTACGCACTGCTTGCGCTGGTGCTGCTGGTGGCCATGCCGCTGGCGCTGGACGTGTTCCGCCTGAACCTGGTCGGCAAGTATCTCAGCTACGCCTTCGTGGCCGTGGGCCTGGTCATGCTGTGGGGCTACGGCGGCGTGCTGAGCCTCGGGCAAGGCGTGTTCTTCGGCCTCGGCGGCTACGCCATGGCCATGTTCCTGAAGCTCGAAGCATCCGACCCCAGGAGCACGGCGATCCAGTCCACGCCGGGCATTCCCGACTTCATGGACTGGAACCAGCTGAGCGCGCTGCCGTGGTGGTGGGAGCCGTTCCGGCACCTGCCGTTCGCGATGGCCGGCGTGGTCGCGATCCCGGTGCTGCTGGCCTTCGTAGTCAGCTTCGCCATGTTCCGGCGTCGCGTCAGCGGGGTCTACTTCGCGATCATCACCCAGGCGGTGGCGCTGATCCTGTCGGTGCTGATCATCGGCCAGCAAGGCTATACCGGCGGCGTCAATGGCATTACCGACCTCAAGACGATGCTCGGCTGGGACATCCGCACGGACAGCGCCAGGCTCAATCTCTACTTCGTCAACGTGGCTCTGCTGTTCGGCGCCGTCGCCCTGTGCCGCTGGATCCAGCGCAGCAAGCTTGGCGTGCTGCTGCTGGCCATGCGCGACAAAGAGGATCGCGTGCGCTTCTCCGGCTACGACGTGGCGATGTTCAAGGTGTTCGTGTTCTGCCTGGCCGCCGCGCTTTCCGCCATCGGCGGCGCCATGTTCACGCTGCAGGTCGGCTTCATGTCGCCATCGTTCGTCGGCATCGTGCCGTCGATCGAAATGGTGATCTTCGCGGCCGTGGGCGGGCGCATGAGCCTGGTGGGCGCGGTCTGGGGCACCTTGCTGGTCAATGCCGGCAAGACCTATTTCTCCGAGAGTTTCCCGGATCTCTGGCTGTTCCTGATGGCGGCGCTGTTCATCGGCGTGGTGGTGGCCTTCCCTGACGGGCTGGCCGGCCTCTACCGCAAGTACCTGGCGCGCCGGCGTGCCGACGATCCGCCCGCGCCGGCCGAGCGCATCCCGGCCACGACGGCCTGACCCGCGAGGCAGACACCATGAGCAATACCGACTTCATGCTGGCAGTGGAAGATCTGACGGTCTCGTTCGATGGCTTCAAGGCCATCGACAACCTCACGCTCTATGTCGACCGCAACGAGCTGCGCGTGATCATCGGCCCGAACGGTGCCGGCAAGACCACGCTGCTGGACCTGGTGTGCGGCAAGACCCGCGCCAGCGGCGGCAGCATCAAGTTTGCCAACCGCGAGCTGACGGGCCTGCCCGAGTACCAGATCGTACGCGCCGGTGTAGGCCGCAAGTTCCAGACGCCATCGATCTACGAGAACCTGAGTGTGTTCCAGAACCTGGCGGTGTCGTTCCCGCGCGGACGCGGCGTGCTGGGCGCCCTGGCTTTTCGCGCCACCGTCGAGGTCCGCCAGCGCGTGGCCGAGGTGGCCGCGGAGATTGGCCTGGCCGATGCGCTGGAGCGCGAGGCCGCGCAACTGTCGCATGGCCAGAAGCAGTGGCTGGAGATCGGCATGCTGCTGATGCAAGAGCCCAGGTTGCTGATGCTTGACGAGCCGATTGCCGGCATGAGCGTGCGCGAGCGCGAACAGACCGCCGAACTGCTCAAACGCGTCAGCAAGGGCCGCGCCGTGATCGTCATCGAGCACGACATGGACTTCGTCAAGCAGATCGCCGACAAGGTCACCGTGATGCACCAGGGAAAGATCCTGGCCGAGGGTTCGATGACCCAGGTGCAGAACGACCCGCGCGTGATCGACGTCTACCTGGGCCATTGACGCGGCCACCTGCTACCGACGGAGAATCTCACATGCTCACAGTCGACAACGTGGTCGTGAACTATGGCCAGAGCGAGGCACTGCACGGCGTTTCGTTTGCCGCCGCGCAGGGCGAAACGGTGGCCATCATGGGCCGCAACGGCATGGGCAAGACCACGCTTTTCAAGGCGATGATCGGCATGCTGCCGGTGCGCTCGGGCCAGGTCTACATCGATGGCAGGGATGTCGCCCGCGACGAGAGCTATCGCCGCGTGCGCGCGGGCCTGGGCTATGTGCCGCAGGGGCGCATGATCTTCTCGCACCTGAGCGTCGAGGAAAACATCCTCACCGGCATGGCGCAGGGAAAGCGCCGGCGCATCCCCGAGGAGATCTTCGCGATGTTCCCGGTGCTGTTCGACATGCGCCGGCGCAAGGGCGGCAACCTGTCCGGCGGCCAGCAGCAGCAGCTGGCGATCGCGCGGGCGCTGGTGGCCGATCCCAAGGTGCTGCTGCTCGACGAGCCCACCGAAGGCATCCAGCCGTCGATCATCAAGGACATCGCCCGCGCGCTGGACGAGATCCGCCGCACGCGCGACATCACGATCGTGTTTTCCGAGCAGGTGCTGAGCTTTGCGCTGGACGTGGCAGACCGGCTGCTGGTCATCGAAGGCGGCCGCTTCGTACACGAGACGCAGCGCAACAGCACGGATGTGGACCACATCCGGCAACTGCTGTCGGTCTGAACCGGTTTCAACTCCCCCATCCCCGATCCCCCACCCCCTTTTCCACCCAGGAGGCAACGTCATGACGGACACCCTGATCAAGGTCGATCTGGCCGAATCGCCGTACGAGAACCCCAACGTCCACAACCGCTGGCACCCGGACATCCCGATGGCCTGCTGGGTCAAGCCGGGCGACGACTTTATCCTCGAAACCTACGACTGGACCGGCGGCTTCATCAAGAACAACGATTCGGCCGACGATGTGCGCGACATCGATTTGTCGATCGTCCATTTCCTGTCCGGTCCAGTAGGCGTGGAAGGCGCCGAACCCGGCGACCTGCTGGTGGTGGATCTGCTGGACATCGGCGCCAGGCCGGAAAGCCAGTGGGGCTTCAACGGCTTCTTTTCGAAGCAGAACGGCGGCGGCTTCCTGACCGACCACTTTCCGCAGGCGCAGAAGTCGATCTGGGACTTCCACGGGCTCTACACCTCGTCGCGCCATATCCCCGGCGTGAGCTTTGCCGGGCTGATCCACCCGGGGCTGATCGGCTGCCTGCCGGACCAGGCCATGCTGGAGACGTGGAACAAACGCGAGATGGATTTCATCGCCACCGATCCCGGGCGCGTGCCCCCCCTGGCCAATCCGCCGTTTGCCGCCACCGCGCACATGGGCAGGCTGCAAGGCGATGCGCGCGCCCAGGCTGCCGCGGCCGGCGCGCGCACGGTGCCGCCGCGCGAGCATGGCGGCAACTGCGACATCAAGGACCTGTCACGCGGTGCCAAGGTCTACTTCCCCGTCTATGTGGACGGCGCGGGCCTGTCCGTGGGCGACCTGCATTTCTCGCAGGGCGATGGCGAGATCACGTTCTGCGGCGCCATCGAAATGGCCGGCTGGGTGCATATGCGCGTGTCGCTGATCAAGGGCGGCATGGCCAAGTACGGCATCCGCAATCCGATCTTCAAGCCCAGCCCGATCACGCCGAGCTACAACGACTACCTGATCTTCGAAGGGATCTCCGTCGATGAGTCAGGCAAGCAACATTACCTGGATGTGCACGTGGCCTACCGGCAGGCATGCCTGAACGCGATCGAATACCTGAGCAGGTTCGGCTACTCGCGGGCCCAGGCCTATTCGATCCTCGGCACAGCGCCGGTTCAGGGGCATATCAGTGGCGTGGTGGATATTCCCAATGCCTGCGCCACGCTGTGGCTGCCGACGCAGATCTTCGATTTCGATATCCGGCCCAACGCCAGCGGGCCGGTGAAGATGATCCAGGGCGGCGTGGACCTGCCCCTTTCCCCCGACCTGGCCTAGCCTGGAAGGTGGTTGTCGTGATCCCACTGGCGGAGATGCAATGCCCACCTACGACTATCGGTGTGAAGATTGTGGCGATTTCGCGGTGATGCGGCCAATGTCGCGGCGCGACGAAGCCGCGGCCTGCCCGCAATGCGGCGCGCTGGCAGCGCGCGCGCTGGTGGCCGCACCGGCGCTGGCCAGCATGGCGAGGTCGGCGCGCGCGGCGCATGCGGTCAATGAGCGCAGCGCGGCCGAGCCCAGGTCATCGTCGGCGCATGGCGCCGGGTGTGGCTGCTGCGGCCCGGTCCGGCTGGCCGGGCGCACGGACGCGGCCAAGGCCCCCGGGGGGCGGCCCTGGATGATCAGCCACTGAGCGGAAGTTGCCTTTTGCGGCTGCCGGGAGCGGGGCGACTAGCGGAACGCCGGCTCGTCGAAACTGCGCAGCTTGCGCGAATGCAGCTGCTCCACCCCGTTCTCACGCAGGATGCGGATCGCCTCCAGCCCGATGGTCATATGCTGGCTGACACGCTGGCGATAGAAGGCGTTGGCCATGCCGCGCAGCTTGAGCTCGCCATGCAGCGGCTTGTCCGACACGCATAGCAAGGTGCCATAGGGCACGCGCAGCCGGAAGCCGTTGGCCGCCACCGCCGCGCTTTCCATATCGATGGCAATCGCGCGCGACTGGTTGAAGCGCGCATACAGCGACTTGGACTTGAGTTCCCAGTTGCGGTCGTCGGTCGAGACCACCGTGCCGGTGCGCATGCGGGTCTTCATCTCGTTGCCGGACAGCCCGGTCACGCGCGCAACGGCCTCCTGCAAGGCCACCTGGATCTCGGCGATTGGCGGCACCGGCACCCACGGCGGCAAGTCGTGGTCGAGCACGTGGTCGTCGCGCACATAGGCGTGCGCCAGCACGTAGTCGCCGAGCTGCTGCGAGCGGCGCAAGCCGCCGCAGTGGCCCACCATCAGCCAGCAATGCGGGCGCAGCACGGCCAGGTGGTCGGTCATGGTCTTGGCGTTGGACGGTCCCACGCCGATATTGACCAGCGTCACCCCCAGCTTGTCTTCGCGCACCAGGTGATAGGCCGGCATCTGCGGCAGCGCGCGCGGGCGCGAGGCGTCGTCGGGTTCCGCGCCGCCCAGTTCCTGCATCACGTCGCCGGGTTCGACAAAGCGGGTGTAGCCGCCGCCGTCGCTGCTGGCCATCAGGCCCCGGCCCAGCTCGACAAACTCGTCGACATAGCGCTGGTAGTTGGTGAACAGCACGAAGCGCTGGAAATGCTGCGGTGCCGTGCCGGTGTAGTGGTACAGCCGCTGCAGGGCCAGGTCCACGCGCTCGGCCGGGAACAGCGACAGCGGCCAGGCCTCGCCCGGGATCGGCTCATAGGTGCCATTGGCGATGCCGTCGTCGATGCGGCTCAGCTCGGGCAGCACGAACGATGCCTCCAGCTCGCGCGCCTGGGTGTAGCTGATGTCGGTGGTCGAAGCCTCGATCACGAACGGCAGCGGGATCGGGCGCCGGCTCAGCCCTACCACCACAGGCACGCGGTGATAGCGCATCAGCCGCTCGATCTGGTCGCGGTAGTAGTCCGCCAGCAGGTCGGGGCGGGTCACGGTGGTGCCATACACGCCCGGGTAGGCCACCGTGCCCCATGACGGCCGGCTGTCGGTGACCATGGTCTCGATATTGACCGAGATGCCCAGGTACGGATAGCACGCATGCGCGGCCGAGGGCAGCGGCTTGCCGCTGGCGAAGGCATCGAAGCGCGCGCGCACGGCGCCGACAGAAGCTTCGTAGATGTCGCGGATGCGCGCGATCGCCGCATCCGCGTCGGTGAACTCGGCAAGCTGATCGGCCGGATGTGCGGAGGAAAAGACGGGGGCGTTCATGGAGGCCATGATACCGCGCCGGCGCGCCTGCGTGAGCAGCACCCGACCCCGCCGGAAGCCAAATTGACGCGCCCGCGCCCGCTCGCTACACTCCGCCAATTGCGCGGCACGGGTTCCCGTGCCGTTCTCGACTCGCGGCGCCCCTCGTGGCAGGGGGCGGCGAGGGGCCGTACACGCTTTACTGGGAGAGCCGCCGATGGAAATCCGTAACCTGTTGCCTGACGACATCGAGGCAGCCAGACAACTACTGATCGCCAACGGCTGGGCCCACCGGGTGGGCGGCCCGGAGAAATTCGCACGGCTGGTGGCCAACTCCCAACGGGTGGTCGTGGCGGTGGAGCACGGCGAGATCGTCGGCTTTGCCCGCGCACTGTGCGACGACGTCTGCGACGGCTTCCTGTCGATGGTTGCCGTCGCGCCCAGCCACCGCCGGCGCGGCATCGGCCGCGCCCTGGTGCGGCACATCGTGGGCAACGACCCCGACATCACCTGGATGCTGCGCGCGGCGCGTTCCTCCGAAGCCGCATTCTTCGGCCAGCTCGGCTTTACGCCGTCGATGGTGGCAATGGAGCGGCGCCGGCCCTGATGCGCCAGCGCGCCCGGCGCAGCGTCAGCGGGCGCCCATCTTGCGCCGGAACTCTTCGGCCGAACCCACCTGCCGGAACAGCGGCCCGCCCGGTGCGAAGCGATCCGCGCTCGCCAGCGGCCCCACCACCACCGGTTCGAATCCCGCATCGCGCACCAGCTGCGCGGCCACATCGAGCGCGGCCTTGTCGTCGCCGGCGATGGGCACCGCCACCAGGCCGCCCGCCCGGTGGTGCTCGCTGGCAAACTGTGCCGCCCCCATGAAGTTGAAGGCCCGCACCACGCGCGCGCCGCGCAGGTAGCGCGCGGTGGTGATGCCGATGCCGTCACGCCTGGTCTCCTCGGTGATCGGGCCATCGCGGTGCTCATAGGCATTGGTGGCATCGAGCACGATCTTGCCGCGCCAGGCATCGGCATGGTCGCGGCTGAGCTGCGGCAGCGCGCCGTAGGGCGTGGCCAGGAACAGCACGTCAGAGAACGCAATCGCCTCGGCCACGGTGCCGGCGCGCGCCAGCGTACCCAATTCTTCCACCAGCGGCTTGAGTGCCTCCGGGTGCCGCGACGAGAACAGAACCGGGTGTCCGGCCTTGACCCACAGCCCGCCCACCGTGCCGCCGATGCGGCCCGAGCCGATCACGCCGATGCGCTGCGCGGCGGCCTCGCGGCTGGCCGCCGGCCCAGGCTGGGCGCGCGCGGCGCGCGGCAGGGGCACGGCCAGCACCAGGGCCGCGGCGCCGGCACCAAGCCAGCGGCGGCGGGCAGGATCGAAGCGGGATGCCTTGGCGTTCATCGCAAATCCTCCGCAGTAGACACGACCACCCGTCCCGTACGTCATACGGGCCGCTGGGATGACTCTAGGCGAAAAGCGACGGCCGTGCGTGGACGGCTAGCGGTCGTTGCGGATCGGACCGAATTCGGCCGGCACCCATGCATACCCGGCCGCATCGCGGCGCACATGGCCAAGGCCCGGGAAAGGCATATGCGCGCCCCCCACCCACAGCCGGCCCTTGGCGGCATCGGCCAGGATGCGCTGGCGCGTGATCACGGCCTGTTTGCTGTCCACGTCAAACTCGATCGCCACTTGCGGGCGGCGGAACTGCACCGCATGGCTGTGCACGATGTCGCCCCACAGCAGCAGGCTGTCCTTGCCCGAGGTGAACAGGTAGCCACTGTGGCCCGGAGTATGGCCATTGGCCGGCACCGCGCGCACACCGGGAACGGGCTCGACACCGGCGCCGCCGTTGAAGGGCCGGAAGCGCTGCGCCGCCTGGTACGGCGCGACCGCGGCGCGCGCCATGGCGAACAGGCCCTGCGCCTCCTTCGGCGCGGCGGCGGCATTGGCTTCGCTGAGCCAGTAGTCGGCATCGGCCTTGTCGACATAGACGGTTGCGTTCGGGAAGGCCGCCTTGCCGTTGGCGGCCAGGCCGCAGGCGTGGTCGCCGTGCAGGTGGGTCAGCAGCACGGTGTCGATCTGTTCCGGCGCGTAGCCCGCCGCGCGCAGGTTTTCGCCGATGCGCCCGAGCGTGGGCCCGAAGCAGGCTGCCGCGCCCGTATCGACCAGCACCAGGTGGCTGCCGGTATGGATCAGGTAGGCGTTGACCGCGGTCTGCATGCCTGGCGTCGATTCGACGAACACCCGCGCCAGCAGGCTCTGCACCTCGCGCGCGCTGGTGTACCTGAGGATCTTCGGGTCCAGGTCGATGTAGCCGTCATAGAGCGCCGTGACCTCGAGCTGGCCGACCATCATGCGGTAGTAGCCCGGCACCTGGGTCTTCTGCTGCGCCGGCGGCGTGGCGGTCTGCGCAGTGGCGATGGCGGGAAGCACGGCGGCCCCCATGGTGACGGCGATGGCGGCACGGAATACGGCCTGGCGCAGCCCCGGGGGACGGCCGGGATGTAAGGTTGCATGGCACACCACGGACTGCTGCTTCATATCCTGTTCCTGTTCTGGTTGGTATTGTCGAGGAGTAGGCCGGAGCGGCAAGGCCGCGCGGCCAGGCATATCTTAGCCGGCCCTTGTCCATCAAGGCCGCAAGCACCAAAGCGTACCTACTTCTGCGTAAAAAACGGGGCCGTTTGGCCCCGTTTTCCATGCATGGGAGCTTGCGCTGCCCTGCGTTCACTCCGGCTGGATATTCGCCGCCTTGATGATGCGTCCCCACTTGCCGGACTCTTGCAACTGGAACTTCGCCAGCTCCGCGGGCGTGCTGGTGAACACCTCAGTGCCGGTCGACTTGTAGAAGCCAGCCGCGCTATCGCCGCGCGCGGCCTTGACCATCATCGCATTGAGCTTCGCCACCACCGGCTGCGGCGTGCCGGCGGGCGCATAGGCCGCGAACCAGTAGCTCATCTCGTAGCCCTTGACGCCGGCTTCGTCGATGGTGGGCACGTCCGGCGCCAGCGGCGAGCGCGTCTTGCCCGACACCCCCAGCGCGCGCAGCTTGCCGCTCTTGACCTGCGGCAGGCCGGTGGCCGTGTCCGTGATCATCATCTGGATCTGGTTGCCGAGCAGGTCGGTGATGGCCAGCGGGTTGCTCTTGTACGGCACGTGCAGCAACTCCACATGCGCCATCTGCTGGAACAGCTCGCCGGCAATGCGCGACGACGAGCTGCCGCTGCCGAAGCTGAGCTTGCCCGGCTGCTGTTTTGCCAGCGCGATGAACTCGCCCACGGTCTTGGCCGGCACCTGCGGGTTGACCACCATGATCTGGCCGCCGCGGCCCAGCGCGGTGATCGGCGCGTAGTCCTTGACCGGGTCGTAGGGCAGCTTCTTGAACAGGTGCTCGTTGGCCGCATGCGTGGTGTTGGTGCTGATCAGCACGGTGTAGCCGTCCGGCGCGGCCTTGGCCACGTCCGACGCGGCGATGAAGCCATTCGCGCCCGGCTTGTTGTCGACCACCACGGTGACCTTGCTGTCCACGGTGATGGCCTGGCCAATGGCACGCGCCAGCTGGTCGGTGGCGCTGCCGGCGGCGAACGGCACCACGAAGCGGATCGGCTTGTCCGGGAACTCGGCCCAGGCCTGCCCCGCGGGCAGGACCAGCGCAAGCGCGGCGACGGCCAGTGGCTTGAGAAATGGGTACATCGTGGTCTCCTGTAGAAGTCGTTGTCGGTGTGAAGCGGTGGATCAGTGGCTAGCCGCGGTGCCGGACACGAGCCGCGGCGGCACGGGGATCTCAAGCTGCAGCAGGCGGAACGACAGCGCCTTGCCGTGCGTGTCGAGGTTGAGCGCGTCGTTGACGCCGCCATCGAGCACGCCATCAAGGACGAAGTTCATCGCCTGCAGCGACGGCACCAGGTAGCGCGTGACGGCCGTGGGCCGGCGCTCGCGGAACAGCGCACGCACGGCGTCCTCGGTCACGTGCTCGACCAGGTGGTCGTAGTCGCGCGCGTCGTAGGCGATCACGCTGATGTTGGAACGGTTGCCCTTGTCGCCGGTGCGGCCGTGTGCGAACTGGTAGAGCGCGGCAGTGTCAGTCATGGTCGGACCTCCTCAGGCGATGAAGCTATGCGTGGCCGTCACGGCCTCGCGCGGTACCAGGCACGACACCGCATTCAGGCGCGCGCGCTGCGCGGTGCGCACGCCGCCGCCGCCGGCCGGGCCGCAGGTATAGAGCGCATTGACCTCGCGCTGCAGGGCCTGCGCCACCGTCAGGTCGTCGTGCGCCAACGCGGCGCGCAGGCGCACGTCCTGCGCCGCTTGCTCATGCGGCTGGCGCTGGGCGAACATGGCGCCGCCATCGTCGGCCAGCACGCTGAGCACGCCGATCAGGTCGAAGCGGATGGGCGCGTCATGGCCCAGCAGCTGCATGCGCCGGCGCAGGATGTCGGCGGCCAGCCGCGCGCGGGCGGCGGCATTGGGGCCGGCGTACGAGATTTCGCCCTCGGCCAGCCAGCCGCCGTGGCTGAACACATTGGCCTTGAGCTGCGCCGGGCGGGGATGGCCGCGCACATTGCGCACCGCCACGCGGTCGGGGGCCAGTTGCGTGACCGTGACCGTACCAATATCTGCGACCACGTCAGGCGTCAGGTACGCGGCCGGATCGTGGACCTCGTACAGCAGCTGCTCCTTGACCGTGCGCAGGTCGACGCAGCCGCCGGTGCCGGCGGCCTTGAAGATCTCGATGCCGCCGTCCTCGGCCAGCTGCGCGATCGGGAAGCCCACCGCATGCACATCGGGTACGTCCTTCATGCCGGGATCGGCAAAGTAGCCGCCGCTGACCTGCGCCCCGCATTCAAGCAGGTGGCCGGCCATGGTCGCGGCGGCCAGGCGGTCCCAGTCGTCCCACGACCAGCCAAAGTGCGCCATCGCCGGCCCCACGGCCAGCGCCGGATCGGCCACGCGTCCGCACACCACCACCTGGGCGCCGGCGGAGATCGCCTCGGCGATGCCTTGCGCGCCGATATAGGCGTTGGCGCAGACGAAGCGATCGGCGTCGAATGCATCGCCAAGAATGCCGTGCAAGCGCGCGCGTCCCGCATCGTCGGACAGGTCATCGCCCTCCACTACCGCAACACGCGGCGCGGGCAGGCGCAGTTCCTGCGCCAGCTGCAGCACGCGCCGCGCCGCGGCGCGCGGATTGGCGGCGCCGAAATTGCCGACGATGGGAATGCGGTGTTGCAGGCACAGGCCCAGCACCGGCACCAGCAGCGCATCGAGCAGCGGCTCGTAGCCCTGCGCGGGATCGTTGCGCCGCGCCAGCTGCGCCAGCGCGAGTGTGCGCTCGGCCAGGGTCTCGAAGATCAGCGCGGCCGGCTGGCCGGAGGCAATCAGCGTGCGCACCACCGGCAGCGCGGCATCGGTGCGGTCGCCGGAGAAGCCGGCGCCGGAGCCGATCAGCAAGGGAGCAGTCATGGTCGGGGGCAGGTCGTTGGTGGGGTCGATCCCATTCTAGGGCTGGTACGTCCAGCCAAAAAACGGATTATTTGGATTAATCTATCGACTTAGTGGATAAATCCGCCAGCCCATGAACCTCTCGGTCAAGCACCTGCGCGCCTTCGTGGCGCTGGCCACCTACCGCAACTTCACGCGCGCGGCGCGCGCCTGCCACCTGTCGCAATCGGCCTTCAGCGCGCTGGTGCAGACACTGGAGGAACAGGCCGGCAGCCGGCTGTTCGAACGCACCACGCGGCATGTGGAGCTGAGCAGCGACGGCGTGCGCTTCGAGCAGACCGCGCGCCGGCTGCTGGCCGATTTCGAAACCGCGTTCGAGGACCTGCGCGCGCACGCCGAGCGGCGCAAGGGGCGGGTGTCGATCGCGGCGCTGCCGTCGCTGGCCGGCGGCGACTTGCCGCCGCTGCTGGCGCAGTTCCGCGCGCTGTATCCGGGCATCGCGCTGGAGCTGTTCGACCAGCTCGCCGACGGCTGCATCGAACTGGTCCGCCAGGGCCGCGCCGACTTTGCGCTGGCCCCGGCACCGGCCCAGGACGAAGACCTGCGCGTGGAGCCGCTGGTGCGCGACACCTTCCACCTGGTGTGCCCGGCGGACCATGCGCTGGCGCGCAAGCGCCGCATCACGCCGCAGATGCTGGCGGGCCTGCCGTTTATCCAGCTGTCGCGCACGACCAGCGTGCGCCAGCACCTGGACGCCGCGCTGCATCCGTTGCGCCTGACCAGCGTGATGGAGGTGGAGCACCTGGCGACGGTGGCGGCGCTGGTGCAGGCGGGGCTGGGCGTGAGCGCGGTGCCGTCGCTGGCGCTGTTTCAGTTCCGGCGCGAGGGGCTGGCGATCCGGCCACTGCAGCTGCCGTCGCTGGTGCGCGATATCTGCCTGGTGCGGCTCAAGGACCGCGGCGACTCGGCCGCTGCAGCCGCGATGATCGACTGCCTGCAGGCGTTCTACCGCGGCGGCAAGCCGCCCGCGCGGCGCTGAAAACCCGCCAGGAGCGGCACGCAGAATTGGGTACGCTTTGCCGCCGACGGCGGCTCAGAAGTGCCCGAGATAGCCGCCGTCCACGGCCAGCACCTGCCCGGTGACATAGGACGCGGCCGGCGACGCCAGGAACACCACCGCCCCCGCCACTTCCTCCGGCTGGCCCCAGCGGCCCAGCGAGGTGCGCTGGCGCAGCCACTCGGCCACGCTCTCGTCCTCGACCATGGGCTGGTTGGGCTCGGTAGCGAAGTAGCCCGGGGCGATCGCATTGACGGTGACGCCGTGCCGCCCCAGGTCGGCCGCCATGGCGCGCGTGAGCGCATCCAGGCCGCCCTTGGTGGCGGGGTAGAGCACGTCGCCGGCACGCGCGACCTGGCCCGCAATCGAGCTCACATTGACGATGCGCCCGTAATCGCCGCCGCGCATGCGCTGCGCGGCGAGCCGGCACAGCGCGTAGGGCGCCACCAGGTTGGTCTCGAGCATGGCGCGCAGGTCGCCGGCATCGAGCTGCGCCATGGTGCTGCGGTTGCGCGCGCCGGCATTGTTGACGAGGATGTCGAGCCGGCCATGGGCGGCGTCGATGCGGTCGAACGCGGCAGCCACGGCGGCTTCATCGGTGATATCGAGCACCAGCGCCTCGGCGCTGCCGCCGCGCGCGGCCAGCGCGGCGACGGCCGCTTGCACGCGCTGCGCATTGCGCGCCACCACCAGCACATGGGCGCCGGCGTCGGCCAGCCCGGCGGCAATCGCCAGGCCCAGGCCCTGCGCGCCGCCGGTAACCAGCGCCACGCGGCCGTGCAGCGAGAACGGGGTACGGGAATCGGGGGAGAGGGTAGGAGTAGCCATGCGGGGGACTATACCGCAGCCCCCCTATCCGCGGCTTTCAGCGGATCAGCTTGCCGGTGGACGAGACGATCGACATTTCCACGAACGACGAGCCGGTATGGCGCTCGGCGCTGTAGCTGATCAGGATGCCGCCAAGGTCGTAGTCGCGCATGCCTTCCAGCGCCGTGACCAGGCGCTCGCGCGTCAGGTCGGGGCCGGCGCGGCGCAGCCCTTCGACCAGCACCTTGGCCGACATGAAGCCCTCCATGCCGGCGTTGGACGGCTCCACGCCCTGCTGCTTGGCCAGGCTGCGGTATTCGCTGGCCAGCGTCATCTGGCTGGAGTTGGTGCCCGGCACCACCTGCGTGATGATCAGCCCGCGCGCATCGTCGCCCAGTTCACGGATAAAGGAATCGGCGGCGTTGTTGGACAGCGTGACGAACTGTGCCTCGCTGCCTGCGCGGCGCAGTTCGCGGATGATGCGCGCCGCCTCGGAGCCCGAGCCGATCACCAGTACCGCCTGCGGGTTGGCCTTGTTCATGGCGGCCACGCTCTGGGTGATATCGCCCATGGGCCGGGCAAAGCTTGCCGTCGCCGCCGGCTGCACCCCGCGCGCCTGCAGCGCGGCGCTGTAGCCTTCCAGCACGTCCCGGCCAAAACCGTCGTTGGCGTAGAAGATGCCGATGCGGCTCATGCCCGAGGTGGCCAGGTGGTTGATCGCGCGCGCCACCTCGTCCTGGTACTTGGCGCGCACATTGAACACGTAGCGGTTGACCGGCCGGTGCAGCGTGATGGCGCCGGTCAGCGGCGCCACCAGCGGCACCTTCTGCGCGGCGATGATGGGCAGGATGCTTTCGTTCTGCGGCGTGCCGCGCACCATGAAGAGCGCGAACACCTTGTCCTCGTCGATCAGCTTGCGCACATTGTCGGGCGTGCGCTTGGCATCGAAGCCGTCATCGTGGGTCACCAGCTCGATGCGCCGCCCGGCCACGCCGCCGCTGGCGTTGATGGTGCGCAGGTACACCTGCGCGCCGGCGATCTGCTCCTTGACCGAACCGGCCACCGGACCGGTGACGCCGGCCGACTGGCCGATGCGGATGGTGTTGCGGGTCACGCCCGGTTCCGCCAGGGCCGTCTGTGCGGCCCATCCCAGCGTGGCGGCCAGCATGCCGCACGCGATCCATTTCGCTTTCATTGTCTCGACCCCTTGCGCCTGTGCGGCTGTCCTTCATTGTGTATGGCGGCGCGGCATGCACGGCCGCGCGCCGTTACGCAAGTTACCGCATGCGTCTCATGGGGGCAAACCGGGAAAGATCGGAGTGTTGCAGCGGCATCACACCGGAACCGCGAAGGCGGTTCCGGTGCGAGCCGGGGCGCGCTAAAGGATGCGCGTCAGGGCGCGCCGCAAGGGCGCGCGGAAAGACATGCGACTGCGTTGAACGACAATAAGCGACGATGCGCCGACGGCTCAGGGGAAAGCCGGCACAGCCGGGTCCAACCCCGCAAAGCTGGCTTCCGGATGCGCGTTCGCGAGCAGGGTTTCGATTTCCTCGACACGGCTGCGCGGCACGTCGACCATCAGCAGGATCTTGCCGGCCTCGATGTCCTTCTCGAATGCACGCAGCCGGCTGTTGGGTGCCGAACTGCCGATCATGCTCGAGGCCCACGCGCCAAACACCGCGCCCAGCACCGCCAGCACGCCGACGAGGCCCCACTGCGGGGTGTCGCTGACGATCGGGAACATCGCCACCACGACGCCGGCCACGACGCCCACGCCGCCGCCGACCATCAAGCCCATCTCGGCGGCATGCACGATGTCGGAGGTCTGGAACAGGTTGGCTTCATGCAGGCCGGTCATGTCGGAGCCGTCGCGCGCCACGAAGTGGATGTGGCGGTTCTCGAGCCGGGCAAGCAGCAGGTCGTCCATGGTGCGACGGGCACTCGCCAGGTCGGGCAACAACCAGAAGATGCGTTTGCGCATGTCTCTCTCCTTTTTCAGGCCGCACCGCCGGTGAGTTTGAGCCTGGTCAGAAAGTACCGCTGGCGGCGCGGGGTTATTTCTTTGTACGCCGTTCAAGGGGCCAGCGCAAGGCGCGTTTCCGTGCCTGCGCACCCTCGCCGCGGATGTGATGCGCACGTGCCCCCGCACATGCGGGGCACGCGTCACGTCAGGCGGAAATTCGCAGCAAAGCGCGTCAGAAAGTGATTGGCAGGCGCAGGTTCACCTGCAGGTCGGGGGTGTCGCGCGTCAGCCCCGCACCCACTGAAAGGTTCACCGTGTAGCGGTTGTTGAAGCGGTACGAATAGCCCACCAGCAAGGTGCCCTGGGTCACGCGCACCGAGCCCGGCACGGTCTGGCCGTTCTGCTTGGTCGGCCAGATGATGGCCTGGTCATAGCCGATGCTGAACGACGCCTTCTCATTGAGCGACAGGCCCATGCCGAAGCTGAACTCGAAGATGTCGCCGGGGGCGATCTTGCCGAGATTCTCCTTCTCGCCGTTCAGCACGGTGCGGCTCACGTTGTCGCGCGCAAAGTTGTGCAGGTAGCTGAAGGTGCCGAAGAACACCGCCGGGTCGGTCGGCAGCAGCCAGGTGATGCCGGGCTGGATCGCCTGGAAGCCGGTGCCGGTGGGCAGCCCGAGCGGCAGGCCGGTGCCGGTGGCATTGCCCACGCAGCGCGTCACGCAGTCGGTCACGACCTCGAACGGGTCGGTGCCGGTATTGGACTTGTAGCGCAGCCAGCCGACGAAGTACGGAATCTTCTCGTTGCCGTAGTTGAGCTGGTAGCGCACCGTCGCCTCGACGTCGCCGATACCGCTGCCGCTCGCATTGAACACGCGGTCGACCGCCGTGCCGGTGAAGACCTCGCGGCTGACTGTCTGGCCCGATGAGTGCACGTAAGGCACCTTGGCTTCGATTTCCAGCCGCTTGGTCAGGCCGTAGCGAAACGCTACCGACGGGATGTAGGTCGAGGTCTTGACTTCGCGCACATCGACCAGGCCGATCAGGATGGCCGGGATGACCGTGTAGCCGACCAGCGCGACGCGGTTATTGGACGAATAGCCGTACTGGAAGCCGGGCTCGATCACCAGCTTGCCCTGGGCGGTCAGCACGCCGGGCTGGTCGATGATCGGCGCGATCTCAGGCGGACGGCGGTCTTCCTCCGGCGGGCGGCCCACGGGTTCTTCCAGGGCCACGGTCTGCCGGTCGGCGGACTCGCCCGCCTGCGGACCCTGGGCCATGTCCTGCGGTGGCTGGAGAATGATCTGCTGCGGGTTGTTGACCGCGTTGGGCGCTGACTGGGTGGCGCTGGCAGCGGCCGCCGCGGTAGCGGCGTTGGTGGCATTGTCGGACGGCGACACGCCTGGCCCCGCGCGCTGGCCGCCGCGCTTGTTGGCCAGCACCTCCGTGCCGATCACGTTACGCAGTTCGCGGATCAGCGCCTCCTGTTCGGCCAGCGCCCGCTTCATGGCGTCGAGCTGGGTGGCCTGTTCGGCAAGCTCCTTCTGCAGTGCTTCCAGTCCGGCTGCGGGTGGTCCCGCATCCGGCGGCGTCTGGGCCTGCGCCAGGCCGCCGAGCAACAGTAACGTCGAGCATCCCGCATTGCGAATGCCCTGCATCGACCGCTTCTTCATGACGTCTTCCTCCCCCGGGACGGCAGGCTGTTCTTGCAGGAGCCTGCGACCTGTACTGCCCGATGCCTCGCTACGACTACCTCATGCTTGCGGCCCGCATCAGCGCGCTGTTCAGCGTGGTGTTGGCCAACTGCGACCGGAATGCCTGCAGCGTATTTACGCTTGCGTCGATTGTCATCAGGCTCCGGATGCTCTGGTTGTTCAAGGTGTTCTGGATCACGGTCGTTGGCGTCCCCGCCAGCGATCCCACCGATGCCGCATTGCCCGGGCCGTTCTGGATCACGTTCAACAGCCCATTGCTCACGACCTGACCGGTGGCCGTATTCACCACCGCCGCCGGCAAGCCCGCCGCACCGCTGGCGCCCGAACCGGCCCCGGACGTGCCGGTGCTGCTGGCCGAGGCGCCATTGGCCGCCGAGGTGGCGCTCCCATCCGAACCGGCCGCGCCCGCCGCCGCCAGCGCGTTGGCGACCGCCGCATTGGTGCTGGCAACGATGGCCGGGCCCAGCGTCGAGGCAAGCCGCGCAGCCTGGTCGGCGGTGATACGGCTGACATCGGGGATGTTAATGCTGGTGGCAACCACCAGGGCCCCGTTGATGTACACCGCGCGTTCGATACCGAACGAAACCTGCAGGCCCGGCACTTCGAAGCCGCCCCGCATGTCGTCGAGTTTTTCGTGTGCTACCGGTTTCCAGCCGGCCATGCTGCCGCGTGCGGCAGCCAGAGGGTTTTGGTCCTGCCCGTCGCTCGAGGGCATGGCCCCCTGCAATGGAAGCGCCGACGCGTCGAGGGCGTCGGGCTGTGGCAGCATGGTGGCCTGCGCCGTGCCGGCACAGGCCAAACCGGCCCCGAGCAGCATCGCCGCGGCCGCATGACCGGCGCTGCGAGGGGCTGCTGGGGTCGGGAAGGAAGTCTGCAACATGATGCGTTCCTCAAAAATCGCCCGCGCCATGCTTGGGCATGACGGTGAAGAACAAGCTATCCCGGTTGACTCCCATCCAGTAAGGACCGCTCGGCGCAACGCGCCAGTCGGCTGCAAGGTTGAACCGCGCCCGTTCGGTGCGGTTATGGATCACGAACAGCAGCTGGCTGTCCCAGATCTGCTCGAAATGCTCGCGTGACATCGCGCGCGTGCCGCGTGCGGGATCGCCGATCAGCACGCGGTCGCCCTTCACGCCCTTGACCACCACGAAATGGTGGTAACCGTTCTCCACGATCAGCACGATGGCCGGCACCTGCGTCTCTTCCAGCTTGGACAGTGGCAGCTCGTAGCCGTCCGCCTCATAGCCGAGCGCGGCCAGGAAGCGCTTCATGTCGAGCAGCGAGAACCCCTCGGCGCGGATCTTCTGCTGGTCGCCGTTGAGGTACATGTTCTGGAAGACCGTGGCCTCATTCATCGGATGGCCGTACTGGTAGCTCAGCAGCGTGGCCACCGCGGCCGAGCCGCAGCTGAAGTCGAACTGCTGCCGGATCGTGGACTTGAAGCGAGCCTCGCGCACGCTCGTGACCCGGACGTTGTAGGACTCGCCGACCGGCCCGTATATCAGGGTGTCGGCAGCCTGGGCACATGGAACGCCCCCCGCGGCCAGCAAGAACGGTACAGACGCCAACAGGTTTCGCAGCGGCTTCATTGCTTGAACTGGACGTTGACGATAGTGGCGTTCTGGATCAGTACGTTGGAGCCCGAGTTCTGGATCGCGGTGGGAATCCCTGCCGCATTCGAGAAGGCCCCGTCCGCGATGTTGTTGGTGCCGGACAGAATATTGACCGCGGCGTTGTCGGCCACGGTACCGTGCAGGCGCATATCGTTGACCGTGACCTCGGCGCCGCCACGGATGTCATCCAGTTTAGACACGGGTACGGCTTTCGCCACCCCTCCGAACAAGGAAGTTGCGGCCGTCGGCTGCGCGGTGGTGGTTGCCGCCGTGTCCGGCGCCGTGCCAGAGGCAGCGCGCGCCGCGGTCATGGTGGCGTCCAGCCCTGGCGGCTCGGCGTGTGCCTGCAGCACTGGCCAGGCGAGTAAGACCGTCGCGAATGCCCCGACGGCGAAGCGGGCCGATTGCATGATGTCGTCTCCCCTTGCCTGCGGGCCGTCCCCATCCGGGCGGCTGCACGGCAATCAGGCTTGCTTAGGCATGACAGGACCCGCGCGCCCGCACACAGGATGCGGGCGCCGGTCCTGCCGGCATGAGTGCGAGCTGCCGGTCCGCCCCGGGCACAAGGCCCGGGCCGGACCGTGGCTGCGCGCCTTACCGGCTGCCGCCGACCTGCAAGTTGGCCTGTACGTTCACGCTTTGCTGCACCAGCGAAGCAGCGCCGCTGTTCTGGTTGGCCATCATGATGCCCGCCGCCGTCTGACCAACGCTGGTCATGGTGTTGGACATATTGAAGGTGCCCGCGTCGACAAGGTTGTAGCCGCCAGCACCACCCGCGCCGCCGACTGCGCCGTTACCGGTGCCGCCAGTGCCGCCATTGCCGGTGCCGCCCGCGCCGCCGGCTCCGCCAGCAGCACCCACCGCACCGTTGCCAGCCGTGGAGCTGCCGTTGGATGCCGAGCTCGTTGCGCTGCCGTTCGAGGCCGAACCGCCAGCACCACCCGCGCCGCCAACGCTGGCTTGCGAGCCGCCTGCACCGCCAGTGCCGGTTGCCGCGCCCGCCGTTGCCGTCGAGGTCGCCGCGCCGCCCGCGCCACCGGCACCGCCGGGGCCACTGCCGGCACCGCCGTTTGCACCTGCAGCCGCGGTTCCGGCACCGCCCGCACCGCCACTCGCGGTACCTGCGCCGCCCGAACCGGTGCCTGCACCAGCCGTGTTGGTACCGGTCGCGGCACCGCCTGCGCCGCCCGCGCCGCCAGTTGTGGCGTCGGCACCCGCACCGTTGGCATTGCCACTGCTGCCACCCGAACCACCGGCGGAGCCCGCAAAGCCGCCCAGGGCGCCGCTGGCACCCAGGCCACCACCGCCGATCGCGCCGGCACTGCCGCCACGGCCGCCTGCGCCGAGCGATGCGCTCAGAGCGCCGCCGCCCTTGCCATAGCCATCGCCGCCGCTGCCGCCCTTGCTCCCCGCTGCGGAGAGCGCGCTGCCGCCACGTGCCTTGCCGTCACCGCCATCGCCGGCCCAGCCAATCGCCTTGCCGCCGTTGCCGCCATCACCAGCCTGGGCGCCGTAGTTGGTAGCGGAGCCATTGGTTGCGCTGCCGTTGGTAGCATTGCCACCGGAGCCGCCGCTGCCGCCGCCGCCGCCGTTGCCGCCATTGCCGCCGCGCCCGCCTTCGCCGGTACCGCCATAGCCGTTGCCGCCCCGACCGCCGGCTGCACCATTGGCGTTACCCCAGTTATTGGCATAGTTGCCGATCGGGCCAATGCTGTTGTTGGAAACCGTGCCGTTCAGCTTGCTGATGGCCAGTGCCTTGCTGGTGTTGAAGGCGTTGTTGACGCTGGAGGTGGCGCTGCCACCGTTGGCGCCTGCGTTGCCTACGCCATGGTCAAAGTCGATCTTGCTCTTGTTGTGCGAGTTGGTCGTGGTCTTGGTCTTGGTGGTGACCTTCGTGTTGGTGCTGCTGTCATTGGCCTGCACTGCGGTCGAATATTCGTTCGCCGCTGCACCGCTGCCACTCTGCGTCGAGGTGGCTGTCGCCGTCTGGTTGTTGTTGCCATCCCAGACCTTGTGATTATTGTTGGTCGGATTTGCCCATGCCTGCCCGCCAAATGCGAGCGCGATGGCCGACGCAAGAAGTGTCTTTTTCATACAAAGCTCCCAGGAGAATTGCACAGTGTCACAGCGGCTCAGCCTCTGGCCGGCGCTCTTGCGAGGAACAACGGCTGGAGGTTCAGGTCCGGCACCCAGCCAAACCAGACTCCCCCTGCGCATATTCGGTGCCAGCTTCGCCACCTGCGGCGCCAACTCCTTGTATTACAAGGCCTGCCCGGCACCCTGACGGGAACTTTCCGCGGCTTTGCGCGACCACTACCGCCCTCGCCGCTGTGCACGGCAGACGACATGTCACATCGCTGTGACACGGCCACTCCCAGCCCACCTGAGGGGGGTCCGGAGTGGTCGAAAAACGCTTTATTTTTCAATACCTTATGCAGGCAGTCAGGACTTGCCCGAGGCGCGACCTTACGTATCGGGACTGAAACACGACACCGAGGGTGCCGTCACCGCCGCCCGTGCGGGGCATCCCACATTGCAGCAGCGGCGCCCCGATGTCATGTTCTCGCCGCCCGGCGCAAACCCGCTCCACCGCACCGGCGTTGTCCGCCCCTTCACCGCATGCAGCGGCGCCAAACCGACTTCACCCGCACTGGCGCAATCAGCCAAGGGGCCTTGGCGGAAACGGGATGCGTCGCTGCAACACTGCGCCGGCGGCGTTGTCCCGCAAGCGCCACTGCGGCTATCCATGCTAGGCTCTATGTCTGATTTAAAGTACATTAGAGGCATTACAGACTTGTCATCTCTCCGCAAGGGAAACCATGAGTGAAGCCGTCGTTCCCCTGTATCACCAGATTTACGTGGTATTGCGCCAGCAGATCGTGGAAGGCCGCTTCGGCCAGGGCCCCTTGCCGGGCGAGATCGACCTGGCCAAGCAGTTCCACGCCTCGCGCGTGACCATGCGGCGCGTGTTCGACCGCCTGGTGCAAGAAGGCCTGGTGCGCCGCCACCGCGGGCTTGGCACCTTCGTCAACCCGCATCCGGTGCGCCCGGCGACGGCGGCCGGCGAGGAACGCGGCACCAGCCTGCTCGACAACATCATCGACATGGGCCAGAAGACGTCGGTGAAGGTGATCTCGATCGACGAAGTCCATGCCACGCCCGATGTGGCCGAATCGCTGCAGATCGAGCCGGGCGATCCGGTGGTGAAGATCGTGCGCGTGCGCCACTACCGCAACCGCCCGCTGTCGCATATCACGGTCTACCTGCCCGCCGACCTGGGCCGGCCGATCACGCGCCAGTCCCTGGAAGAGCGGCCGGTGCTGCGGCTGCTGGAGGCCGGCGGCGTGAAGCTGGGCCGTGCCAGCCAGGTGCTGTCCGCGCGCCTGGCCGACGTGGTGGTGGCGCCGCTGTTGGACGTGCCGGTAGGCGGCGCGCTGCTGGCGGTGCGCCGCGTGGTCAAGGACGCGGCCGGACGCCCGGTCCAGTTGCTGCTCGGCCAGTACCGCCCGGACCGCTATGAATACCGCATGGAGTTGTCGCCGGCCGGCGTCGACAGCGCCAACGTCTGGGTGGAAAGCGAAACCCGCCCGGGCCTGCGCGACTGACTCCGCGGACCGCCGCCGACTTCCCGCAGGCGGCGCAGCCAGGGATGCGCCACGTAACGTTCCGGGCGATACTGCGCATCTCTGATCACATCAAGCGAGGAGCCGTCGCCATGCCCGTGTTCTGCCTGGTCCCGTCCAGCCCGACCCGTCTGCCTTCGATCCCCCGCCGCGCCGCGGTGCAGCGCCTGGCCATGGCCAGCCTGGCCGCGTGCGCGCTGGCCCTGCCGCTGTCCGCCGCGGCCCAGGGGCAACCCCAGGTGGCCGGCGGCAAGCCGATCCGGATCCTGGTGGGCGCGCCCGCCGGCGGCACCACCGACACGCTGGCGCGCACCATCGCCCAGGAAATGTCCCAGGAGCTCGGCCAGCCGGTGGTGGTCGAGAACCGCCCCGGCGCCGGCGGCAATATCGCCGCCGACCTGGTCGCCAAGAGCGCGCCGGACGGCAGCACGCTGCTGATGAGCTTCACCAGCCACACCATCAACGCCACCCTGTACAAGAAGCTGCCGTTCGACCCGGTGCAGGACTTCACCCCGATCACGCTGGTGGCCACCGTGCCGAGCGTGCTGGTGGCCACGCCTAAGCTGGCGGCCAGCAATGTGCCCGAGCTGATTCGCCTGGCGCGTTCCGAACCGGGCAAGCTGAACTTTGCCATCGGCTCGGTGGGGTCGTCGCTGCATATGGCCGGCGACATGTTCAAGATGATGACCGGCACCTATATCGTCAACATTCCGTACAAGGGCACCTCGCCCGCGCTCACCGACGTGCTGGCGGGCCAGTGCGACCTGATGTTCGCCAGCACCATCAACGTGCTGCCGCATGTGCGCGCGGGCAAGCTCAAGGTGCTGGGCGTGACCAGCCCCGCGGCCCTGCCGCAGTTCCCGGGCGCGGCGCCGATCGGCGCCACCGTGAAGGGCTTTGAATCGAGCGCGTGGTTCGGCCTGTTCGGTCCGGCCGGCATGCCGCACGAAGTCACGCAGGCGCTGTACCAGGCCGCGCGCAAGGGGCTGGAAGCGCCCGCGGTGCGCAAGCGCCTGGAGAACGACGGGGCGCAGCCGATGGGCACGCCGCCCGACGCCTTCGCCGCCTTCGTGAAGCAGGACGTCAGGCGCTGGGCCGCCGTGGTCAAGTATTCGGGAGCCTCGCCGGAATGAGCCACACTCCCGCCACGCTGGCGCAGAAACTGGTGGCGCGCGCCGCCGGGCTGGCGCATGCGGAGATCGGCACGGTGGTGATCTGCCGGGTCGACCTGGCGATGTCGCACGACTCCAGCGGCCCGCGCCGCGTGGCGCCGCTGTTGGAAGAGCTTGGCACCGGGGTCTGGGACCCGTCGCGCTATGTGGTGGTGACCGACCATTTCGTGCCGGGCGGCGATGCCCAGGCCGAGTCGATCCTGCGCTTCACGCGCGACTGGACGCGCCAGTCCGGCGCCCACTTCATCGACGCCGAAGGCATCTGCCATGTGGTGCTGCCCGAGCGCGGCCATGTGCTGCCGGGCCGCCTGATTGTCGGCGGCGACAGCCACAGCCCCACCGGCGGTGCCTTCGGCGCCTATATGTTCGGCGTGGGCGCGACTGAGATGGCCGGCGTGCTGGCCACCGGCGAGATCTGGCTGCGCGTGCCCAGTACCATCCGGCTGCAATGGGACGGCCAGCTTGCAGCGGGCGTCTGCGCCAAGGACATGATGCTGTTCCTGTGCGCGACGCTCGGCATGGGCGGCGGCCGCTATGAGGCGCTGGAGTACACCGGCAGCGCCGTCGCCGCGCTGCCGATGCAGGAGCGCATGACGCTGGCCAACATGAGCGCCGAGCTGGGCGCGCAGACCGGCCTGGTGGCGCCCGACGCGGTCACGCTCGGCTGGCTGGCCGAGGCCGGCGTGCCGGCGCAGACGCTGGCCGCAATCGACCTGGCCCACTGGCGCACGGACCCCGATGCGCCGGTGCTGGCCACACACCGCTTCGACGCCGCGGCACTGGTGCCGCAGGTGGCGGCGCCGCACTCTCCGGCCAACAGCGCGCCGGTAGACCAGGCCGCCGGCGAGCCCGTGCAGATCGCCTACCTGGGTGCCTGCACTGGCGCCAAGCTGGAAGACCTGCGCATGGCCGCGCGCGTGCTGCGCAGGCGCCGCGTGGCAGCGGGCGTGACCCTGCAGGTGGCACCGGCCTCGCGCCGCGACCAGCTGCTGGCCGAGCAGGAGGGCACGCTTGGCATCCTGACCGACGCCGGTGCCACGCTGCTGCCCAACGCCTGCGGCGCCTGCGCCGGCTATGGCGCGGCGCGCTTCCCGGCGGGCAGCCGCGCGATTGCGTCGACGGCGCGCAACTTCTCCGGACGCATGGGCGATGCCGGCAGCGCGGTGTGGCTGGGCTCGCCGATGACCGTGGCCGCCAGCGCCGTCACCGGCCGCATTACCGATCCGCGCACCCTGCTGGAGTAACGCTGCGGACCTGACTTCGTGCCCGCCTGGCGGGACAGACTTCTTGCATGACCCCTGCTATCGCCCCCGACCCCACTGGCCGCCTCTGGCGCTTCGGCGACAACATCGACACCGATGCCATGGCCCCCGCCGTGCTGATGAAATCGCCGCTGCCCGTGCTGGCCCGGCATTGCCTGGCCTCGCTGCGCCCGGAGTTCCCCGGCAGCGTGCGCCCCGGCGACGTGCTGGTGGCGGGTGCCAACTTCGGCATCGGCTCCTCGCGCGAGCAGGCGCCGCAGGCGCTGCGCGCGCTCGGCGTGGGCGCCGTGGTGGCGCAGTCCTTCGGCGGGCTGTTCTATCGCAATGCCATCAACCTGGGCCTGCCGGTGCTGGTCTGCGCCGACACCTGCCGCCTGGCCGACGGCGCGCACGCGGTGCTGGACCTGGCGACGGCACAGCTGCGCCTGGACGACGGCAGCCTGGTCGCGTGCGAACCCATCCCCGACTTCCTGCGCGCGATCCTGGCCGCCGGCGGGCTGGTGCCGCACCTGAAGGCGCGCCTGGGCAAGGGCTGAGCGAACCTCAGCGCGCAGGCGGCGGCGCCGCCGCGCGCAGCAGGGCCAGCGCCTCTTCATCGCTGGTCTGGGAGAAATCCAGGTAGAAGGCGCCAACCGCGCCGAAGCTGGGGGGCGTATTCAGGCAGATCACCTCGTCGGCCGCGGCCGACAGGCTGGCCAGCCCCTGCTCCGACCCCACCGGCGTGGCCGCCACCACCCGCGCCGCCCCGGCCATGCGCACGCCTTCAAGCGCGGCGCGCATGGTGGCGCCGGTGGCCACGCCGTCATCGACCACGATCACCGTGCGCCCGGCGCGCTCCGACACCGGCGCACCGCCGCGATAGCGCCGCTGGCGCCGCGCGATCTCGTCGAGCTGGCGGCCGCGCTCGGCATCGAAGCTGCCGCTTTCCACGGCGCGGCGCGCCCAGGGATCGTCATTGACCACCGTGTGCGGGCCGCCGCCGCCGGCATCGCCCTCCACCACCGCGCCCAGCGCCAGCTCGGGATAGCCGGCAGCGCCGATCTTGCGCACCAGCAGCACGTCCAGCTGCGCGTCGAGCGCGCGCGCCACCTCGAACGCCACCGGCACCCCGCCGCGCGGCAGCGCCAGCACCAGCGCGGGCTGGCCCAGTTGTGCGGCGCCAAAACCCAGTTCGGCCAGGCGGCGGCCCAGGTACTGGCCAGCCTCGCGGCGATCGGTAAAGCATGGAGGCAACGACATGGCACGCTCCGGAAGGTCAGCGGCACTCAGGCCCGCGCTGCCCGCAAAGCAAGCGGCGCAGGCAACCCTCAGCCAATATAGACCCTGCCGCGGACGGCGTTGGCGCAAGTCGCCGGCGGCAGCCAGGCGCTCGCAACGCCGGGCAAGTCGCCCCGATTGGGCGCGATTGCGCAACAGTGTGTTCAGGCTGGGGTGGCTGACTGCGCCGCGCTGCAGCATTAGGATGGCTGCACGCGTTGACAACGCCGATCCGCAGTTGCCGGGTGCAGTGCCCGACCCTTGAGAATGAGCCTGACATGACTTCGCCATCCAACACCCGCGCCGAACTTGCGCGCCCCGACCATCAGTCCGCCCCCGAAGCCGGCCCCCTGGCCGCGCCCGACATCCCGTTCGGCTCGCTGGAAGCCGCGGCGATGGCCGAGCTGCCATACACCTTCCGCCCGGCCGGCACCTGCACCCGCTACTACAACGAGTTCTTCGGCTGATCCGCGGGCGGCGCGCCCGACCCCATCACGGTCTCGCATAGCGCGGCCAGCCGCGCGGCCATGTCGCGCGCCGCGGCCGGCAGGTCCGGCTGCGCGTGCAGGCTGAGCTCGACGTCGGGCACCGCGGCGGGCCAGCCGCCGTCCTCCAGCACCTGGTGCTGAGCCGTGGCCAGGCGCCGCGGCAGCAGGGTGACGCCCAGGCCGTCGGCCACCGCGGCCAGGATGCTGGCCAGGCTGGCACTGACAAAGGCCACACGCCAGCGCCGTCCGCCGGCGTCGAGCGCGTGCGTCATCTCGCCGCGGTACAGCCCGCCCACCGGAAACGCCACCAGCGGCACCGGGTCGCGCGCCACCGCCGGACGGCTGCGGCTGTCGATCCAGCACAGCGGCTCGGGCCAGCTGGCCAGCCCCGGCGCCTGCCCGACCCGCTGCTTGACCAGCACCAGGTCCAGTTCCCGGTCCTGGAAGCGCTGCCACAGCTCATGGCTCATGCCACTGGTCACCTCCAGCCGCATGCCAGGCCAGTCATCGGCAAACCCGGCCAGCACCGGCGTCAGCGGCCGCGCGGCAAAGTCCTCGGGCACGCCGATGCGGATCTCGCCCTGGCCGGCGCTCTGGCGCAGCTGCCCCACCGCCTCGGCCATCAGCTGCTGCAGGCGGCGCGCGTAGCCCAGCAGGCGCTCGCCCTCGGGCGTGGTGGTGACATAGCGGCCGCCGCGGTCCAGCAGCACGCAGCCGAGCTGGTCTTCCAGCCGGCGCACCTGCTGGCTGACCGTTGACTGAGTCAGGTGCACGCGCTGCGCGGCGCGGGTAAAACTGCCGCTTTCCGCCACGGCGACAAAGCTCTGCAGCAGTACGGGATCGAGGCGAGGGTCCTGCATGGCCGGTTATCCATTAGTTTCTCCACTGCCGGCGATTTCATCATTTAATTTCCCAATTACCAAGCCCCGGCGTACAGTTGCACGCTGCCCCGGCCCGCGTCCCACAACTGCCGGGCAAGCCCCACGAAGACCCATGCCGCCCGACTCGCGAGCATGCACTCACTTCTTTGCCAACCATGACCACTCACCAGGAATTCATGCGCGAGGCGGTTCGCCTTGCCGCGGCCAACCGTGACCGTGGCGCGCGCCCTTTCGGTGCCGTGCTGGTGCTCGACGGCGAGGCCGTCGCCACCGGCGTCAACGACATCGTCCACAGCCACGACCCCACCACCCATGCCGAGATGGAGGCGGTGCGCGCCGCCGCGCGCAAGCTGGGCCGCCCCGACCTGCGCGGCAGCGTGGTCTATGCCAGCGGCCACCCCTGCCCGATGTGCCTGGCGGCGATGACCATGGCCGGCGTGCAGGCGGTCTACTACGCCTTCGACAACCACGATGCCGCGCCCTACGGCATGTCGAGCGAGGCCGCCTACCAGGCACTGCGCCTGTCGCTGAACCCGCCGCCGCTGCCGCTCACGCGGGTGGCGGTCGACCTCTCTGCGGCGCAGCTCTACGGCCCGCGCGCGCCCCGTGGCTGAGGGCGCGCGCGGCACCACCCCGCGCTGGCTGGTGCTGGCCGCGGTCGCGGGCATCGGCCTGAACCTGCGGCCGTTCCTGACCGCGGTGGGGCCGCTGGCCCCGGCCATCCGCAGCGGCACCGGCCTGAGCTACCAGGGCATGGCCTGGCTGACCTTGCTGCCGATGCTGCTGATGGGCGCGGGCGCGTTCTTCGGGCCGGCCATCCGCGAGCGGCTGGGTGCGCGCACCGCGGTGCTGGGCGCGCTGGCCTTGCTCGGTGCCGGCTGCGCGCTGCGGCTGGGCGTGGCGGACGGCACCTGGCTGATCGCCTCGGCCGCGCTGTGCGGGCTGGGCGTGGCCGTGGTGCAGGCCGCCTGCCCGGGCCTGGTCAAGCAGGAATTCCCGGGGCGCGTGGCGCCGGTGATGGGGCTGTACTCCGCCGCGCTGATGGGCGGCGGTGCGCTCGGCGCGCAGCTGTCGCCCTACGTGACGGCATTGGCCGGCAGCTGGCGCGATGCGCTGGCGCTGTGGGCCGTGCCTGCGCTGGCAGCATTGGCGCTGGCCTGGGTGGCATTGCCGCGCACCGCGGCGCGCGGCCCCGCGGTGCCGGCAAGCCGCCCGGCGAGGGCAACGCGCGCGCTGTTGCGGCGTCCGCGCACCTGGCTGCTGATGGCCTGCTTTGGCGTGATGAACGGCGGCTATGCGTCGCTGGTGGCGTGGCTCGCACCGTTCTACCAGGACCACGGCTGGAGCGCTTCGGCGAGCGGGTCGCTGGTGGCGCTGATGGCGGTGGCGCAGGCCGCCGCGGCGCTGCTGCTGCCGGTGCTGGCCGCGCGCAGCCTGGACCGCCGCGCCTGGATGGCGCTGGCACTAGCCATGCAGGTGGCGGGCTTCGGTGGACTGGCGCTGTGGCCCGACGCCGCGCCGCACGCGTGGGCCGTGATCGGCGGCGCCGGCCTCGGTGGCTGCTTTGCCTTATACCTGGTGGTGGCACTGGACCACCTGCCGGACCCCGACAGCGCCGGCGCGCTGAGCGCCCTGATGCAAGGCGGCGGCTTCCTGCTGGCGTCGCTGGCGCCCTGGATCACCGCCATGCTGCACGAACGCACCGGCGGCTTCGCCGCCGGCTGGTGGTACCACCTGGCCTGCGCCGCGCTGGTGGGCGTGCTGACCATGCGCCTCGATCCGGCGCGCTATGGCGTGTCGCTTGCGCTGCCGCCCGTGCGCGCGGTCGCCCATCAGTAAGTCTTGTAGGGCAGGAACTTGCCCGACATCTCGATGCGCACCCGGTCCCCGTTGGGATCGGGCTCGCGCTGCAGGTCCATGCGGAAGTCGATCGCGCTCATGATGCCGTCGCCAAACTCTTCATGGATCAGCGCCTTGAACGTGGTGCCGTACACGCTGATGAGTTCGTAGAAGCGGTAGATCAGCGGATCGGCCGGCACCTGCGTCGGCAGCGAGCCCTTGTACGGCACCTCGCGCAGCCAGGGCTCGGCCTCGGGCGGCAGCCCGAACAGATCCATCACCGCGCGCGCGCCGGCGGCGTCGAATGCCATCTGGCCCAGGCACGCCGCGGTTGTCCATTCCTTGCTGCGGCCGACGCGTTCGGCCACCTGCGCCCAGGCAATGCCGCGGGTGACCTTGGCTTCGATGATGAGGTCGGTGACGTCGCTGCGGTTCATGCTGACTCCATGACAGTGGTAGGTTGGATGGAACCACTCGGACTGCCACGGCGGCAGGGTAGTCATACCACCCCGGCGTCAGCCCATGTCAGCGTGTCAGCGCGGGTTCGACGATGGCCGCGGCATCCGCGGGCGCCATCTCCTGCGGCAGCGCGAACAACGCCGCGGCGGGCGGCGACAGCCCCTGCAGCCATTGCAGGGCAAGCACGATGAGCATGACCGGCATGACGCCTCCTTCAAGCACACGAGGCCACTTCCGACTGGTATAGCCCATGGCGCAAGCTTCATGCCATTTCCGCCCCACCGATTTGCGCGACTGAACGCACCGTGATGGCGCCGCGACGCCACCAGTGCGCCCCCAACCGGGCCATGCCGAGGCATCGCGCACCGTTGCAGCGTACCCGTTTCTGCGTGCCCGGCCAGGCCGCCCACAAAGGGTGCGGCGCCTGCTCCGGGATCCGTTGCCTTGCGAGAATCATTTCCCGTGTAACGTCACATTACCTCCAACCCGGCACGCGCAGGCCACGCCATGGGCCTGCCGCCATGCGCGCAACGCCTTGATACGCAAGGGCTTCCGGGATGCCGCGCGCCCAGTGCGGGGCTGCGCCCGCTGCAAAACCCCTTGTGAGACAGCCTTACAAGTGCAAGCACGCGCAGCGGGGCTGGCTCGCTACATTGAAGCCATGTCCAACGCGAACCCGCCAGGAGCCCATATGAAACGCGCCCTCTCGCTGCTGGTGCTGCTGTCCACCACGGCCGCACTGCTGTCCGCCTGCATCGTAGTGCCACCGCGCGGCGGCCCGCCGCCGCGCCACCACCACTACGACCGCTATTGACCGAGCCAGCGGCTTCGAACCGCTTCCAACCGCCCCAAGGAGAATCCACATGAAACGCCAGCTCCTGATTGCCACAGCCGTCCTCGCCACGGGCGGCACCTTCGGACTGACCGCCCCCGCCGAGGCTCATCCGGTGGCGGTCGCCCACGGCTATGACCGTCCGCCCCCGCCGCCGCGCTATGAACCGCACCCCGCCGTGCGCCGCGGCCAGGTCTGGGTGCCGGGCCACTGGACCGCCACCGGCGGGCGCTACGACTGGCGCGCCGGCTACTGGAAGGTGCAGCGTCCAGGCTACCGTTATGTGCCCGAGCGCTGGGTGCGCGGTCCGCACGGCTGGGTCATGCGTCCCGGCCACTGGGCCCGCTGACGCCTGCGCGGACGAACCTGCCGGCCGGCCCCGGGCCCGCCACCCTGTCCTCCCGGCAGGCGGTGGCAAGTCCGGCGCAGGTCGGTGCAGCCGGCGCCGCAGCGCTCATCCCGAGGTGGGAGACGTCTCTCATCCAGAAGCACTAGGCCACGCGCCCGACCTGCCTGAAAATCAGGCAGGCCTATTTCGAAAACACATATGAAAGCGGCGTTTCATGATTGGAGCAATCCGCCGCAGATATATTACCGATACCCCACGATGGGGTTAAGAATACTACTTTCAGGGGGTACAGATAATGCTATCTGTTTCAATGCTGCAACCAAATTAAATCCCGATGTCACATCCGTGAAACCTCCTGGACCCCGCATCAGCGCGGCGTTTGCGGAACCTGGACCGGTGCGTTCGGATGATTTTTGAAAGGATTATGTATGTCCTTTCATTCCCACCCCCACTCGTACCAGACCGGCCCGCTTGCATTCCATTCAACCAGCCCATAAGATGAATTTAAGCCGATTTAGGAGCGAGAATCCTTCGGGTTCGGGTTCGGGTCAACCTTCCAGCCACCGACAAGTTCCATCCAGAAAAACGGGACTGCCGGAGCATGGAAGCATGGGGGTCAGACAAGCAGCCAGTCGCCGCAGGTGACTGCTGTCCTGCAATGCCCTCCATACGCAAAGCGCCCCGCATTCCGCCCCCGAGTAACGGGGAGTGAAGTCAATGAACGCGTTGCTGATCGAGGAGCATCCACTGCTCCGGCTCGGGCTGTTGCAGATGCTCGAGAACATCCAGGAGTCTGCCCAGGTTGCCGCCATTGCGCCCGCGGACATCGCCAGGCTGGACACCCGGCACCACAACGCAGACCTGCTGGTATTCGGCATGCCCGCCGATGTGGGGTCTGGCTGGCCGCAGCTCGAACAGGCCCGCGAAGCACTGTCGCCGCAACGCATCCTGATCCTGGCAGACATCTTGCCATTGCATGTGCCCAACGCGGACAGCGCCCGCGGCGTCTGCGGCTGCCTGCCGAAATCCGCTTCGCTGGCGGTGATCGAGGCGGCCATCCGGCTGGCGGTGTCAGGCGTGCAGGGGCTGCTGTTCTCGGCCGAAACCGGCTCGATGCCGTCGGCGTCGCGTTCGGCCATGCCGGCCGTGCAGTCGCTGGCCTCGGCCGCGCCGCTTCCGCTGAACCCTGCGCACGCGCTCACAGGCGAGCAACTGTCGCTGGTGGCATGCGCCGGCACGCCCGGTGCCGCACGCACCACCGTGGCGGTGCGCGACCTCACCGGCCTCCGGCCGGGGCAGCCGCTGTCGGCCCCGGCTGCCACCAATGCAGCCCCGCTGGTCGAGGAAGAGCCCAGCTACGACGAAGCCGAAATGCTGAAGATCACGCCGCGCCAGTACGAGGTGCTGGTGCTGCTGGCACGCGGCTACCCGATCAAGACCGTCAGCCGCATGCTCAATATCTCGGTGGCAACTGTCAAGAGTCACGCCTGCACGCTGTACCAGCGCCTGAAGGTACGCAACAAGGGCGAGGCCGTCTATGCCGCCCTGCAACGTGGCGCGACGCTCGAGTGGGTCAGCGGCGATGAACGCTTCACGCGCGGCAGCACCGCGCGCCCTGTGGTTGCGCCCCGCACCGGCGAAGCCGCGCTCCAGGCCGCCAGCCCGGTGCTGTAGTTCAGGACCTTGCGCCGCGCCCGCACCAGACGGGCCGGCGCAGGTGTCTGCCATCTGCCGAACATTGGAGGGGTCACCATGCCGGCAAGCTCGTTCCTGCCCACCGTTTCGGTGTGCATCTACACGTGCGACCATCCCGAGCAGCTGCGGCACACGCTGCAATCGGTCGCTGATTCCACCATGCCGGCGCACCAGCTCATCGTCACGGATGACAGCAGCGGCTACGACACGCGCGAGATGATGCGCCGGGACTATCCGGACATCACCTATCTGGAAGGCCCGCGCCGCACCCCGGCGGCCAACCGCAACCGCGCTCTGTGCGCGGCCACCGGCTCGCATGTGCTGTTCCTGGATGATCAGACGCTGCTGGGTGCGACCTTTCTGCAGCAGATGGCCGAGTGTATTGCCGACGACCATATCCGCCGGGCCACCGCCGGCTGTGCGACGCCGCTCATCCTGACCGGGGCCGAACTCTGCCAGGGGCAGCGCTGCGATCCACGCAAGCCGGCCTTCCTCGGGTATCCGACGCAGAACTACCGCCATGGCGAGCGGTTGTGCACAGTGCTGCTGCGCAGCGCCGTGTTCCCGCGGGAACTGTTCGCGAGTGTGGTGTTTGACGAGCAACTGGCCGGAGGATATGACGAGCTCGAACTGTCTGGCTGCGCAGTACAGGAACACGGCTACCGCATCGAGATGGTCGCGAGTGCTGTCAACCAACGCTTGCCGTCGCTGTCTGGAGGCCGGTCTTGCCCCGCCAGTGAAGCCTCTCGCCTGTTTGTGGCGTGCCGTCGCAATGGCCACGGCAGGCAACGTCCGTCCAAAGTCCTGTTCCTGCTGATGGCGCTTCCTCATGACCTTGGGCGCAATCTGCGCGCAGCAGGTCCGCACGGAATCCGCCTCTTCTACGCTACAGCGAGCTACCTGTGGTGGCTGCTGCGCAACCGTTATGCCGATGAGCACTTGGGAACTGGGCCCGCTGCTGGCCTGCGCACGCCTGTGCCGCGCGAATAGCGTTATCGCGTACCCGTTTCTGCGAACCGTGGTGAACAACGTATGTCCGCATCATGGCGGCTTTTCACTCCATGCGGCGAAGGCATTGGCAACGCCGAACCGAAGCTGCCCCTAGAGACGAGCCTTCGTGTCAGGCTGGTGGGCAGGCGGGCGGGTGGGCCTCTGCGCATCGCTCCGGTAGGCGGGGAAAAAGCCGCTCAGGTCGTCCAGTACCGATGCCGTATTGCCCGCCAGCGCCACATACCGTTGCGGATCGACTACCACCCGTTGGGTGCGAAACACATGGGTATCAGGCGAAAATCCGGCCTTGAACTCGAACAGCGGATCCTGCTGCGAGCCCAGGCCTCCACCCAAATGAAGGCGCTTGTAACCATTCTGGCGCCCCCATTCTCGGGCCGTGTGGATGATCAGCTTGGCCGGCTGACGGTGGCGGAATTTGTCTTCGGCCGCGGACAGGTGATATTGCATAATGCCGGCCTGTGGTGCCACTGTGAACGTCGCGCCACCGATGATGCGGCCTTCTTCCTCGGCGACGAACAGTAGCAACTCGTCGCCGAGCTGCTCGATCAGGGGTCGCGCCAGTGTTCCTCCGGCGTTTTGCAGAGATCGATCGAAACCGTTGGACCGTGCACTACCACCAAGCCAAGTCTGCTCCGCCAGTCCGCGTTGAGGATCGGATGCAGCCGGATAAACCATGACACGCAGCCTTACTCGCGCAGGAGTGAAACTGCAGCCTGCATGGCCTCGTCGGCAAAGCCATCCCGCGCCGCCCCGGTAACAACAGGGCCGGCATAGCCATAGGGCGACGTTGCATCCCAGATGCCTGCACCGAGCTCACGGCGCAAGATCGGCACCAGCAACTCGTGTTTGCCATCACTCACATGCACCGCCAGTGCAATCCCGCCATCAGCATGCTCAGCGGCTCGCAGCCAGCCCGGTTTTTGGTGGCAGTCGTGCCAGCAACGCTTCAGAAGATCGCGCCATTCGGCATCATCCGATCTAAACAGATTGGCATGCACCAGGCCTTCCCAAAGAGTCATTATTTTGGTCGACCGTCACGTCGCATTACCCCCAGCACCGCAAGACGGTCACTACGGTCTTTCCCGTATCAGGGTTCACATGAATGTGCCGCAAGTACTGCAGTGATATGCCCTGCCGCTCCGTACCGAGCAACTGGACAGCGTGCCTGGCTGTCTTGCGCCCGGCCGGAATCGCGGCCGCACAGGCCAAAAATAATAGCAATGCCAACATTATCGGAGTGCACCTGCTTTGCAGGCGCGTCGGCATACCGGCATTGAACGTGCAAATTGCCAGCCCGATGACGGCACCTGCCAGGGTCTCGGCAATGGTATGGTAGTGTCCCGCCACCAGCACGACGCACATCAGGGCCGACATCCCAAGCCCCGCCAACCACCCGCAGCGTGCCCCACGCACGCTGATTCGCGCGCCCATCAACATCAGCAATACCGGGTAAGTCGCTGTTGTCAGCATGGCATGGCCGCTGACAACGTACAAGTCAATCGCGGGCCAGGACCAGCCGCTGGACGCGAACGCGAGCTTGTCCGCGGCAACCAGAGCCGCCCCCGATCCGAACCAGACTAGCCAACGCAAGGCGTGGCGCCATTGCCCAGCGCCGGTCAGCCATAGCGCAATAGCGGCCGCCAGCGGCAAAACCAACCTGCTGTCCCCAAGCAGGATTATTGGCATCCAGGGACTCATCGTTGCCCCCGCCGCCGGTCGGCGCGGCTACGACATATCCATCCGATCATGCAACCGCTCGCGTGGCAGACCGCATCACAGCACACGCCATCGCGCCAGTCCTCTCGATCTCGGCCGCGGTCAGGGTCGGGTGCACCAGAAACATCAGGCTGGTCTCACCCAGCATGCGCGCCACAGACAGCCGCTCAGCCGGGCGCCAGCCGGTATCCTCGAAGGCCTTCTCCAAGTAGACCTCTGAGCACGTTCCCGCGTAGCAGGGCACGCCGCCGGCGTTGATTTCGGCCATGATGCGGTCGCGGTCCCAGCCAGCGTTCAGCGCATGCGGCCGGACGTAGGCGTAAAGCTTGTACCAGGCGTGCTGGCAGTCGGCAGGTGGCAGCGGCACGTGCAACGCCGGACAGCAAGCGAGCGCCTGGATCAGCGCCATCGCGTTGGCAGTGCGCTGGCGGGTCCAATGCTCCATGCGCCTGAGCTGCAGGCGGCCGATCGTGGCCTGCAGCTCCAGCATGCGCCAGTTGGTGCCGAAAGACTCGTGCAGCCAACGGAATCCAGGCGGATGGGGGCGCTGGTACACGGCCTCCCAGCTCTTTCCGTGATCCTTGTAAGACCACATGCGCGACCAGAGCGCCTCGTCGTTGGTGGTCACCATGCCACCTTCGCCGCCGGTGGTCATGATCTTGTCCTGACAGAAAGACCAGGCACCGACATGTCCGACTGTGCCAACAGCACGCCCGCGATAACGAGCCCCATGCGCCTGCGCACAATCTTCGATGACCTTCAACCCTCTCGATCGCGCCAGTTCCATGATCGGGCCCATGTCGCACGGATAGCCCGCGAGATGCACGCAGATGATCGCACGCGTTCTTGGCGTCAGCACGCGCGCGATGGTATTCGCCGTCAGATTGCCGCTATCGGCATCGACATCGGCAAACACCGGAATCGCACCGGCATTGACCACGCACGAAATACTGGCGATGAACGTCCGCGGCGTGACCACCACCTCATCCCCGGGGCCGACGTCCAGCGCCTTGAGGGCAAGGTCCAGCGCGAGCGTACCGTTTGCCAGCGCGACCGCGTAGGACGAGCCGGTCCACTCGGCAAACTCCTTCTCGAACGCCCTGCATTCGGCGCCGGTCCAATAGTTCACCCGGTTCGAAAGCAGTACCCGCTGCACGGCGGCTGCCTCCTCGGTAGTAAAGCTCGGCCAGGGAGAGAAACCGCTGTCTAACATGGTCATCCACCTCGGCAATCGAAGTCGGCACGGGCGTCGCAGTCTCCATGGCATCCGCCACAATGCCGAACAAACATATGGGGGACTCGTTGCACGATGCCGCCCGCTTTGCTCATGGAAGCTGCGTTTATCTAACCAGACCTGACTTCGGGCGTGAAGCCGGCCAGATGGACTAGTTCGCACAGATGAGCCTCATGTGCGCTCGCCCGGACTTATGCACTTTCGTACGCAAGCGCACCTTGCGAGATTACGCGTCGCGGGGCAAAACCCATAATGGCTTCCATCTGCACCAGTGTCGAAGGCATTCCGTCGCCCGGACGGCATTAAGGGCAAGTCGGGCGTCAATGCCGACAGCAAGATGTCGGTTGCCGCCACACCGTCAGCCTTTCCCTAAAAAAATTCTCAAAACAATGGAGAACGCCGCGAAACCGCTGTTGTGTGTCCCGCCATTGGGGGCACCTGGGTCGTGGTCTGGTCGCAGCCGGACCTCAGCTGTGATGACGTGAGGCCTTGGCAAATGAGAAATCTCCTGTCGCAGTGGCTTATAGCGCTACCAAGACGCCATAAGGTGGCACTCATGTTGTCGGCGGACCTGCTGGCGTTGCCCCTGTGCTTCGCGCTGGCGTTGTTCC
The DNA here is from genome assembly GCF_058794355.1 of Cupriavidus sp. GW823-FHT07B10. NCBI lineage: Bacteria > Pseudomonadati > Pseudomonadota > Betaproteobacteria > Burkholderiales > Burkholderiaceae > Cupriavidus > Cupriavidus sp. GW823-FHT07B10. The sequence continues at coordinate 380,808 of NZ_JBXAGS010000003.1, forward strand.
TGCGCGCGGGCAATTCCGAATTGCTGGTGCAGTACGGCATGGCGCCGCCGCTCATCATTGCCGCATGTACGATCCCCGTCTTCTCGCTGAGCGGGCTGTATCGGACTGTGGTCAGATATTTTGATCTCAAGGTTCTCTGGACCACCGGCATCAGCCTGGCCTGCCTGGTCGGACTCACCTATGCACTCTCGTTCCTTGTGCATCTCGACCGGCTGCCTCGTAGCGGTCTGCTCATCTACTGGTTCATTGCATTTGCATATCTTGTGACGTCACGCTTCGTCGCACGCTCGTTGCTGACGTTCTCCCAAGAAAAAAATCGCCAGGCTCAGCGCGATCGCTCGGCGTTGCGTGTTGGCATCTTCGGTGCTGGCGAAGCAGGATTCCAGTTAGCCATTGCCATGCGATCAAGCGTTGGCCACAAGGCGGTATGCTTCTTCGACGACGATATTACGCTCAACCGCAATATCTTCGCCGACCTGCCGGTCTATCACAGCAACCAAATGCGCGAGCAGATTCAGCAGCACGGCATCCATGAGGTCGTACTGGCGGTGCCGTCACTGTCGGTCGAGCGCCGCCGGCAGATTATCGACAGACTGCACCGCTATTCAGTCAGCGTGCGCACGCTGCCCAGCCTGTTGGAACTGGTAGATCGAAAAATCAGCGTGCAGTCCATCCGCGACGTCAGCATCGAGGACCTGCTGGGCCGCGACAGTGTCCGACCTCGCGAAGAACTGTTCGCCAAATGCATCCATCGCAAGACGGTCATGGTCACCGGCGCAGGCGGGTCCATCGGCAAGGAACTGTGCCGCCAGATCGCGACCCAGGATCCCCAGCGTCTGATCCTGTTCGAACACTCGGAGTACGCGCTTTACGCGATCGAGCAAGAACTCAGGCTGCGTTACCCCGAGCTGGAGATCACCGCACGGATCGGCTCCGTCTGCGATGCCACGGCAGTCTCCGCCGCGCTGCGCGGCCAGCGTGTGGACACGATCTACCACGCCGCGGCCTACAAGCATGTGCCGCTGGTGGAAGCGAACATGTCGGAAGGCATACGCAACAACGTGCTAGGGTCGTGCACAGTCGCCAATCTTTCGGACCATTTCGGCGTGCAAACCTGCGTGCTGGTGTCCACCGACAAGGCTGTACGGCCCACCAACGTGATGGGGGCCAGCAAGCGCATTGCCGAGCTCGTGTTCCAGGCCGCGGCCGCGCGCCCGAGCACGCGCACTACCTTCTCGATGGTTCGCTTCGGCAATGTGCTGGGCTCATCCGGCTCCGTGGTACCGCTGTTCCGCAAGCAGATCCGCGAGGGCGGGCCCATCACGATCACGCATCCGGATGTGATCCGCTTCTTCATGCTGATCCCGGAGGCGGCCCAGCTCGTCATCCAGGCCGGCGCCATCGCCAAGGGCGGTGAGGTTTTCGTGCTGGACATGGGCAAGCCGGTACGCATTGTTGATCTGGCGCGCACGATGATCGAGATGTCCGGGCTGGTCGAGCGTACACGCAAGAATCCAAGTGGCGACATTGAGATCAAGTTCGTCGGGCTGCGACCGGGCGAAAAGCTTTACGAGGAACTGCTGATCGGCGGTGACGTCACGCCCAGTGTGCACGAACGCATCATGTGCTCGCATGAGCCATGCTTGGAAGAGGCCGATCTGCACAGCAGGCTGGACCAGCTATTCACCGCCTGCGAAATGCGCGACGAAGTCGCGATCCAGACGGCGGTGCAGTTGATCGTGCCGGAATACGCTCCCTACAGCTCGCTGGATGCAAACCGCTCTGGCGAACGAAGGCCGAAGTCAGCGGAAGAGGCCCGCGAGCCGTTGCAAGCAACGATCCGGAAAATCACGGCACGTGGCCTGCTTGGCGACAGTCCGGATGAGCTCAAACCGGCAAGTGCCGTGAGTCGTGGCGATGTGCCCTGACCCACGAACCGGCGTTGAAGACGGATAACGCCGGACGGACGCTGTATCGAAGCTGTCACCTTCCAATGGATTTTCATCCTTCCCGTGGCCCATCTCGTGAACAGGCAGTTCCCTGCCAAGGGGAATCGGCAATGAAAGGACCTCGCATCCTGGTGCTTACAAGGTACGGACGGCTTGGCGCATCGTCTCGTTTGCGCGGCCTGCAATTTCTGCCATGGCTGGAACGCGCCGGCCTGTCGGTGACGGTACAGCCGCTGCTATCTGATGCGGTTCTCAGACAGCGCTACAGCCGTGCCGGTTACGTCATCACGTCGCTGCTTCAGTCCTATGCGCGACGTTTGCTCGCGCTGGTCAGGCGGCGAGACTTTGACCTCATCTGGATCGAGAAAGAGGCGCTCCCTTGGTTCCCGGTCTGGCTGGAAAGTGGCCTGTTGAAGGGGGTGCCATATATTCTGGACTACGATGACGCGCAGTTCCATGTCTATGATCTCCATCGTTCCGCACTGGTGCGATCCTTGTACGGTCGTCGTTTGGACACCCTGATGTCGGGCGCCCGCCTGGTCATCGCCGGGAACGAGTACCTGGCGGAGCGCGCAAGGCGCGCAGGCGCGAGTTGGGTCGAGATTGTCCCGACAGTCGTCGAACTGGGCCGCTACACCGTCCAGCGTCGACTGAGCGAGAATCCTGCCACGCCTTTGCGTATTGTCTGGATCGGCTCGCCATCCACTGTCAAGTACCTGGGTGTTCTGAAATCAGCCCTAGCTTCCCTGGCCTACCACCATGAATTCACCCTGCGCGTGATAGGCAGCCAGTTCAGCGCCCCGGGCGTGGATGTGGAATGCATCCCCTGGACCGAAGACACAGAGGCTGCCTCCATTGCGGATTGCGACGTCGGTATCATGCCGCTCGTCGATTCTCCATGGGAACGAGGCAAATGCGGGTACAAGCTGATCCAGTACATGGCATGCGGCCTGCCAGTGATCGCCTCGCCAATAGGGGTCAACCAGGAGATTGTGCGGGATACCTTTAATGGCTTTCTGGCGCGGGGCGAGGCGGACTGGATCTCGAGACTGTCGCTACTGCTCACTAGCGCCGAGCTTCGAGACACCATGGGGAGAGCTGGACGCGGGCTCGTCGAAAACCTCTACTGCGTGCAGAAGGTAGCCCCGAAAATAGCGACCATGTTCTCGCAGGCCGCAACATCAACACGATGACATCCAAACTCATACCTGACACTCCGGCCGGATACGAAAGGGAAGACGGCTAGCCCCGCCAAGAAACTGCGCCTCGGTTCGCTCATGGTTAGACCGGCTCCACCCTGTAGTATCCGGATTACCGGCAACGCCGTCACGGGCAGCGCACCTCATGATCCTCTGCACGTCAGGCCGGACAACTCAAGGCCCAATCCATGGATGTGCGATCCGGGCAAGCGATGCTCCACGCGCCCTGCGTCTGCCGGCGCCTACTCGAACCCCATCTCGCGCAGCATCGCCGCGTTGACCTTGCGCACGTCGTACTTGCTTTCGGCGATCTGGCGCGAGCGCTGGCCCATGTTTACGACTTTTTCCCAGTCCTCTATCAGCTGCATCATGGCCTGCTCCAGCGCGCCGACTGACCTGACCGGCACCAGCAGGCCGTTGTCTCCATCAACCACCGTCTCGCGGCAGCCCGGTGCATCGGTGGTGATGATGGGGCGCCCCATCGCCATGGCTTCGAGCACGGAACGCGGTGTGCCCTCTCCGTAGGAAGGCAGCACGTAGATGTTGCAGCCAGCAATAGCCGGGCGGACGTCGGACAGGCGACCGAGGTAGTCGATGGTTCCATCGGCCACCCATGCGTCAAGTTCCTGCTGGGCGATGGCGTCGGGGCCGTTGTCGATCCAGCCGACCAGGCTGAAGCGCGCTCTGGCGCCCCGTGCCCGGATGCGCCGAGCCGCCTCGGCATACTCGCGCACGCCTTTGTCGCCCAGCAGGCGGGCGATCAGCAGGAAGCGGGGGCTGTCGTCCGGCAAGGGCGCGACTTGGAAGCTGGCGACGTCGACGCCGGAGCCGTTGACGATACACGAACGCCTGTCGGGTGGCAGGATCTCGGACCGGCGGAACAGCGCCTCGTCATCCGGATTCTGGAAAAAGGTGGTATCTGTCCGGCTGAGTGCCAGCGCATACAGCCGCTGCACCACGGCACGCAGGCCGTTCCTGCCCTTGTCCTCGCCAAAGGCGTAGCCCAGCCCCGTGATCAACGCGAAGCGGCGTGGCACACGGGCCAGCCAGGCCGCCAGCATGCCGTAGATGACGGGCTTGATCGTATAGCACATTACGCAGTCAGGCCTGACCCGCCGCATCAGGCGATGCAATGCGAGCAGCGTGCGCGCGTCGGCCAGCGGGTTCTTGCCGTTACGCTCGAGGGGAACGTGATGCACGACCACGCCGCGCGACTCCAGCGCGGCGCGGATGGAGTGTCCCACCGGCATGTCCGGCGCGGCGACATGCATCTCCAGTCCCTTTTCCTGCAATGCCTCCATGAGCGGGCCGCGAAATGCGATCAGCGACTCCGCAAAGCTCGCGATCATCAGAAAGCGCATGCCGGCCTCCAATTGAATTCAACCCGGCAGGCCTGTTCGGGGGAAGTCTGCTGTGCGGTTTCGTGTGCTAACCAAGCCTGGAACATGAGCACACACCACAGCGGATGCTGCCAATTGCGCTGCCCGGAAAGATGTTCTGCCCACCGCCTGCGAACCGGTTCCGGATTCAGATAGCCCTCGCGTCGCAGGCGCTGCCCGTCAAGAAGGTCTTCGGCCCAGTCGCGCAGCGGCCCACGCAGCCAGGCGTCGATCGGGACGCCAAAACCCATCTTCGGCCGCTCGATCAGTTCACTGGGCACGTAGCGGTCAAGCACGCGCCTGAGCGCCCACTTGGTGGTGTATCCGGCACCTTCCCGGCGGATCTTGTAAGCCAGGGGCAGGCGCCAGGCGAACTCGACCACGTGGTGATCGAGGAACGGCACGCGCGTCTCCAGGCTTCGCGCCATAGCCGCGCGGTCGACTTTGGTGAGGATGTCGTCGGGCAGATAGGTCAGCATGTCGGACGCCATCATGCGTTCTACGTCGCTCAGCGTCTCGAGCGAACCCATGGCGCTGTCCAGCACAGAGGCCAGCTCCGTCCCACCTACGACGATTGCCTTCGGGAATTGCCACTGGGAAACCATGCCAAGGTAGAGCTCGGTTGCAGAGCGCGCGGCCATGACGCCGGCACCTTTGTGGACCTTTTCGCCCACGTGGGCCCAGCGCGAAGCCATGGGAAGCGATGCTGCAATCTGATTGATCCGGCGCGGAGAGAGGCGGGTCAGCCCCCATGCCGCTGCGACGCGCACTGGGCGGGGAATGTGAGCAAGTCGATGCCACAGTTCGGCCGTGATCTGGTAGCGGTTATACCCGCCGAACAACTCATCGCCCGCGTCGCCCGAGAGCGACACCTTAACGTGCAGCCTGGCCAGTTCGCTGACAAGCAGCGTCGGGATCTGCGAGGAGTCGGAGAACGGCTCGTCGTAGATCTCGGGCAGCTCCGGGATGACCGCCATCGCATGCTCCGGCGTGACGTACAGCTCGGTATGGCTCGTGCCCAGATGCCGGGCGACGGCCTTCGCGTGCGCGGCTTCGTTGTAGTCCGAGTCATGGAAGCCGATGGAGAATGTGCGGATCGGCTGTGACGACTGGGACTGCATCAGCGCGACCACGGTCGAGGAGTCGACGCCGCCGGAAAGAAAGGCGCCCAGTGGCACGTCCGACATCATCTGGCGGCGCACCGCCTCGCGCAACAGCGCCTCCAGCCTGTCCACCGCTTGTTCGGGGTCACCTGAGAAGGGGTCTTGCTTGCCATTCAGCGCTGCCGCGGCGCCAGACCAGTAGGCGCGCGGCACAGGATCGGGCTCCTGCATGGAGACGGTCAACAGGTGCGCCGGCGGCAGTTTGGCAATGCCGTGGTAGATAGAATGGGCACCGCTCACGTTGTTGTAGCGCATGTACAGGCTCAACGCGTCGCGGTCGATGCGGCCCTCGAATGCCGGATGCGGGCGCAGTGCCTTGAGTTCCGACCCGAAGAGAAAGGTACGGCCTCTGCCTGCCCCTTGCCAGCCGTAGTAGAGCGGCTTCTCGCCGATCCGGTCGCGCGCCAGCGTCAGCGTGCGCGTCTGCCGGTCCCACAATGCAAAGGCGAACATCCCTATGGCGCGCCGGACGGTGGCATCGGCGCCCCAGGCATCGATACCGGCGAGCAGCGTCTCCGTGTCCGAATGCCCTCGCCACTGAGGCGCGGCGCCGACGCCTTCCAGCTCGGCGCGGATTTCGAGATGGTTGTAGATCTCGCCGTTGAACACAATGACGTATCGGCCACTGGCCGCCATCATCGGCTGCTGGCCGGCGGGGGTGAGATCGACAATCGCCAGGCGCCGGTGCGCGAAGCCGAACGGCGCGTGCGGATCGCACCAGAGATCGCCGTGGTCCGGCCCACGGTGGCGGATCCGGCCTGCCATCTCGGACAGCATGGCCGCACGGTCGGGCGGAGCGGCAGGCAAGCCGCCGAGAAATCCTGCGAATCCGCACATCGTTGTCTTCCCCTATCTTCCTGTTACGATCAGACGTCCAGCGCCTGATGCATCTGCACATACCAATGCATCGCCTCGGCCAGGCCGTCGCGAATGCGGTGAGTGGGCCGGTATCCCAGCAGCCGTTTCGCCTTGCCGATGTCCGCCTGGCTGTGGCGCACATCGCCCGCCCGGAAGGCGCGATGGACCGGTTCGGTGTCGGCGGCGATGCCGTAGGGGCCGAGTCCATCGCGAAGAAGCTGGAACAGCGTGCTCAGCGTGGTGCGGTCGCCGACGGCGATGTTGTAGACCTGGCTGTCGCCCTCCCGGCTTTCGCTGGCGGCGGCCAGCAGGTTGGCCTGCACGGCGTTCGCGACGTAGCAGAAGTCACGGCTCGTTTCCCCGTCGCCATTGATGTAGACAGTTTCACGCCGCAGCAGCGCCGCGATCCATCTCGGGATCACGGCCGCATAGGCGCCGTTGGGGTCCTGGCGCGGCCCGAACACATTGAAGTAGCGCAATCCGACGGCATGCACGCCGTAGCAGCGGGCGAAGACGTCTGCGTACAGCTCGTTCGCGTACTTGGTGACCGCATAGGGGCTCAAGGGCTTGCCAATGTTTTCTTCCACCTTCGGCAGGCCCGGGTGGTCGCCGTAGGTGCTGCTGCTTGCCGCATAGACGAAGGTTTTGACCTGGGCGTCGCGGGCGGCGACCAGCATGTTCAGGAAGCCGCTGATGTTGACGCTGTGAGTCGAGATGGGGTCTTCCAGGCTGCGGGGCACGGAGCCGAGAGCCGCCTGATGCAGCACGAAATCCACCGGATACAAGTCGGCGGCTGCTCCCTTGCGTTGGGGCTCGCGAAACAGCATGGCGCTGCGGCAATGCTCGAGGTTGCGGATATCGCCTTCAATGAACTGGAATTTGCCCCACTGCCTGGGCGACACCAGCGCCTCGACCTCGCAGAGATTGCGCCGGTGGCCGGTGGAGAAGTTGTCCAGGCCCACAACGCGCTGGTCTAGCCGCAACAGTGTTTCCAGCAGGTTGCTGCCGATGAATCCGGCGACGCCGGTGACAAGCCACGTGCAAGGCGTGGCAGCCAGGCGGACCTTGAGGTGCGCGTAGGTGTTGGCTTCCATAGGCTTTTCTACCGCTGTGCCGGCTCGGGCGGGTTTCGGGGCGTTCCTACAGGCGTGCGTCGACTTCGCTCCTTGGCAAGATCCCTTTCACGTCGAACAGCACTGCATGGGGCTTGCCGAAGGCCTTGATTGCTCTCACGCCCATGGTGACGAACTGGTGATGGGGCACGGCCAGCACGATCGCGTCGTACTGATCGCACCGCGGAGGCTCGCGCAGGCACGCCAGGCCATATTCCTCCTCGGCTTCCTCGACGTTGATCCAGGGGTCATAGACGTCGATCTCGGCGTTGTAGCCCCGCAGCGTCGTCACGATGTCCACGGCCTTGGTGTTGCGCACGTCCGGACAGTTCTCCTTGAAGGTCAGGCCAAGCACGAGGATGCGGCTGCCGAGCACGGGAATACCCCGACGCAACATGAGCTTCACCACCTCGTCGGCAACGTGGAAGGCCATCTTGTCGTTGATGCGCCTTCCGGCCAGGATCACCTGCGGGTGATAGCCGACCTCCTGCGCCTTATGCGTGAGATAGTAGGGATCGACGCCGATGCAGTGCCCGCCAACCAGGCCCGGGCGGAATGGCAGGAAGTTCCACTTCGTGCCGGCAGCCCTCAGCACTTCGAGCGTGTCGATTCCCAATTTATGGAAGAGCAGGCTGAGTTCGTTCATCAGCGCAATGTTCACGTCCCGCTGGGTGTTCTCGATGACCTTCGCGGCCTCGGCCACGCGAATGCTGCTCGCGCGGTGCGTGCCGGCCACAATGATCTTCCGGTAGAGCTCGTCGATGGCCTCGCTGACCTCGGACGTACTGCCGCTGGTAACCTTACGGATATCCGGCAGCCGGTGCTCCCTGTCGCCCGGGTTGATGCGTTCCGGGCTGTATCCGCAGAAGAAGTCCGCGTTGAATTTCAGGCCGCTATGCCGTTCCAGCACCGGCACGCAGATCTCCTCGGTGGCGCCGGGGTAGACGGTCGATTCGTAGATCACTACGGCGCCTGGCGCCATTGCACGGCCCACTGTCTCGCTCGCCAGGATCAGCGGTGTCAGGTCCGGACGCTTGGCCTTGTCCACCGGCGTGGGTACAGTAACGACAAAGACTTGGCAATCCCTCAGGGCCGCGGGGTCGCTGCTGTAACTCAGGTGGCGCGCGCTGCGCAGGTCATCCGGGCTGACCTCCAGCGTGGCATCCCGGCCGCTGCGCAGCTCATCGATGCGCGCGGCATTGATGTCGAAGCCCACGACGGGCCGCTGCTTGCCGAACTCCACCGCGAGCGGCAGGCCGACGTAACCCAGGCCGATGATGGCGATTTGTGCATTACTGAGGTCCATGGCCGTGATCTCCTGGGTGAGTGAGCCTGCCGGGGCCGGCATGGAAGAGCGGACTTTTGAAGGATTATCCGGGGCGGGCAGCGCTCTGTGCGCGGGGCTTCGTGCCTTGGCGTACAGAAGACCGGATGGATAGCGGGCGCGCCGCGCCTTCAATCGGACCGGGCGAATCGGAAATCTGTGGATACATTGCGCAGCTCGGGCTGTTTCAGTGGATTGGGGAAATACTGGCCCAGGGTTTCTCTTCAGCACCGTTGCCGCCCGCACATTCCCGGGCCGGGCAGCAAGGACAATTGGCTGGCAGCACAACTTGAGACGAAGCTGCCAACCTCGCCCGCAGCCGACCGCTGGGGTCTGGCAACGACGCCGCGCTATGGCTGTCGTTCTAAAGGCTGAATGCGATGCTGCACGCCCGAGGAAAAGGGCAAGGACGGTGCCTCGCCCACTGCGCTCTCATCCTCAGGGATGAGTCCTCCGATCAGACGCCCAAATGCAGCCTGCCCGCTTTCCACCCATTGGCGGCGAACCCGACCAGTGTGCGAGAGCGCACCGAGTAATTGCTTGTGCCTCCCTACGATGCAATAGCTGAGACATGGATGGGGCACCATGTCCGCTCGTATCCATAAAGGAGACTGCTATGAGACCGATCCCGGCCGGGAAGGACTCAGGTGGGGTGGGACTAGGATGGCTCTGTCATGCCATCACATCATGCTTCGTCTTGCTTGGCTCTGTATTGGTGCTGGCCGCACGCGCCGCGTCGCCAGGCACGGATTCTGGGTTGAAGACAAAAATTGCGGCAATCGGACCCGACGCCGTGCCAGACGTGACTGACATGGTACGGTGGGGCCACATGATCAACCTGCCGCTCCCCGTCACCCAGCCCATGTTCAGTACCATCAGTGTTGTCTGACAGGCGCGACAGCATGATCAGGTCCATCCTTGTCATCTGCGTCGGCAACGTTTGCCGCAGCCCGATGGCAGCATGCCTGCTCCGGCGCGCCTTGCCGGACTGCGAGATCGCCTCGGCAGGACTCGCGCCTCCGATTGGCGCGAATGCCGATCCGCGTGCGATCAGGCTGCTGGCAGATGAGGGCTGTGATCTCGCCAGCCATCGCGCGCGCGCCGTCGACGCGATCATGGTGGCAGCTGCCGAGCTGGTCCTGGTGATGGACAACGAACAGCGCACGGAACTGGAGTTGCTCTTTCCGCAAGCCCGGGGAAAGACATACCGCCTTTGCGAATTTGTGCCTGCGGATGTGCCGGATCCGTACGGCGGCTCCCTCAGTATGTTCAACATCGTACTGGGGCTGATCAAGCAAGGCATCGAGACGTGGTCGGCACAGATTGAGGCTGCAACATCCGCACACACCGATGGAGACGCATCTTGAAGACAGTCGGTACACGCGAAGCCGTGTCCAGCGGTCAGGCTGCCTATGCCAAGCCGATTGGCCTGACCGCCTATCTTGATGCTGCGGCAGCTTTGCATCCCCGGTGCCCCGGCATCTGGAAGGTCAGCGGAGACTTCGGCCTGCGTAATAGCCAAAAAAGCCGCAGGGCGCGCAGGCATGATGTGCTTGCGACCATCTAGCAGTGGGCTTCGCAGACGTCGCATGCAGTGTGCGACAACGCACCGAATCGGGGAGCAGCCCCTCCTACGATGCAATCGTCGGGGGGCATGCATATACAGTGCGATGTCCACTGCTATCAGCAAGGAGATCGCCGTGAGACCAGTCAATTGGCGCATTCATTCCCGGGCCTTCGCTAGCGATCGCCATAATGTCCTTTCCAGTCTGGCGATAGTTATTGCTACAGGTCTGCTCGCGGCTTGCGCCGCATCGCCGGGCATGTACTTCGACAACAAGGCGGTAGTGAGTGCAATCGGGCCCGATGTCGTACCCAAGGTGACACCGATCACCCTCGATCTGGTGAAAGCTCAACGCAGTAAGGCTCGTACGGACAACGAGCGGGTCGAGGAACTGTTCGCGACTCCGCAGCCTTATCGGATCGGCCCTGGCGACATCATCTCGGTCGTGGTATGGGACCATCCGGAACTGGTCTTTCCCACCCAGACCTACAGCATCGGAGCCGCCTTTGAGCCCCCCACGTCGACCGGTGGCTCCAACGTGCCTGGCTATGTGGTCAGCGCGCAGGGCGATATTCAGTTCCCCTACGCCGGCGTCATGAAGGTGGCCGGCAGAACGGCAAACGATGTTCGCAATCAGATGGCGCGTGTGCTGTCGCGAGTGGTCAGGGATCCGCAGATGACGGTTCGCGTGCTCGGCTTCCGCAGCCAGCGCGTCTATGTCGACGGCGAGGTCAAGACGCCTGGCATGCAGGCCATCGACGATGCGCCCATGACGCTGGTGGAAGCGCTCAACCGCGCCGGCGGTGTGCTGAACCTGACCGGTGACAACAGCCGCATTCGTGTTACCCGCGGCGAGCGCAGTTGGTATGTCAACATCCCCGCGCTGTTGGCCAAGGGTGTCGATCCGGCCCGCATCATGCTGCGCTCCGGCGATATTGTCCGCGTGGAACAGCGCGAGGACAACAAGATCTTCGTCACCGGCGAAGTGGTGCGCCCGGCCTCCCTGCTGATGCGCAATGGGCGGATGACACTGAACGAGGCGCTTGGCGATGCCGGTGGGGTCAATCCGAGTTCGGCCAATGCGGAGCAGATCTACGTGATCCGCAAGGCGGCCGATGGCGAACCCAATATATTCCACCTGGACGGCAATTCGCCAGCAGCGCTGGCCATCGCCGAGGGTTTCGAGTTGGAACCGAAGGACGTGGTGTATGTGGACGCACGCCAGGTCGTCCGCTGGAGTCGCGTGATCAACCAGCTGATACCGAGTACGCAGCCGGTGTTCAGTGCCACAAGCGCACTGCGATAACGGGACGCGAGAGATGGTTCGCTCAATCCCGGTCATTTGCGTCGGCAACATCTGCCGCAGCCCGATGGCGGCTTGCCTGCCGAGCCGTGTCCGGCCCGCATGCGATGTGGTTTCTGCCGGGCTCGCACCGCCAGTTGGCGCACCCGCCGACCCGAGCGCTGTCAGGTTGCTTGCGAGCGAGGGATACGATCTCGCCGGTCATCGCGCCTGCGCTGCCGATGAAGCGCTCGTAGCGGTGGCAGGCCAGATCCATACGGATGTTCGCCGGGCATGTTCGTTATCGTGCTGGAACTGATCAAGCAGGGCATCGCATCATGGTCTATGCGGCTGGAAGAAGTCGTACCGGCCGATGGTCAAGGAGAGGCATCATGAAAACGGTCAGTACGCGGGACAATGTCCCCGCTGGTGCGGACGATTGCGGCACAGCAGTGGATCTGACCGCCTATCTCGATTTGCTGGTTCGCTATCGCCGGACCTTCCTGTCCGTAGCCGGGCTGGTCGTCGGCGTAGGCCTTGTCTATGCCCTTGTTGCCAAGCCGATCTACCGCGCCGACATGACGGTGCAGGTAGAGGAATTGAGCGGCAATGCCCCCAACAGGCTCGCGGCCGGCGTCTCGCCGGTGTTTGACGTCAAGCCCGCCGCTTCTGCCGAGATCGAACTCCTGCGTTCACGAATGGTGGTCGGCAAGGCGGTCGACAACCTGCGCCTGTATATCGAGGCCGCGCCGCGCTATTTCCCCCTGATTGGTCCGGCCATCTCCAATTTCAACCCGGAGCTGTCGCGCCCGGGGCTGTTTGGATGGGGCGGCTTTGCCTGGGGACATGAGTCGATCACCGTGCCCCAGCTCGACGTGCCTGCGGCGATGGAGGAGCGCAAGATCATGCTGACAGCGCTGGGTGACAACCAGTATCGGGTGCGGTTCGCCAGCGACAATGCCGAGGCTACGGGCACAGTTGGAACGCCGTTGGCAATCACCACCGCCACCGGCACGGTCACCATGCTGGTCAGCCAGCTCGATGGGCGCCCCGGCAGCCAGTTCGTGCTCCGTCGACTGCCTCGCAGCGCGGCCATCACGCGGCTGCAGGAGCGGCTGATGATCGGCGAGCGTGGCAAGCAAAGCGGCGTGCTTGGCGTGTCGCTGGAAGGCATCTCGGCGAGCATGACGGCAGCGGTCCTCAACGAGATCGGCAACGCCTATGTCGACCAGAACATCCGCCGCAAAGCTGCGGAAGCGGAAAAGTCGCTGGCCTTTCTCGAGCAACAGCTACCGGTGCTCAGGCAGCAGGTCGACGCGGCCGAGACCCGTTACAACGCGATGCGCAATCAGCGCGGCACGATCGATCTCAGCGAAGAGTCCAAGCTGATCCTGGGACAATCGGTGCAAATCCAGACCAGGCTGCAGGAATTGCAGCAGAGGCGGCAGGAACTGGCTGCGCGCTTTACTGCGAACCACCCGGCCATTGCACTGATCGATAACCAGATTGCCGGCCTGAACGCTCAGTTGAATGGCGTATCCGGGCGCATCCAGAAGCTGCCGGATGTAGAGCAGAACGTGCTGCGCCTGATGCGCGACGTCAAGGTCAGCACCGAGTCGCTCCAGTCGCTGCTAAACGATGCCCAACAGCTCAGGCTGATCAAGGCGAGCAAGGTGGGCACCGCGCGGATGGTCGACCCGGCGGATGTACCGCTCAAGCCAGTGCGCCCTAACCGGAGGATGATTGCCGGAATGTCATTGGCCATGGGCTTGTTTGCCGGCCTTCTGGTGATCTTTGTGCGCCACGCCCTCGATGGCGGCATCGCCGATGCGGATGAAATCGAGCGGCAGACAGGCATGACCGTCTACTCGACCATCCCCTTCAGCAAGCAGCAGTCGCTGCTGCCATCCGGAGGCGGGCTACTGGCGCTCCAAAAGCCGGACGACCCCGCCATGGAGAGTCTGCGCAGCTTCCGTACCGCGTTGCGGTTCGCCCTTGCAGGCAACAACAGCCGGACGGTGGTGATCAGCGGCCCCGCGCCAGGCGTCGGCAAGTCCTTCATCTGCGCCAACTTCGCCGCGGTTGCCGCAGCCGGGCACCGTGTGGTGCTCATCGATGCCGACCTGCGCCGCGGCGGCTTGCATGGCCTCTTCGAGGCCAAGCGGGGTCCCGGACTGACTGAGCTGCTGATGGGTGCGCCGCTGGAGCACGTCATGCAGCGGCAGGTGGCGCCCGGCCTGGATTTCATCTCGACCGGCACCAAGCCTCCGCACACGGCGGATCTGCTGCTGAGCCCGGGCATGGATTCTCTGCTGGCGCAACTCAAATCGCGCTATGACCTCGTGCTGATCGATACGCCGCCAGTGCTTGCGGCCGCTGACGCCGGCATCCTGGCCAGCAAGGCAGGCGCCGTATTCCTCGTTGCGCGCGCCGAGAAGACCACCGCCGGCGAGCTGATCGCGGCGCAGCGAACCATCCGCCAGGCTGGCGCAGAGGTCAAGGGCGTGCTGTTCAACGGGCTCGTGATCGAGGGACGCTGGTATCGGGCCCACAATTACTTCGGCAAGTATCGCTATCTCGCCGAGTACGGCAATGCACCGACCAAGCAGGCTTAGATAACGGTGGCGGCCGGTACCGGCGCCACCGATGCCTTTCAGCCACCGTCGGCCACCATCATCGGCCTCAGTTTCGTTTCTTCGGCGTTCAACCAGCCATGCCACTTCTCAATGCGCCTGCCGTCTCTTCCGTAGTGATCGCCGGCGCCGGCGGCCTTGGGATAGAGCTCTACGATTATCTGTACCAAGAGGCATTGCGCGGCGGGCCAACCGTGGCTGGCTTCCTTGACGACACGCCAGGCAAGGTTCCCGGTGGGGTCGATGCGCCCAATCTGGGTTCAGTTCGCCAGTTCCGCCCCGCGCCGGGCCAGGCAGTGCTGGTCGCGATCGGCTCCCCGCAGGCGCGGCAGGAGATACTGTCGTGGCTCTTGCAGAACGGGATCACGGTCCCGCTCTATGTGCATGACAAAGCCTTGATCTCGCCCTCCGCCCGTTTGGGCATCGGGGCCCTGATCTTTCCCTTCACCGTCGTCAGCCGGGGCGCGGTGGTGGAAGACGGCGTGGTCGCCAATGTCTTCTCGGGGATTGGCCACGGTGCTCGCGCGGGCGCATGCTCGGTGCTTTCGCCGCACGCCGTGCTCAATGGCAACACCGCGATCGGACCTGGTTGCTTCCTGGGTACACGTGCGACGCTATACCCCGGCATAAGAATCGGCGCGGAATGCGTAGTGGACTCCCATACCGGCGTTTCTGCCAACACCAAAGACCGGCAGTTCATCACTAGCGGGGCTCAGCAGATTACCTCACGCCGCATTCGCGACCAGTGATGAGGGGTAGCCGCGCCGCGACGCAGAGGCGTTCGGATGAACCCCGGCAAGCCAGCAGGCAAGCGGCATTGCACCAGGGCTTCTGCACCGTCGGCCGGCTCATGGAAGCGCCGATGCCCCTTGCGTCTCCAGGCATGTCGGTTACCGCGATGTCAGGCGGCATCGACATCCGGCATGCTGCGCTTGCTGCCCCGGAACCGGGGTGCGGAGAATTCTCCCGCGGCGCTGATACCGTCGCGTGCCAGCACTTTGATGACCGTCTTCCACAGGATCACCACGTCCAGCCACACCGATACGTGGTCGACGTACCACACGTCCAGCCTGAACTTCTCCTCCCAGCTGATGGCGTTGCGTCCGCTGATCTGTGCCAGCCCGGTGATGCCAGGACGAACGTCATGGCGGCGCGCCTGCTCAAGCGAGTAGAGCGGCAGGTATTCCACCAACAGCGGACGCGGGCCCACCAGGCTCATGTCACCCTTGAGGACGTTCCAGAGCTCCGGCAGCTCGTCAAGGCTCGTGGCGCGCAGGAATGCGCCGAATTTCGTCAGCCGTTCGGGATCCGACAGCAGCTCGCCATCCTCGCCGCGGGCGTCAGTCATGGTGCGGAACTTGAGGAGCTCGAATGGCTCGCCGTGAAGCCCTGGCCGCACGTGCCAGAAGAAGACCGGCTTGCCCAGCTTCAGGCGGATTGCGCAAGCCAGGAACAGTAGTGGAACGGCAAGCAGCAGGAGGCCCAGCGAGGCCAGGCAGACGTCAAAGATGCGCTTCATGATGGTTCATCCTGCCGTTGAAATCCGGCCTCAGACGATGAAGGTGGGCACCGCGTCGCCGCATGGAGGGATGCCCGGGGAAGGTGTGAACATTGCAGGCAGAGGCCGCATCCCGCGCCCGCGCCTTGGCCTGGTTTTCGGCCACGCACGCGAGCGCTGACTGCACGCCTCCACTGGCTCAATATAGTCAAGGTGAGAAGCATGCGTTGCGCGGCTATGTGATGGCGGGCACGGAACGCAAATTGCCGGTGCGAGTGGCCTGTGCTACAGGCCCCGGTCACGTTGCTCTGGCGCCTCGCCACCATACACTGGAGTACGGGGCAAGCCTCCGATTCTGTTGGAGAGCGCACCGAGAGATGGGAGCCCTCCCGCTAGAGTAAACGTCGACGCGCAGGCAAGCAGGCGATGCCTTGGGGCGAGACAGGTCCGGAGAACCGAAATGAAAGCAACCACAGCATGCGGCGAGGGTGGCGGCGGAGTCGACGCTACCCCCGCGGCGATCGCGCATCGCCACCTGCTGCATGGCGCCGATGCCATCTGGCAGGAAACCAATTGCTATATCGACCTCTGGGTGGAACTGCTGCATGGCTGGGGGCTCGATCCGCGCGCGGGACTTCCGTTCACGGTTGCCCAGGACTTTGAAGGGGATCACTTCACCTTCTTCAAGTACCCGCAGATGGATCTGGAGACGCTGTACGGAACCGTCGTGCAGGAAATGGCCGTCTACGACACGCTCCAGGCGCACGTCCTGGCCCAGGTCGAACGCGGTCACACCGTACTGCTTGAGGTCGACAGCTATTACCTGCCCGACACGCACGCCACCGCGTACCGGCGCGAGCACGTCAAGACCACCGTGGCCATCGACCGTATCGACAGCCAGGTCCAGCGCCTCTGGTACTACCACAGTCTCGGCTATCACAGCGCGCAGGATGAAGACTATCGCGGCCTGCTGCGGCTTTTGCCTGAACTCAGCGGCAATGGCAATATCCTGTTCCCTTATGCCGAATGCGCGAAGCGCGCGCGGCCATCGCTCGAGTCGTCCGCGCTGGTCGACGCCTCGGTCGCGTTGATGCACTACCACCTGGCCCGGCGCCCTGCAGCCAATCCGGTGGGACGCTGGCGACAAGTGTTCGGCAAGCATATGGACGCGCTGCTGGCACGTGATGAGGCTTACTTCCACTTGTACACCTTCAATTTCCCGCGTCAGCTCGGCGCCAATTTCGAGATGCTGCACCACTGGCTGTGCTGGCTGCGCGAGCAGGGACGCGAGGTGCCCATGGTCGCTATCAACGCCGCACGGACCATCGCGACAGAAAGCAAGGTATTGCAGTTCCGACTGGCGCGTGCGGTGGCACGCCGCCGCGCCGATCCATGCACGGACTGCCTGGATACACTGGAAACCTGCCATGACAGGACCATGGAAGGCCTGATCACTGCCTTCGGTGGCGTCGACAATGATCCGATTGGCCAAAATCAACCATCATAGCCAAGCGAATGTTCCGCGTTGACAGCGTAAATCTCGCCTGAAGGCGGCGGAACAGCATGCCCCCCCACCTTGCCTTCATGCACGAGGCGGACACGCCGGCTGCTGCCCGGCGCAAGGTGGAACCAGTTCTCGGCGGCAATGTAGGCATGATCCTCGATGTGCACCCAGCGAGCGAAGCGCTGGGTTGACACGGTCAGCCACCACTCACCTTCCGCTTGCTCAAGCTGTGCCCGCAAGCTGGGCGCCTTGAGCGCCGCGGCACGGCGGTCGGGCAAATAGACGGCCTGGCTCAGTGGCTCGCCACTGTCAACGGCAAACAGTGTCGCCACCACGACATCATGGGTCGGGGGGCCGAAGCGGTAGGCATAAGTCAGGTCGAAGAAGCGGTCAAGCAACGCAGCGGCCTCCACACGCTCGGCACTGCGGGCCGGCAGGCACAGGCTGTGCCGAGCCTGCGCCACCACCGCCTCGCCATCGCGCAGGCAATCCAGCTCCAGCCACAATGCACGTGGCTGCGGCGTTTCGTTGAGCACGTGCAAGTGCAGTCCGTTGAGCCCTTCGTCCGTAATCAGTACCTGCAGCGGCTGCCAGACTTGCCTCAAGGCATACCAGGCCGATTTGGGACGGCCGCACGCGTCGACAATACCCCAGCCGGCGCCAGGCATCAGGTCCTGCAATTGCCAGACCAGACCACCCGAGCAACTCGACCCGACACGCCGCCATTCGCTGAAGACTTCGGTCATGACGTCCGCGACCACGGCGCGCGACAGCATCAGGTAGCGCCGGGGCTGCTCATACCGCAGGCGCGGCGGATCCACGTCATACAGCACACGCAAGTAGTGCTCGCGCACATCCTCGAAGTCCCACGGCGTGCCGGCGTCGCGCGGCACCGCGGCTTTCCAGCGCGGCGCGTGCAGCGGCGCAGACAAGCCGTACTCCGTCAACGTGCGGTCACCGGGCACATTGGCAAAGGCCAGGCATTCTGAAGCGAAGCGCACTTGCGCCAGGCGTGCGTCGGCCAACGGTCGCTGGTAGGCGCCGACGCCGTAGTAGTGGCTAACGCCCGTGTCGGGCTGGAACGGCCAGCTGCCGCCGGTCGGCGAATTGCTGACATACACCACGTCCGGCCGATGGGCTGCAACCAGGCCCGGAATCAGTTCATCGAACAGCGGTTGCTTCCAGTTGCTGCGCGACGCGCCCAGCATCGCGGCCTGCTGCTCCGCCTCGCTCCCGCCACACAGCACCGCGAGACTCGGATGCGCCCGGGTTGATGTCAGCCAGTCGCTGACTTCACGCGTGATGTCATCGGTAAGACCAATGCCAGGCCCGATGCCGCCATAGTCAAAATTGGCGAACATGAAATCGTGCCATACCAGCAAGCCAAGTTCGTCACAAATTCGGTAAAACGCTTCGCCCGGATAGCAGGTGACGCCGCTGATTCGCACCATGTTCATACCGCCCTGGCGTGCCAGCGCCAGCCAACGCCTGGACGCTTCATCGGTGTCTGCCAGGCCGGGCAGGTCATGGCTTGAGATGCAGGCTCCGCGGCAAAACACCCGCTCGCCGTTGATGCACAGTGCGAAGTGCCCGGACTCGCCAGCACGATCCGACGATACCGTGCGGAAGCCCACCCGGCCGCAGTCGATGGCGCGCCCCTCGATGTTCGCATCGACGCCGTAGAGGCAAGGTTCGCCATGCGTATGCGGCCACCACAGCCTGGGGTGTTCCATGCGCACCGTGCCCACCAAGGTGTGATCGTCAACGCGCGACAGCGAGCCGGGATAGCCGCAACCCTCTGCGTCCCTGGCTTCGAACGATCCCGAAGCCGGCGCGGACGCTGGAAAATGCAGGCGCAGCGTGATGACACCGAGATCGCCCTGCACCTGTCCCCACAGGTCAGCGCGCACCCCATGCAGGATGTCGTCGCTGGCCGGGTCGAGCAATTCCACCGAGCGCCAGGGACCCACCGCATGCACCGGCGGGCACCACCCCGGCATGTGGCCAAGCAGCGTCGTGCGGACGGTGCGCAGCGTCGGCGGCACGATCATTCGCGGCTTCCAGCGCACGGGCCCGCGCTGCTTGCGCAACCATGGATAGAGCGCGCGAAAGCAAAGGTACAGCAGGTTGTCGTCATCCAGGTCGGCCTCGACCTCATGCGCGACGAACATATGCTGCGCGCTCAGCACGAGCTTTCCGTTAAGCCAGGCTTCGGCCACCGTGGCGAGCCCGTTAAAGCGCAGCACGCGGCGGCCACGGCCGGCAAAGCTGACGCGATACCAATGATCATGCAGGTGCAGTGGCGGCGGCGCCGAGTCGTCCCAGCGCCCGGCAGCGCGCAGGGCGCTGGCTACCGTGCCGGGCACGGGTGCTGGCAACCAGGCTGCGGCGGGATCCAGTGCGGCGGGGCTATCGGCTACGCCGGCGGGCATTTGCACCCAGGCCCACTCGCCGCCGAGTGCGGCACTGCCGATGGCGACGCCGGGACGGCTGCCAGGCGATGCCTGCCGAGCGGACGCCGAAGTGCCCGTGTCCGCGTTAGTTTGCGCCTTCATGGACTGCCTTCCCTGAGAAAACCTGACAGGACCGGAACGCCAGCATGGCAGAGCACGCGTGACAACCCGGGACGGCCGCGCCGGGCAAGGCCCCGGCCGCATCCGCCGTCACGGCACCTCATTGGCCGAACGGATGCGGCACGTAAAGTCGTCCAGTCGCGCCGTGCTGGCACGTACTAGATACCTCCGAGCACGTCACGCACCCGCTGGGGCCAGTTCGCCAGCTTGAAGCCGTGATGACGCAGCAGTGCCAGCGTCAGGCGCTCGATGCCAAAGCCCACGCAGCCGGTGTGCGCCGGCGCGCCGTCCACAGTACGCAACGGCCACGCGTGCGCGAAATGGTCCATGTGGTAGTTGAAACTCATGCAAGCCGTGGGTGGCGCGCCATCATTGATCGGCACCAGCAACTCGAACTTAAGCTTTAGCTCGCGCTGGCTGTCGGCCACGATCTTGCCGCCACGCCCAAAGAACGGATCGTTCGCCACGTCAACCTCATGCGGCAAGCCAAGCAGCCTGGCCAGTTGCGTACCACGCTCCATCCATCGTCGACGGAATTCCACGATCTGCTCGGCCGTGCCGAGCCGGACATATTCGCGCTGGCGGAACATCTGCATGCGTGCAGGGTCGATCGAAGGCTCATGGCGGAAGCAATACGTCAACACGTCAACCACCAGCCCTTCCCGAGGCATCGGACCGCGGCTGGCCACCACGGGGTAGACGGGATAGCACGCCGCCGGCGCCAGCACCACATCGGTGGGCTGCTGCTGATCGGCCCATTCCTCACCGTGCTCCAGGCGCGCCAGGAGTCGATGATGCTCGCGATCGCCGCCACAGAAGCAATGCACCGTCCCTGCCAGCTGGGGAAAGCTCTTGAGATACTCACTCGCTTCAAAGTCCTTGCGCGGCATGGCAGGAGGAAATCGCATCACCTCCGCGTCCTGGTCGGCGCCCAGTTTGCTGATCGCGTAGTTCAAGCCGTCGGCAATACTCTCGAACAGTCCGCTACGACCATAAATGCCGTCGACCGTCGTGGGGAAGAGCACGCGGGCGTCAATCAGCGCCTGCCGGTAAGCACGGCGGCCCGTGTCAGGATCCTGCGCCGGCCTGGCCATGGCAGAATGGTCACCCGGGGCAACGGATGCGTCGTCGCCTGGCACGTAAGCGTTGCTGGTATCGTCCATGGACGGCTCCTCAGGCGGACCGGTCGGCCAGTAGCAGATTGGCGGTATTGGTCAATATGCGATCGTTGTTGATCATCAAGGGGGCGGACCACAGATCCCGCAGGTGGCGTCCCAGGCTGAACGGCGTGCCATGCTTGTAGCCCGCCATGCCGCAGACCAGCATCGCGATTTGCACCGCTTCGAGCGCCAGCGACGACACGCTGGTCTTGAGCCCGTTCATTTCCGCCGCCAGGTTGAAAATTGCCGACACACTCTGGCTTGCATGACGCTGGCGTTGGTGAGCCAACGCCAGTTCCAGCCGCCCCTCCAGCATCTGGATAATGGCAACCGCTTCGGCCACGCGCGTAGCCGAGGGCGGAAGCGTGCCAGGCCGGGCGCGCGCCTGGCCCTGGAACAGCACCTTGGCGCGCTGAACCGCATCCGCGGCGATACCGGTCCACAGGGCAGACCACAAGATGTGCGACACGGGGGTCATGGTGACGTCGGCAATCTCGCCGAACGACACGGGCAGGATCTGATCGGTATGCCCGCGGGCTTCCAGCCGGAATCCATTGCTGCAGGTGCCGCGCATGCCCAGGGTATCCCAGGTGGAGAGACTTTCCAGTACGTAGTCTGGCTTGAGCACGCTTACCATGACCTGGTCCGATGGCGAGGCATCGGGATGGCGGCGTGCCGTGACGAGGATCCCGTCGGCATGGGCGCCATAGGAAATGGTCGGAGCCATCTTGAGCAAGTACAGGTTGCCGCCATCGGCGTTGACCGCGCAGCCGCTGCTGCGCAAGGCACCGCCAATCGCCTCTTCGGACGTGGCCGAAGCCAGCAGCAATTGTTCGCTGGCCAGGCGCTGCAATAGCTGCGCGTGCCACGAGCTGGTGCTCGCATGATTGACCAGGCATGCCACCTGTATCTGGTGCATGGCGTAGATCATTCCCGTCGAGGCACAGGCACCGCCCAGCACGCGGCAGACCGCTGCGATCGTTTCCAGCGACGCGCCATCACCGCCACAGGCTGGCGGCACCATGGCGCCCAGCAACCTCTGCTCACGCAAGACTGCAAACGCCTGGTGCGGAAAACACGCATCGGCGTCGACCTGGTCTGCATGCCTGGCTGCTTCTGCCGCGGCCAGGCGCGCTCCGGCCAGCAAGTGTGCGGCGTCAGCAGTCTCTGCGCGCGGAAAGGCCTGCTCGACGCTGGCGAGGACCGGGCTCATGCCGCCTCCTGCTCTTGTTTGATCTGCTCGGTCGCCGCAGCCAGTGTGCTGATGCTGCGGAACAGCTGGCGAGTCAGCATGCGGTCAGGTATCTCGATGCCGAAGGTATTTTCGATCGCGAGCATGACTTGCACCGTTGCCAGTGATGACAGTCCCGCTTCGTATAAATCGGCCTGGTCGTCCAGCGATTCAACTGGTACGTCAAGTCGGGCCACTTCCAAAAGTATGGTGCGTATCGCTGCTCGCATGCTGGGCTCCAGGTTGAGGTACAACGCCTTGGAGACCTATTGAGCCTGAGCGTCGCACGCGCATCAGTGCGTTTTCACACCAATGCGCGTGCTCAGAACGTCCGCCAAACGCCCGCAGAAACAGGTACACCCACACAAATGGCGGTGCGGTTTCTGGCGTGCTTTGGCATGCGTCAGTTTTTCCCTACCCGATCGGCTTGACCGGCCAATGCGGGAGGCTTCGCTACCGCTCGTGGCAACGGCATCCCCAGATAAGGATTGATGGTATTGAAGTCCGCCCGGTTGCTGCGCCGGGGCATGACACCGTTGAGGATGCCACCGGCCAGCCTGGCATTGGCGTGCGCCAGGCGCTTGAGGGTTTCATCGACCTGCGCCGTCGCCGTGACATCGGCGCGCACCACCACCAGCGTGGAACCCGCCAGGTTGGCCACCAGCGTGGCATCGGCCACCGCCATCACCGGCGGCGTGTCCACCAGCACCAGGTCGAAGCGCCCCGCGCACAGCCGCAGGGATTCCGCCAGCGCGGGCAGCATCAGCAGCTCGGACGGATTGGCCGGCACCGCGCCGCGGCTGAGCAGGAACAGGCCATTGACCACACTCGGCTTGACCGCGTCGGCGATCGCGCTGCGGCCAGCGAGCACTTCTGCCAGCCCGGGCTCGGCAGGCAGGTCGAACCAGTCCGCCACGCGGCCGCGGCGCAGGTCGGCGTCGACCAGCAGCACGCGCTGGCCGGCTTCGGCGAACAGCACCGCGAGGTTAACCGCGGCGAAGGTCTTGCCGGCGCTGGCGGCGGGGCTGGTCACCGCAACCACGCAGTTGGGTGCATCGCGCAACGCGAAATGCAGCGCCGCCCGCAGCGTGCGCAGGCCTTCCACGGCAAGCGAATGCGGGGCGCGCCGCGCCAGCAGGAACTGGTCGTGCAGGCCCTGGCGCAGCAGCCGTTCGGCGCGCGCGCGTTCGTCCTCGGGCGCGGCGGCCGTGGCGGCGTCGATCACGCTGGTGACAGACTCCGGCCAGCCGAGGCGCACATTGGGCGGCAGCACAAAGCCGGAGGCGATGCCCAGGCGGCGCTTGGCTTCGACCAGCCGTTCCAGCTCGGTCTGCTCGTTGCTGAAGGCGATGTCGCCCAGCATGGCCATGCCCAGGCGCTGTTCCGCATCGGCGGCGCTGGCCACCGACGGGCGCATGCGCTGGCGCAGGTTGACCGCGGCCACGCCCAGGCACAGGCCGAGCAAGGCGCCGGCGGAGGCGAACGGCCACGCGCCGAGACCGACCGGTGTGACCGGCGCGATCGCGGCATCGACCACGCGCATCTGGGTAGAGCTGTCGGACAGCATCAGCGACAGCTGCTCGACCTTGCTGCGCAAGGACATGTACATGTCCTCGGCCACCTTGACGTCACGCGTGAGCGCCACCGATTCACGCTCGGAGGCCGACAGGGTCTGCATACGCGCGTCGATCTCCGCGCGCTCGCGAGTCATCTGCTGGATCTGGCTGTCGACGGTGCGGACCTCGTTGGCCTCGGGCGTGAAGCGCTGGAGCAGCCGCGTGCGCTCAAGCTTGAGCGCTGCGATCTGGCGCTGGTACTCCATGCTGTTGCTGAGGAACGACTGCGCGTCGCGGCTGGGCTGCAGCGAACCCGTGCGCGCGCGGTAGCGCGTGAGCGCCTCTTCGGCGCGCGTGAGTTCGCTCTGCACGCGCGGCAGCTCGCCCGAGAGGAACGCGAGCGTGCCGGCCGCGTCCTGGCGGCGCTTGTCGGTCTGGCCGTCGATATAGGCGCGCGTGACCCCGTTGACGAGTTGGGCGGCAAGCTGGCGGTCCGGGTATTGCCAGCTCACGCGCACGGTGCCGCCCGGCGCGGTCAGGGGGTCGGCCGCGCCGCCCAGGCTCGCCGGGGTTTCACTGCGTTCGCTTTCCACCGTGAGCCCGCGGCGCACGGACTCGGCGGTGCGGGCCAGGTCGTGCCGCGTGAGCTGGAAGCGCGTACCGGGCCCGGCCTCGATCTTGTCCACGCGCAGCACAATGCCGTTGGCCATCGCAGTCTCGCCGGCCCGCCCTTCCAGCAGCAAGGTGTCCTGCTGCATCAGGCGGTAGCGGCCGTCGCTGCGCACCTCGAAGGTGAGTGGCTGGTCTACCAGCGCCTCGGGCACGGTCATGCTGGCGATTACCAGACGCTCGCCGCCCCAGGCATAGCCCAGGCTGGCAGGCCAGGTGCCGCGCGGCTGGCCGGGTGTGGAAAAGCGCTGGACCAGCGCGCCCAGCAGCGGCGCACGCAGCGGCTGCGCGGTGATATCGAGCCGCAGCCGCTCCACCACCGGACCGACCACGGCGCGGCTCTTGAGCAGGCCCGCGTCGAAGGCCGCCGGGCCCTGCATCTGGGCGACGCTGCGCATGCCGCCATCGCGCCCCTCAACCTGCACCAGCGCCTGCGCGCGATACTGCGGCGGCGCCGACAGCGCCACCAGCAAGCCTGCGGCCGCACCGGCCACGCCAGCCGCGGCGATCCAGCCGAGGTGGTCCATCAGCGCGCGCGCCTGCGTGGTGCCCGGCTGGGCCTCACGGCGCGGGGTGGCGCTCTCAGCCGGTCCACCGGCATATGACAGTCTGCTCACGAGTACGGCTCCTCAAATGGGATAGGCGCGGCGTATGCACGCCGCGCCTCGCAGGCCACGCGCCGAAGCGTGCCGCTCAGGCGCTGGCCAGCGCGGGCAGCAGGCGGTCATACTCGCGCTTGACCAGCTTGTAGCACTCGCACGAATGCTTCTCCAGCCCGCAGCGGTCAAGCACGGTGATATGGCCGCGGCTGTGGTGGATCAGGCCCAGGTCTTCCAGCTTGCCGGCCGCTTCGGTCACGCCTTCGCGGCGCACGCCGAGCATGTTGGCGATGACCTGCTGGGTAATCACCAGCTCGTTGGAGCTGAGCCGGTCGATGGCCAGCAGCAGCCAGCGGCACAGTTGCTTGTTCAGGGAGTGGTGGCGGTTGCAGGCTGCGGTCTGTGCGATCTGCGTGAGCATGGCCTGCACGTACAGCAGCGTCACGCGCTGCAGCGTGGGCAGGCGCGGCAGGTCGCCGCGCAGCAGGCGCGCGGGAATGCGATAGGCCATTCCGGGGCTGCGCACTTCCACCCGGCTGGGCATGGTGTCGCCGCCGGTGACCACCGGGATGCCAACCAGCCCTTCGTTTCCGACCGCGGCGATCTCGACCGTCGCGCCGTCCTCCAGCAGCGACAGCAGCGATACCACCGCGGTGGTCGGGAAATAGACATGGACGATGCGCTGGCCGGAATCAGTCAGGAGTTCGCCGGCGCGCAGACGGACCAGCTCGAAGTGCTGCGCCAGCGTCTCCCACTCGCCGCGCGGCAGCGCGCTGAGCAGGTGATTGACATGCAGATCCGATCGATGCGTAATCATTTTCGTACCCCCTGTCCAATCCCGAGTCCGGGAACAACGCTCTGCCGGCCTGGCTCGGCACGACTGCTTTCCGAGAACCGGCTGGCTGCGCCGCCGACCCAGGTGCGGCGCTCTTTGCAAGCCAGTGCCTCTATTTAGCGTCATGGCAGCGCGCTCCGACAGTAGGCGAACGGCTGGGGAACGGTCATCCATCGGGAGGTTGGACGGAAAGGCGAGAGTGAAGCGGGCGCTGACGGCGCCATGCGCCGCGGCGGCTGCGATGTCCGCCGCCGCCATACGAGGCGAGGCGGCACGGCAGATGGAAGCTGTTACGGGCTAGTCAGTCACGGCAGGCACGCAAGGCTGGATGCATGGCATGCCCTCCGCTGTCGGCATGAGACCCGGGATATCGTGCAAAAGGCGGATGCACTGGGTTGCCCCCGGCGCCGGATCGAACCGGTTCTGTGCCAGACGCCGGAGGCGGCACACCAGCCAAGTGTTGCCCGCTGCAGGCAGGATCTGCCGACTCATGGCTTGAACTCGCCGAAATGCGCGGCCAGCAACGGCACGCTGGCCAGGTATGAGGCTTCGAGCTGGTCCAGGCAGTCTTCGCAACGGTCCGGCTTGCGGCTGATGACCGCGCGCATCAAGCGGAACTGCATCACCATCGCCTCCGAGGCCATGGTGTAGCAGGCTTGTGCCGCCTTCTCGGGCACCTCCTGCCCGTGCATCACCAGCCAGCGCAGGTAGCGCGCCAGCAGCTCGAAATTGGCGCCGAGCTGGCGCAGCACGCCCGACGCGTAGTGGTGAAAGCCCGGTTCCCCGCGCGCCATCAGCCGCTCGAGATGCTGGGGAAATACCGCGCGAAACATTGTGACGGGGTTCTCGCGCGGACGGTTGCCCAGGTGAAAGCGCAGCAATGCCAGCGAGGCCTCGAGCAGCGTCTCGGCAGCGTGCGGATGTCCGTTGCGGCGGACCACATCGGCGTGCATGAAGGGCAGCGCGTCGGCACTGCGCACGCCCGGTGCCAGGCGAATGATGGCGGCGTAGTCCTCGCCGGTCGCGGTGTGGTAGCCGTCGGAGTGGTAGTAGCCGACTGCGCCGGCTTCGGGGATCAACACATCGATGGCAATGCAGGTGGGCATGCAATGGCGCAGGTAGCCGGCGCCGCGGGGTGGCGGCAGCTGGCTGCTGTCCAGCTCCATCACGACGATATGGCCGCGCGAGGTCTGTGCCGCAACGTGCGACTCGAGCGAGTCGTAGAACGTCAGGGCGTGCACGGTGAGGCCGTACAGCCGCTCCAGGTCGGCATCCGGAAAGCGGCACTGCGTGAAGTGGTCGGCCTCGAAGTCCTGCCGCACCGCGCAGGCCAGTGCCGCGACCGGCGGCAGGTCCAGCCCGTGCAGCAGCTCGATCCAAAGGTCGATATGGCAGTTGACGTGCGACCACACCGGATTGCCGCCGCGCAATCCTGGTCCGCCCCGTCCACGCATCCTGGTGTCGCCGTGCACTAGTGACCTCCGCGCCTGCCATGCCGCTTCATGAGCGGGTACGGACGGCCCATGCCGGGCCCGCGCGCGTGCCTGACGAGCGATACGGCAGGCCGAGCGCTGACACCAGTCATTTTTCCGTCTCCCCCTGAACCCGAGCCAGATACTTGCTGCCATTGGCCATGATGGCGATCTTGGCGCGCGCGGTTCTGGCCAGTCTGTTGGACGGCGCACAAACCCGCAAAGGGTTCAGGCGGTTCAGGGGCACTCAGCCGCAAATATGCGCGCATGGTGCTTCTGGTTGATGGAGGACTGCGAACTGATTGGTTATCGTCAAGGAGACGTGTGGGCGGGCAGTATGGCCCGCACGCCTTCAAAGCCCGCATGGTCCCCCGGTCGGCGGGCTTCTTTTTTGGCTCGCCGGCTGGTGTCCTGTTCCGCAAATACCTTGCCATGAAATCGCCCCAACTGGGCGATTTTCATTTTGGCAAGCTGCGCGACGACGAAGAGAATGACAAAGGCACAGTGGCACCCGGCGAGGCCGCCGGGTGCCACTGTGCCTGATTCTCGCTGGATGCCTGCTGGTTCAGGCCACGAGTGGTGGCGGCACGCGATGCCGATGCTGAGCAATGATCAGCGCCCTCAGGCTTTCCACACGCAGCCGCGCTTCGCGCTCGCCGGCCGCGCGGGCCGCGTCGGCGGCGGCCAGCTCGCAGTCAAACTGACGCCCGTGCAGTTCACCGCGATAGAGCAGCGGCTCATCGCTGCCCTCGTTGGCACCCGCGTGGCAACCATGGTCAAGGCTGGCAGCCAGCCTGATCTCGAAGCAGCACGCCCACTTGCCTCTGCCTTCGCGCACAGCAAAGCCGCGAACGACGAGGAATTCCAGTCCGGCCTCCATATGACCCCCTTACTTCCCCAGGGCGGCCTGCCTGCAAACTGGGCTGGCTTCTGCCTCCGGGCGAATCAAGCATAGGCAATCAGGTGCGATGCGCACTCCTACGGTGGATGTAGGTCTGCTCGCTCAAAGGAGGGAGGCGGTGGCCCCGTTGGCGCCCGTCAGTGACAGCGCCATGCGCGGAAAGCACTGGCCGCCGGCCCACACCAGCGCGGTGGCGGCGCAGACCAGTTCAACCGGTGCCGGCAGCGCGAGACACCCGCTGGCACCGAGCAGCGCGGCATGCAGCATCAGCGAGGCATCGAGGCGATCGGACAGCACCAGCCAGCGCCGTGGCGCCAGGCGTGCCTGCAGCTGGTCCAGCAACGCACGCGGGTCGCCCTCCAGTGCGCTGCAATCGATCAGCGCGATATCGGCCGGGTCCGGCGATGGCTCCGATGACGAAGCCTGCGTCGATGCGCGCGCCGATTCATGCAGCCACTGCGGCGTGCGCCACGTGATCGGCTGCGGCACGTCCAGTGCGTTCAGGCGACGCGCCAGGACACGGCACATCATTTCATTGCTGGCGATGAGATAGGTCGGCATTGACTCGGTCTGGCAGCTGGCCCGGGCCGCAGATGCGCTTGCCACCGGGTCGGGATCCGGGCCGCGGGGCGGCCCGCCTTGCAGGGCATCAGGGCAGCGCCGGCCGCCGGAAAAAGTGTCTGCAGATGCCTTTCATCACAAGGTAGCAAGCCGCCGCCGCCATTGCCTCATGCTTTTGGCTGAGAGCCGCACGCCAGAAGGATGAGGCGCGACCCGTGAACGCCGCGCCGCCACCCGTCACGCAGCCTGGCAGGTGGGATCAGGTGCCGGCACCCGGGTCACCGGATTGACGGGCGTGGCGGGCCCGGCCCAGTTGAGCGTGGCACCCTTCTGCAGGGCAACGTAGACGGCTTCGCCCTTGTTGCGTACGTGCAGGCGCTGGTACAGCGTGCAGGCATGCGTCTTCGCGGTGGCCACCGAGATATTCAGCATGCGGCTGACCGTCTTGATGGGATAGCCCCGAGCCAGCAGCGCCAGCACTTCGTACTGGCGTTCGGTGATGTTCAGCAGGTGCGCGCCGGCCGACGGGGTTTCGTGGTACGTCGCGTGCGCCTGGAAATGGCGCTGGGGCGCGGGCACCGCATGCTCGAGCACGGCCTCGCCGATGCCTGCGCGCAGCGCCACGACCCGGGCCTCGCCCTGCCCTGCGCTGCTTGCCACCGGGGCATGGCCGGCATCGAGTTCCGATTGCCAGGCATGGTGGCTGCCCTGGGCACGCGCCGGGAAGCACTCGCCGCCGGCCAGCACCAGGCGCACCGCGGCATCGAGCGCATCCGCACTGCAGCTCTTGGCCACGCAGCCGCGCACCGGGTCAGGCAAGCCTGCATCCGGCAGCAATAGGGCCGCCTGATCGCCGAGGACCAGCACGCGCTGCGGGCGTAGCCGCTGGCACAGTTCCTCCAGCATGGCCCAGCCGCCGGCGTGATCGGCTGGCAGGCCATAGATCAGCAGGTCGGCATCGTACAGCCACAAATCTGAATCGACTGGGGCGAGGGGATCGATATCGATCAGGTCACCAGGAATATGTGCTTGGGCCAGCAGATGGCGCAGACCCAGGCGCAGGAGGGGGTGAGGCTCGATCAAGAGGATGGTGGCCATGGCCGCTCTCTTATTATTGCGGCAAGTTCGGACCCTGCGACAATCCGCGCTTGCTTGTCGGAAATGCTCCGCTATCTTGCGGTTGCACTTCCATACGATCCGCCATCGCTCCAGACCGCCCGGCAGCCTTCCCGTCAGGCTGCAGGTCCGTCCTTCCCGTGGAGATACCGGATCGCCCCGTTTTGCGTGTTAAGACGCTTATGTAGAAAGAGTCTTAGATGCGACTGAAGTCTGATCTAAGTATTTATAACTCCTGACCTGCAGCATATGAAACGCGTAGGTCGAATGCAAGGTGATGGTGCGCTGCGGCGGGTTTTCCCCGAGCACTGCCTGACACCAGCATACGGATGCCACAAGGGCAGCGGGGATGACTTTCCAGTGAAAACGCGCATAAAATTATCGGCATTGTATTTATCTATGCATTTCGGGCCGGATGAATTCTCGCTCGCTTCAAGTGCCTTATAAATCAAGAAGTTAGCCATTCAGCGCATACCTGCCGATGATTCCTGGAATGATGATGGTCAGCCTCACCCGCAGCGAATTTGCGGCGGTACGCGCCTATGTGCAGGGCATGCCGGCGGCCATGGTGGTGCCCCGCTACCTGGCCGACGAAGCCGATGACGACGAAGCCGGGGCCGAGTCTGCGCTGCGGATCCTGCTTGCCCTGCGCGACCGGATGGTCCAGCTCGCGCACCTGCACGGACGGGCGGACCTGGCCGAACTGCTGCTGGCCGGCCCTGGCCGCTCCAACCGCGGCATGGATCGCCGCGTCGACGCGCTGGCTGAGCTCGAACGGTTGGGTACGGCGGCGCCGCGCCCCCAGCACGGCGTGGAGTTGTGGTTTGCACCAGCCTTGGCGCGACGCTTGCGCAAGGCTGAAATTGTGACCCTTAATTCTCTTTTTGAGCTTGCAAACCGACGCGGCAGCGCCTGGTGGCGGGCCGTCCCGCGCATTGGCGCGCTTGCCGGCGCGGCCGTCAACCGCTGGCTCAGCGAGAACCGTGCTGCCTTCCGGGACCCGGACGGCAAGCCGCTGCTGGGCGCGTACGTCGGCAACCGGACTCTGCTCGAGCGAGGCAGGCTGGGACCGGGGATGCGCCAGCCGTTGCCGCTGGAATGGATGACCGCGTCGCCCGCGTTGGCCGCCGACGCCAGCTGCCCGTACAGTCAGGGCCTCGACGTCGTCCAGGCCTGGCTGCGCGATGCCGCCGGCGACAGCGGCAGCACGTTCTCGGCCTACCGCAAGGAGGCGGAGCGCTTGCTGCTATGGGCAGCACTGGAGCGGCGCAAGGGCCTGTCGCAGCTCGATCTGGACGACCGCCGGGCCTACCTGGGCTTCCTGGCGCAGCCCGAACCGGGCAGCCGCTGGTGCGGACCGCGGGCACCGCGCCACCTGGCCGGATGGCGTCCGTTCACCGGCCCGCTCAGTCCGGCAAGCGTGCGGCATAGCATGCGGGTGCTGGCCGCCCTGTTCCGCTGGATGCATGCCAACGGCTACCCGGGCGCAGCGCTCTGGCCAGCCCGGATCCCGGACGGCACCGATGCCTCGGCGGCAATGGAGGCGGCGCGGCCGGACACCTTGCAGGTTCCCGAGGCCAGCCTGGCTCCCTTCCTGTCATGGCTGGAACACCGGGGCGGCGACGACGATGGCCAGCGCTACCGGACCGCCCATGCGGCAATCCTGCTGTTGCGGGAACACCGGCTCAGCCTGGACCGGCTGACCTCGGTCACGCGGCGTTCGCTGGCGCCGATGCAGCAGCCTGCGCGGGTTCCGGAAGACGGTGTGGAAAGTACTGTGCCAGACGGAACGCCCGGCTTTGGCCTGGCCACGCAGCACGCGCTGGCCCGGCATTGGCGTGACCGCAACCTCCAGTGGGACGGTGCGGGCACAGAAGACGCCTCGCTGATCGGTCCACCGGCCGCGCCGCCGACCCGGCGCGCGCAGCGCAAGCTGGCGGCATTGCCGCTGGCCGGCTACTCGGTGCGTGGCCTGCATGCCCTGCTGTCCAGCATGCTTGAGCGCTACCGCAAGACCTGTGATCCGGAGTTTGGCGCGCGCTCGCCGCGCGACCTGCTGGCTTGAGCGCTGCGGCGGCAATGCTGCCGCAGCGGCGCCATGGCTTGCCTACCCGGCTCAGAGCAGCGTGTTGTCCAGCCCGAAGCGGGCCTTCAGGGCCTCGACCAGCGCCTCGCGGGCACTGCGGTCGCTCAGCTGCACGTCCAGCATCACGCGTCCCGAGTCCCATTCCTTGATGGTGCCCAGCAACTGGCCGCTGTCGGTCCGGATCTTGTATTGCCGGCTGATTTCCTTGACCTTGCGCGCCTTGCCTTCCTGCGCGTGCTTGCGGATGGCTTCAACCTCGCGGCTCGACAGGCCGTCATTGATGATGCGCGCCGCCAGTTCGCGCGTGCGCTCCTCGCCCGCCAGCTTGCAGTACAGCGTCAGCTCATAGCCCGCGGCGATGCCGATCGCGCTCGGGCGCTCGCGCATCACGCCCAGCACGGACTCGGGCAGGCGCAGCAGCGCCAGTGTCTTGTTCACGGTGCCGGCCGACATGCCGGTCAGCTCGCAGATTTCCTCTTCCTTCTGGACCTTGCCTTCGTCCAGCAACTGGCGCCAGGCGATCGCATTGTCCAGCGCTGACTGGTCCGAGCGCTGCTCGTTGAGCATGAACGACAGCCGGTAGAAGTCCAGGTCGCTCAGGTCGTTTTCGACAAAACATTCCATCTCGAGCTTGCCGGCAGACGCCAGGGCTCGCTTGCGGTAATGACCGTCGATCAGAATGTAATGGCCGGGGCGCGCCGGATCGGGCGCGGCCAGGCCGGGGGTCTTCTGGCCGTGCGTGGCAATGGATGCCGCCCGCTCCTGCACCACGGCGGGATCGTAGAGGCGCCGCGCGTTGAGAGGATTGTCGTGCAGTTGCTCCAGCGGAATCCTGATCAGCTGCCGGCCCGCGGCGGCTTCGCCAAGACTTTCAGCGCTGAAAACGGGCGCGCCATCGGCTCCCCTGCCCTGCAGCAATCCATTCGGATGCTGGGAAATGGCCGCTTCCGCGCGAGCGAAGCGGTCCAGCGTATCGTTTCGGGTCTTTTCGGCCGCCATGCCGGCCAGCATGCCAGCCTTGAGGCTCTTCAGTTTGGTAGCCATACCTAGTGCTCAATCAAAGACAGTATTTCGTCGACCATCATGTCGACCTCCTGCACCGCCTCGCGTGCGCCGGCAACGCCGTGCACGGTGCAGCCGATCGCCTGGCATTCCCGGAATGCCGAGCGCGACCCGATCATCGAATTCAAAAGCGGTACGTCGCCGTCGTCGCCAAGGATTTCAATGGCCTGGCGCGCGATCGAGACGCGGCGCTGGACCATATTGGCCATCACACGGATCAGCAAGGACTCATTCTGAACTTGGGCGTGCTGCGCCAGCGTCTTGGCCGCTACCGCCGCCCACAGATCCGGCGGCGAAGGCACCACCGGAATAATGGCAAGGTCCGAAATCAGCAGCGCGCTCGAGGGCGCTGCCGAATGCACTGCCGGCGGGCAATCCACGACGATGTAGTCATAATCCTGGACGAATTTGCGGACTTCGCGGTGCATGGCGCCGCCCGAGGGCGCCAGGCCAATCACGGAAGCCGGGAACGGCCGCTCGTCGCTGGCCTGCGCCGCCCAGCGAGTGGCGGTGCCTTGCTCGTCCATGTCGACCAGCATCGAGCGCGCGCCGCGCAAGCCAAGCGTGCCAGCAAGGTGCATGCTGACCGTAGTCTTGCCGCAACCGCCTTTCTGGTTAAAGACTGTGATGATTTTGGCTGGCACTGCGACCTCTCTTTCAGCGCTGAAAGCGCGGTTGATTCTTAAGGCGCAACTGTAGCCAAAAGCACGTGATGCTTCAACCGTTTTCCAAATTTACAAAATATATGTTTCCAACGCAGAGAGCAGAGGCCGCCATTTGGCAGCCGGAAACGAGCCGTACCGTAAAATTGCTTGAAAAACAGCCCGGGATGTGCCTAAAGTATCTATAGTGCGCATTACGCCGCACATGACACCGCAATCCAAAGTGGTTATGATGCGCGCTACAGTCGAGTCAAGTCGTGTCAACCTCGTCGGCTTCCGTTCGGTATCTACGAGAACTCAACGTGCTTGAACGGTTGTTTGCGTTGTGTACAAGAACTTGCTTCGAAAAGGAAATTCCTATGGCAACCGGTACGGTCAAGTGGTTCAACGAGACCAAGGGCTTTGGCTTCATTACCCCGGACGACGGTGGTGCAGACCTGTTCGCGCACTTCTCGGAAATCCAGGGCTCGGGCTTCAAGACCCTGAAGGATGGGCAGCGCGTGACGTTTGAAGTCAAGCAAGGCCCGAAGGGCCTGCAGGCTTCGGCAATCAAGCCGGCCTGACCAGCCTCGGCTGACCCCGCCCGTTGCGGATCCGTCCGCGGCGGGCAAACAAAAAAGGCAAGCGTTCAACGCTTGCCTTTTTTGCATTCGGGGGCCGGACATGGTGTCCGGCCTCAGTTCCGGCGCGCCCGGACCTGCTGATGCCGTCCCGAGAGCACGTGCAACGGCGTGCGCGGATTTCCCCGGGCGGGAAGCTGGCAAATCAGCCCAGCTTGCGCACGCTGGTCCGGGAAGGCTGCAGGATCAGCGCCTTGGACGAATCCGCATCGACCTTGGCACCAGGATACACCACCAGCACATCCTTCAGGGCCTTGCGGAACAGCGCACGGAACTTGCGCTCGCTTTCGGTCTCGGTGCCGAACTGCATCTGCAGCGCTTCCCACGGGATTTCCGTGCGGCGCTGGATGGTGAAGAAGCGGTAGGTCAGCCACGAATACACGTCCAGCGCGAACGGCGACTGTTTCAGCGCCTTGAGCGCGCGCATGTCGACCGGTACGGGGCGGTTGACCAGTTCGTTGAAGAACGGCTCGGACAGCACCACGAAGCTCTCGAACATGGACCCCTGACCAGGCTGCATGGGGTCCCACCAGGTCGACAGTTGATCGGCCAGCAGGTAGCCCACCCGATCGATCGACAGTGGCTCGTGGTTGGGGTTCTGGTTCTGGCTCGGCGTCGACTTGTTTTGCACGATGGCGATGGTCGCCGAGAACAGGCGGATCATCTGCTGGCGTACCAGCGTCATCGTGCCGCGCTTGCCGCCGGTGGCCATCGGAATGCCGAGGTTGTACATGAACTCGGACAGCGAATTGCCCAGCGAAATGCGCCGGTCCTCTACCGTGCCGGTGAATTCGCCGCGCTTTTTCTTCGCCATGATCTCCTTGCCGATCCAGGCCAGCATCAGCCGCGGATAGGAGCCATAGGGGTAACCCAGCGAGACGGTCTCGGACACCAGCTTCTGGCGGCCGTTGGTGGCACGTTCGGAACGTTGCTGCGTGAAGTAGCCAGGCTGGATCATCAGCGAGATATTGCCGCTGGTGCGGGTCCATACCGGCGGCGCGCCCTTGGGCGCGCGGTAGGGCAGCGTTACCTGGACGCTGGCGCGGCTCAGGAAGCCGACTTCACCGCTTTGCCAGGCGTCTTCACGCTCCATGGCCTGCGCTTCGTCGAACAGACGCTGGAATTTCTCGGACGGAACCAGGTTGTTCTCGTTGCCGGGAACAATGATGCGGGAGGGTTCGGCGTCCAGGTCGAGGACGCTTCGATCCCCCGTGGTGGCCGGGGAGCGTTTGATGGGCATATTGGCGTGCTTCGGATTACCCGCCTTTGTACTCGAAGCCGCAAAGGTTGTCACGCAGAAACAGGTACGCAAAGCCTTTGCGTTGCTCGCCCTGTTTTCTGCCGGCTGGGAATCTCACGACTGGTCGCATGGTGGCGGACGGTGGGCAACCCGCCAGGGTTGTCCACGGTTCGCCAGCCATCCACTACCAGTAAACGATACCGATACGGGTTAACTACTTGTAAACCGTATACGTGAAGTTCAGCGCCTTGATTCGTAAGGGAAAAACCAACCCCGCCGAACCCGATTCTGCGGGCAACCGTACTCGATTCTGCGAAGGGCCGAACCCGTATCTGCGGCAAGCCGAACCTGTATCTGCGGGTGGGGCGAACTGGTTTCTGCGGGGATAACTTGCAGGTTCCACAGCCTTTTCCACAGCGGCCACTCCTCAAACCGTACCCGTTTCTGCGAGCGAGCGCCAGGTATACGCGGCTTGCGAGGGTTCCAGTGCCTCTTTCCCGCAGAAAGTACGGCCAGAGCCCGGTTATCCCCGCAGAAACTGGTTCACTTGCCGGGCTGCTGACGGGCGCTTTGCGCGCCAGGCGTACCCGTTTCTGCGTTCCGAGACCTGAAACCGTACCTGTTTCTGCGCTGGCCTGAAAGGCCGCTGCCGTGCTGCCCCAGCGTACCTGTTTCTGCGGCGTACCCATTTCTGCGTGCCGACCCTGGCACCCTGGTGCGCCGCGAAGCGTACCCGTTTCTGCGTATCTCCTGCCGGGCTCTTCCGGGTCATGCGTACCCGTTTCTGCGCAGACCCATGGCGCTGTTCTGACGGAACTATCACCAAGTTTCCATTCTACATGAGAGTTGCAGAAAAAGCTAGCACTCACACTCAACGTATACGCGGGAGACTCGCGGCGCTACGCGCCGTACCTGTTTCTGCGCAGACAGATCATGGATGCCGAAGCTCGGCCGGGTAGCCACCCGCCTTGCATGTCGTTGGCGTACCCGTTTCTGCGTGGCGTTGAGTGGTGCGCCTGTGCCCGTGGGCGTACCTGTTTCTGCGAGAGGTGCCGGCAGGCTCAGGGCTTCCGATGGTTATTGCGTTGCAACATTAGCCGTACCCGTTTCTGCGTCGTCGGCCTGGCCCGGCTTTGTGGATATGTAGGAGGAATGCGGGCCGGAGAACCGCTGCCATCGGCCGAATCCAATTCGAAAAAAAATTTTTGGGCGTACCCGCTTCTGCGTGCCAGAAGGCTCCTGGAAAGACCCCAGTGCCGCAGGGCGTACCTGTTTCTGCGTACCCGCTGCCCAGCGCAAGCAGGCCTGCCAGGACAGACCGTACCCATTTCTGCGAGGCTCACGGGCCGTGCCTGACCTCGTGCGGTGCAGCAGGGCGTACCCGATTCTGCGTGGAGCGCAAGGCTGGATGGTGAGCGGGAAAGTGCGCCGCGCAAGGCCAGGCGTGCCGGCTGGCGGCGGCATGGGCATGCGGGGGGCTGGAGCGGAGCGCCTGGCGGTCTGCATGACCGGGGCAGGCGGGGAGCGGCGGGGGGCCGGGATGTGATGAAGGTGGCGCAGCCAGCACCGCCAATCGCGCTATCCGCGCCTGAAAACAAAAAACCCCGCCATGGGCGGGGTTCTACGCTGTTCGGCGCGCGCGGGGCGCGCCGGCAGTCAATGCTTACAGCGGGGTGATGTTCGCGGCCTGCAGGCCCTTCGGGCCATTCTTGACTTCGAACTGCACGCGCTGGTTTTCCTGCAGCGACTTGAAGCCGTCGGCGCGGATTTCCGAGAAATGGGCGAAGAGGTCGTCACCACCCGCGTCCGGCTTGATGAAGCCGAAGCCCTTGGCGTCGTTGAACCACTTGACGATACCGGTTTGCATGATTTGCTTTCCAGAAAAAGGACAAAAAACATCGCATGACGAAAACGTCATCCGACACGGGGAACTCAAGGAAAGGACACCATGGACAACCGAAGTACCAGACGGTGGCTAACGAATGAACTGTTGCCTCGTCGCTTGAATCTAGGCGGCTTTATACGGGGGATTGCCGCAAGCGTCAAGCCGGGGACGCCCCGGAGCACCCCCGTGGCGGCGCTGGATTCAGCGGTTCGCGCTGTGGGATCATCACGCCTTTTGCATATCGCTTATTCGCCTGTGCCATGGCGAAGCGGGCCGGCCTGCACCAGAGTACGCTTGCCGCCCAGCGGGGCGTCGCGGGATGCTTCAGGCCGAAGCCAGCCACCTGCGGCCGCGCCGTTGTTGTCGCCGCGCACACGATAACGATATCAGGAGACCAGTCATGTCGATGCCGGAACCCGCTTCCAAGCCGGGCACGTCAACCGCCAATCCGCCGCACGGCAAGCCACAGGCCGCGCCTTCGCTGATCGAGCGCCTGTTCAGGCTGCGCGAACACCAGACCGATGTACGCACCGAGATCCTCGCCGGCGTCACCACGTTCCTGACGATGGCGTACATCATCTTCGTCAACCCGTCGATCCTGGGCGATGCGGGCATGCCGAAAGACGCGGTGTTCGTCGCCACCTGCCTGGCCGCGGCGATCGGCACGCTGATCATGGGTTTCTACGCGAACTACCCGATCGCGATGGCGCCGGGCATGGGCCTGAACGCGTACTTTGCCTATACGGTGGTGAAGGGCATGGGCTTTGCATGGGAGGCGGCACTCGGCGCGGTCTTTATCTCCGGCTGCCTGTTCCTGCTGGTCACGCTGTTCCGCGTGCGCGAGATGATCGTCAATGGCATTCCGCATTCGATCCGGGTGGCGATCACCGCGGGCATCGGCCTGTTCCTGGCGATTGTCGCCCTGAAGAACGCCGGCATCGTCACCGCCAGCCCGGCCACGCTGGTGACCATCGGCGACCTGCACCAGCCTTCGGCCGTGCTGGCGATCATCGGTTTCTTCGTGATCGTGGCACTGGATCATCTGCGGGTGAAGGGCGCGATCCTGATCGGCATCCTGCTCACCACGCTGCTGAGCTTTGCGTTTGCCGGCAATACCTTCCACGGCGTGTTCTCCGCGCCGCCGTCGCTCGGCCCGACGCTGTTCAAGCTAGATATATCCGCCGCGCTGTCGATCGGCATCATCAACGTGGTGCTGGTGTTCTTCCTGGTGGAGTTGTTCGACGCCACCGGCACGCTGATGGGCGTTGCCAACCGCGCGGGCCTGCTCAAGGCCGGGAAAATGGACCGGCTGAACAAGGCGCTGATGTCCGACAGCACCGCGATCATGGCGGGCTCGTTCCTCGGTACGTCTTCCACCACGGCGTATATTGAAAGCGCATCCGGCGTGCAGGCGGGCGGGCGCACCGGACTGACGGCGGTGACGGTGGCCGTGCTGTTCCTCGCGGCGTTGTTCATCGCGCCGCTGGCCGGCACGGTGCCGGCCTATGCCACCGCGCCGGCGTTGCTGTATGTGTCCTGCCTGATGTTGCGCGAGCTGCTGGAGATTGACTGGAATGACGTCACCGAAGTCGTGCCCGCGGTGATGACCGCGCTTGGCATGCCGTTCACGTACTCGGTCGCCAACGGCGTTGCGTTCGGCTTTATCAGCTACGCGGCGCTCAAGCTGCTGACCGGCCGCGCACGCAGCGTGCCCGTGATGGTGTGGATCATCGCGGCGGTGTTCATCTTCAAGTTCTACTACCTGCCAGGGCATTGAGCGCGCCAGTCGGCATGGGATGAAGGAAGGGCGGCCAGGGCCGCCCTTTTTCCATGGTGCGCTGCTGTCATGATATTGACATCGTGATGCCGGGCGGGCGCCGTAGCGCCGTCCGACACCCGCCAGCCGTACCCGTTTCTGCGTGCCGCGCGAGCGGGTCCACCGGCCGGGCGTACCTGTTTCTGCGTGACAGTCCGCCACGCCCTCGCGGCATGCGGCACGGCTTGCCATTCCCGCGCAACGGTGCTGCCATCACCCGTTCGGGGGTGTCAAAGCGTACCCGTTTCTGCGTAGCATGCATGCAGACACCGGCCGCTGGGAATG
Organism: Cupriavidus sp. GW823-FHT07B10; assembly: GCF_058794355.1. NCBI lineage: Bacteria > Pseudomonadati > Pseudomonadota > Betaproteobacteria > Burkholderiales > Burkholderiaceae > Cupriavidus > Cupriavidus sp. GW823-FHT07B10. Next base: position 420,602 of record NZ_JBXAGS010000003.1, read on the forward strand.
TGCCGGTCGCGGGCCGGCGGCCAGTGTGCGCGCGGCCTCATACCAAAGTATGAGATTGGCTGTAAGTCACCCACTCGGGGCTGGACAAAGTGCCCCAAATGCACTGAACTATAGACGTGGCAAAGAGGGGCGCGGCAAGGCGCCCCTTCTTGACTCCGGTGCATGCGGCAGGATGCCGGAGCCAACCGAGAGCGCATGAGCGCCGTTCGCCAGTCGGGGGACATTTCGGTCCAGACCGTCAACAAGGCGGCATAGCCACCATCCGGGAGCGTGCGGGAAACACGCGCGCCACGCAGACAAAAAACCAGTTCAAAGACTGACAAGTGGTAACCGCAGACGTGTAGTGCCGGGGGATGTTGTTCAACGGGGATTATCATGACCGCAGGAGAGATCCGGCGACCCGCTATCGGGCCTGTCAGGGAGACTAATAACCGCTCCATCCGAGCCATCCATCATGCCTGGGCTGCCGTGGGGGAAGCCGCAGGCGAAGCACCCAGCAAGCGGACCGTCCAAGATGGCGCGACGGCCGAGGTGGCCGCCCTGCTTGCTGACGACAGCGAACTCAGCGACAGCGCACGCGCGGCCGTGGCCAACCTGCTGCGCCGCCATCGCCTGCTCGAAGGCGAACTGACACGCCAGCGCACGCTGTTGCAGGAATGGATCCTGAGCCAACAGACCTACAAGACGCTCTACTACCAATACTCCGGCCAGTCGCAGCAGGCGCCGCGCCTGGAGTTGATGCGTGAAAAGGAAGCTGTGCGTCGGCGTATCCGCGCTCAGCTCCAGGTGGGTGCGGACGATCTTGCCGCGCCCGATGAGCAACTCCGCAGTCTGTCCAGCTCGTGATACCGACGTCGCGCGCGGGTGCGTGCCCGCAGCCAGTTCAGCCCCACCGTCCGCCGCGGCTGCAGGCCGCGACGGCGGACACGGGTGCCCGAACCAAGAACAAGCCTAACGTCCGGGAGATCGTGATGGACCGACTGTGCAAGGCGTCACGCACTGCACAGATCGTGGTCGTGTCGCGTCATGAAGATTTTGGTTTTGACCCGTCTGGCACAGCCACGGGATGGGAAATCCGCCGGATCCAGCAGATTCGCGACCTTGAACGCGTGGTGCGGGCCTGCCCGCCCATGGCAGGCGTGATCGATCTGCAGTCCGACTACAGCGATGCCGAGTTCGCGCAACTCGAACAGGCACTGCAGTACCTGCACATTACGTGGGTGGCCATCACCTCCGATGAAATGCTGGCGCAGGAGCGTGTGCGCCGGCTGATCCGCGACTACTGCGTCGACTACGTGCGCATGCCGTTCTCGATGCCTGAACTGCTCTACACGCTCAAGCATGCGCAGGGCATGGCGTCGCTGCACGGCACGCGCCCGCAGGAGACCGCCTCGCGCGGCACCATGATCGGCGAGTGCGCGGCGATGCGGGCGATGTTCCGCTCGCTGGCCAAGGTGGCGCACAACGAGGCACCGGTGTTCATTTCCGGAGAGTCCGGCACCGGCAAGGAACTCGCCGCGCAGGCGATCCACGATGCCTCGAGCCGGCGCAAGGGACCGTTCATTGCCATCAACTGCGGTGCGATTCCCTCGCACCTGGTGCAGTCCGAGCTGTTCGGGTATGAGAAGGGCGCGTTCACCGGCGCCAACCAGCGCAAGATCGGCTGGATCGAGCAGGCGCAGGGCGGCACGCTGTTCCTCGACGAGATCGGCGACCTGCCACTGGAAAGCCAGGTGGCGCTGCTGCGTTTCCTGCAGCAGGGCATGATCACCCGCCTGGGCGGGCACCAGTCGATCCCGCTGAACCTGCGCATCATCTCGGCCACGCACGTGGACTTGGTGGCGGCACAGGCCGACGGGCGCTTCCGTTCCGACCTGTTCCACCGGCTATGCGTGCTGACGCTGACCATCCCGGCGCTGCGCGAGCGCGGCGAGGACATCCTGCAGCTGGCCAACGCGGTGCTGGCCGAACACGGGCACGAGGCCCACCGGCGCATTCGCGGGTTCTCGGCCTGCGCAACGCAGGCAATGATGCAGTACGCGTGGCCGGGCAACGTGCGCGAACTGATCAACCGCGTGCGCCGCGCCATCGTGATGACCGACAACCGCAAGATCACCGCCGAAGACCTGCAGCTGCACGGCGGGGCGGAGCTGCCGCGCAAGACCCTTGACGCGATCCGCGAAGAAGCCGAGCGCGAGGCCATCCGCACCGTGATGGCGAGCCACGGCTTTCACGTGGTGCCGGCCGCGCGCGAACTCAATGTCTCGCGCGTGACGCTGTACCGGCTCATGCACAAGCACAACATCCGCGTGGAGAGTCAGGTGACTGCGGGCGAGTAAGCGGCAAGCCGGCGCAGGTTGCCGGAGGCCGGACGCAATCCCAGGCGCCGCAGGAAAGGGGAACAGGCGACGTCCGCCCGCCGGCTCCGCCTTTCCTCGTGCCCGTCGGCACGTCAGCGCACCACTGCCAGGGGCCGCCTGGCCCCGGACTCGCCGCTGGCCGCATCCATCAGCTCGGTGGCAAGGTTCATGCTGAGCTTGCCGCGCGGCTGGCGCGGCGGCCCGTTCTCGTCATGCTGGCGCCACGGCACGATCGCGCCGCGCTCCGGCTTGTCGCGCGCTTGCCGCCCTGGCGTTGACGTGGCGGCACCGGACGGCGTGTCCGGCGATAGCTGCAGTTCTCCCCAGGCCCAGCCAAAGCCGCGCACGTAAACATCATTGCTGACCGCCGCGTGGCTGTCGGCGCTGGCCGCTTCGGGGCGGTCGAACCAGGCATAGCTTGCCGCCGCGGCGCTGGTTGAGAACACCGCCAGCACCGTGGCGGCAAGCATTCCGGCTGTCATGGCGGGTGCCTCCCTGTGGAAAAAACGGTGCCCGCCGGGGGACGGAGCACCAAATCCGCGCGGGCACGCTGGCTCGCGTACCCGCCATCATTCCGTTCGCGGCGCCAGCCTGCCGCGACATCCTGCGTTGCCAATGCTGCCTGCGGTCACGCGCGCCGCTTGCCCGCGTGGCGCCGGAAGGCAGCCCTGGCAACTCCGTGCCTGGCCGTCGCTGCGCAGCCAGCGCCTTGCGCGGCCGGCGTGGCGGGCGGCGTACGCGCCCGCGGATGGGGCAGCAGTGGCGACGACAGCAGGTCCACCACCGACGGCGGCGGACCCGCGAGCCGGTAGGAGCGCCGGCGCGCCGTCATGCGTGATGGCGGATGACGCATGTCTGGGTTTTCTCCTGCATGCAATGGCTGGTTCCATGGGCACGGGCCCATGTGCCCCTGTTTTGCCTGAGCGACAAGTGTGCCAAGGGCCGCAAAGGCTTATGCCACGCGGGTTTGCGGTATGAGGGGCGAGCGCGGGCAGGCCTTGGGGCGCGGTGGCAGACCAATCGGTTTCGCCGCTGCAACGCGCCATGCGCGCGGCGGCGCGCGTGGTGGCCGCGCTGGTGCGGCGCCGGGTGCCCGTTGCGTACGCGGGGTGCGGGATAACGCGCTGCGCTAGGCCCGCAGGCGCGCTCTTGCAACGCGTTGCACGCCTGAAACCGGCGTTGCAGTTGACGCGGCCCGGCAACACCTGCACCGGCCGCCGATAGGTCACGCAGAAACAGGTACGCCCCGGTCAGTGTCCTGCGGTGCCGTCAGCGTGGTTGCCCCGATGCCGGCGCGGCTGGTGTGTCGGGAGGATTGAGCGTGGCGGGCGCGGCCGGGGTGGCGCTGGCCGCCGCGCCGGAAATGGGCTTGGGGCCCGGCTGGCTGCGTTCGCAGCCGGCGCAGCCCAGCATGCCGATGATCAGTAGCACGGCCGCAGGGCGCGTGCGGAGGTTGCAGGTCACGGTGCCTCCTTGCGCCGGCGCGCAGGCACGGGTTGCGCCGGCAGGTGTGCCTGGTCCTACTGTAGCAGGTTGCCTCCCTGCGCCGGCTTGGGGCAGCGCGCAATGCGCAGTATGATGAACGCACGGGCCTTCGCCGCACAGACCGCGCCCCGAAGGCATGCGCAACGCACACGCGATCCGCCTGGCGCATCGCGCCAGCACCTGGCCGTGACCGACAATACCGAACACCAGTCCTCTTCCGCCGGCAGCGCGGCGCCACATCACCGCAGGCATCGCCCGCACTGGCTGCCGGACCGCCATACCGGCGCACGCACCCTGCGCGTGGTCGCTGCCGCCATCAACTCCTGGTTCGCGCATCGGGCGGCCAGCAAAGGGGCGGCGCTCTCCTTCTACATGCTGTTCTCGCTGGCGCCCATCCTGGTGCTGGTGATCTCGATCGCCGGCCTGTTCTTCGGCGCCGAGGCCGCACGCGGCGAGATTTTCTCGCAGCTTGAAGGCCTGGTGGGCGAGCAGGGCGCCACGGCCATCCAGGAAATCCTGGCGGCTACGCACCGCGCTGGCGGCAGCGGCATGGCGGCGCTGGTGGCGACGGGCATCCTGCTCGTGGGCGCCACGAGTGCCTTTGCCGAGCTCAAGAGCAGCCTGGACGACATCTGGCATGTGCCGGTGCCCGAGACGGCGGGCTGGCAGCAATTGCTGCGCACGCGCCTGCTGTCATTCAGCCTGGTGCTGGTGCTGGCCTTCATGCTGCTGGTGTCTCTGATCGTCAATGCGGCGCTGGCCGTGGTTGAGCGCCTGTGGGGCCAGTTGTGGACGCAATCGTGGTTCGCGCCGGTGGCCGATGTGCTTTCCACCGCCTTTTCTTTTGCCGTGGTGACGGCGCTGTTCGCGGTGATCTTCAAGATGCTGCCCAATGCGCGCATTGCCTGGCGCGACGTCACCATGGGCGCGGTCATCACAGCCTTGCTATTCTCGATCGGCAAGCGGCTGATCGGCCTGTACCTGGGCAACAGCGCCGTGGCCTCCTCGTACGGGGCCGCGGGCTCGGTGGTGGCGCTGATGCTATGGGTGTATTACTCGGCACAGATCTTCTTTTTCGGCGCGGAACTGACGCGTCAGTACGCGCTGCAGTTCGGCAGCCTGCGCGGCAAGCCGGCAGAGAAGCTGGCGGAATAACTTGCCGCACCTGGGCGCCACAAACCCGGAGCGGTGCCCAAAACCGGTAAAATAGCGCCCCATTCCCTTCGCGTGCCCGCAGAGCCCGGCCCCGCCATCGCCTGCGGGCGCTGCCGGCCCTGGCCCGGCCGCCCGCCGGGCCATCCAATATTTCCCAGTCAAACTCCGCTGCCGTGAGCTCGCTCGTTTCTGAAATTGCGCGTCGACGCACCTTTGCCATCATCTCCCACCCCGATGCGGGCAAGACCACCCTGACCGAAAAGCTGCTGTGGTTCGGCGGCGCCATCCAGGTCGCGGGCGAAGTGCGCGCGCGCAAGGCCGACCGCCACGCCACCTCGGACTGGATGGAGCTGGAAAAGCAGCGCGGCATCTCGGTGACCTCGTCGGTGATGCAGTTCCCCTACCGCCGGGAGACCGCCGATGGCAAGGCCCAGGAGAACATCGTCAACCTGCTCGACACCCCGGGCCACGAGGACTTCTCTGAAGACACCTACCGCACGCTGACCGCGGTGGACTCCGCGGTAATGGTGATCGACTCGGTCAACGGCGTGGAAGCGCAGACCATCAAGCTGCTCAACGTCTGCCGCCTGCGCGACACGCCCATCCTCACCTTCATCAACAAGCTCGACCGCGAAGGCCGTTCGCCGATCGAGCTGCTTGACGAAATCGAGGAGGTGCTGCAGATCCAGTGCGCGCCGATGACCTGGCCGATCGGCATGGGCAAGGCCTTCCGCGGCGTGTACCACCTGATCAACGACAAGGTGCAGCTGTTCGATCCGCACGGCGAGAAGGGCACGGCCGCGATCCTGGACGGGCTGGACAACCCGGAGCTGGACCGCATCCTGGGCAGCCAGGCCGAAGAGCTGCGCATCGAGATCGAGCTGGTGCGCGGTGCCTCGCACACCTTCGACAAGGACGCGTTCCTCAACGGCAAGCAGACCCCGGTCTACTTTGGTTCGGCCATCAACAACTTCGGCGTGCAGTCGCTGCTGGATGCGCTGTGCGAGCTGTCGCCGCCGCCGCTGGCGCGCAACACGGATTCGCGCGTGGTTGAGCCGCAGGAGCCCAAGTTCACCGGCTTCGTCTTCAAGATCCAGGCCAATATGGACCCGCGCCACCGCGACCGCATCGCCTTCGTGCGCGTGTGCTCGGGCCGTTTCGAGCGCGGCATGAAGCTGCTGCACGTGTCCGCCGGCAAGACCGTGGCGATCAACAACGCCATCACCTTCATGGCGCAGGACCGCAACACCACCGAAGAAGCCTATGCCGGCGACATCATCGGCGTGCCCAACCACGGCACCATCCGCCTGGGCGATGTCTTCACCGAGGGCGAGCCGCTCAAGTTCACCGGCATCCCGTCGTTCGCGCCAGAGTTCTTCCGCCGCGCGCGCCTGAACAACCCGCTCAAGGTCAAGCAGTTGCAGAAGGGCTTGCAGCAGCTGGCCGAGGAGGGCGCCACACAGATGTTCCGCCCGCTTGCTTCTAACGACCTGGTGCTGGGCGCGGTCGGTATCCTGCAGTTCGACGTGGTCGCGCACCGGCTCGAGCACGAGTACGGCGTCGATGCCATTTTCGAATCGCATGAATGCGCGACCGCGCGCTGGCTCAAGGGCACGCCCGCGGAGATCGAGAAGCTGATCGCCAAGGCGGGGCATAACGTGGCGCTCGATGGCGCGGGCGACCATGTCTATCTGGCGCCGAGCATGGTGAACCTGCGCCTGACACAGGAGCGGTTCCCGGAGCTGCAGTTCATGGAGACGCGCGAGATCGTTTGATCGCGTACTAAAGCTGCAAAAGCAAAACGGCTCGCAACTGCGAGCCGTTTTGCTACCTGAGGGGAGCACCCCCTCAGCCTGATTTCGCCTCAATACGCCAGTGACGCCTGGATATAGAACGTCCGCGGCATCCCCACATACTTGCCCGCATTGTTGTCGGTCGAGCGCGTGAAATAGCGCTTGTCGAACACGTTCTTCACCCCAACCGCCACCTTCAGATTCTGCGCCGACTTGCCGAAGTCATAGCCCAGCCGCATGTTCAGCAGCGCATAACCCGGGATATCGCCCAGCGCACCGTTTGCGCTTTCCGCCGTCTGGTAGTTGGTCGACGTGCTCGGATCGCCCGGCGAACGCTGCTTCGACTGCGCGAAGCCATCGACATTGAGTGCCCAGCGGTTGCGCGCATAGCGCATGCCTACGGTGGCCACGTGGCGCGAATAGAACGGCAGGTCGCGCCCGGCGAAGTTGCCCTGGTTGTAGGTGGCTTCGGTGAAGGTGTAGGTGGCGTATGCCGACAGGCCGGCCAGCGACTTGTCGAGCGCGCCGAAGTCATAGCGCAGCGACGATTCCACGCCACGGTGGGTGGTGGCGCCGAGGTTGGTCCACGCGTCCGGCGCGCCGCCGGTGCCGCCGCGCAGTTGCAGCTCGTCGTCGAAATCGATATTGAACAGCGTCAGCTCGCCGCCCCAGCCGTTGGCGTTGAAGTGCGTGCCGACCTCATACGTCTTGGCCTTCTCGGGCGTCAGGCCGTTGGTGGTCTGCGCGATCTGGAAGTACTGCAGCGGGCCGAACGAAACGCCGGCGTTGGCGAACAGCTTCCACTGGTCGCTGACGTGGTACATCACCGCCAGCGACGGCAGCGGCTCGTTGGACGAGACGTCGTTGCGAGCGCCGGTGAAGTTGTCGGTCACATACGATCGGATGAACTCATAGCGCAGGCCCGGCGTGATGGTCCAGCTGCCGACGTTGATGGTGTCGTCGATATAGACCGCATTGGCGGTGGTGCCACCCGTGCGCGACTGGTACACCGGCGAGCGCAGCGTGGTCGGATCGATGGTGCCCGGGGTGTAGAACACCGTGCGCGATGCCTTTTCGTCGCTGGCTTCGCGCAGGAAGCGGTAGCCGACGCTGACCTCGTGGCTCATGCTCTCGCCGCGGAACAGCTGCGAGTAGCGCGGCTCGATCGCGAACGTGTGGTAATTGCGCGGGGCCGCGGCCAGGCGGCGCAGGTTGGCCTGCGTGCCGGTGCCTTGCTGCTCGATGTTGCTGCCGCGGAAGCTGTCGGTGTAGTACGTCAGCACCTCGAACTTGCGGTTATTGTCGTTGTGGCTGTACTTCAGGCTGAAGTCGCTGCGGCGGCCGTCGAAATTGTCGTAGGGCCGCACCGACTGGAACGGGTCGGCCGCATACTGGGCCGAAGTCAGGCCGCCGGGCATGCCGGCCCTGCCCTCGTAGTAGTGGAAGGCCGCGCTCAGTTCATCGGTCTTCGAGATCCGGTACGCGCCCTTGAGCATCAGGTCGTCGATATTGACGTGGTCGTTGCTCTCGCGATAGCCGTTGCCATGGATGCCCGAGTACAGCAGCGCGCCGCCCAGGCCGTTGTCGTTGGTGCCGCCGATGAATGCGGTCGGGTTGGTCTTGACGCTGCCGCCGTGGCTGTAGATGTCGGTCGACACCGACGCATCGGCCACGAAGGTCTTCGGTATCGGGCGCGTCACGAAGTTGATGATGCCGCCCACGTTCTGCGGGCCGTAGCGCACCGAGCCGGCGCCGCGCACCACGTCGATGGTTTCCAGGTTGCCCAGCGACAACGGCGCCATCGACAGCTGCGGCTGGCCGTAGGGCGCCACTGCCAGCGGCACGCCGTCCATCAGGATGGTCGAGCGCGGCGACAGGCGCGAGGTCAGCCCGCGCACGCCCACGTTGAGCGAGACATCGCTGCCGCCGGTGCCGTTGTTCTCCTGCACCTGCACGCCGGGGATGCGACGCAGCACCTCGCGCACGTTGTTGGCGCCGGCTTCCTGGAAGGTCTCGCGGTCGACGATGGTACGCGCGCCGGGATGCTCCAGCACCTTGGCCTCGTTGGCGTTCTCCAGCCAGTTGCCGACCACGGTGACGGCGTTCAGCGTGGCTTCGGGGTTGGCGGCAGGCGCGGGATCAGCGGCGTGGGCCGGCAGGGCGGCAAGCTGGGCGAACAGCAGGGCGGCGCCGATGGCACCCCCGGAAAGGCGGAAAGCGGGCTGCAAGATGGATTCCTGAGAAGCAGCGCGTTCCGCAAGCCAAGGGGAGGGACGTCGTGGGCGGCCGCGCCAATGGGCCGAGATTATAAATGCGAGTGATTCTCAGAAGCGAAACGGCCAGCACCCGCCGCCCGAGATTGTGGTTTATGTGCATCAATGTGCAGACGTCCGGACACCTAAAAGAGGTGAACTACTAATATTTTTTTCGATAGGTGTGCGCGTGTGGGCATCTGTATGCAGGTATTCAGCAGGCGCTTTAGAATCTTGCCTTTGTGCACTGCAATGGCTGTCGTGGCGTCCTCAACGGCACGGCGGCGCTGGGCGGTGCGCAGCCATCTCCGCCTCCCTCCCGCATCCATGTCTTCCCCAGCCACCGTCCAGGCCGCCGCGCCGGACAGCGTCTTCCGCGACGCCGTTTTCCGCCGTTACTGGTTCGCGCGCCTGTGCACCACGATTGGCTACCAGATCTTTACGGTGGCGGTCGGCTGGCAGATGTACGACCTGACCCGCGACCCGCTGATGCTCGGCATGGTCGGGCTGGTGCAGTTCCTGCCGTCGGTGGTGCTGATCCTGATGTCGGGGCACGTGGCCGACCGCTTCGACCGGCGCCGCATCGTGCGCACCTGTCAGGCGATCGAGGCGCTGCTGGCCGCCGGCATGGCCGTGGCCAGCCTGAGCGGCTGGATCGACAGCCATCACATCTTTGTCTTCGTCGCGCTGATCGGCGCCACGCGCGCGTTCGAGACCCCCACGCTGCAGGCGCTGCTGCCCAGCGTGGTGACGCCGCGCCAGCTGCCGCGCGCGGTGGCGCTGGCCAGCTCCGCCGGGCAGGCCGCCATCATCATCGGCCCGGCAATTGGTGGCTTTGCCTACGTGGCCGGGCCGGGCGTGGTCTATGGGCTGAGTGCCACGCTCTTTGCCATTGCCGCCGTGCTGGTCAGCGGCATCACGCTGCGCCAGGCCGCGCAGCGCCTGACCGCGCCGGTCAGCGTGCGCACCGTGTTTGCCGGGTTTGCCTATATCCGCAGCCGCCCGGTGCTGCTGGGCGCGATTTCGCTGGACCTGTTCGCGGTGCTGCTGGGCGGCGCCGTGGCGCTGCTGCCGATCTACGCGCGCGACATCCTGCACACCGGGCCGTGGGGCCTGGGGCTGCTGCGTTCGTCGCCGGCAGTCGGCGCGCTGGTAATGGCGCTGTGGCTGGCGCGCCGTCCGCTGAACCGGCGCGCCGGGCGCATCATGTTCGGCGCGGTGGCGCTGTTCGGGGTGGCTACCGTGGTGTTCGGCGTATCGACCTGGCTGCCGTTGTCGATGGTGGCGCTGGTGGTGCTGGGGGCGTCGGACATGATCAGCGTGGTGGTGCGCTCCACGCTGGTCCAGCTCGACACCCCGGACGACATGCGCGGGCGCGTGGGCGCGGTCAATTCGGTGTTTATCGGCGCCTCGAACCAGTTGGGCGAGTTCGAGTCCGGCGTCACCGCGGCATTGCTGGGCCCGGTGGGCGCGGTGATCCTGGGCGGCGTCGGCACGCTGCTGGTGGTGGCGCTGTGGATGCGGCTCTTTCCTGCGCTGGCCGCGCGCGACCGGCTGCACGATCATCCGGCCTGACCCATTGCCGGGGCAGGGAGCGTACCCGTTTCTGCGTCCCTGTCGATGCCCGGATGGCGGTATCGCCGACCCCTATTCGCCAACTTTCGTCGCTGAAAGTTGTGCCGCACAGCCGGCCCGCCGCGCCGAGCCTGGCCTGGCTGCCCCTGGTTCCTCCCTCGCTCGGATTTTTCTGATCCGCCGCCAGCCTTGATTGCACAAGGGCTGGCGCGCCTGCACGCAACCGCGTGACGCAATCGCCGGAAACCAAATCCCGCCTTGCTTGTCCCCTTCACTGTATTGCTGTGCCGGCATTGTCGGTGATCGTCCGACATCGCGCTGGCAACGTGCGGCAAGTTGTCAAGCGGGAAATTCCCCGCCAGGCGCCTGGGGGCGATCTGGCAGCCCGCTGCCGCACGCAGAAACGGGTACGCAGCACCGCCTGTCTCCTCCATAACAACCGCAAACGGAGCCGCTCCCATGGACCTGAACTTCATCGATGCGAACAAGCTGGAGGCGGGCTGGACTTACCTGGTCCAGTTCGCCATCAACCAGGGAATGAACTGCCTGGCAGCCATCCTGATCCTGATGGCCGGCTGGTGGCTGTCGGCCCGCGTGGCCCGGGGCGCCCGGCGCGCGCTCAGCGGCACGCACGTGGACGAGACCATGCGCCCGCTGCTGGCCAACGCGCTGCAATGGATGGTGCGCGTGCTGACCATCGTGCTGGTGCTGTCGCAGTTCGGGGTGCAGACCGCCAGCATCATCGCCATGCTGGGCGCCGCGGGCCTGGCCATCGGGCTGGCACTGCAGGGCACGCTGCAGAACATTGCCGCCGGCATCATGCTGGTGCTGCTGCGGCCGTTCCGCGTCGGCCAGTACATCGATGCGCAGGGGGTGGCCGGCACCGTGCGCGAGACCGGCCTCTTCATGACCGAGCTGACCACCTTCGATGGTGTCTGCCTGCGCGTGCCAAACGGCAAGCTGTGGGGAAGCGCCATCACCAACTACAGCGAGAACGCCACGCGGCGCGCAGACATCGAGGCCACGGTGACCTTCGACAGCGATGTGCAGCGCAGCCTGGAAGCGCTGCGCGCGATGCTCGCGCGCGAGCCGCGCCTGCTGGCCGAACCCAGGCCCGAGACCATGGTGGTCAACTACACGCAGCAGGGCATCACGCTGAACGTGCGCTACTGGACCTCGAATGACGACTACTGGAACGTGCGTTTCGCGTTCTACGAGCGCATCAAGCATGTGCTGGAACAAGCCGGCAGCAAGCTGGCGGTGCCGATCCAGGAATTGCACGTGCCGGGCGCCGCCTCGGTGCCGGGTGCGGTGAAGGTGGCCGACAGCGCGCCATCGGCGAGCGCGCCGCACCCGGCCGGCGCGGCGCCGCGCCAGCCGGTGCAGCACCTGGGCTAGCCGAGCACGGGTGCGTTGTTGTTGTCGTCGTCCTCGTCCGAAAACAGCGTGCAGGCGCCGCTTTCCGCGGTGCTGACATGGCGGCGGAAGGTGGCGAACAGGTCGCGGCCCACGCCGTGGCGATTGGCGCTGAGGTCCGGACGGGCAGGCGCGCGCGCCTGCCATTCGTCATCCGGCACCAGCACCTCGAGCACGCCCGCGGGCGCATCCACGCGCATCATGTCGCCGCTGCGCACGCGCCCGATCGCGCCCCCGCGCAGCGCCTCGGGGCAGACGTGAATAGCCGCCGGCACCTTGCCCGACGCGCCCGACATGCGCCCGTCGGTCACCAGCGCCACATGGAAGCCGCGGTCCTGCAGCACCGTCAGCGTGGGCGTGAGCTTGTGCAGCTCGGGCATGCCGCACGAGGCCGGGCCCTGCCACGGTAGCACCGCAACGAAGTCTCGCTCCAGCTCGCCGCGCTTGAATGCGTGCAGCACATCGTCCTGATGCTCGAACACCATCGCCGGTGCCTCCACCACCTGGTGCTCGGCCTTGACCGCAGAGGTCTTGATCACCGCGCGGCCCAGCCTGCCGTCCAGCACCTTGATGCCGCCGTCCGGCGCAAAGGGCGCGTCGGCGGCGCGCACGATGCTGTCGTCGAGCGGCGCGGCCGGGCCGTCGATCCAGGTCAGCTTGCCGTCGCGCAGCACGGGTTCGCGCGTGTAGTCCTGCAGCCCGCGGCCGACGATGGTGGTCACGTCGTCATGCACCAGGCCCAGCGACAGCAGCCCGCGGATCACCACGGGCAGCCCGCCTGCGGCCTGGAACTGGTTCACGTCGGCCTTGCCGTTCGGGTACACGCGCGCCAGCAGCGGCACCACGGCCGAGAGCTCGTCAAAGTCGTCCCAGCCCAGCACGATGCCGGCCACGCGCGCCATCGCGATCAGGTGCAGCGTGTGGTTGGTGGAGCCGCCGGTGGCCAGCAGCCCGACGATGCCGTTGACGAAGGCGCGCTCGTCCAGCACCTCGGCCACCGGCGTATAGCGCTCGCCGCCGTGCACCAGCTTCAGCGCCTGGCGCGCGGCCTCGCGCGTGAGCGCCTCGCGCAGCGGAGTGTTGGGGTTGACGAAGGCCGTGCCCGGCAGGTGCAGGCCCATCATCTCCATCAGCATCTGGTTGGAATTGGCGGTGCCGTAGAAGGTGCAGGTGCCGGGGCCGTGGTAGGAGCGGGTCTCGGCCTCGAGCAGTTCCTTGCGGCCGATCTTGCCTTCGGCGTAGAGCTGGCGCGTGTGCGCCTTTTCGTCGTTGCTGATGCCGGTGGTCATCGGCCCGCCCGGCACGAACACGGCCGGCAGGTGGCCGAACGACAGCGCGCCCATCACCAGCCCGGGCACGATCTTGTCGCACACGCCCAGGTACAGCGCGGCATCGAACATCTGATGCGACAGCGCCACCGCCGTGGCCAGCGCAATCACATCGCGCGAGAACAGCGACAGGTCCATGCCGTCCTGGCCCTGCGTGACGCCGTCGCACATCGCGGGCGTGCCGCCGGCAAACTGCGCGGTGCCGCCGGCCTCGAGCGCCGCTTCCTTGAGCCACTGAGGGAAAGCCGCCAGCGGCTGGTGCGCCGACAGCATGTCGTTGTAGGCCGAGACGATCGCCAGGTTGGGCCGCTCGTCGGCCTTCAGCCGGATCTTCGCGGCGTCCGGCATGGCAGCCACCGCATGGGCCAGGTTGGTACAGGAAAGCTGCGCGCGTTCGACCTTCTGCCCGGCCATGGCGTGGGTGCGGTCAAGGTACGCCTGGCGCGAGGCGGCGCTGCGGGAGACGATGCGGGCGGTGACCCGCTCGAGCACTGGATGACGTGGCATGGGGTTCTCCTGCGGGGGAGCTTTCAGCCTAGCGCACTTTGCCGCGTACCGCACGATCCACTGCGCAGCACACGCAGAAACGGGTACGCTTCGCGCTCCGGTCATGCCTTTGCCAAGCAAGTGCCGCGGCCTGCGCCTCGCCAAGCGCTGGCGAGTCACGTAAACTGGCCACAACGCGCGCCTTCCATGGCGGGTCCTCAAATCGCTAAAGGAGTCCAGGGTGAGCATGCCTGATTTCGACATGGTGCTGTTCGGCGGCACCGGCGACCTGGCGCGGCGCAAGCTGCTGCCGTCCCTGTTCGATGCCCACCACGCCGGCCTGCTGCATCCGGCCGCACGCATCCTCGCCACCGGCAGCCAGCCGCTCTCGACCGCGGACTACCTCGCCTCGCTGGAGCAGACCGTGCGCCCCGGGCTAGCCCATGCGCCGCCCGAGTCATGGGACAAGTTCTGCGCGCGCATTGTCTACGTGCAGGCCGATGCACGCGTGCCCGCGCATTTCGATGCGCTCGCGGAGCAGGTGCTGGCACGCAAGCCTGAAGTGGTGGTGTGCTATCTCGCCACCGCGCCGCACCTGTTCGTGTCGATCTGCGAGCAGCTGGCACGCACCGGCCTGAACACGCGCCAGGCGCCCAACGTGCGCATCGTGCTGGAAAAACCGCTGGGGCATGACCTCGAATCCAACGAGGCAATCAACTCGGCAGTGGCGAAGTTCTTCGCCGAAGAGCAGATCTACCGCATCGATCATTACCTCGGCAAGGAGTCGGTGCAGAACCTGATGGCGATCCGCTTCGGCAACGCGCTGTTCGAGCCGCTGTGGCGGCGCGAGTGGGTGCAGGACGTGCAGATCACCATCGCCGAAGAACTCGGCGTGGAAACGCGCGGCGACTTCTACGACCGCACCGGCGCGCTGCGCGACATGGTGCAGAACCACTTGCTGCAGCTCTTGTGCATGGTGGCAATGGAGCCGCCGGCCAGCCTCAGCGAAGATGCCATCCGCGACGAGAAGATCAAGATCCTGAAGGCGCTCAAGCCGATCACGCCGCAGGACGTGGCCGAGAAGACCGTGCGCGGCCAGTACCGCTCCGGTGCCATCGGCGGCAAGCCGGTGCCGGGCTACCTGGAAGAAGCGGGCATCGCGCCCGACAGCCACACCGAGACCTTTGTCGCGATCAAGGCCGAGATCGCCAACTGGCGCTGGGAAGGCGTGCCGTTCTACCTGCGCACCGGCAAGCGCATGCAGTCCCGCGTGGCCGAGATCGTGATCCATTTCCGCGACGTGCCGCACGCGATCTTCCCGCGGCCGCTGACGCTGTCGCCGCAGAACCGGCTGGTGATCCAGCTGCAACCGGAAGAGAGCATCCGCCTGTACTGCCTGGTCAAGCAGCCTGGCGACACGCTGGAGCTGACGCCGACCTCGCTCGACCTGGACTTTGCCAACTCGTTCAAGGTGCGCCGCGCCGGCGCCTACGAACGGCTGCTGCTCGACGTGATCCGCGGCCGGCTGGGCCTGTTCGTGCGCCGTGATGAACAAGTGCAGGCCTGGCGCTGGGTCGAACCCATCATCGACACCTGGGAGGCCAGCACCGTGCCGCCCAAGCCCTATACCGCCGGCACCTGGGGACCGGCCGCGTCGTCGGCGCTGATGTCGCGCGACGGCGGGCTGTGGCACGAGGAAGCCTGAGCCATGCGCGCGCAGAATCGCAAAGGAAACCATCATGCGCGTGTTTGAACATCCCACCCCGATGGACCAGGCGGAGGCGCTGGCCATCTCCATCGGCAATGCGCTGGAGCTGGCCATCCGCGTCAAGGGCTGGGCGGTGCTGGCGGTCTCGGGCGGACGCTCGCCGGTGGCGCTGTTCGAGCGGCTGCGCCACCGGCAAGTACGCTGGGAAGCGGTGACCATCACGCTGGTCGACGAGCGCGTGGTGCCGCCCGAGCACGCGGACAGCAACGCCGCCCTGGTGCGCGCGCACCTGCTGCGCGAGGCCGCTGCCAGCGCCGCCTTCGTACCGCTGATTGCCGATGCGCAGGACGCTGCCGCGCCGGCACAGGCGGTGGCGCGCGCCAACAGCGCATTCCGCCAGCCAGACGTGGTGGTGCTGGGCATGGGCGAGGACGGCCATACCGCCTCGCTGTTCCCGGATGCGCCCGAACTGCAGGGCGCGCTGAGCGAGCCGCAGCCCGGCTACGTGATCACGCGCCCGTCAGCCGCGCCGCATGCCCGCATCACGCTCAACCTGGCGGCGCTGCTGGCCACCGAGCGCGTGTTCCTGTCAGTGTCGGGCGCGGCCAAGGCCGAGGTGCTCGAACGCGCGCTGCAGGGCCCTGTGCCGTCGTTGCCGGTCAGCCTGGTGCTGTCACGGCACCGGCGCGGGCTTGACGTGTTCAAGACCTGACAGACTGATTCCCAAGCGGAGCGCTACCCGACACCATGGCCACCACTGCATCCTCCTGCGCTGACTTCCCCCGCCTGCTCGGCGATGTGGGCGGCACCAACGTGCGCTTTGCACTGGAAACCGCACCAATGCGGATCGGCCCGGTGACCGCGCTGAAGGTGGCCGATTTCCCGTCACTCGAAGCAGCCCTGCGCCAATACCTCGACGGACTTGCCGCGTCGGGCAAGCCGGTGCCGCGCCACGCGGCGATCGGCCTGGCCAACCCGGTGACCGGCGACCAGGTCCGGCTCACCAACCACAACTGGTCGTTCTCGATCGACGGCATGCGGCGCGCGCTCGGGCTGCAGACGCTGGTGGCCATCAACGACTTCACCGCGCTGGCGCTGGCCCTGCCGTACCTGCCTGCCGACGGGCTGGTGCCCGTGCGTGCCGGCACCGCGGTGCGCACCGCGCCGCTCGCGCTGGTCGGGCCGGGCACCGGGCTGGGCGTTTCCGGCCTGGTGCCGGCGCCGGGCGGAGCAGCCGTGGCGCTGGCCGGCGAAGGCGGCCATATCGAGCTGATGCCCGACACTGACGACGAATGGATCGCCTGGCGCGCCGCCCATCGCAACGTTGGCCGGGTGTCGGCGGAGCGGCTCCTGTGCGGCAGCGGCCTGTCGCATATCCATGCCGCGCTGGCCGCAGAAACGGGTACGCTTTTGCTCGCGCCGCTGTTGCCGGAGCAGGTCACCACCGGCGCCTTCGAGCGCCACGACCCGCTGTGCCAGCGCGCCATGGCGGTGTTCTTCGGCCTGCTCGGCTCGGTTGCGGCCGACATCGCCCTGGTGCTGGGCGCACGTGGCGGGGTCTACCTGGGCGGCGGCATCCTGCCACGCTTCGTGCCTGCGCTGCAGGCCTCGGCCTTCGCCGAGCGCTTTGTCGCCAAGGGCCGCATGCGCGGCTGGCTGGAGGCCGTGCCGGTCCACGTCATCACCGCCAGCCACCCCGCGCTGCCGGGACTGGCGCGCGCACTGGCCGAGCAGCTCGACGGCCGCGGCCGGAACGCATAGCCATGCGCGTGCTGCTGGTGGAAGACGACGCCATGATCGGCGACAGCGTCAAGCTGGCGCTGCGCCAGGAAGGCTTTACCGTCGACTGGGTGCGCGATGGCGACGCGGGCCTGGCCGCGGCCAGCACCGCGCAGCACGGCCAGGCGTGCTATGACCTGATCCTGCTCGACCTCGGCCTGCCGCGGCGCCCGGGCCTCGACGTGCTGCGCAGCTTGCGCGCGCGCGGCGTGCCGACGCCGGTGCTGATCCTGACCGCGCGCGATGCCGTCGCGGATCGTGTCGCGGGGCTCAATGCCGGCGCCGATGATTACCTGGTCAAGCCCTTTGACCTGCAGGAACTGGCGGCGCGCATGCACGCGCTGGCGCGCCGTGCCGCCGGCCGGGCGGAACCGCTGGTCAGCTACGGCGACATCGTGCTCAACCCCACTACCCGCGAGGCCACCCACCGCGGCGAGCCGGTGCGCCTGTCGGCGCGCGAGTTCGCGCTGCTGGCCGCGCTGATGGCGCGGCCCGGCAAGGTCTGGTCGGTGCCGCAGCTGCAGGAGCGGCTGTACGGCTGGGACGATGAAGTCGGCAGCAATACCGTCGAGGTCTATATCCACGCGCTGCGTAAGAAGTTCGGCGCGGCGCTGATCCGCAATATCCGCGGCGTGGGCTATGTGGTGCCGCGCCTCGATGGGGATGCAGCATCCGCGGGCGAAGGAGACACCCCCTGATGCGCTCCATCCAGCGAACCCTGCTGTGGTGGCTGGCCGCGGGCCTGCTTGCCGGCATCGCCATCGCCACGGCGCTGATCTACGGGCAGGCGCGGCAGGAAGCCAATGCGCTGTTCGACTACCAGATGAAGCAGATGGCCGCGGCATTGCCCAGCCAGTTCGCCAACCCGGTGGCGCCGCCTTTTCTGGGCGCGCCCGGCGACCTGACGCACGCCGACGAGGATGTGGTCATCCACATCTGGGACGGCTCCGGCCGCAGCCTGTACCTGTCGCATTCGCACCCGGCGCTGCCCGCGCGTGCGGAGCTGGGCTTTTCCAACGTGACCACGCAGCAGGGCGAATGGCGCCTGTACAGCATGCAGCTTGGGCCAACCGTGGTGCAGATCGCGCAGCCGATGAGCGCCCGGCGCACGCTGGCCGCGCGCATGGCGCTGCGCACCGTGGCGCCGCTGCTGTTGCTGCTGCCGTTGCTGGGCTGGCTGGTGTGGATGGCAGTGGGGCGCGGCCTGCGCCCGCTGCGCGAAATCGCCACCGAGGTGCGCGCGCGCGACGCCAACACGCTGGCGCCGCTGGCCGTGCGCCAGATGCCGGACGAGATCGCGCCGCTGAGCGCGGCGCTGAACCAGCTGCTGGCGCGGCTCTCGCACGCCATCGACACCCAGCGCGCCTTCGTCGCCGACGCCGCGCACGCCCTGCGCACGCCGCTGGCAGCGCTGCAGCTGCAGGCACAGCTGGTGGAGCGCGCCGACAACGGCGCAGCGCGTGACGAAGCCATCGGCAAGCTGCGCCAGGGGCTGGAGCGGCTGACCCACCTGGTCACCCAGCTGTTGACGCTGGCACGGCAGGAGCCGGGCGCAGCCATGCCCCGGCACGAACCGGTGGAGCTGCACCAACTGGCCGCAAGCGTGGTCGCGGACATGGCGCAGGCAGCGCTGGATCGCAATATCGACCTTGGGCTGGACGGCAGCAAGGACACATCGCCGGCGGTGGTGCGTGGGGATGTGGATGCGTTGCGCATCCTGCTGACCAACCTGCTGGATAACGCGCTGGCTTATATCCCTGCCGGAAGCCGTATCGATGTGCTGGTGGGTCGCAGCGCCGAAGGACGCGCGGTTGAGCTGGTTGTCAGCGACAACGGGCCGGGAATCCCGGCTGAAGAGCGGGCGCGCGTGTTTGATCGCTTCTATCGGGTGGCGGACGCGCCGACCGGCGGGAGCGGGTTGGGGCTGGCCATCGTGGCGGAGATCGCCCAGTCGCATGGGGCGCGGGTGGTGCTGGAGGATGCGGGGCCGGGGTTGCGGGTTAGGGTGGTGTTTGGGGCCGGCTAGGTCTTAGCTGCTGGTTGGGCTGTTGTCGGCGTACCATTGACCAATGCAAAACCTTCCTCCTCACCCCACCGGCGTCAACAACCCCTCCCCCGCAAAATGCCGCCGCACATTCTCCAGGAACTGCGTCACGGACGCCGTGATGGCCTCCGGCGACCAGCCGGCCACATGCGGCGTCAGCACGACGTTAGGACAGTCGAACAACACCACCGGCGGCGCCGGCTCGCTCTCATAGACATCCAGCCCCGCACCCCCTAGCTTGCCGGCGCGCAGCGCTGACGCCAGCGCCTCGGTATCCACCACGCTGCCGCGCGCGATATTGACGAGGAACCCGGCCGGCCCCAGCGCCGTCAGCACGCTTGCATCGACAAGGTGCCGCGTACCCGCCCCGCCCGGCGTGGCGATCACCAGGTAGTCCGCCCACGCGGCCAGCGCACCGATGCTGTCGAAGTACCGGTACCCCGCGTCCTCGCGCGGCTTGCGGTTGTGATAGCCGATCTCGAGGTCGAAGCCTTCGCCGCGCCGGGCAATACGCCGGCCGATGGTGCCCAGCCCGACGATCCCCAGCCGCTTGCCCGAGACATTGGGCCGCAGCGGCAGCGCGGTGCGCCAAGTGCCGGCGCGCGTGACCGCGTCCAGTTGCGGCACGGCGCGCACGGTCGCCAGCAGCAGCGCAAAGGCATGGTCGGCCACGCAGCTGTCGTTGGTGCCGGCGCCGTTGGCCACGGCGATGCCGCGCGCGCGGGCGTGGGCCACGGCGATGTTCTCGAAGCCCGCGCCCAGCGCGCACACCAGTTCCAGTGCCGGCATCGCGTCGATCTCCGCCGCGGTCAGGCCGGTGGAGCCGATGGTCAGTACCGCGCGGATGCGTTCGCCCTGCGTGGCGATCTGCGCGGCGCGGCCTTCGGCGTCTGGCGCGTAGAGGATCTCGAATCGTTCGGCAATGGCGTCGCGGTGGTGGGTGGCGACCTGGGTCAGGATCAGCAGCGTGGGCTTCATGGCGGGGACAGCGAGCAGGCGGTGGAGTCGGAGAATGGTGACATTGTGTTGGATGCACCCGGAGTCCGTCACGCGGATAGCGGACAGACGTCACATTCTAGCGCTGCGGCGCCGGGCTCGCCGAAGGCGAGAGCACGCGCGGAGGCACGCAGAAACGGGTACGCTTTGGCTGCGGCAGCGGGGTTTGCGACCGGTCTTGCAGAATGGGATATGCCTATAAACAAGGGTCGAACGCGTTTCCCGAAGGGCCGGCGGCGCCGTTCTGCCGGTCCCGGCGAGGCACGCAGAAACGGGTACGCTTTGCGGCCACGACCCCTCGCGGCCATGCCGGCACAACACCATTGCGTATCATGCGTGTTCCCTTCCTCACACGTGAAAGAACGGCATGCGCGCAATCGGCAACTTCCTCTGGTTCATCCTTGGCGGCGTGGTGATGGGCCTGGCCTGGTGGCTGGCCGGGCTGCTGGCCTTTATCTCGATCATCGGGATCCCCTGGGGCAAGGCCTGCTTCGTGATCGGCACTTTCGCCTTCTTCCCGTTCGGCAAGCAGGCCATCAGCCGGCGCGAGCTGAGCGGGCGCGACGATGTCGGCACCGGCGCGCTGGGGCTGGTCGGCAATGTGCTGTGGTTTGTCTTTGCCGGCGTGTGGCTGGCCATCGGCCACGTGATGGCGGCGGTCGCCAATTTCGTGACCATCATCGGCATCCCGTTCGCGATCCAGCACCTGAAGCTGGCTGGCATTGCGCTGGCGCCGATCGGCCAGACCGTGGTCACCAATGAAGTGGCCGACGCAGCGCGCCGCGATGGCGCACGCGTGCAGGTGGACGACCTGCGCCGCTGAAGGATCAGGCGCCGGCGTCTTCGGCGCCGTCTTCGTCCTGCTGGCCGGCGTGCGCGACCAGCCGGTCGAGCAGGCTGCCCAGCAGCGCCTGTTCGGCGTCGCTCAGGCAGCCGAAGATCTCCGCATTGCGCCTGGCGATCATCGCGATCGCCTGCCGGTACAGCGGCTTGCCCTGTGCAGTCAGTGACAGCACCACGCCGCGCCCGTCGGCCTCGCTGGCTTCCTTGCTGACCAGCCCGCGCGCCACCAGCGCCTGTGCCGAGCGGCTGGCCTGGCCCTTGGTCAGGTTGGCGCCCTGCGCCAGCTGGTTGACCGACAGCGGCGCAAACGCGCCGATCGCCGCCAGGCAGCGGCCCTCGCTGAGCGGCAGACCGCATTGCTCCAGGTAGGCGGCGGCGCTGTCCTTGTCGCTGAGCTTGTTGACCTGGTGCAGGCGGTAGGTCAGGAACTGGTCGAGGCGTGGCAGTGGCTTCATGGCGTGTCCTTGTCAGGCGTCGGCATTCTAGCGTCCTGTACTCCCTATTGCTGGCTGCGAGCCTCGGCTTCGTCGATCAGCGCCAGCACCGGCGCCAGCGCTTCCTGCCGGCTCATCAGGCCCAGGCACACCATTGCCAATAGGAGCGGGGAGCGTGCTTCGCCGGCACGGCCCATGGCCTCGCACAGGCGGGTGTAGGCGAGGTCGAGGTCTTCAGCTTGCATGGCGGGCTCCGGTTTGCATCAGGGGGGCGAGGGTGGCGCGCACGGCGTCCCATGACGGTTCGCGCCAGCGTGCCAGGACATAGCCGTCGGGGCGGATGAGGTAGAGCGTGCCGGGTCGTGCGCCGTAGCGGGCGTGGGCCTGGCCGGCGACGTCGGCCAGCGCCGTGGCGCCGGCCACGTTGCCGCCGGTGACCACCACGTGTGTCTGCACGGCGTCCGGATGCGCATTCGCGAACGCGGCCAGTGGCTCGGGCAGCGTGGGCGCATCGCTGAAGTACAGCAACGTGAACCGTTGCCCGAAGCATTGCGTGAGGTGCACGACCTCGTCGGGGCCTGCCACGCGCATTTCCGGCGCGGGCAGGCCGGGCGCGGCGCCAGGACAGTCGTCGCCAAAGTCGCTGGGACCGTTCAGCGCCGAATCCGTATAGGCAATCGGTGCCGACTGCCGCGGATTGATCAGTGACCGCACCGCGGGCTCATGCTGCGCCAGACGCAGCGTGGCCTCGCGCATCAGCCGGAAGGCAAAGTCGGGCGGTGCCATGAACTCGGTGCTCTTGGCGCCGTAGGCGATGTTCTGCCGCGTGGCATGCACGCGTTCGGTCGAATAGGAATCGAGCAGGCTGTCGGGCGCCTGGCCGCGCAGCACCCACGCCAGCTTCCAGGCCAGGTTGCCGGCATCGTCCAGCCCGGAGTTGAGCCCGCGCACGCCAAAGATCGGCACCAGGTGCGCGGCGTCGCCGGCAAACAGCACGCGGCCGTGGCGGTAGTCCTGCAAGGTCAGGCACTTGGCGTTGTAGATGGAGATCCACAACGGCCGCCACGGCTCGGTCTCGCCGATCATGTCGAGGTGGCTCTGCACGCGCGGCAGCACGTTCTCCGGCTTGACGGCTTCGTCAGGGTCTTCGTCGTCGCGGATCTGGTAGTCGATGCGCCAGACGTCGTCAGGCTGGCGGTGCATCAGGATGGTCGATCCGGGGTTGGAAGGCGGGTCGAACCAGGCCAGCCGCTCCACCTCGCGCCGCGTCTTCTGCACGATATCGACGATCACGTAGCGGCCTTCGTACTGGGTGCCCTTCATGCGCAGCCCCAGTTGCTCGCGCACGGTGCTGCGCCCGCCGTCGCAGGCCACCAGCCATTGCGCGTCGACCTGCACCACGCCTGCGCCTGTCTGGATCTCGGCCACGACGCCGCTGCCGTGCTGGCGTACTGCTTGCACGCGCGCGCCGAAGCGCACATCCGCTGGCGCAGCGCCGTGCAGCGCGGCGTCGTGGGCGAAGGCCTCCACGTAGTACTGCTGGATATTGACCATCGGCGCGAAGCGCTCGCCGGGCTCGCTGGGCATGCGGAAATGCAGCACCTCGGCATCGCGGTAGTAGCTGCGCCCGCCCACCCACGGCAGGCCGGTTTCGACGGTGGCGCGGTCCGCGCCCACCCAGCCGAGGATCTCCAGCGAACGCCGCGCCATGCAGATGGCCCGGCTGCCGGCGCAGTAGCCGTCGTCGGCTTCCACCACCAGCGCGGCTATGCCCTGGCGCGCCAGCAGCGCGGCCAGCGTCAGGCCGACCGGGCCGCCGCCGGCAATCAGTACCGGCACGCGCTGCGGCCATGGGCGCGATGACGAGGGCGGCGGTGCCGGCGGCACTGCGGCGTGGGGTGCGGTGGAGTCTGGCATGGTGGGGTCGTAGTATCTCTGCGATGTAGTTGTGTGCGCAACTATATCGACCAGATGGTTGCGCACGAAACTAGTGTTAACCCGGCCGGGAAACGGCCATCCGGCGAAAGTCGGGAACAAGTCGCACATCGCCGCAGACCGGCCTTGGCCTATGCTTCGCAAGAGGCACACTACTTCAGCCCGCCCGCTGCGCCATGCCCACGCTCCCGACCGATGCCGCACCCCGCGCCACCAGGCTGCCTTCGCCGGGCAGCTGGCAGTACCACGTGCTGCTGGGCGCGGCAGGCATGCTGGTGCTGGGCCCGCTGGGCGGCATCGCTGCCGCGTATATGAATTTCTCGCTGGGCTTCTTCGTCGGCGGGCAGGTGCTGGCGGGCATCCTCGGCTCGGTGGTGACGGCGGGCTATGGCGCGCCCGGGCGCCACGGCGCCAACTACATCCAGACCGCGGCGGCGTCGGTGGCGGGCATGGGCGGCATGGCCGTGGTGCTGCAGGCGATGGCGTGGCTGGGCATGGCGCAGCCGCCGCTGTGGCAGCTGGTGCTGTACATGCTGTGCATCGGCATGTTCGGGGTGGGTGTGGGCATGCTGTACACGCCATTGCTGGTGGACCGGATGCAGCTGACCTTTCCGTCGGGGCTGGCCGTGGCCAATATCCTGCGCGCGCTGACCGATCCGGCGCTGCTGCGGCGTTCGGTGGCGCGGCTCGGGGGCGGCATGGCACTGGGCCTGGGCTGCGGCCTGGGCGCCGCGCGCATGCCGTGGCTGGCGGCGCTGGACCTGTCGGCCGCGACCTTCGGCGCCGGGATGATCGTCGGCGCGCGCGTGGGCATTGCCGCGCTGGTGGGCGGGCTGGCCGGCTGGGCCATGACCCCGTGGTTTGTTGCCGCGGGCTGGATGGCGCCTGGCGAGCCCTATCGCAAGGCCACCTTCCTGGTGGCCCTGGGCATGATCATGGGGGCGGCTGCGGTCGATGTGGCCTTGCTGCTGGCGCAGGCGTGCCGCCAGTGGCGCGCGCGCCGCCACCCTGCGCCGCGGCGCGGGCCGGGCATGGGCTGGGTGGCGGCCTGGGCGCTGCTGTGGGGCGCGGCCACGGTGGCGGCGGGCGTGGCATGGTTCGGCCAGCCGTTGGGTTTCCAGTTGATGGCCGTGCTGCTGGTGCTGGTGTTTGCGCTGGTCAACGGCATCTCGGTCGGCATGGTCGACCAGAACCCGATCTCGTCGGCCTTCGTGCTGTCCGTGATCCTGATGGCCGCCGCCGGGCTGCGCGCGCCCCATGTCGGGCTGATCGCCGCCACGGTCTTGCTGGTGGCCACGGCCGAGGCGAGCGACATGCAGCAGGACCGCTCCACCGGCTGGCGCCTGGGCAGCGACCGCATGGTGCAGTTCGGCTACCAGGTGGCGGGCATCGTCGTGGGTGCGCTGGTTGCGGTGGCGATGGCACGGCTGTTCATGCATGCCTACCCGGTGCTGGCGCTGGACCAGACCAGCCTGCCGGCCGACCAGCAGCCGGCGCGCTGGACCTCGGCCATGACATACAAGATCGTGGGCGTGCTGCACGGGCTGACGCAAAGCCGTGCCGGCCAGCATGTGGCAGTGGCAACGGGCCTCGCGCTCGGCCTGGCTACCGCGGTATTGCGCAAGGCCATCCTCGGCCGGCAGGCGTGGCAGCGCTTCGCGCAAGCCAGCCGGCGCGGGCGGGTGGCGGATTTCCTGCTCGATGCGGTGATCCTGCCTTCGCCCTATGCGTCATCTTTCGGTGGCTTCGTCAACCTGGCGGCGGCCGGGTGGATGGCGGCCGGCGGCGTGGTGGCGAGCGTGGCCGCCGCCGTGGCCAGGCCCGCAAGGCCGGCCCGGGGTTTGCCGCAGGATATGAGCACGGCATCGCTGGTCGGTGGCGGCCTGATCGCGGGCGATGCGCTGGCGGCGCTGGCCATCGGCGTGGCGGGCCTGTTATCCGCCACATTGGGTTGAGGCCGGCTGCGATTGTCAAATTATACTGACGCTTCTGTCCAAGTTTCAGTGGATTGTCAAATCCCGCGACCAGCGTACCATAGGCGGCCAGACTGACGCACTGGCTTGACCCGGAGAATCATCATGGCCCTTGACCAAGAATCCTTTGCCCTGCTGCGCGCCTCGGTGCAGCGCTTCATCGACGAACGCCTGAAGCCCGCCGAAGACACGCTGGAGGAAACCGACGACGTGCCCGCCGAGATCGTCGCGGACATGAAGGAGATGGGCCTGTTCGGCATCTCCATCCCCGAGAACTACGGCGGCATCGGCCTGTCGATGTCGCAGGAATGCGATGTGGTCTACGACCTGGGCCATACCGCCTTAGCCTTCCGCTCGGTGTTCGGCACCAACGTCGGCATCGGCTCGCAAGGCATCCTGATGGATGGCACCGAGGAACAGAAGCAGCAGTACCTGCCGCGCATCGCCAGCGGCGAGCTGATCATCTCGTTCGCGCTGACCGAGCCCAATGCGGGTTCCGACGCGGCCTCGCTGCAGACCAAGGCGGAGCTGGATGGCGACCACTATGTCATCAACGGCACCAAGCGCTTCATCACCAACGCACCGCGCGCCGGCGCCTTCACGCTGATGGCGCGCACCGGCGGCGCGGGCGCTTCGGGCATCTCGTCCTTCATCGTGCCGGCCGACACCCCGGGCATCTCGCTGGGCAAGCCGGACAAGAAGATGGGCCAGCGCGGCACCAAGACCTGCGACGTGGTGCTTGAGAACGTGCGCGTGCCGGCCGCCAATATCATCGGCGGCGTGCCGGGCGTGGGCTTCAAGACCGCGATGAAGGTGCTCGACCGCGGCCGCCTGCATATCTCGGCGCTGGCCTGCGGCATGGCGCATCGCCTGATCACCGACGCTGTGGCCTATGCCAGGGAGCGCAAGCAGTTCGGCAAGCCCATCGGCGACTTCCAGCTGATCCAGGCGATGCTGGCCGACAGCCAGGCCGAGCTCTACGCCGGCCTGTCGATGGTGCGCGACTGCGCCCAGCGCTACGACGCCAAGCCCGCCGGCAAGAGCGATCCGGAGGTCAGCATGCTGGCCTCGTGCACCAAGATGTTCTGTACCGAGATGGTGGGCCGCGTGGCCGACCGCGCGGTGCAGATCCATGGCGGCGCCGGCTATATCGCCGAGTACAAGGCCGAGCGCTTCTACCGCGACGTGCGCCTGCTGCGCCTGTATGAAGGCACCACGCAGATCCAGCAGCTGATCATCGCCAAGCAACTGCTGCGCGACTGACCAGGTAAACGCCCCGCGCGGCAGGAGTCGACATGAACACGATGCAGTTACGCGGGCCGGACAGCCCGCTGCAGGCAGGGCATGATGGCGATGCGCCGCACCGGCTGCGCGCCGTGGTGGCAACCTATCGTCCCACGCTGCAGGCCTATACGCTGGCGGTTTCGCCGGCCGAGCTGATGGCGCTCTGCGCGCTGCCGGCAGAGATGGCGGGCGGTGTGGGCGGCACCTGCGATCCACGCGCGCACGCGCACCTGGCGCGCTTGCGTGGCGAGGTCCAGGCCAGCGGCATTGCGTTGCCGGGTGCAATCGTGGTCGCGGTCAGCGGCGGCAGCCTGCAATGCGAGTCTGACCACCTCTACACGCTGTCGCTGCATCCGCGCCGTGGTGACCGGCTGATCGTGCTGGACGGCTATGAGCGGCTGCTCGCGCTTGCGCATGGCGAACGGCGGCAATGCAAGACGCTGGTGTCGGCGGTGCTGTGGCGCGCCGCGCTGGATGTTGCCGCGACGGTGCCGGCGGCGGAGGCCGCCAACGAAACGATCGACGCGGCCGTAGCGCAGTCGTCGTGCGCGGCGCGTTGGGCCAACGCCACGCGGGTGTGGCATTGACCGGGGCATCGGGCACGAAGAACGTGCTCAGCGCAATATGACGGAAGCCGCCTGCATGGCGGCTTTTTCTCTTCTAGTGGCCCGGCGTGCGCGCAAGCCGCTTATTGCGGCCACACGCCATCGACATCGCGCAGCAGGTGGCCGGCGAGGATATAGTCCCCGAGCCGCGTGGCCTTGGCCTCGAGGTCGAGCAGTTCATGGTCCGCCAGCGTGCCGAGATCGAACTGGCAATAGAGATTGCGTTGACGGAACGTGGCCTTGGGTTTGGCCAGCCCTTCGATCAGGGCTTCGCGGGAACGGACGGCGATGCTTTCTTGTCCGCGATACTGCACCTTGATACCGCGCTTTTCTCCGAGCCTGCCGAGTTCGACGGCATCCTGCCATCCTGTCTCGTAGTCCAGCTCAAGCGCCAGCACACCTTCCGAGGCCAGAAGCCTGAGCGCTTCTGCCTTGCTGCCAGCTCGCACGATTGACATCCACACCTCTTATATCGACTTATACTGTACGAATATACAGTCAACCCGGGGTCGCGGCAAGGGGCTTGCACCGGACGCCTGCCGAGCGCTCCCTGCCTTGCCGCTGCGATGTTGCGCTGGCCGCGCCTGCGGCCTTTCGCCAGTGCAGCCGAATATTGTTTCCCGCGTATGTCAGGGCTGCGCCTGCGGTGCCGCGCCGGCCGCTTCGTTGCCTGTGCTGCCGGCCGCGCCGGAGCCACTTCCGCTGCCGGTTGCGCCCGCCTGCGCCGGTGCGCCGCTGAAGTCGCCAGCATAGACGCGCGACAGCGTGCCTGGCTGCATGTAACGCCGAATGGCCGCGTTGACGGCGTCCGGCGTGGCGTTGCGCAGGCGCTCTTCGAGTTCGGCGGTGAAGGCCATGGTGCGGCCCAGGTAGAGCTGGTTGGCCAGCGCGCCGGCCAGCGCGGCGTCGTTGCTGCGGCTGACCATGCCCTGCTGCAGCAGGCCGCTGACGGCCTCGGCCAGTTCCTGCGCGGTGATGCCGTCGCGCACGAAGCGCTCCAGCTCCTCGGTCACGGCGCGTTGCAGGCGCGGCAGGTTCTGCGGTGCGTATTGCGCCTGCAGGCCGAAGCGTCCCGCGCGGTCGAGCGCGCCCACCTGCACCCAACTGCTCGCGCCATAGCTCAGGCCTTCCCGCTGCCGCAGCCGGTCAGCCAGGCGGCCGCGCAGGCTGGCGCCGCCGAGCACGCGGTTGGCAATCATCATCAGCGCATAGTCCGGCGCGTCGTTGGTCAGGTCGATCGGCGTGGAGGCCAGGTAGATGGCATTGGCCTTGCCCGGCGCGGGCAGCGTGAACTCCGCCGGCGGGATCGGCACAAAGGGGCGCTCGACGCGCGCGTAGGGCTGTTGCGCGCTCCAGTCGCCGAACAGCTGCGCTGCCTGCGCGGCCGCGGCCGCGGCATCGAAGTCGCCCACCAGGCTCAGTTGCGCATGGCCCGCGCCATAGAAGCGCGCGTGGAAGTCGCGCACCTGCGCCAGGGTGGCGGCCTGCAGGTCGGCGATGTTCTCGGCAAAGGTGCGCGCATGGCGCGGGTCGCCAGCGGGGTAGGGGTCGCCATGGCGGCCCAGCGCGTTAGACGCCATCACGCCCGGCTCGCGCCGGATGCTCTCGATCTCCGCGATGCTGGTCTTGCGCAGCGTCTCAAACTCCGCCTCGGGGAAGGTCGGTGCGCGCAGCAGGTCGCGCAGCAGGGCCAGCAGTTCCGGCAGGTGCGCGCGGCGCGTCTCGAAGCTGACGGTCACGCGCTCAGAGCCGCCAGAGATGCCGACGCGTGCGCGCAGCGCCTCGATGCGGTCGGCGATCTGCTGGCGGTCCATGCCAGCCGCGCCGCGCCGGAGCATGGAGGCGGTCAGCGCGCCCACCGTGGTCAGCCCCTGCAGGCTCTGCGTGTCGCCGATGCGCAGCACCAGCGCGCCGTGCACCACTTCACCGCGCGCCGGCTTGGGCAGCAACGCCAGCTGCATGCCGTTGGCCAGCGTCTGGCGCGTGGTGTGGGCCTCGATATTGGCGGGGCTGGGATCGAATGCCGCCACCGCGGCCATCGCCTGCCTGCCCTGGTAGCCGCTGACCATGGCCGTGACATCGGGCGCCGGCGGCACCTGCGCGCGCGACGGCTGCTCGGCGGGAAGGAACACGCCCACGGTGCGGTTCGAGGCCTGCAGGTAGTTCAGCGCCACGCGCTGCACGTCTGCCAGCGTGGTGGTCTCGATGCGGTCGCGCGCCAGGAAGAACAGGCGCCAGTCGCCCTTGGCGATGGCCTCGGACAGCGCCACGCCGAGCGCGCCGGGATCGTTCATGTAGTGCTCGTACGCGTTGCGCATGCGCACGCGCGCACGTTCCAGCTCGGCCTCGGTCACGGGCGCCTCGGCAAAGCCCTCGACCTGCGTGATCAGCCCGGCGCGCGCAGCCGCGAGCGGCTGGTCTTTGGACGTCTCGACCATGAGCAGCAGTGCCCCCGGGTCCTTCATCGCATAGAGCGCGGTGCCGACCGACACGGCCTGGCCACGCTCGACCAGTGCCTTGTACAGCCGCCCGCCCGGCGTATCGCCGAGGATGAGGGTCAGCAGCGAGAGTGCCGTGCTGTCCGGATGCGCACCCGGGCTGACGTGGTATTGCGCGGCGACCAGGCTGTTGTCGCCGGGGCGCATCACTACCAGTTCGCGCGCGCCTTCCTGTGCGGGCTCGACGGTATGCTCGGGCGGCAGCACGCGCGTCGGGCGCGGGATTGGCCCGAAGTAGCGCTCGATGCGTGCCAGCGTGGCGGCGGGATCGAACTTGCCGGCCACCACCAGCACCGCGTTGTCGGGCTGGTAGTAGCGGCGATAGAAGGCGCGCAGGCCGTCGATGCTGACGTGCTCGACATCGCTGCGCGCGCCGATCGGGGCCTTGCCGTAGTTGTGCCAGCGGTAGGCGGCGGCCATGGTCTGCTGCATCAGCATGCGCCCGGGGCTGTTCTCGCCCATTTCCATCTCGTTGCGCACCACCGTCATCTCGCTGTCCAGGTCGGCACGCGAGATCACGCTGTTGACCATGCGGTCGGCTTCCATGCGCAGCGCCCAGTCGAGGTTTTCATCGTTGGCGCTGAAGGTGCCGAAGTAGTTGGTACGGTCCTGCGCGGTGGTGCCGTTCACGCTCATGCCGCGCCGGGCGAACTCGGTCGGGATGGTCTTGCCGGGCAGCGATGGCGTGCCCTTGAACAGCAGGTGCTCGAGCAGGTGGGCCATGCCGGTCTCACCGTAGTTCTCATGGCGGCTGCCGACCAGGTAGGTGATGTTGACGGTGGTGGTGGCCTTGGCCGCGTCCGGTGCCAGTACGATGCGCAGGCCGTTGGGCAGGCGGTATTCGGTGATGCCTTCGACCGATGCCACCTGCGTGGCCATGGCAGGCGTCGTCGTGGGGGCGGTCTGCACCGGCTGTGCCAACGCCGGCGCGCAGGCAAGCGAAGCAAGCAAGGACAGGTGCAGGGCAGTGCGGCGCATGGCGTCTCCGGGCGGGCGGTGGCAGTGGGTTGGCGGGTGAGGCACGAAGCGCATTCTAGCCGCCGCCCCTGCC
Source organism: Cupriavidus sp. GW823-FHT07B10 (assembly GCF_058794355.1). NCBI lineage: Bacteria > Pseudomonadati > Pseudomonadota > Betaproteobacteria > Burkholderiales > Burkholderiaceae > Cupriavidus > Cupriavidus sp. GW823-FHT07B10. Next base: position 451,602 of record NZ_JBXAGS010000003.1, read on the forward strand.
AGGAACTGTGCCGCAGCCCACGCCCGCGCGCCAGAGGGAAATGTCCGAATCCAGCGGGTAAGCGGTTGCCGGTAGCGGTAGCATGCCGTCATGCACCTCGATCCCGACACCTGCTACAAGGCCGTGGCCTCGCACGACCGCCGCTTCGACGGACGCTTCTTCGTGGGCGTGTCGTCGACCGGCGTGTACTGCCGGCCCGTGTGCGCAGTACGCACGCCCAAGCGCGAAAACTGCACCTTCTACGAGAGCGCCGCGGCGGCGGAGAAGCATGGCTTCCGCCCCTGCCTGCGCTGCCGTCCGGAGCTCGCGCCCGGGCATGGGCTGGCCGATATTTCAGGCCGGCTGGCGCAGGCAGCGGCCACGCTGATCGACGAGGGCTTCATGGCCGAAGGCAGCGTGGCCACGCTGGCGGTGCGCATCGGCGTGACCGAGCGGCACCTGCGGCGCCTGTTCGATGCGCAGTTCGGCGTGTCGGTGCTTGAGTACGCGCAGACGCAGCGGCTGCTGCTGGCCAAGCGCTTGCTGGCCGACACCGCGCTGCCGGTGACCGAAGTGGCGCTGGCGGCGGGTTTCGGCAGCGTGCGCCGCTTCAACGATGTGCTGAAGACCCGCTACGGCCTGACGCCGCTGGCGCTGCGCCGCCGCGCCGCCGACGGCGTGGCCGACCGGCTGGTGTTCGACCTGGGTTACCGCCCGCCGTTTGCCTGGGAGGCATGGCTGCGTTTCCTGGCTACCCGCGCGGTGGATGGCATCGAGGCGATCCGGGACGGCACCTATATGCGCACGCTGCTGGTGGATGCCGGCGGCAGCACGCACACCGGCTGGGTACGGATCGAACACGTGCCGCGCCGGCTGGTGCTGCGCGTGACGTTGTCGGCCTCGCTGGCGCGCGTCATTCCGCAGGCGCTGGGCAAGGTGCGCCGCCTGTGCGACCTGGGCTGCCGCCCGGACGTGGTGGACCGGCACCTGGGCGAGCTTGCCGAGGCCATGCCGGGCGTGCGCCTGCCGGGCAGCGTCGATGGCTTCGAGATCGCGGTGCGCGCGGTGGTGGGGCAGGTGATCTCGGTGGTGCAGGCGCGGCGCATCCTGGGCGCGCTGGCGCGGCACGCGGGACAGGCGCTGGACGGCACGCCCCCGGACGGCCTGCGCTACACGTTCCCGAGTGCCGCCGCCATTGCCACACTGCCAGAGCAAGGCTTGCGCGATGCCGGGGTGTCGGCGGGCAAGGCGCGCACGCTGCTGGCGCTGGCGCAGCGCGTGGCCAACGGCACGCTGGCCCTCGATGCGCACGCGCAGCCGGAACTGACCGTGGCGGCGCTGCGCGAGGTCGACGGCATCGGCGACTGGACCGCGCAGTATGTCGCCATGCGCGCGCTGGGCTGGCCCGATGCGTTCCCCGGCACCGACTATGCGCTGCGCAAGGTGCTGGGCGTCAGTACCGTGCGCGCGATGCACGAGCGCACCGCGCAATGGGCACCGTGGCGTGCCTACGCCGCCATCCACCTGTGGCATCGCTACGAAGCGATGAAGGACGCGGCCAGCGCCGCGGCCGCACCGGAGACGATCACATGACCAGCTATCGCCATATCGACAGCCCGCTCGGCACCATCCTGCTGCGCGTGCAAGGCGCACACCTGACCGGCCTCTTCTTCGCCGGGCAGAAATACCATCCCGCGGGCATTGCCGACAGCCGCGACGTGCCGCCGGCCGATGCCGCGGTGCTCGACCGCGCCGCGTCGGAACTGGCCGAATATTTCGCCGGCCGCCGCGATACCTTCACCGTGCCGGTGCGCTTTGCCGGCAGCCCGTTCCAGCAGCGCGTGTGGGAGGCGCTGCTGGCCATCCCCTGCGGCGAGACCGCGTCGTACGGCGAACTGGCCCGCGCCCTGGGCCTGCCGCCCACGCATGCGCGCGCAGTCGGCGGCGCGGTGGGACGCAACCCGCTGTCGGTGATCGTGCCCTGCCATCGCGTGCTGGGCAGCGCCGGCGCGCTGACCGGCTACGCCGGCGGCATCGAGCGCAAGCGCGCCTTGCTGCAGCGCGAAGGCGTCGGCACCACGCCCGGCTGATGGCGCTGGCCGCGCTGCCATGCCGCGCCTGTTCATTGCCGTGGAAGTCCCGCCCGCGCTGGCGGCAAGGCTGCTGGCGACCCTGCCGCCCGCGCATGGTGTGCGGCCGGCAGCGCCAGAGCAGGTCCACCTGACCCTGCACTTCCTGGGTGAGTGCAACGTGCCTGGCGCCGCGCTGGAGGCCGCGCTCGACAGCATCCGCGCGCCTGCCTTCCTGCTTCAGGCGGCCGGTACCGGGCGCTTCCGCAGCGGCCAGGGTTCGGTGCTGTGGGCAGGCCTGGCGCCAGGTCCCGGCCTGGACGCGCTGCGCGCCCTGCACGCCGATGTCGGGCAGGCGCTGGCCGGGGCCGCGGGCATTACCCCAGAGCGGCGGCGCTTCCATCCGCACCTGACGCTGGCGCGCTGCAAGCCGTCAGTGCCCGAAAGCGTGCTGCGCGCCTGGCTCGACACGCACCGCACGCTGGCCAGCGAGCCCTGGCACGTGCAGCGGCTGGTGCTGTTCGAAAGCCGGCTCGGCCCGCAAGGTCCCCAGCATCTCGTGCGCCAGGCCTGGCCACTGACGCAGGCTGGCCCTACGCCAGGTTGCTGAGCCCCAGCGCCACGCCCAGCCCGCACAAGGCCGAGCCGATGGTGCGGTCCAGCAGCCGCTGGCGCCGCAGCATCGCCGCGCGCAGCGCCGGCGCGGTGAATACGCACGCCACCAGGCTGAACCACGCCAGGTGCGCCACCGACATGAATCCGCCATAAGCCCATTGCACCGGCACCGGTGTGTGCGCACCGACCACCTGGGTGTAGGTGCTGACCACGAACAGCGTGGTCTTCGGGTTCAGCGCATTGGTCAGGAAGCCCATGCGCAGCGCCGCCCACGGCCGCAGCGTGCGCGCACCTTGCAGGTCTGCTGCCAGCGCCTCGCGGTTGCGCAGGGTCTGGACGCCGATCCACACCAGGTAGGCCGCGCCCAGCATCTTCACCACCGTCAGCATGCTGTGCGCATGAGCCATCAGCAGCGCCACCCCGAACATCGTATAGAGCACATGCACCTGCACCCCCAGCGCGATTCCGAGGGCGCTGAGCAGGCCGGCGCGGCGGCCGTACAGGTAGCTGTTGCGGGTCACCATGGCGAAGTCCGGGCCCGGACTGACAACGGCCAGCACGGTCACGGCGGCGACCGCCAGGGATTCGGCGATTGGGGGCATTTTCTGTCAGGTTACGTTGTAGTTATCCGGAGATCGCCACATCGCGAGATCCGGGCGTACCCAATTCTGCGTGCCGGAAAGCGCCGCCACAACCGATATATACTCGCGCAATTACGTGAGAAAAACTGACTGATGCACTGGCTGGGCTGGATCCGATTCTTCGAGGCCGCGGCACGCCACGAAAGCTTTGTCCGGGCGGCGGAGGAACTGCACCTGACCCATGGCGCGGTCAGCCGGCAGATCCGCCAGCTCGAGGACACGCTGGGCGTGGCGCTGTTCGAGCGGCGCAACCGCGGCGTCTTCCTGACCGAGGCGGGGCGCACGCTGTTCGCGGCATCGACGCAATCGATGGAGGTGCTGGCCGGCGCCGCCGCGCGCATCCGCACGCAGCCGCCGGGGCGAGCGCTGGTGCTGTCATGCGAGCCGACCATCGCCATGCGCTGGCTGATCCCGCGGCTGCCGCGCTTTGCCGCGCGCCATCCCGATATCCCGCTGCACCTGATGGCTGCGGGCGGGCCGATCGACTTCACCCGCAGCGGCGCCGACCTGGCACTGCGGCGCAATGACTTTGCCTTCGATGCGCGCTGGCACGCGCGCGAGGTAGCGCAGGAACGGGTGGGGCCGGTGTGCCGGCCACAGCTTGCGCAGGGGGCAGCCACGGTCCCGGCGCGGCTGCATACGCGCACGCGGCCCGAGGCATGGCAGCGCTGGCAGGCGGTGCGCGGCGATGCCGCCCCCACCGTGCAGTGCGACGGCGACGCCTGGTATGAACATTTCTACCTCAGCCTGCAGGCCGCCGCAGCGGGGCTGGGCTGGGCCATGGCCTCGCAGCTGATGGCCGCCGACGAGATCGCCGATGGCCGGCTGGCCGCGCCGTTCGGCTTCGTTGCCGACGGAACGGCCTATCATTTGTTGTCGCCCGCGCCGTTTGAACACGACACGCGCCGGCTGGTGCTGCTGGCATGGTTGCGCGAAGAGGCGCAGGCAACGCTTGCTGCGCCGCCGCCTTTACCCCCGGACGCCTGAAAGCGCCGTGCGCGCTACCCCCCGGAAGTCTGTGCTCAAGTTCTGCCACAGATCTGCCGAAGTGAGAGCATGCGTCTTGCCGGGCATCGGGACACGCGCTTAACATGCGCGCGGCCGGCAGGCCGAAGCCCCCGTACCCGGCGATCCCAGCCACTCCAGATGTTGCGTGAATCCATGAATCAGCACGATGCCTCCGGGCCAGCCGATAACGGCGCCGAATCCGACATTGAGCCGGCGGATGACCGTTATCGCCTGACGCACAACTCGCAGATCGGCACCGTGCTGCGCGACCTGTCCTGGCAGAAGTGCATGCTGAGCGTGCGCACCCGCACCGGGCACCAGTTCGTCACGTCGGTCCTGCACGTCGACCCGGTCGACCGCACCTTCGTGTTCGACTGGTGCAACGCGGAACCCGAGCGGATGTCGCTGATGACCTCGGATGAAAATGCGTTCTCGGGGCTGTTGCGCGGCGTGCCGGTCAACTTTGTGGTGGGCCAGCCGGCCGCCATGCGCTATGAGGAAGGCCCGGCCTTCGTCGTCGAATTCCCCGAGAAGCTCTACCACTTCCAGCGCCGCCGCCATTTCCGCGCGCGCACGCTGGTGACCAGGGGCTACCGCTGCGAGATCCACATGTCGGACAAGACCGTGCTGGGGCTCGATATCGCCGACCTGTCGCTGTCGGGCGTGGGGCTGCGCTCGAAGACGGTCTCGGCAGAGCACCTGCCGGTCGGCACCACGGTCGGCAAGTGCCGGCTGGACTTCCGCGAACTGGGCAAGCTTGAGCTGGACCTGCAGGTGGTTGGCCACTGGCTGGTGGGCCATGACGACAGCGCCATCCACCATTTCGGCTGCGCCTTCATCCATCCGGACGGGCGCATGGAGAACTTCCTGCAGCGGCTGGTATTTGCGCTGGAACTGGCGCACCGGGGCTGAAGCACTGGTGCCGAGGCCGCGCAACCCGGACCCGGCTTACCTCAATCCCGTGCGGCTGCCCGGGTAGTCAGCGGCAATCAGGAGCCGATCAGCCGGCCAATTGCCGCCGCGGCTTCGCGTATCGGCGGCAGCAGCCGCGAGATCATCTCTGTTTCAGAGACACGCGCGGCGCGCACGCTCACGCTCAGCCCCGCCAGCACGATGCCCGAGGCCGAGCGCACCGGGACGGCCATCGCGCGCAGGCCCGGTTCCAGCTCCTCATCGACGATCACGTAGTCCACTTCGCGGGCGCGCTCGAAGCATGCTTCCAGCTCCTGGCGCGAGACCTTGGTCTGCAGCGTGCGCGGGCGCAGTTCGGCGTGCTCGAAGAAGCCGTCCAGCACCGTGGCGGGCTGGTGCGCCAGCAGCAGCCGGCCGTTGGAGGTGCAGTAGGCCGGCAGGCGGCTGCCCATGCCTAGCGAATAGTTCAGCACCCGCTGCACTTCGGAGCGCACCAGGTACAGGATGTCGGTGCCGTCCAGGATCGCCAGCGTGCAGGTCTCGTGGATGCGCGCGCTCAGGTTGTCCAGGATCGGCTGCGCCAGAGACACCAGCGAGGTCGACGAGAAATACGCGTGGCCCAGGTGCAGCACGCGCGGCCGCAGCGCGAACTGGCCGTCCTGCTGGCTGACGTAGCCGAGCTGTTCCAGCGTATAGAGGCAGCGCCGCACCGAGGCGCGCGACAGCTGCGTGCGCTGCGCCACCTGCGAGATCGTCAGCGGGCGCTTGCGTTCCGAGAACGCCTCCAGCACGGTCAGCCCGCGCGCCAGCGACAGCATGAAGTTGGGATCGCCGGCAAAACTGGCGAGCAGGTCGGCCTGGGGCCGGGCAACGCGGACGGTGTCGGCCTGTGCATGGCCAAGACCGAGGGGGCGGAGGACGTCCATTGGGAGGTGTGTTGTCTGGGCTTGTTGTCCGATAATCGCGCAATCTTAAACCGGCTGGCCGCCAGGGGCCAGCCTTTGCTGCATGCGCGCATCGCCCGCATGGCACGCGGGCCGGATGCTGCACGGCATCAACGCCCGCGCCGCTCCGCGATCTCGTAGAGCGCCATGCCAGCCAGCATGGCGCCGACAAAGCCCCAGGCCTTGGCATAGCCGGCACCCAGCGCCACCAGCGCCGGGCCCGGGCAGAAGCCCGCGAGGCCCCAGCCCACGCCGAACGCGGCGCTGCCCAGCACCAGCCGCGGCGTGACCGCGGCCAGCGCCGGCCACTGCATCGACAGCCCCAGCCAGGAGCGCTGGCGCCGGCGCGCCAGTGCGAAGGCCACCACTCCCACCAGGATCGCGCCGGCCATGACAAAGGCGAGCGACGGGTCCCAGGCCCCTTGGTCGGGTTGGCCATGCCGGACAGGATCAGGCCGATGCCGAAACCAGCCCGGCCAGCAATGAGAAGAGCGTGCCCATCGGTCAGCCTCCCAGCCAATGGCGCTGCACCAGCACCGTCAGGAAGCCCGCCGCCATGAAGGTCACCGTGGCGGCCAGCGAGCGCACCGAGCCCCGCGACAGGCCGCACACGCCGTGCCCGCTGGTGCAGCAAAGGCGCGGAGCGCCCGCCAGTGCAGCCCGAGGCGCGGATCATAGGCGCCGCATGCCAGGCGGGCGCCCAAAAAAAATGTCGCCGCTGGGGAGCGGCGACCGGGGAAGGTCGTCATTCAAGAGGGGGTCTTGGTGACGTAAAAAGTATAGACATTTGAATTAAGACATTACATACAACTTTGGTAGGGTGCGGCCGGCTCACATTTTCTGGATGCTTATGCTGACCGGCTCAGAAGGGTTTACCCAGGAACAGGTAAAAGCTGTATGTGCCTGCGGCGGCGCGGCCATAGGCCAGGTAAAGCGGGCCCAGCGGACTGTCCAGCGCCAGGAAGACCGAGCCGGACTTGAGCAGCCCGGTCGGGCTCCCCGGCACCAGCGGGTCGCCCATGCGGCCCGCCTCCAGCGAAAAGCCTGCGTACACGCCTTGCAGCAGGGTCTGGCGCGCCAGCTTGTTGTAGTAGACCAGCCGCGCAAACTGCAGGTTGCCGCCCAGCAGTTGCCCGGTGGCATAACCGGATTGCTGCAGGAAGCCGCCCCACTGGAACAGGTCATAGCGCGGCAGCGGCTTGCCGCCGATATTGCTGCCGACCTTGAAGGCCAGCGAGACCGTGTTGTCGCCGAACGAGTGGGCATAGATGCCGTCCGCCTGCGCCTTGACATAAGCCTGGTCGGCACCCAGCCCCGGCTGCGAGCCGTAGATGTGAAACCGGGCCGCATAGCCGAAGCGCGGGAAGTCGACGCTGTCGAGCTGGTCGAAGATGAGCCGCCCGGTGATGGCGCCGCGCCGGATATTGCCCGGGCCTGGCGACAGCGACTCCGGGCCGGTGCTCAGCGTGGCGTGTTCCGCGCCGGTCTGCAAGCCCACGCGCAGCTCGCCGTACTTGGTGAACTGGCTGCCCGCGTCCAGCGCGACGTCAAAGCGGCGCAGGTCATAGGTGGCGATGCGCGTGCTGCCCTGGAAGACATTGACCGGGCGCCGCTCCAGCTCGATGCGCGGCGCGATAAAGAAATACTGGCGCGTATCCAGAGGCTGGTAGAACTCACTGATCAGCGACGAGGTCTGGCCCACCTGCGCATCGGTGCGCCATTCGGCGCCAAGCGCATTGAGCCAGGTGCGCCGGTAGCTGCCCACCAGGTTGAAGTAGGCATCGCCGCGGAAATCCGAGCTCAGCCCGAGCCCGAAGCGCAGGTAGTCGGGGCCGTAGGATTTCTCCACCGCATTGACCGCCAGCACGCGCTTGCCGGGCTCTTCCAGGATGCCGTAGTTGACGTGCTCGAAGTCGCCGGTGCCGAACAGGCGGCGCATGTCCTGGTCCAGCGTGGCCTGGTCGACCGGCTGCCCGGGCTTGGTTTCCATCACCGCGGTGGCGTAGTCCGGGTTGACGCGCTGCAGCGGCGCCAGCCGGATCTCATCGACCGGGCGGGTGTCAGGCGGCTGCACCGCCTGTTGCCTGGCGCGCAGTTGTGTATATTGCGCCGGCGGCAGCGCCAGCGGCGCGAGGCGGTCGGCGACCTTGCGCGCGGCAGCCTCGCCGATGGGGATGGTTGCCGGCAGATGGTCGAAGTCGGTCGCGGAAAAATCGCCCAGCGCCGGCTCGATCAGCACGTCGGTGGGCCGCAGCGAGGCCAGCGACGCACGCACGTTCTGCTCGGTCAGGATATTGAGCATCTGGCCGGTCACGCCGATGATCGAGGTCAGTTCCTCACGCCTCATCAGCGGCGTGCCCAGGTTCACCGCGATCACGATATCGGCGCCCATCCTGCGCGCCACGTCCACCGGCAGGTTGTCGGTCAGGCCGCCGTCGACCAGCAGCCGCCCCTCGTACTCGGCCGGCGCCACCGCGCCCGGCACCGACATGCTGGCGCGCATCACGTTGGCTAGCTCGCCCTGGCTGAACACCACCGGCGTGCCTGCCACCAGGTCGGTGGCGACAGCGCGGTAGGGAATCGGAAACTGGTCGAAGTCCCGGTAGCCGGGCACCTTGGCCAGCTGGCGCAGCACGGTCTCCAACTGCACGCCCGAGACCGCGCCCTTGGGCAGCAAGAGGCCGCTGGCCTGCACTCCGATCTCGGGCGTGAACAGGTTGGTGAAATCGTCCTGCTTGCGCCGGATGGTCAGGTCCTGGCGCGGCGGGCGTTCCTTGAAGATCCTGTCGGTGCTCAGGCCGCCGACCAGCCGCTCCATTTCGGCGGGAGCCATGCCGGTGGCATAGGCGCCCCCCACCAGCGAACCCATGCTGGTGCCTGCGATGCAGTCGACCGGGATGCGCATCGCCTCCAGCACCTTGAGCACGCCGATATGGGCCGCGCCGCGCGCGCCGCCGCCCGAGAGCACCAGGCAGATGCGGGGGCGCGCGCCCGCGGCCACCTGCGGCGTGGCTGCCGCGGCCTGGTTTGCGGGCAGCTCGATGCCCGAGGCCGTCGGCATGGATGCCGGCTCAGCGGCCAGGACCGAGCCCGCAGCCAGTGCCAGGACCGCCGGCACGAGCAGTTTGTGCAAGCAATGGAATGAGGCTGCCTTCATGGCACCGTGGGGTTCGCTGTCGGCCGCAACGGGCGGCAGTAGCCCGGCCCGGCATCAGCCGCGCGGGGAGGTCCGCCTATCTTCGGGCAAAATGCGGCATTCTGGCCGCCCCCTCGCGGCCGTGCAAAAACAATTCATCACGCCGTTCGGAAGCGTGCAGATCGGCACGCGGCCCCATGGTGCCCTGCTCTAAGATGGACACAGGCGAGGTGCTTGGGGGTTGCATGTACGGTTATTTCTTTTGCCAGACCGCAGCGGGACAGCTCACGCTCATTCCCCGCGAGAAGGACTGGATGCTGATGCTGGGCAATGGCGTGATGGGGAGGTTCCCGGATGCCCAGGCAGCGGTTGATGCCCTGCACGAAGGCACACTGCGGGTGCAGGGGCGGCGCATCGATGCCAGCGCGCTGGGCGTGCCGGCACGCGCGCACGACTGGCTCTACCATGTACTGAGCCGCTGACGCGGCGTACCGGCGGACGCGCTGTCCCGCCAAAGGGGAATCGCCATGACTGCCCTGGTCGAGTGGGCCCGCGCGCATACCTGCCGGCTGTTTCCGATGTCGGCCGAATACCACCGCAGCGACGGCAATCAGGTGCAGGTCAGCTGGCAGGCCGAGCCGGCCGGCTCGCCCGGACGCTGCCGCCTGAGCGCGACCCTGCAGTTCGACCAGAGCGTGATCGACGCCGTCTACCTGGCCGACGCCGCCGAACTTGCCCGCATCGGCGCCAGGCTGGCCAGCGTGGTGTCGCGCCGGCTTGCCGAGGACGACATCGCCTGCCTGGCGGGCACGGCGCTGGTGATCCCGGTCGGCGAAGGGCTGCTCAGCCACTGAGGGGTCCGGCGGCAGGCCGGGGCCGGCGGGAATATACTGGCGGTTGATCCGCCAACGCGCCTGTTCGCGAACTGTCAGTGTCCCAAGCGTCCCCTGCCGTGTCCCCCGACGACCCCCGCCCGGTGCCGCCAGAGCGGCCCGGCGATGACGAGTGCTGCGGCTCCGGCTGCGATCCCTGCATCTTCGACTACTACTACCAGGAAATGGACCGCTACCGCGAGGAGCTGCGCGCCTGGGAAGCGCGCCAGGCGGCGCGTCATGCCGAGGATCCGGCAAATTGAGCGAGCCGCTGCAACTCCCGCACCCGACGTCCGCGCTGTTCGATTTCGTGCAGCGCCACCCGCGCCTGTTCGTGCTGACCGGCGCGGGTATCAGCACCGATTCCGGCATTCCCGGCTACCGTGACGCGCGCGGCCAGTGGCAGCGCTCGCAGCCGATCACGCTGCAGGCCTTCCTGGGCTCGCACGCGGGGCGCCAGCGCTACTGGGCGCGCAGCATGCTGGGCTGGCCGGTGGCGTGGCAGGCGCGGCCCAATGCCGCGCACCATGCGCTGTCGCGCCTTGGCGCGCACGGCCGGCTCACGGCGCTGGTCACGCAGAATGTCGACGGCCTGCACCAGCGCGCCGGCAGCGAGGGTGTGATCGAACTGCATGGCAGCCTGGCCAGCGCCATCTGCCTGGACTGTGGCACGCGCCATGACCGCGCCGGCCTGCAGGACTGGCTGCTGGCACAGAACGCCGCGCTGCGCGACGTGATCGCCGAGCCCGCCGCCGATGGCGACGTGCATTTCGAATCGCCGCTGTTCGCGCAGTTCCGCGTGCCCGAGTGCGGGCGCTGCAGCGGCATCCTCAAGCCGGACGTGGTGTTCTTTGGCGAATCCGTGCCGCGCCCGCGGGTAGATGCCGCCCGCGCGGCGCTGGAAGCAGCGGATGCCATGCTCGTGGTCGGTTCGTCGCTGATGGTCTATTCCGGCTACCGCTTCTGCGTCTGGGCCGGACAGATGGGCAAGCCCGTGGCCGCGCTCAACCTGGGCACCACGCGGGCGGACGCGATGCTGGCGCTGAAGGTGGAAGCCGGATGCGCGCCGACGCTGCAGGCGCTGGTGTCCCGGCTGGAGCAGCGCACAACCGAATCGCGTTGACGCGATGGCCGCACAGGCATAGCATCGCCAGACCACATCTTCGAAGTCTTCAATTCCCGCCATGACCGCAGACCGCCAACGCCCCGTCAACGCCGCGCCCCCGGGCCGCGCGTTGCCATGCGTGCGTCGCCAGCCTGCGTTCACATCTGTCGCGCCGCCGCCGCACATCGGCGGTGTGCACCCGCCGCCGCGCGGCTGACGGGCACGCCCCCCAGCCTCATTCGTCTCCGGTAGTCCCGCATCCGTGTGCCTGTGCGCACGGCAGCCGCACGCCTGTGCGCGCTGCCGCCGTGCCATGGCCGCATGCGCGTCGCCGGAGCCTGCCAAGCTGACGACAGATGACATCCATGACAACCGACAAAGACTGCACGGCGCATTTCGACGGCGCCACCGGCACACGCACCACCAACACTTCCGCCTGGGCCACGCCCCTCTTCGTGCTGCTGTGGAGCAGCGGCGCCATCGCCGCCCGGCTGGCCCTAGACCACGCCACGCCCTTCGCCTTGCTGACGCTGCGCTTCGCGCTGGTCTGCGCCGTGCTGGGCGCGATCGGCCTGGCCAGGCACCGCCTGCTGCCGCCGCGCGGCGAGTGGCGGTACACCGCCCTGACCGGCTTGCTGCTGATCGGCGGCTACTCCGTCTTTTACTTCCTTGCACTCGACCACGGCATGACACCCGGCGTGCTCGCCACCGTGCTTGGTGCCCAGCCGATGCTGACGCTGCTGCTGACCGAGCGGCGCTTCAGCGCCGCTCGCATGGCGGGCCTGGCCCTCGCGCTCGCCGGGCTGTCCATGGTGGTGGCGGACAGCCTGCTGCTGGCCAGGCTGTCGCTGGCAGGCGTGCTGTGCGCGCTGGCCTCGCTCGCCAGCACGACCGTCGGCGCCATCCTGCAGAAGCGCATCACGCGCGCACCCGCAGAAGTGCTGCCGCTGCAATACGGCGTGAGCCTCGCGGCCTGCCTGCTGTGCCTGCCTTTCCAGCCCTTCGCCTTCGATGCTTCGCTGGCTTTTGCTGCGCCGCTGTTGTGGCTGGCGCTGGTCATTTCGATCGGCGCGACGCTGCTGTTCTACCGCCTGATCCGCGCGGGCAATCTGGTCAACGTCACCAGCCTGTTCTACCTGGTGCCGGCGGGCACGGCGGTGCTCGACTACCTGCTGCTGGGCAACCGCATGGCGCCGCTGGCGATGGCGGGGATGGGGGCGGTGCTGGCGGGGTTGGGGGTGGTGTTCAGAGGTGGCCGGGGTTGAGGTAGAGGAAGAAGGAGCGAGCCTGGCCCGCAGGCTATGCCTACCGCTGCTTCACCTCCACCCGCACCTCATCCTTGCCCACGGTAATCGCCCCCGGCTCCACGTCCTTGCCGCCGACGCGCAGTTCTTCGGGTTTGAACGTATAGACCGGATAGTCCTTCAGCAATTGCTGCGCAACCACAGCGCCGATGGCGTTGAGCTGCTCGCGGTATTGCCCCATGCCGGCGACTTCCACCTGCTGTACGGTCGGGTTGTCGAGCAGCACCGCGCGTTTGGCCGGGTCGTAGCGCACGCCGCTGTTCAGCGCGAGCTTGCCGTCTACCGGCGGGGAGGGCAGCAAGGCGTTGGTCAGGCGTGCGTCGACATGGGTGGTGACGCGGTTGTTGGCCTCGTCCAGCACCAGCCGGGGATGGCTGAGCTGCACGCTGACGACTTCGGCGTAGCGCAGCGTGGCGGGGAAGCGCTGGTCCAGCGCGGTCTGCAGTTCCTGCCGGGAGAGGGAGTACTCGCCGGTCCAGATGTTGTAGCCGGCCAGTGCCGAGGAGGCACCAGCGACGCAGGCGGCGGCAATCAGCAGGGAAAGTTTCAGACGCATGTGGCGGATGGGGCGCGCCTGTCGAGGGCGGCGGTGAATGGAGCCAGCCTGTCAGACCGCGCGGGCGGGGTGGCGTTCCGTCACATCGGCGATCGGCCTGCATGGCGCGGGCCGCGTCGATCAGTAGTGCGGCGGGATTTCCTGCTGGGGATCGGCTTCGGCCGCGGTGGTGGCGGCGCTGCGCACCTGCTGGTACAGCGCGCGGAACTGCTCCTGCAGCAGGTCGATCTGCTGCTGCTGGCGCGCCACGGTGCTGTTCAGGGTATCAAGCAGGTCTTCCTGGAAGGCGAGCTTGATTTCGAGTTCGTTGATGCGATCGTCCATGGCGTGGTTTCTCCGGCAGGCGGCGCATTGTAAGCCCTTATGCTCAAGGGGCGCGTCGCTGCCGGGAAAACTGCGCGATGCGCGGCTTACTTCGGTGCCGACAGCAGCATCCACATGATGCCGAAGCGGTCGGTGACCATGCCGAACTGGTCGGCAAAGAAAGTCTTGTCCAGCGGCATCACTACCTGGCCGCCTTCCTTCAGGCCGTTGAAGGCCTTTTCGACCGCAGCCTTGTCAGGATAGTTGATCGACAGGGCGAAGCCATGGAAGTCGGGCTGGTTCGAGCAGCGGCCGTCGGAGGCCATGATCACGCTGTCGCCGATCTGGAACTCCATGTGCATGACCTTGTCTTCGGTGCCGGCGCCGGGCTGGCAACCCTCGCCGCCCTTGCCGGCCTCCGGGTTGTCCTTGAACGTCATCCGCATGTTGACCTTGGCGCCGAGAATCTTCTTATAGAACTCAACGGCTTCATCGCAACGGCCTTCGAAGAACAGATAGGGCTGGACTTGCATGACAACTCCTGTAGGCAGGCCGCCGCTCGGGCGGCCGTGGATATCGGCATGGCGCGCGAATCAGGCGGCGCGCTGGCAACTGGCGCATGCTTTTGTGTACGCCGTCCACAATACCTTAGCAAAGAAAATGGACGACGTCCACATTAAATGGGCGGAGTGTGTGCAGACTGGAGGGCGGGCGGGAAGTCCACGGTGCTGCACTAGAATGGCCGCGACACCACCAAGCGCCAATCCTTTCGACCGTCCTGCCCCAAACGGAGTTGCCTTGCGTTACGAACTGACCGACCTGCGCCTGTTCCAGGCCATTGCCGATGCGCAAAGCCTGTCAGGTGGCGCTTCGGCCACGCATATCACCGCGTCGGCGGCGAGCTACCGGCTGAAGAACCTGGAGCACGCGATGGGCACGCCGCTGTTCGTGCGTACCGCGCGCGGCATGGAGCTGACGCCGGCCGGCGAAACCCTGCTGGTCCATGTGCGCGAACTGCTGCTTGGCGTCGAGCGCATGCACGGCGAGGTGGGACGCTTTTCTGCCGGACTGAAGGGCAATATCCGGCTGCTGGCCAACAGCAGTTCGCTCAACGGTTTCATCATCCCGAGCGTGAGCCGCTTCCTGCTGGCCAACCCGGATGTGAACATCGACCTGGAGGAGCGCGCCAGCCAGTCGATCCTGGCGGCGGTGGCGGCCCATGAAGCCGATGTCGGCATCCTGGCGGGCGATTTCCAGACGGGCGGCGAAGCCACCGGGGTGCGCTCGGTGCGCTACGCGCGCGACGAGCTGATCCTTGCGGTGGCCGCGGATCACCCGCTGGCGCGCGAGCCCGAAGTGCGCTTCGGCGCGGCGCTGGCCTTCGACTTTGTCTGCATGAGCCGCACCAGCAGCAACTTCCTGTTCCTGCGCGACATGGCGCAGCGCGCGGGCAAGGGGCCCAACGTGCGGCTGCATGCGCACAGCTTCGATGCGGTGTTGTCGCTGGCCGAGGCCGGAGTGGGGGTGGCGCTGGTACCGCGCAGCGTGGCGGCGCAGGCCCTGCGCGAGGCGCGCGTGGTGGGGGTGCGGCTGGCAGAGCCGTGGGCGCTGCGCGAACTGAACCTGATCGTGCGCGCCGACGGCAAGCTGCCGGCGTTTGCCGAGGCCTTTGCGCAGTTCCTGCTGAACGATCCGCGCGTGGTGGCCACGCGCGAAGGCGGCGCCGTGGCAGCCACGGCGCCGTAAACACTTTCCCCGCGCTTCAGCGCTTGCGGTTCAGGAAGGTGGCCATGTGCTGCTGTGGCTCGCCGGTGTCGAAGGCGCTGCCGAACTCGGTCACGCTGTTGTTGATCGAGACTTCCAGCGGCGCATCTTCCCACTCGCGCAGCAGGCGCTTCTGCTGGCGCACCGCGACCGGGCCGAAGCCGGCCAGCAGCGCGGCCACGCGTTCGATTTCCAGGTCCAGCTCCGCCAGCGGCACCACGCGGCTCACCAGCCCCCATTGCAGCGCCTCGGCGGCATCGGTGATCTCGCCCGTCAGCAGCATCCACGCCGTGCGCGCATTGCCGATCAGGCGCGGCATCAGCGCGGCGTGGATCACCGACGGGATGCCGACCTTCACTTCCGGCATGCCCAGCTGCGCGTTGTCGGCGGCGATGCGGATATCGCACGCCAGCGCCAGTTCCAGCCCGCCGCCCAGGCACCAGCCCGGCATGCGCGCGATCACCGGCACCGGCAGGTGGCGCACGGCGTCGCACAGGCGGCGCAGGCCGCTGATGAAGGCCTCGGCGCTGGCGCGGTCCAGTGCGGCCATTTCCTTGATGTCGGCACCGCCGACAAAGCCTTTCTCGCCGGCGCCGCGCAGCACCAGCACGCGTACCGCGTCATTGCCGGCCAGCGCTTCGATGGCGCGCGTGAGCGATGCGATCACCGGCGTGCTCAGGATATTGAGCGAGCCCGCCTCGCGGATGGTGACGGTGGCGATGCCGCGCGCGTCGATCTCGACGCCGGCGTGCGGTTCTTGCTGAAGTGCGCTCATGTCGTTCCTTGTGGCTTACTGGAGCCTGGTGAAATGGATGTCCTCGACGACTTGCTTCCAGTGCGCATTCTGCGCCCGGATCAGGTCGCCGAAGGCCTTGCGCGAACTCGGTGCCGGGATCGCACCTTGTTTCTCGATGGCGGCGATCACCTCGGGCTCGGCCAATACCTGGCGCACGGCGTCGTTGAGCTTGTCGAGAATGGCCGAGGGCGTGCCCGCCGGTGCGCCCAGGCCGAACCACGACGGGTTGTTCATCGCCGGCAGGCCGGCCTCGGCATAGGTCGGCACATTGGGCAGCACCTTCAGGCGCTGCTGCGCGGCGACCGCCAGCGGCTTCAGGCGCCCGCCCTGGATCAGGCCAGACGACGACGGGATATTGTCGAACACCACCTGGATCTGGCCTGCCACCGCATCGTTGAGCGCCGGGCCCAGGCCCTTGTATGGCACGTGCAGCCTGCGCGTGCCGGTGGCGTTCATGAACAGCTCGCCGTTCATATGGCTCAGTCCGCCGTTGCCGGACGAGCCGAACGAGTACTTGCCCGGGTTGGCCTTCAGCAGCTTGATGAACGACTGCAGGTCCGTGGCCGGGAATGCCGGGTTGACCACCAGCACGTTGGGCACGTCGGCCAGGTTGCTGACCGGCGCGAAGTCCTTGACCGGGTCATAGGCGGTCTTCAGGTAGACGTTGGGGTTGACGGCGTGCGAGCTCTCCACCTCCATCACCAGCGTGTAGCCGTCGGCCGGCTGCCTGGCCGCGTAGGCGCTGCCGACCGCGCCGCCGGCGCCCGGGCGGTTCTCGACCACCACCGGTTGCCCCAGCACCGGGCCCAGGCGCGTGCCGACGATGCGGGCAATGATGTCGGTGGTGCCGCCGGCGGCGTAGGGGACGATCAGCTTGATCGGCCGGTCGGGATACGCGCTTGCATGTGCGGCGCCGCTTGCGCATGCCGCCAGCAGCGCGATGGCGGTGAAGGTCGGTTTCATCGGTGTCTCCGTGTCGGTGTTTTTGGTCTCGTGGGTAGCTGCGCGCCGTTCAGCCCGCCGGGCTGTGTTCGCCCAGCAGCGGCGGCGGTGGCAGCGGCAGGTCGTGCCCGGCCAGCATCGGGTTGCGCACCATGGGTACGCGGCCCATGACGGGGTGTTCGGCCATCTGCATCAGCCCGCGGTGCTGGACCTGCGGGTGGGCGAAGACTTCGGCCATGGTGTGGATCGGCCCCCAGGGCACGCCGGCCGCATCGAAGGCATCGGTCCACGCAGCGCGGGTGCGCGTGGGGAAGAGATCGGTCAGCAGGGCGCGCAGCGCGGGCAGGTGTTCGATGCGCGCGGAATTGGTGGCATAGCGCGGGTCCTGCGCAAGATCCGGCATGCCGGCAACGGCGCAGAAGCGCGCAAACTGGCTGTCATTGCCGATCGCCAGGATCAGGTGGCCGTCGGCGCAGCGGAACACCTCATAGGGCGCGCAGTTGGGATGAGCGTTGCCGCTGCGCTGCGGGTTCTGGCCCGACACCAGGTAGTTGGCAGCCTGGTTGGCGTTCATCGCCACCGCGACATCGAGCAGCGCGATATCCAGGTGCGCACCGAGCCCGGTCGCCTGGCGCTGGTACAGCGCGGCCAGGACTGCGGAGGTGGCATACATGCCGGTGCTCAGGTCGACCACGGCGACGCCGGTGCGCAGCGGCCCGGCGCCGGGCGTGCCGTCGGGCTGGCCGGTGTAGCTCATCAGCCCGCCCATGCCCTGGAATACATAGTCGTAGCCGGGTTTGTCCGCCATCGGCCCGCTCTGGCCGAAGCCGGTGATCGACAGGTAGACCAGGCGCGGGTTGAGCGCCTTGAGCGTGTCGTAGTCCAGCCCGTAGCGGCGCAGCGTGCCGACCTTGTAGTTCTCGACCAGCACGTCGGCCTCGCGCGCCAGCTCACGTACCTGCGCCGCGCCCTCGGGCGTGCCGTAGTCGATCGCGACCGAGCGCTTGCCGCGGTTGCAGCAGATGAAGTAGCCGGACAGGCGCCGGGTGTCGCCGCTGCCCTCGGGCGCTTCCAGGTAGGGCGGGCCCCAGCCGCGGGTATCGTCGCCGCGCTCCGGGTGCTCGACCTTGGTTACCTCGGCGCCCAGGTCGGCCAGGTTCTGGGTACACCAGGGACCGGCCAGGATGCGCGACAGGTCCAGGACCCGGACTCCTTCCAGGGCACGATGCAGCATGACGACTCCGCTTTCAGACAACAGTGCGGCGGAGTATAGGGAGGGGTCCTGGCGCGAACCAGTCGAGAGTTTTGAAAGGCGCGTTCGCGGGATTTGAATGGTCCGGCGGGCCCGGATGCAGGTGGCGCCGGCGCCCCCGCCAGTCCCCGCGTTTGGCGCGTGGGCGCTGCCGTGTCACAATTCGCGTTTGGCACTGACGCGGCGCGTGACTCGGCCGGCCGCGTCGCCGTGCTTCCCGCCGCCCCGGCGCGCGTATTGGAAGCCCGCCCAAGAGCCGACAAATTCACTTAGATTTTCTGGCGATGACTACCATCCTGCAGCACATTCCTTCCGGCCAGCGCGTCGGAATCGCCTTCTCCGGCGGCCTTGACACCAGCGCGGCACTCCTCTGGATGCGCCAGAAGGGCGCTGTCCCCTACGCCTACACCGCCAACCTGGGCCAGCCCGACGAGCCCGACTACGAGGACATCCCGCGCCGCGCCAAGGCCTACGGCGCCGAGGAAGCCCGCCTGGTCGACTGCCGCACGCAACTGGTGGCCGAAGGCATCGCCGCCATGCAGTGCGGCGCGTTCCATATCTCGACCGCCGGCATCACCTACTTCAACACCACCCCGATCGGCCGCGCCGTCACCGGCACCATGCTGGTTGCTGCGATGAAGGAAGATGGCGTCAATATCTGGGGCGATGGCAGCACGTTCAAGGGCAATGACATCGAGCGCTTCTACCGCTACGGTCTCCTGACCAACCCCGGCCTGCAGATCTACAAGCCGTGGCTGGACCAGCAGTTCATCGACGAACTGGGCGGCCGCGCCGAGATGTCGGAGTTCATGCGCCAGAACGGCTTCGATTACAAGATGTCGGCCGAAAAGGCGTACTCGACCGACTCCAACATGCTGGGCGCCACCCACGAGGCCAAGGACCTGGAGCACCTGGATTCGGGCATCCGCATCGTGCAGCCGATCATGGGCGTGCAGTTCTGGCGCGATGACGTGGAAGTCAAGCGCGAGGAAGTCACCGTGCGCTTCGAGGAAGGCCAGCCAGTCGCGCTGAACGGCCAGACCTTCGCCAACAGCGTCGACCTGTTCATGGAAGCCAACCGCATCGGCGGCCGCCATGGCCTGGGCATGAGCGACCAGATCGAGAACCGCATCATCGAAGCCAAGAGCCGCGGCATCTACGAAGCCCCGGGCCTGGCGCTGCTGTTCATCGCCTATGAGCGCCTGATCACCGGCATCCACAACGAAGACACCATCGAGCAGTACCGCGACAACGGCCGCCGCCTTGGCCGCCTGCTGTACCAGGGCCGCTGGTTCGACCCGCAAGCCATCATGCTGCGCGAAACCGCCCAGCGCTGGGTGGCCGGCGCCATCACCGGCGAAGTCACCATCGAACTGCGCCGCGGCAACGACTACTCGATCCTGAACACCACCTCGCCCAACCTGACCTACAAGCCGGAACGGCTGACCATGGAAAAGGGCGAGTCGATGTTCACGCCGCTGGACCGTATCGGCCAGCTGACCATGCGCACGCTGGATATCGTCGACACGCGCGAGAAGCTGCAGACGTATGCCAAGAGCGGCCTGCTGTCGACCAAGGTCAGTGCCTCGCTGCCGAAGCTGGAAGACTGAGCGTCGCCGCGCCTCGCCTGACGGCGGGCCAGCCAGAAACCGGCACCTTCGGGTGCCGGTTTTTTTTCGTCTCGGCGTTTTCCCCAGCTGTCCCGGAATGTCAAACGTACGTCCCGGAATATCAAACCGCGCGGTCCCGATCGCCAGATACTGCGTGCGCTCGTCGCCCTTCGGGGGCGGGCTGTGAACGCACGGCGGCGCGAAGACCGCCGGTCTGCTTCCGGAGACGCCCATGTCCAGACCTCGCCTTGCCCTTGCCGCAGAGCCGGCCACGCCGGCCCTGCCGGCTGTTGCCGGACCGCGCTATGCGTGGCTCGTCTTTGCGCTGACGTTCGCGCTGCTGCTGTCGGACTATATGTCGCGCCAGGTGCTCAACGCGGTGTTTCCGCTGCTGAAGGCCGAATGGCAGCTCGGTGATACAGAGCTGGGCGCGCTCGGCGGCGTGGTGGCGCTGATGGTGGGCGTGCTCGCGATTCCGCTGTCGCTGCTGGCCGACCGCTGGGGACGCGTGCGCAGCCTGATCCTGATGGCGGCGCTGTGGAGCCTGGCCACGCTGGGCTGCGCGGTGGCGGACAGCTTCGGCCAGATGTTCCTGGCGCGGCTTTGCGTCGGCATCGGCGAGGCGGCCTATGGCAGCGTGGGTATCGCGGTGGTGGTGTCGGTGTTCCCGCGCCATCTGCGCGCCAGCCTCAGCGCGGCATTCATTGCCGGCGGCGCGTTCGGCTCGGTGCTTGGCATGGGGCTGGGCGGCGTTCTGTCGGCCCATTTTGGCTGGCGCATCGCCTTTGCCGGGATCGCCGGCTTCGGCCTGGTGATGGTGGCGCTCTACTACCTGACGATCAGCGAGCATCGGCTGCGCGGGCTCCAGCAACGCGTGGGCGCGGCCAACGGCGACGCCGCGGCCTCGGCCCGGCAACTGGAGCCGCGCCGGATCGTACGCGAGCTGCTGACGGTGCCTTCCATGCTCTGCGCCTGCGCGGGAAGTGCGCTGCAGCTGCTGGTGATGGCGGCGCTGCTGGGCTGGCTGCCCAGCTTCCTGTCGCGCGACTACGGCATGGCGACCGGGCGCGCCGGCGTGGCCGCGGCAATGCTGGTGCTGATGGCCGGCGTAGGCATGGTGGCCTGCGGTGCGCTGACCGACCGCGTGGCGCGGCGCGTGCCCGCGCGCAAATGGCAGATGGCCATCGCCTACAGCGTGATTTGCTGCGTCTTGCTGATGACGGCGTTCCGGCTGCCCGCGGGCCACGCGCAGCTGGTGCTGATCGGCGCGGGCATGCTGGTGGTGGGCGGCACCGCCGGCCCCGCCAGTGCGATGGTGGCCAACCTGACGCGGCCTGCCATCCATGCGACCGCGTTTGCCACGCTGACCCTGATCAACAACCTGCTGGGGCTGGCACCAGGCCCGTTTCTGACCGGCGTGCTGGCCGACCACATCGGCCTGACCGGCGCGCTGCAATGGATTCCGCTGGCCGGTGCGGCCGCAGCCCTGCTGTTCTGCCTCGGTCGCCGGCATTACGCGGCGGACCTGCGCCGCCTGGATGGCCACGCTGTGCCTCACGTTATTCCTGCCTGACTCTTTCCAATCCGACCATGACTGCTACCACCCACACTGTCCTGATGGTGCCGGGCCTGCGCGACCACGTCGCCGAGCACTGGCAAACGCTGCTGCAAGCCGAACTGCAGGCGCAGGGGCACGACGTCCGCTGCGTGCCGCCGCTGGAGCACGACAAGCTCAGCTGCGCGGCTCGCGTCGCTGCACTCGATGCGGAACTGGCGGACATCGACAAGCCGGTCGTGCTGGTCGCGCACAGCGCCGGCGTGATGATCACCGTGCACTGGGCGGCACGGCACCAGCGCCAGATCCTGGGCGCGCTGCTGGTGACGCCGCCGGATTTCGCGCAGCCGCTGCCGCCCGGCTATCCGGCGCCGGACGCGCTGGTGCAGGGGGGCTGGCTGCCGACGCCGCTCGCGCCCCTGCCGTTCCCAACTTTGGTTGCTGCCAGCGGCAACGACCCTTTGGCCAGCCATGCGCGCGTCGCGGAGATGGCCGCCGCATGGGGCGGCCGGCTGGTGGACCTGGGCAACGTCGGCCACCTCAACCCTGCCGCGGGCTACGGCCCGTGGCCGCGTGCCCATGACTTGCTGGCGGAACTGGGCACCCTGGTCACGCGCGATTCGTGACCTCGCCGCATCCGCGGCACAACAAAAGAATCCGGCCGCAAAGGCTGGGCAATCAAGGAGGAGAAAAATGAAAACCAGAAGTACCGTCATGGCCCTGATGCTGGGCTGTCCGCTGGCGGCCGCCGCGCAATCGTCGGTCACGCTGTATGGCGTGGCGGACGTCAATGTCGAGTACGTGAACCGCGTCGGCGCTGTGCCGGTTGCCACCAACGGCTTCAACCCGGGGCCAGGCGACAAGGTGTTCCGCATGGCCTCGGGCGGGCTGTCCGGGTCGCGCTGGGGCCTGCGCGGCGCGGAAGATCTTGGTGCGGGATGGCAGGCGTCGTTCGTGCTGGAAAGCGGCTTCAGCCTGGACAGCGGCACCATGCAGCAGAGCGGCCGCCTGTTCGGCCGCCAGGCCTTTGTCGCGCTGCAGCGCGCCGGCATCGGCCAGCTCAGCCTGGGCCGCCAGTACACGTCGATCTTTGAAGCGCTGGCGAACTTCTCGCCTACTGCCTACGCCACGCAATATGAACCGGTGGTGCTGCAGGCGGGCGCCAATTTCCGCGAGGACAACACGGTCAAGTACACCGGCCAGTTCGGCCCGCTGACGGCGCGCGCGCACTGGTCGTTCGGCGCCGGGCTGGCGCTGCCGCAAACGGTTGGCATTGCCACGCCGATCGGCGGCAATGGCGAAGTGCCCGGACAGTTCCGGCGTGACACCGCCTACGGGGCCTCGCTGGCATATGGCACCGGGCCGTTCGGCGCCACTATTGGCTATGACCAGTGGAACCCCACCATCGGCACCAGCAATGGCACCGTGCGCAAGGCGGTCGTGGCGGCGAGCTATGCCTTCGGTCCGGCCAAGATCATGGGGGGCTATCGCTGGGGTCAGAACAAGAATGCCGCTGACGTGGTGATCCAGCGCGATGACTATTACTGGATCGGCGCCAACTACCAGGTCACCCCCGCCGTGGGGCTGACGCTGGAGTACAACTATGACAATGTCAGGAGCCTGTTCGGCAATACGCAGGTCGCCAATCCGTGGCAGCTTGCTTTTGTTGCCAACTATGCGTTCTCGCGGCGCACGGATGTGTACCTGTCTACGGCCTATGCTCGCAATGCCGGGCTGATGCTGGAGTCGCTGGCCACGGTCTATGCCAACAGCCTGTCGTTGGGCAACAGCTATGCGGCGGCCAACGGGCAGCGCAGCATGGTTGGCGTGGCTTTGGGGATGCGGCACAAGTTTTGAGTTGGCTGCAGTTGGATTGTTGCCATGCGGTCGGTTGTCGTTCTTGGCATACGTGGCTGTTTCGCCGGCTTAGCCGGCGAGTCACTTTTTGTCCGAGCGACAAAAAGCGTAGGCCGCCTGCTGCCAGCCGCATCGGGACCTGTCAGAAATTTTGTGTTTAGGGCATAACATGTCGCCAAGGAGCATGTATGCCACGCAAGACGAAGACCAGCCAAGCCGCAGGCCGTGAACTGCCGGCTATTCCCGAGGACCTGATCGCTCATTTCGTTAAGGGTCCGATGACCGCCGAAGCGGTTCAGGACGCCTCGATGGCATTCAAGAAGGCCCTGATCGAGCGGGCCCTAGGCGCCGAGCTAGGCCATCACTTGGGCTACCAGCCGGGCGCGGAGCGCCCGGCTGGCACAGCCAACCAGCGCAACGGCAAGAGCGCCAAGACCGTTCTAACCGAGGATGGCCCGCTGCGGGTCGACATCCCGCGCGACCGCGACGGCAGCTTCGATCCGATCCTGATTCCCAAGCACGAACGGCGCTTCACTGGGTTCGATGACAAGATCATCGCCATGTACGCCCGTGGCATGACCGTGCGCGAGATCCAGGCGTTTCTGGCCGAACAGTACGGCACCGAAGTCTCGCCCGAGTTCATCAGTTCGGTGACCGATGCAGTGATGGACGAGGTCACCGCCTGGCAGGCCCGCCCGCTTGAGGCGCTGTATCCGGTCGTGTTCTTCGACGCGCTGCGGGTCAAGATGCGCGAGGATGGCGTGGTGCGCAACAAGGCCGTCTACCTGGCCTTGGGCGTGCTGCCAGACGGCACCCGCGACATCCTGGGCCTGTGGATCGAGACCACCGAAGGCGCCAAGTTCTGGATGAAGGTGTTCAACGACCTGAAGACCCGCGGCACGCAGGACATCCTGATTGCGGTGACCGATGGGCTCAGGGGCATGGAGCAGGCCCTGAACGCGGTGTTCCCGAACACGACATTGCAGATCTGCATCGTGCATCTGATCCGCAACAGCCTGGAATACGCCAGCTGGAAGGAGCGCCGGGCCGTGGCGGCGGCGCTCAAGCCCGTGTACACGGCCCCCAGCGCGGAGGCGGCGCTGGCCGAGTTGGAGGCCTTCGAGCAAGGGCAATGGGGTGAGCGGTACCCCCCGATCGCCGCGTCCTGGCGCCGCGCCTGGGATCAGGTGATCCCGTTCTTTACGTTCCCGCCGGCGATCCGCAAGATCATCTACACGACCAACGCGATCGAGAGCATCAATGCGCAACTGCGCAAGATCATCAAGACGCGGGGCCACTTCCCCAGCGATGAGGCGGCGACCAAGCTCCTGTGGCTGGCCCTGCGCAACATCACCGGGAAGTGGGGCAGTTCAACGCATGACTGGAAGGCTGCCATGAACCAGTTTGCGATCCTCTACGAGGACCGCTTCACCCATCCGCATCGTTGAGATAATGCTGGCTCACCGGTCGAATTGACGGTGAGCCTTTACCTGCCCTGCACACAAAAAAACTGACAGGCCCCCGCATCGCGGGGACGCCTACGGCTGCTACGCAGGCTCAAAATGCGTTGACGGTCATTGGGCGCTTGCGCGGAGCGCAGCCGAAGGCGTTGATGCGATATCGCTCGAGAGCGCGGGCCACCGCCCGACTTGGGGATCGTTCAAAAGCCGGTTATCGCAGGCACTGTCCCTGACTCACATGGCGTAGCAGGGTCGAACCGCGATCACATCCAAACGGCAAGCACCGCCGCCCATATGACCGACGCCGCGTAATTGATTGCCAGCCGCATAGGCGACGCGTTTCTTGCCTACTTCTTGTCGCTTGGACAAGAAGTAGGTCGCCGGCTACGCCGGCGAAACAGCCACGCTAGTCAAGAACGACAACCGACCGCGTAGCGACAGCCCAATCAACCACACCCGCCAACAGCCACCACCCTCAAATTCGCAAAGAACCTTTCCTCTATTACCCCGCCTGCGCCCGCCATGCCGACACGCTGCGCCCAAAACGCCCGCTGAACCACCGCGAGAACGCGCTCAGCGACGAAAACCCCAGCAGCGCGGCCACTTCCGACAGCGGACGCTCGCGGTTCTCCAGGTAGCGGATTACCAGGTCGGCACGGGCCTCGGCAAGGATGTCGGAGTAGGTCGTATGTTCCTGCCCGAGCCGCCGATGCACGGTGCGCCGGTCGACGCTCAGGTGCTGGGCCACGCGTTCGACCGAGCACAGTCCGGTGGGCAGCAGCGCATAGACCAGCTTGCGCACCATGTCCGACATGGTCGCCGCGGTCGACTGCGCCAGCAGCGTGCCGAGATAGTGCTTCACCTGCTGCGCCATCACCGGGTCATACGACGGCAACGGCGCCTCCAGGTCCGAGGCCAGGCAGACGATGCCGTCGAAATCCTGGTTGAAGGTGCAGGGCATGCCGAACACGCGTGAAAACGTGGCCGCGTTGGCCGGCGCGGGGTGGGTGAAGCAGATGCTGCGCGGCCGCCAGGACTGCCCCAGGAACAGCCTCAGCATCCGGAACACCACGCCGACCGCGAGGTCGGCGGCCTGCCGCAAGGTGCCCGGCGCTTCGGTGAGCACCTGCAGCCGGATCATCACCAGTTCATCGCTGTCTTCGATACGCATCGACAGCGATTCATTCTGCAGGCCCATGTAGCGGACCATCGACTCCAGCGCGCGGCGCAGCGTGGGCTCTTCACGCACCACGAAGGCGAGCGGGCCGAGGTTGGAGAACTCGCGCAGCTCGGCCATGCGCAGGCCGAAATCGTCGGCCCCGGTGGCGTGTGCCGACGCATCCAGCAAGCGGCCGACCGAGGCCGCGGGGATGCGGATATCGGGATCGAGCAGGACCGAGCGGTTGATCTTTGCCGCCCTCAGTTGCTGGTACGGATCGAGCCCCAGCGAACGCGCGACTTCCACGTAATTGGTCAGGCTGGCGCTGCGCAGATAGTAGGACATTGGGCGGATTCCGTGCTTTCCCTGAGTGTCCCGAAATGTAAATCGGATGTCCCCAATCGTCAAATCGCGGCCGGTCGTTCACCGATACTCCAACCACTAACCAACCGGAGCCATCCATGCAATTCCTTGACGATTCCCTGCACCCCGAAAACATGGACAAGGTGGTGATCACCGTTGCGCCCTATGGCCCGGAATGGATGCCGCAGGACTTTCCCGAAGACATCCCCGTCACCATGGAAGAGCAGGTCCAGAAAGCCGTGGACTGCTACAACGCCGGCGCCACGGTGCTGCACCTGCACGTGCGCGAACTGGACGGCAAGGGCTCCAAGCGCTTGTCCAAGTTCAACGAGCTGATCGCCGGCGTGCGCGCCGCGGTGCCGGACATGATCATCCAGGTGGGCGGCTCGATCTCGTTTGCGCCGGAAGACGACGGCCAGGCGGCCAAGTGGCTGTCCGACGACACCCGCCACATGCTGGCGGAGCTGGAGCCCAAGCCCGACCAGGTGACCGTGGCGATCAACACCACGCAGATGAACATCATGGAGTTGCTCTATCCGGAATACCTGAAGGGCACCTCGCTGGAACACCCGGCCTACCAGGCCGCCTATCGCGAAATGACCGTGCCGGCCGGCCCGGGCTGGGTGGAAGAGCACCTGCGCCGGCTGCAGGCCTCGGGCATCCAGCCGCATTTCCAGCTGACCGGCATGCACGCGCTGGAAACGCTGGAGCGGCTGGTGCGCGCCGGCGTCTACACCGGCCCGCTGAACCTGACCTGGATCGGCATCGGCGGCGGCTTCGACGGCCCCAATCCGTTCAACTTCTTCAACTTCGTGCACCGCGCGCCGGACGGCTGCACGCTGACCGCCGAGTCGCTGCTGAAGAACGTGCTGCCGTTCAACATGATGGCGATGGCGATGGGCCTGCACCCGCGCTGCGGCATCGAAGACACCATCATCGACCAGCACGGCAACCGCATGACCTCGGTGCAGCAGATCGAGCAGTGCGTGCGCGTGGCGCATGAACTGGGCCGCGAGATCGCATCGGGCAAGGAAGCCCGCGAGATCTACCGCATCGGCACCTGGTACGACAGCGCCGACGCCACGCTGGAAGCCAATGGCATGGCGCCCAACCGCAAGGCGGGGCAGAAGAACCTGCCGCTGCGCGCGGCGGCCTGACCCTGGCCACAGGGCCGGCATACCGGCCGGCCCTTGCCATGCACTACCGGAGTTCGTGATGCATCACCCTGACGCCCTCGCCAATCCCTGCATCAACATCTGCCGCATGGACCTCGCCAACCGCTATTGCCAGGGCTGCGCCAGGACACGGCTGGAAATCGGGCGCTGGGCGCAGATGAGCGAGGCGGAGCGTGCGCAAGTGCTGGCGGCGGCGCCGGCCCGCCGCGGGCAGCGTGCCGCTACGGGCGCTCTGCCATGAACCAGCCCGTCTCCCTCTTCATCCAGGTCGGGTTCGACCTGGTCTGCCCCTGGTGCATGATCGGCAAGCGCCATCTTGAAACAGCGCTGGCGCAGCTGGCCCAGCAACGGCCCGATGTAGCGGTCACGGTCGAATGGCGCAGCTGTCCCCTGTTTCCGACGCTGCCGCCGGCCGGCATCCCCTATCGCAAGTTCAGCCTGGCGCGGCTTGGCAGCGCCGAAGCCGTGGCGCTGCGGCAGGCGCAGGTATGCGCCGCGGCGCGCGAGGCCGGCATCACGCTGGAACTTGACCGCATCGAAGTGCTGCCCAACACCGTGCTTGCGCATCGCCTGATCCGGTATGCGCGCCAGGCTGGTGGCGAGGCGGCCGCATCCGTGCTGATCGACCGATTGTTTGAAGAGTACTTCCTGCGCGGCGAGGACCTCGGCGATCCACGCGTGCTGCACGCCGCGGCGATCGCCTCCGGCATGCCGATGCCGCAAGCGGCGGCACCGGCCACTGCGCAAGACCTGGCATGGCTGCCGCCGCTGCATGGCGAGGATGTGCCGCTACCCAATCCCGGCCTGGGCGTGCCGCGCTTTGTGATCAACGGTGCGCCGCCGATCGCTGGCGCCAGGCCGCCGCGTGCCTTGCTGGAGGCAATGCTGCGGGCGCTGGCCCGCGCGTCTCCCGCTTCCCCACCCCCGCCAGGCATCGCGCTCACCGCCCGGTGACGCCGCGCCCGGCAATGCTGGACAGAAGATCCATACTACATAACGGAGACAACATGCCCACCCACCCTTCATTCCTGCTGCGTATCGCCGCCGTGGCGGCCGGCCTGGCGCTGGCGGCTCCCGCTGCCATGGCCTGGACCAGCAAGCCGGTCCGGATGCTGGTGCCCGCCCCCGCGGGCGGCACCATGGACGTGCTCGCGCGCCTGCTGGCAGACCAGCTGTCGGCCGACCTTGGCCACCCCGTGGTGGTCGACAACAAGCCGGGCGCCGGCGGCGGCATTGCCATCACCACCATGCTGGCCGCGCCCGCTGATGGCCAGACCATCATGGTCACCGCCAGCAATGTGCTGACCGAGATCCCGCATGTGCTCAAGCAGCCGTTCGACCCGCTGAAAGACATCAAGCCCGTCGCCGCCGTGGCGCGTTCGCGCATGGTGATGATTGGCGCGCCTGGCCTGCCGGCCAAGGACCTGAAGGGCCTGGTCAGCTACGCCCGGGCCAATCCGGGCAAGCTCAGCTTTGCTTCGTACAGCGCCGGCACCGCCTCGCACTACGCGGGCATGATCATGAACCAGAAGGCCGGGCTGGACTTGCAGCATGTGCCCTTTGCCGGTTCCGCGCCGGCGCTGACGCAGGTGATGGGCAATCAGATTGCCGTGATGTACGACGGCATGGTGACCTCGCTGCCGATGATCCGTGCCGGCAAGGTGCAGGTCTATGCCGTGGCGTCGAAGAGCCGCTCGGCGCTGCTGCCGCAGGTGCCAACCTTTGCGGAAATGGGTTACCCCGACATGGAGTTCAGCAACTGGGTGGGCGTGATTGCGTCGTCGAAGCTGTCGCCCGAACTGGCCGAGAAGGTCCACGCGGCTGCCTACAAGGCCGCGGCTTCTGCCAAGGTGCGCGACCGCATGGAGGCGCTCGGTTATGAGCCGCTGCCGGCGCAGCCCCTGCCGCAACTGAGCGAATCAGTGCGCACGGAGTTCGAGCGCAATGCCGGCATCGTCAAGGCGTTCAATATCCAGCCCTGAGTCAGTTCCCGGCAACGCAAAAGGGCAGCCTCATCCGAGGCTGCCCTTTCTTCTTCCTGCTGCCGGCTCAGGCGCCGGTGCTGCGCAAGCGCTTCTTGTCGATCTTGCCGACGCTGGTCTTCGGGATCTCGTCGACAAACAGGATCCGCTCAGATTCCGGCACCGCATATTTGCTGAGCCGGTTGGCCTCGACGCGCGCCAGCAGCGACGTACGAATCGCATCCGCGGTCACCGTTGTGCCAGGCTTGCGCACCACGAATGCCATCGGCCGCTCGCCCCACCTGGCGTCCGGCACGCCGATGACCGCGCACTCCTGCACGCCCGGCACCTGCGTGACCAGGCTCTCGACCTCGATCGACGAGACCCATTCGCCGCCGGTCTTGATCACGTCCTTGATCCGGTCGACGATCTGCACGAAGCCGTCGGCCCCCATTACCGCGATGTCCTGTGTATGCAGGTAGCCGCCGGCCCACAGCTCGGCCGATGCCTCGGGCTTGCCATGGTATGCCCTGGTCAGGAACGGTGCGCGCAGCACGATCTCGCCGCGCGCCTGGCCGTCGCGCGGCACCTCGTGCATCGATTCATCCACCAGGCGGAAGTCCACCATCGCCACCGGCCGCCCCGTCGAGCAGCGCATGCGCACTTCGGTCTCATGGTCGCGATGCGCGTCGCCTGGCGGCAACTGTGCCAGCGCGACGATGGGGCCGGTCTCCGACATGCCATAGCCGGCAAACACATCCATACCGCGCTCGAGGGCAGCCTCGCACAACGCCGGCGGCAGCGCCGAGCCGCCGATGATGAGCTTCCAGCCCGACAAGTCCTGGCCGCTTGCCTGCGCCGCCTGCAACAGCATCTGCAGCAAGGTCGGCACGCAGTGCGAGAACGTGACCCGCTCGGTCTCGCGCAACTGCAGCAGCATGTCCGGCGCATAGCGCCCCGGCAGCACGATGCGCAGCCCGAGCATGACCGCGACATACGGGATGCCCCAGGCGAGCACGTGGAACATCGGCGTGATCGGCATGTAGACGTCTTCCCGATGCAGGCGCTGTCCTTCGCGCGGCGCGCACAGGCTGGTGGCCGAGGCCAGCGCATGCAGCACGATATCGCGATGGCTGTAGCACACGCCCTTGGGATCGCCGGTGGTGCCCGTCGTGTAGAAGGTGGCGGCGCGGGTGTTCTCGTCGAACTCGGGGAAGTCGAAGTCGGGCGAGGCCGCGCTCAGCAGCGTCTCGTACTCGCCGCAGAACGGCAGAGATGTCGGCGGCACGTGCTGGCCGTCGGCCAGCAGGACAAAGCTGCGCACGCTGGTCAGCTGGCCGCGGATCTCTTCCATCACCGGCAGGAAGTCGGGATGGAGCAGCACCACCTCGGCGCCGGAATCGTTCAGCGTGTACAGGATCTGCTGCGCCGACAGCCGCACGTTGACCGTGAACAGCGTCGCGCCCATCATCGGCACGCCGAAATAGCATTCCAGGTAGCGGTGGCTGTCCCAGTCCATCACCGCCACGGTGGTGCCGTGCGCCACCCCCTGCGCCGCCAGCGCTGAAGCCAGCCGGCCGACACGCCGGTGGAAGTCGCGATAGCTATGGCGCAGTTGCCCGCGGTACGTGATCTGCTGGTCGCCGTAGAGCGACAGCGAATTGAGCAGCAGTTGCCTGACGAGCAAGGGATAGGCATAAGCCTGCGGCGCCGCAGGCACAAGGTTTGGTTGCATGTCTGCCTCCGTCAGAACGGCACGTCGCCGATGATGCCGGCGCGCTCCATTTTGCGCACCGTGGGCGCATAGTCCTGCACTGCGTAATGCTGGGTGCAGCGGTTGTCCCAGATCGCCACGCTGTTCTTCTTCCAGCGCCAGCGCACCTGGTACTCCGGGATCTCCGCCTGCGCGCACAGGTAGTGCAGCAGATCGCCGGCGCCGGGCATGAAATCCTTGCCGAAGCGGACCACGTCGTCGCGGTGGTAGTTGGCAAAGTGCGAGGTGAAGGCGTTGACGAACAGGACCTTCTCGCCCGTCTCCGGGTGGGTGCGCACCACGGGATGCTCCACCATCGGGAACTGCGCCGCCAGCGCGGCACGCTTCTCCGGCGGCATATTGGCGCCGAAGGTGTGTTCGATGCTGTGCTTGGCGCGCAGGCCTTCGATGCGGGCCTTGATGTCTTGCGGCAGGCGGCGGTACGCCTCGCCCATGTTCACCCAGATGGTGTCGCCGCCCACTGCCGGCGTTTCCACGCAGCGCAGCACGCAGCCCATCGGCGGCGCCTGGCGCCAGGTGGCGTCGCAATGGAACGAGTTCTCGTAGTGCTCGACCTTGCTGTCGGGCGACTTGTAGATCTGCACCAGGCCCGGGTGCTCCGGGTCGCTGCCTACCACCGGGTGGTCTTCCAGTTCGCCGAAGCGGCGGGCAAAGGCAACGTGTTCGGCGCGGGTGATGTCCTGGTCGCGCAGGAACAGCACCTTGTGCTGCAGCAGCAGCGCCTTGATCTCGGTGAACAGGCCGGCGTCGCGTGATGCATCGGCCAGGCTGACGCCGCTCAGTTCGGCGCCAATGGTGCAGGTCAGGGGTTCTGCATGCATGGTGTGGTCTCCTCTGTTGTTGTTCTCAGATGACGAAGATCGACGAGCCGGTGGTACGGCGCGCCTCCAGGTCCTGGTGCGCCTGGACCGCGTCTTCCAGCGCATAGCGCTGGTTGATGCCGATGCGGATGCGGCCCGCGCCCACGTGGTCGAACAGCTCGCCCGCCAGCGCTTGCTTCTCCGCAGGGTCGGCGATGTAGTCGGCCAGCGCCGGGCGCGTCAGGAACAGCGATCCCTTCATCGCCAGCAGCACGGGGTCGAACGGCGGAATCGGGCCCGATGCGGTGCCCACGCACACCATGGTGCCGCGCCGCTTGAGCGAATCCAGCGACGCCATGAAGGTGGTCTTGCCGACGCTGTCGAATACCACCGAGACCCCCACGCCGTCGGTCAGCTCGCGCACGCGCTTGGCTACGTCTTCGCGGGTGTACTGGATGATGTGGTCGCAGCCGTGCGCACGCGCCACTTCGGCCTTGGCTTCGGTGGACACCGTGCCGATCACCGTCAGGCCCAGCAGCTTGGCCCACTGCGACACGATCAGCCCGACCCCGCCCGCCGCGGCGTGCAGCAGGATGGTGTCCCCCTGGCTGAACGGATAGATGCGGCGCATCAGGTAGGCCGAGGTCAGCCCGCGCATGGTCATGGCCGCGGCGGTTTCGAAGGCAATGCTCTCGGGCAGGCGGATCAGCGGCGCGGCCGGTACCAGGCGCTCGGTGCTGTAGGCGCCCAGCGTGTTGACGAAGCCGGTGTAGGTGACGCGGTCGCCCGCCGCCACGTTGGTCACGCCCGGGCCGACGGATACCACCACGCCGGCGGCTTCCACGCCCATGCCGCTGGGCAGCGGCACGGGATAGGTGCCATTGCGGAAGTAGGTGTCGGCGTAGTTCAGTCCCACTGCGACGTGGCGGATGCGGACCTGTCCGGGGCCCGGATCGCCCACTTCCATGTGTTCATAGCGAAGCACTTCGGGGCCGCCGGTCTCGTACATGCGGACAACGTTTGCCATGGTCTTGTCTCCTGGAGTCTGGTTGGTGCAGAACACGCTGCAGCTGCAGGGAACTGTAGAGATTGCTGCCCCGGCCGGCTTTGCATTGGCTCCCGATGACTTTGCATTTCATGCCATGCGGCCCTATGATCGCTGCTGCGGCGGGCAGACCGCGCCCCCGACTGACATCTCATCGCAAGGCAACGCTGGCTTGGAAACCCTGATACGTGCTGCCGCACTAACCAACTTCCTCGAGGTTTCGCGCGACCTCGGCCTGGATCCGCAGCCGTTGCTGCGCCAGGCGCGACTGCGGCGGGCCTGGCTGGACGATCCCGACCAGCGCGTCCCGCTCAGCGCCTGCGTGGCGCTGCTGGAAGCCGCCGCGCAGGCCTCGGCCTGCCCGACCTTCGGGCTGCGCATGGCGGAGTCGCGCCAGCTGTCGGACTTTGGCGTGATGAGCCTCTTGATCAGCCAGCAGCCCACGCTGCGCGCCGCGCTGGCCACCACCATCCGCTACCGGCACCTGGTCAATGACTCGGTGGCGCTGTTGCTCGAGGATGCCGGCAGCGCCGTGGTCATCCGGCAGGAAGTGCTCAGCGACGCGCCCTCGCGGCAGGCCACCGAGCTGGCCATCGGCGTCGTCTTCCGCATGTGCGCGCTGCTGCTGGGTCCGCGCTGGCAGCCGATCGGCGTGAGCTTCACGCATGCGCCGCCGGCCGACCTGCGCATCCATCGCCGCCTGTTCGGTTGCCCGCTGGAGTTCAACGCGGACTGCAATGGCATCATCTGCCGCGCGGCCGACCTCGACGCGCCGAACCCGACGGCGGATCCGGTCATGGCACGCTACGCGCAGCAGTTCATCGACACGCTGCCGCGCGCCAACCCGCAGTCCATCGGCCATGAAGTGCGCGCCGCCATCTACCTGATGCTGCCAATGGGCCGCGCCACCTGCGAGGCCGTGGCGGAGGGCCTGGGCCTGAGCCTGCGCACCATGCAGCGCCAGCTCGACGACGCGGGCGAGACCTTTACTGAGATCCTGAACGACGTGCGGCGTGAACTGGCGCGACGGTACGTGGAGAACCCGCGCTATTCGCTGCTGCGGGTGTCGCAGTTGCTGGGGTATGGGTCGGCCAGCTCCTTTACCCGGTGGTTTTCTGCGCAGTTCGGGATGGCGCCGGCCAGCTGGCGCAGGGATCACGCGCAACGCTAGCGCGGACGATGCCGTCAGCCTGGCGTCACCGTCGCGCGTGCTTCGCGCAGCGCCAGCTCGGCATCCTTGATATTGCCCAGCGGCGCGAGGACGGCCGCATCGAACGGCCGCACCGGCTGTCCCTCGCACACCAGCACCGGCCAGTCCGGATTCGCAAGGGCGCCGCGTCCGAGCGCGACCAGCGTCGCGCCATCGTCCAGCAGGCCGGCCGCGCGCGATGGCTCATGCAGGCTGCCGTTGGCCATGATCGTGAGCCCGGGCGCGGCACGGCGTGCAAGCTGCACCAGCGTCGCGCCGTCGTCCGCGAAGGCGGGCTGCCATGCTTCGTGCTCCGTCACGTGGAGGTAGTCCACGGTGCTTGCCGCGAGCGCGGAGAAAACGGCGGCCGCGCCTTCCGCGCCTTCCGGCCACTTGTGGACGAAATCATTGACCTTGCCTTGCGAGATGCGCACGCCGACGGGGAAGCCAGCTCCCACGGCAACGCGCACCGCGCGGACGGTTTCCAGCGGCAGGCGCATGCGCTGTGCGATGCTGCCGCCCCAGGCGTCCTGGCGTTGATTCGTATAGCCCGTCAGGAACTGATCCAGCAGATAGCCATTGGCACCGTGGATTTCAACGCCGTCGAAACCCGCGTCACGGGCCAGCCGGGCGGCCTGCGCAAAGCCTTCGATGGCCTGCAGGATGTCCGCCTCTTCCATGGCGCGCGGCATCCGGTATGGACCCTTGCCGGCATACACGGTCATCTGCAGCCCCTTGGGCTGCACCGCCGAGGGCCCGACCGTGTGGTCGCGGAAGCGGTTGGCCTGCGACAGCGCACCGGCGTGCATCAGCTGGGCCACGATGCGCCCGCCCTGCTGGTGGACCGCGGCAACCACCTGGCGCCACGCGGCCACTTGCTGCGCATCCGTCAAACCGGGCTGGCCGGCATAGCCCTGGGCATAGGCACGGTCGGTATAGATGCCCTCCGTGACGATGAGGCCAAAGCCGCCGCGGGCAAAGCCTGCGTAGTAGCGCGTCATGGCCTCGGTGGGAACGCCTGCGGCGGTGGCGCTGATGCGCGTCATCGGCGCCACCGCGAGCCGGTTGCGCAGCGGCACGCCGTTCAGGGCCAGCGTATCGAACAGTGAGGGCGCGGCGGGCGTGGTCATCGCGCAGCCTCTGCGGCCAGGGCGATGGCTTCGATCTCGATCTTCGCGTCCGGCGAGTAGAGCGCCGAGACCTCGACGATGGTGTCGGCCGGATAGGGAGCAGAGAACCACTTGCGGCGCAGTGCGACGATCTTCGGGAAGTGTGCCATCGAGGTCAGGAAAATCGTCACCTTCACCACGCGGTCCAGCCCCGAGCCGCCCGCCTGCAGCGCGCGCCTGAGGTTGCTGAACGCCTGCTCGGCCTGGGCATCGAAGTCGTCACGGCCCACGATGGCGCCATCGTCGCCGACCCCGGCCTGGCCGGAGACAAAGAGGAAGCCGCCGGCCCGGATGGCTTGCGAAAGCAGATAGGGAGCATAAGGGTCGGGTTGGGTGTGGACTTGTTCCAGTAGCATTGCTGACTCCGGTAGATGATTTAGTAGAATTCACCTGATCGCGTGGGTGGCCGATCAGCTAGGTCAAGTATCGGAGCGGAGATCAGGCCGCGACAAATGGTCGCTTTTCAGTCGACACATGAATACATCTCATCTAAGGGGGAGGCTTGCGCAAACTGCCGCCACTGGGTGCCCTGCGCACCTTTGAAGCCGCCGCCCGGCGCGCCAGCTTCAAGCACGCGGCGGACGAACTGCACGTCACGCCGACGGCGGTCAGCCACCAGATCCGGTTGCTGGAAGAGAGCCTTGGCGTGAAGCTGTTCGAGCGCCAGACCCGCAAGGTGCGCCTGACGCCCGCCGGGCATCAGTTGTTTCCCGCGGTGCGGGACGGCCTGGACGGGATGGAGCGCGCCGTGCTGGCGGTGCAGCGCAGCGGACAGGCCAACGTTGCCACGCTGAAGTCGACGGTTGCCTTCATGGCCAGGCGGCTGGCACCGCGCGCCGGCCAGTTCCGCACGGCCTACCCTGACTGGACGCTGCGCCTGGATGCGTCGGACCAGGTCGTCGACCTGGACCACGATGCGGACGCTGCCATCCGCTACGGCAGCGGCAGCTATCCCGGCCTGGTGGTCGAGCCGTTGTTCTGCGACCGGTTTGCGCCGGTCTGCAGCCCCGGCCTGAAGCTGGCCAGCGTGCAAGACCTGAAGCACGCCACGCTGGTGCACTTCGAATGGGGCGCCGGCGCGCGCGATGACGAGCGCGCGCCGGTATGGCACCAGTGGCTGGCGCACGCCGGCGTCGAGATCACCGATCCACAGGCGGGCCTCAGCTTTACCGACGAGATCCACGCCGTGCAGGCCACCATTGCGGGACAGGGAGTCGGCCTGCTCAGCCTGACGCTGGTCGCCGAAGAGCTGGCCTCGGGCGTGCTGGTGCAGCCCTTCGGGCTTACGCTGGAGAGTTTCCGCTATGACCTTGTCTACAGCGAGCGCGCCGCGGAGCGTCCCGCCACGCGGTTGCTGAGGGACTGGGTGAAGGCGGTGTTCGCCGGTTAAGGGGCGGGCTACTGTTTGACGTTCCCTCCGGCGTACACTGTGGCTCCCGATCTCCGTAGACCCATATCCATGCCGGCCTTGCGTACCCTCTATCCCGAAATCGAGCCCTATGAAACCGGCACGCTGGATGTCGGCGACGGGCATGTCATCTACTACGAGCGCGTGGGCACGCCCGGCGCCAAGCCGGCGGTGTTCCTGCACGGCGGGCCCGGTGGCGGGATCTCTGCGGACCACCGGCGGCTGTTCGATCCGGCGCGCTATGACGTGCTGCTGTTCGACCAGCGCGGCTGCGGGCGTTCGACGCCGCATGCGGGGCTGGAGGCCAACACCACCTGGCACCTGGTCGACGATATCGAGCGCCTGCGCGATCTGGCCGGCGTGGAGCGCTGGCTGGTGTTCGGCGGCTCATGGGGCTCGACGCTGGCGCTGGCCTATGCGCAGAAGCACCCGCAGCGCGTCAGCGAGCTGGTGCTGCGTGGCATCTACACGGTGTCGCAGGCCGAGCTGGACTGGTACTACCAATACGGCGTGTCCGAGATGTTCCCCGACAAATGGGCGCGTTTCCAGGCGCCGGTGCCCGAGGCCGAGCGCGGCAACATGATGGCCGCGTACCGCAAGCTGCTGACTGGTGACGACCAGGACAAGCAGGTGGAAGCGGCACGCGCATGGAGCGTTTGGGAAGGCGAGACCATCACGCTGCTGCCGGACGCCGGCAACAGCGCCAAGCATGACGACGGGCACTTCGCGCTGGCGTTCGCGCGGCTGGAGAACCACTATTTCACGCACCGCTGCTGGCTGGAAGACGGGCAGCTGCTGCGCGACGCGCACAAGCTGGCCGACATCCCCGGCGTGATCGTGCACGGCCGCTATGACATGCCGTGCCCGGTGCGCTATGCCTATGCGCTGCACCAGGCGTGGCCCGCGGCCGATTTCCACCTGATCGAAGGCGCCGGCCATGCGTGGACCGAGCCGGGCATCATGGACCAGCTGATTGCCGCGACCGATCGCTTTGCGGCGCAGCAGTAGTCGCGCGCCGACCACCACCGAAGATCACCACCGGAGACCACGATGGAGCTATACGCCCACCCGTTTTCGTCCTATTGCCAGAAGGTCCTGGTTGCGCTGTACGAGAACGCCATCCCCTTCGAATTCCGGATGCTGTCGCCTGAACACGCGCAGAACATGGACGAACTCGCCAGGCTGTGGCCGCTCAGGCGCATGCCGGTGCTGGTCGATGGCAGCCGCACGGTGTTCGAGTCCAGCATCATCATCGACTACCTGGACCAGCATCACCGCGGCCCGGTGCGCTGGCTGCCGGATTCGCCCGACGCCGCGCTGGAAGTGCGCATGCTCGACCGCTTCTTCGACCAGTACGTGATGACGCCGATGCAACGCATCGTGGCCGACTACCTGCGCCCGGCGGAGCACCGCGATGCCTATGGCGTGGCCGAGGGGCGCAAGCTGCTTGACTCGGCCTACGCCTGGCTCGAGCCAACGCTGGCCGGCCGGGAATGGGCCGCGGGCGGCGCCTTCACTCTGGCCGATTGCGCTGCCGCGCCATCGCTGTTCTACGCGGACTGGGTGCATCCCATCCCCGATGCGCGCGGCAATGTGCGCGCTTATCGCAACCGGCTGCTGGCGCGGCCATCGTTCGCGCGCGCGGTGGACGAGGCGCGGCCTTACCGTCCGCTCTTTCCACCGGGTGCGCCGGACCGGGACTGACGGCCAAGCTCAGGCAGCGCCGCATCGATCTGCGCCGCCATGGCGCGATAGCCCGCGTCGCCGGGATGCAGGTGGTCGCCGCTGTCGAACGCCGGCAGCAGCGCCTGCGGGCGCGCGGGATCGCGCACCGCGGCGTCGAAGTCCACCACCCCATCGAACGCGCCGCCGTTGCGGATCCAGTCGTTGACCGCCAGCCGCACCGCTTCCTTGCCCGGGCTGTCATAGCCGCGGATCGGCGTATCGCGCAGCGCCCCCGCAAACGGCGTGATGGTGGCGCCGATCACGCGCACGCCGCGCGCATGGGCGCGCGCGATCAGGCGGCGGTAGCCCTCGATCAGCTCGGCGGCCTGCGGCACCGCATCGCCCGGTGCAAAGGTGGAGCCTGGCCAGGCGATATCGTTGATGCCGATCGCCACGATCACGGTGCGCACATGCGGCTGGCTCAGTACGTCGCGATCCAGCCGCGCCAGCGCGGACTCCCCCATGCCATCGCGCAGCAGCCGGCCGCCGGAGATGCCGGCATTGAGCACAGCCACGCCGTTGCCGGCAGCACGCTGTGCCAGCACGTCGGGCCAGCGGCGGTTGGTGTCGGGGGTTGAGCCGTTGCCCTCGGTGATCGAATCGCCGAGGGCCACCACGGCGCCGGCATGCCCGGGCGCATCGACCTGCACCTCGCTGAGCAGGATACGTGCGCTGAACGACTGCGGCGCAGGCAGCGTGGCCTGCCTGGTCGCATTGCCGGCCACGAGCCACGCGGTCTGGCGCCCATCCCAATGGAACGACTCGATCGCTGTCGGTTGCGGCAGGTAGAGGCTGAGTGCCAGTTCGCCCAGTACGGGGGAGTCGAAGACGACCGGATCGCTTGCCACGGACTGGCCAGCCGGGAGAATCACCGACGCGCTGCCGCGGAACGTCACCGCGCTGCTGCCCGCCGCATCGGTACTGCCACCGCCGGCATGGCGCGCGAGTTGCGCCGCGCCGACCGCGACCGGGTGGCGGCCGTAGGGGTTGGACAGCACCACGCGCACGCGCTTGCCGCCCACGCTGAGCCGTACCACCTGGCGCAGCGTCTGGCCGGACAGCACCGCGGGCACGCCGGTCGGCAGCGGCTGGGCGCCGGGCTGCCACACCGGCTGCTGGCTTGCCATCCAGCTGGTCAGCCAGGCCGGGTCTTGCAAGGGGCTGGCCAGCGCCGCGGTGCTGGCGATGGTGGCGGACAACGTCAGCGCAGTCAGGCGGCGCAGGATGCGGGGAATGCGGAACATGGGTTTGCCTCGGTTCGTGGACCGGCGTTGGTGCCGGGATGGCGCCAAAGGTAGGGCATTCCAGAAATGACAGGTAGCGGGCAGAATGGCATATCGCTCATGCCATGATGGAATGAGTGGGCACACAAGGAACGGCATGGACACCATCAGGGCAATGCAGGTCTTCGTGCGCGCCGTGGAGCTGGGCAGCCTGTCGGCGGTGGCGCGCGAGCTGCAGTCGACCCAGCCGACCATCAGCAAGGTCGTGGCTGCGCTGGAGAAAGAGATGGGCGTGCGGCTGCTGGAGCGCAGCACCACCAGCCTGTCGCCGACCGAGGCGGGGCGGCGCTTCCATGAGCGCGCGCGCCGCGTGCTGGATGAATACGGCGAGGCGGTCAGCGATGCGCGTGGCATGTCCGGGCAGCCGGCCGGGCGGGTGCGTGTCAGCGCGCCGGCCAGCTTCGGCGTGCTGCGGCTCAATGCGCTGGTGCTGGCGTTCCAGCAGCGCTATCCGGAGGTAGAGGTGGAGTTGCTGTTCGACGACCGCTTCGTCGACCTGGTGGAGGAGGGCGTCGACATCGCGGTGCGCCTCGGCGCCTCGCTGCCGCCCAATGTGGTCGCGCGCCGCATCGCGGTGTCGCCGCGGCTGCTGGTAGCCTCGCCCGACTACCTCGCACGCCATCCGCGCATCCGGCAGCCGGCCGACCTGGCGCGGCACCAGATCCTGCGCTTCACCTGGCTGGCCGCCGGCGACGAGATCGTGCTCGACGGGCCCGGCGGGCAGGCGCCGGTCAGCGCGTCCTGCCGCTACCGCGTCAACAACTCGCTGGCGATGCGCGAAAGCTTCCTGGCCGGCGCCGGCTTTGGCATGACGCCGGCATGGCTGGTGCAGGACCTGCTCGACAGCGGCGCCCTGCAGCGCGTGTTGCCACGCTGGAGCGGTCCGGCGCAGGAAGCCTTCCTGGTCTATCCGTCGCGGCGCTACCAGCCGGAGCGGGTGCGGCTTTTGCTGGACTACCTGGCGCAGGCGATTGCAGGGTTGCCGGGATTGACTCCGGTGTGAGCGGCCGGATGGCGCTTAATGCAACCGGCCCCGCGCTACCAGCATCGTCAACGGCCGCGCCAGCAGCGTGCTGGCCAGCGCCATCAGCAACAGTCCGGAAAACGCCGCGGTGCTGATGATGCGCGCGTCCAGCAGCACGGTCAGCACCACCACCTCGACCAGGCCCTTGGTCTGCAGTAGCGTGCCCAGTGCCAGCGATTCGTGCCAGCCCATGCCGGCGCGGCGTGCGGGCAGCGCGACGCCGGCCATCTTGCCGGTGATCGCGATGACCAGCGACAGCAACGCGATCCACAGTGTCATCGGATTATCCAGCGAGATCTCGGTGCGCAGTCCGGCGGCCAGGAAAAAGAAGGGCAGCAGCACCACCACCGTGACCGGTTCGAGCTGCTGGCGCACACGCTGCGCTTCGCGTGCGGGCCATACCAGTCCGGCGACGAAGCCGCCCATCACATGGTGCAGCCCGGCCAACTCCCCCAGGAATGCCGACGCCAGTACCAGGAACAGCGCCATCGCCAGCAGCAGCTCGGTCTCCGGCGCGCGGCGGCGCAGCAGCCATGCCAGCGCGGGGCGCACCGCCAGGAACATGAACGCCAGGTAAACACCGGCGCGGGCCGCCACGATGAGGCCGCTGGCGCCGTCCTGGCCGCCATGCTGCAGCAGCA
Organism: Cupriavidus sp. GW823-FHT07B10; assembly: GCF_058794355.1. Lineage (NCBI taxonomy): Bacteria > Pseudomonadati > Pseudomonadota > Betaproteobacteria > Burkholderiales > Burkholderiaceae > Cupriavidus > Cupriavidus sp. GW823-FHT07B10. Next base: position 492,998 of record NZ_JBXAGS010000003.1, read on the forward strand.
CCAGGGTCAGGAACAGCCACACCCAGGCATCGTTGACGGCCGCGCAGCGCAAGGCCAGCTGGCCCAGGCGGGTGCCGGTCAGGCGCATCTCGCGCAGCAGCGCACCCAGCACCGGCAGCGCCGTGACGGCGGTGCAGATGCCCATGGCGCAGGCAAACCAGGAGGGGCTGGCCAGTTCCCCCGCGACCGGCCAGCCGGCCGTGGTCATCCACCAGCCGGCAGCGGCCCCCAGCGCGAACGGCGCCGCAATGCTGCCCAGCGAGATCTGCAGGGTCGCGCGCCAGTGCGCGGGCACGCTGTCTTCGCGCAGGTGCAGGCCGGTCAGGAAGCAGAACAGCGTCACCGCCAGCCACTGCAGGCCGGACAGCATCGGCAGGCGATCAGGGCCGAACAGCGCGGTCCAGCCCTGCGGTGCCAGTTGCCCGAACACCGACGGCCCCAGCACGATGCCGGCCAGCACCTGCACACCGACCAGCGGAAACACCGAGCGCAGGCCGGCACCACGCCATAGCAGGTAGGGCAGGGCGACCACCAGCATCGCCTGCAGGAAGAAGATGCTGACCCCGTTCATGGGGTCACGCTGGCGACGACGCGCTTCATCCGAACATGCCCCCGTTGACCGAGATCACCTGGCGCGTGATATAGCCAGCGTCGGGCGACATCAGGAAGGCCACGGTCGCGGCCACTTCGTCGGGCGTGCCGAGCCGCCGCGCCGGGATCATGCGCAGCGCCTCGTCGCGCACGTGCTGCTCGACCATGTCGGTGTCGATCAGGCCGGGCGCCACGCAGTTGACTGTGATGGCGCGTTTGGCAAGTTCGATCGCCAGCGCCTTGGTGGCGCCGATGATGCCGGCCTTGGCCGCGCTGTAGTTGGTCTGGCCGCGGTTGCCCACCAGGCCCGAGACCGACGACAGCGTGACGATGCGCCCGGGCTGGCGCCGCTGCACCATCGGCATCACCACCGGGTTGAGCACGTTGTAGAAGGCGTCGAGGTTGGTGTGCACCACCTCGTCCCATTCGGCGCCGCTCATGGCCGGGAAGGCCGCGTCGCGCGCCAGGCCGGCGTTGCACACCACGCCGTAGTAGCAGTCATGTGCGGCGATATCGGCCAGCAGCGCGGCAGCGGCTTCCTCGCGCCGGGCCACGTCGAAGCACAACACGCGGGCCTTGCGGCCGCAAGCGCGCACCGCGTCGGCGACGGAGTCGGCTTCGTCGCGGCGCGAGCGGCAATGCACCACCACGTCATAGCCGTCGCGGGCCAGCCGCAGGGCGATGGCGCGACCGATGCCGCGCGACGATCCCGTAACCAGTACGGTCGGATTGGTCATACCAGGTGTCCTTGAAAAAAGTCCTCTGCGGGCGCAGGCGCGAACGCGGAAAGCGTGCAGATGCGGCGCATCATACGCGGCAGAATTCTTCCAGCACCGCCAGCCGGCGGCGCGGCTCGGCCACGAAGGGGTTGCTGCGGTCCCACGCGTAGCCGGCCAGGATCGACGAGATCATGTCGCGGATCTCGGAGTTGGCATTGGGATGGAAGATCAGTTGCTGGAAGCGGCCCTCGTACCAGGCTTCGACAAACACGCGGAAGCAGTCCACGCCGGCCTTGAGCGGCTGGGCGAAGTCCTGCTCCCAGTCCACGGTGTCGCCGGCAAGCTGGCGCACCAGGCATTGCGCCGCCAGGCTGGCCGACTTGAAGGCGATGGTCACGCCGGACGAGAACACCGGGTCCAGGAACTCCCCGGCATTGCCGAGCAGCGCATAGCCGTTGCCCCACAGGGACTTCACATTGGCCGAATAGCCGGCGATCTGGCGCGCGGGGGTGTCCCACTGCGCGTTGCCAAGCAGCTTTGCCAGGCCGGGTTCCTCGGCCACCAGCGCCCGCAGCCGTTCGGTCTCGGTGCCCGTGTAGCGGTCCAGGAATGCCTTCTCGGCAACCACGCCCTGCGAGCAGCGGCCGTCCGAGAACGGGATGGTCCAGTACCAGACGTCAGGGTGTTGCGGATGCACGCTGATCAGGATCTTGTTGCGATCGAAGGCGCCCGGCGCGATGCGGTCTTCCACGTGGGTGAAGAGCGCGCTGCGCACCGGGAAGCCCGACGGCGATTCCAGCTGCAGCAGGCGCGGCAGGATGCGGCCAAAGCCGGAGGCATCGAGCAGGAACTTCGCGCGCACGCTGTACCGGCTGCCGTCCGGCGCACGCACGGTCACCTCCGGCTGCGCGCCACTGACGTCGACGTCCTCGACCAGGTGCGAGAAGCGCACCTCGGCGCCCTGGCGCGCCGCCTCGCGGATCAGCACGTCGTCAAAGCGCGCGCGCTGCACCTGGTAGGTGGTGCCCCAGCCGGGCGAGAACTTCTCGCGAAAGTCAAAGGCGGTCTGCTGGTCGCCGCGCGCGAAGGCGGCGCCGTTCTTGTACTGGAAGCCCGCTTCCACCACCGCGCGCAGCATGCCTGCCTCTTCGATGTAGGCCATGCTCTGCGGCAGCAGGCTTTCGCCGATGGAAAAGCGCGGGAACGTCTCCTTCTCGATCACCAGCACCGGAATCCCATGCTTGCGCAGCAAGCCGGCCGCGACCGAGCCCGCGGGCCCTGCGCCGATGATGACGACATCCGTGGTTTCCGTTTTCATAAGGTTCGACTCTTTTCTTCTCTTGCATGAACGCCGCGAGGGTAGCGCAAAGCGTCATCCTCCGCGGCAAACGCGAGAATATGACTGCAAATTGGCTCCCGTTGGCCGGCCTGCAACATATTGAAACCAATTCTCCCGGGCTGGATCCCCGATGGGCCGCACGGAAACCGGCAGGGGGCCAGCAAGCCACGCCGACTCGCGGCAAAATGTGGAACCGTGGTCACAGTCTGCCGTTTCCGCCTGTGCCCTGTGCTTTCACCAACCCGACGCCATCCCACCCCACCCAAGGAGCCACCATGCCCGCCACCACCATGCCCTACCGCCGCCTCGGCGCCAGCAACCTGCGCGTTTCGGCACTTTGCCTGGGCACCATGATGTTCGCCGACCAGACCGATGAGGCCGAAGCCGCCCGCATCGTCGCCAGCGCGCGCGACCACGGCGTGAACTTCATCGACACCGCCGACGTGTATACCAAGGGCGCGTCGGAGCAGATGGTCGGGCGCCTGCTGACCGCCAGCCGCCACGACTGGGTGCTTGCCACCAAGCTGGGCAACGCGATGCAGGCGGCGCCCAATCACGGGCACTATTCGCGGACCTGGATCCTGCGCGCGGTGGAGGACAGCCTGCACCGGCTGGCGACGGACTACATCGACATTCTCTACCTGCACCGTGACTATCCCGGCGCGAACCTGGAAGAGGCGGTGCGGGCGATGGGCGACCTGGTGCGCAGCGGCAAGATCCGCTACTGGGCGGTGTCGAACTTCCGCGGCTGGCGCATCGCAGAGATCGCACGGCTGTGCGGCGAGCTGGGCGTGCCGCGCCCGGTGGCATGCCAGCCCTATTACAACCTGCTGAACCGGATGCCGGAGGTGGAGATCCTGCCGGCATGCGAGCACTACGGGCTGGGCGTGGTGCCCTACAGCCCGGTGGCGCGCGGCGTGCTGACCGGCAAGTACGCGCCCGGGCAGGCACCGGGCGAGGGTACGCGCGCAGGCCGCGCAGACCGCCGCATGATGGAAACCGAGTTCCGTGAAGAGTCGCTGCTGATTGCACAGCAGCTCAAGGCCCATGCCGAAGGGCGCGGGCTGACCCCGGGCCAGTTCGCCACGGCGTGGGTGCTGGCCAACCCGATCATCTCGTCGGTCATTGCCGGTCCGCGCACGCTCGCGCAATTCGAGGACTACCTGGGCGCGCCCGCTGCCGTCATCACGCCCGAGGAAGAATCGATGGTCGATGCGCTGGTGTCGCCGGGCCATGCCTCGACGCACGGCTACAACGACCCGGGCTATCCGTTCGGGGGGCGGCCCGTGGCACGTGCGCAGGCAGCCTGATGACCGTTTCGGACAGGGGCGCAATGTGGCTCAGGCGCTGCCTGGAGTGATGCCTGTATGCAACGGCACAATGCCCGCGCGTGCGCTTGCTGCAGGCTGCCTTTACTCCTACTAATATCAAGACAGGCGGCGCGCGGCGTGCGCGCGCCGCGAGAACATTGCGCTTCGAGCCGGTGCATGACAGCCCCTGCGCGCTGCATCGGCCCAACAGGGAAGCCCAAACGTGTCGCGTCGTGGCTGGATCTTCGCTGGCTTGGCGGTCGCCCTTGGTGGGGGCGCCTATGTTGTGTACAGCTTTGTCGCAAGCGAAGTGCACAACTCGCACTTGCAGGCGCGGCTGATCGGCAGCCTGGGGCAGCGGCTGACATTCGAGATCCTGCCGGGCGCCAGCGACAGCATCCGTTTCCCGCATTCCGGGCCCTATGACGCCCGCATGGGCTACGGCCAGGTGCCGCTGTTCGCGCAGCGGCTGGAGCAGCGCGGCTACGTTCCCGCCGAACAGGCGCGCATGTCGCCCGAGATGGTGCGGCTGATCGACGAAGGCCTGTTCACGCCCTACCGCGAGAAGAACCAGGCGGGCCTGCTGCTGCGCGACTGCAACGGGCTGACGCTGGCGTTCGAGCGTTATCCGCAGCGCCAGTACCCGGACTTCGGCACGGTGCCGCCGCTGCTGGTGAGCGCCTTGCTCTATGTCGAGAACCAGGGCCTGCTCAACCCGGAATACCCCAATATGAACCCGGCGCTGGACTGGCGCCGGCTGTCGCGCGCGGTGCTCGACCAGGTGATCCGGCTTGCCGACAAGTCGCATGACGCGCCCGGCGGCAGCACGCTGGCCACGCAGATCGAGAAATACCGGCACTCGCCCGAAGGGCGCACCGCATCGATCCCGGAGAAATTCCGCCAGATGGCGTCGGCGTCGCTGCGTGCCTACCTGGACGGCCCCGACACTCAGCGCGCGCGCGAGCGCATCGTGGTCGACTACCTGAACACGGTGCCGCTGTCGGCGCGCGCCGGCTTCGGCGAGATCAACGGCATCGGCGATGGGCTCTGGGTCTGGTATGGCGAGGACTTCGGCGAGGTCAACCGGCTGCTCAAGGAACTGGACCAGCACGCGCCCGAGCCGCGCCAGGCGCAGGCCTTCAAGCGCGCACTGTCGCTGATCATCTCGCAGCGCCGCCCGTCCTACCACCTGCGCCGCGACGACACCAACCTGGATGCGCTGACCGGCAGCTACCTGCGCCTGCTGGCGGCCAACAACGTCATCACCGCCGAGCTGCGCGACGTAGCGCTGGCGCAGCCGCTGGACAAGGCCGCGCCACCCCAGAGCCCGCCGCAGGAGCCCTTTGTCACGCGCAAGGCCGTCAACCGGGTGCGTGCCGATATCACCCGGCTCACCGGGGTGGAGAGCCGCTACGACATGGACCGGCTCGACCTGACCGTGGACAGCACCGTCAACCGCGAGGCGCAGCGCATCGTCACCGAAACGCTGCAGCGCGTGAACAACAAGGCCGATGCGCGCGCCATGGGCCTGTACGGCCACAACCTGCTGCGCGACCACGACGACCCGTCGAAACTGATGACGAGCTTCACGCTGTATGAGCGCGTGGGCAATGCCAGCGTGGTGCGGATCCAGGCCGACAATATCGACCAGCCCTTTGATATCAACAGCGGCGCGCGCCTGAACCTGGGTTCCACGGCCAAGCTGCGCACGCTGGTGACCTACCTGGAGATCATCAGCGAGCTGCACGCGCGCTATGCCGGCATGACCAGCGCACAGCTGGCCGCGGTGCCGCTGGCACGCCAGGACGCGCTCAGCCACTGGGCGGTCGATTACTTGCTTAAGGCGCGCAAGCCCGCGGAGCGCGAGCTGATGGCCATGCTCGATGCCGCCATGGAGCGCAAGTACTCCGGCGGCGCCGGCGAAGCCTTCTACACCGGCGGCGGCCTGCAGAGCTTCAGCAATTTCGAGCGTGAATCGGGCATGCGCAACCTGACGGTGCGGACCGCATTCCAGCACTCGGTCAACCTGGTCTTCATCCGCATGATGCGCGACATCGTGCGCTACGAGACCTTCCACGCCAGCCCGGACATTGGCGAGCTCTTCGATGACCGCGACGCGCCCGGCCGGCGCGCCTACCTGGAGCGCTTTGCCGACCAGGAGGGCAGCGCCTACATGACGAACTTCTACCAGCGCTACCGCGGCAAGAGTTCTGAGCTGCGCCTGGCCACGCTGCTGGGCCGCGTGCGCATGACTACGCCGCACCTGAATGCGGTGCGCATGTCGGTGACGCTGCTGAGCGCGCGGCCGCACCTGGACGAGGACAGCTACATCCGCATCATGCGCGGCCGCCTGGGCGACAAGCAGCTGGCCGGCGAAGACCTGAGCGCGCTGTACCGCAAGTACGGCAAGGACAAGTTCAACCTGAACGACCGGGGCTACCTGTCACGGGTGCATCCGCTGGAACTGTGGATGGTGGAGTACCTCGACCAGCACCCCGACGCGACGCTGGCAGAGATCCTGAAGGCCAGCACCGCCGAGCGCCAGGAAGTGTACAAATGGCTGTTCCGCACGCGCAGCAAGGCCGGCCAGGACAACCGCATCCGCACGCTGCTGGAGCAAGACGCCTTCACGCGGATTGCGCGGCGCTGGCAGCGGCTGGGCTATCCGTTCGATTCCCTGACGCCGTCGTACGGCAGCGCCATCGGTGCCGCGGGCGACCGGCCGGCCGCGCTGGCGGAGCTGGCCGGCATCCTGCTGGCGGGCGGCGTAGTCACGCAGAACACGGCGGTGCGCAGCCTGGCGTTTGCCGACGGCACGCCGTACGCCACGCGCTACGTGCTGCAGCCGGGTCCGGGCAAGCGGGTATTGCCGGCCGAAGTGGCCGAACTGGCGCGGCGCTCGATGCTGGATGTGGTGGAGCGCGGCACCGCCAGGTCGATCCGCGGCGCCTTCACGGTGCCCGGGCGCGACGGCGCCACGCTGGCGGTGGCGGGCAAGACTGGCACCGGCGACCAGCGCTACCAGGTCTATGGGCCGGGCGGGCGGCTGATTTCGTCGCGCTCGGTGAACCGCTCGGCCACCTTTGTGTTCACGCTGGGCGAGCGCTTCTTCGGCACCGTAGTGGTCAATGTGAGAGAACCCTATGCGGCGCGCTACAGCTTTACCAGCGCGCTGGCGGTGCGGGTTCTGCGGGCGGTCGCGCCGCAGGTGTCGGCGATGGCGCCGGGTGGCGACCGCCCGCTGCTGCGTTGCCATGATGCCGCGCCCGGCCTGCGTACGCCGCGCGTGCCCGCCATGGCCACGCCGGCCGACGCCGTGCCTGGCGCCACGCTGGCCCAGGGCCTCCAGGGGCCGGCGCGCAGCGGCACGCCCAATACTGCCGCGGTACCGCAGGCGCCTGCCGCGCCCGAGGTACCGGCCCTGGCCGACGCGCAGGACGCCGCCGGCGTGCGCCGCGCCAGTCAGCCCTTGCGCCGGACCATGCCGTAGATCACCAGCAGCACGATCGCGCCAATCACCGACGCAATCCAGCCGGCCGGCTGGCCCGGCAGGTACCAGCCCATGGCGCGGCCGACGTAGCCTGCAGCCAGCGAGCCCAGCACGCCCAGGACGATGGTCATGATCCAGCCCATCTTGTCGTCGCCGGGTTTGACCGCCCTGGCGATCAGGCCGACGATAAGGCCAACGAACACGGTGCCAATGAATGCCATCATGATGCGCTCTCCCGGTAGTGGTCTGAGTCCATGCCGGCCGCAAGGGGCGGCCGGTTGCGCTTCATGATACACGCAGCAGTCTGGTGCGTATGACGCTCAAGTGACAAGCGCAGGCGCTGCCGTCAGGCCTGCGCCAGCCGGAACTGGCCGACCGCGTGATGCAGCGCATCGGCCTGGTCTTCCAGCGAGGCGGCGGCGGCCGCGGCTTCTTCCACCAGCGCGGCGTTCTGCTGCGCCATCTGGTCCATCTGCGACACCGCCTGGTTGACCTGCTCGATGCCGCCGGTCTGCTCCTCGGTAGCCGCGCGCATCTCGGCCATCAGGTCGGTCACGCGCTTGACCGCGCCGACGATCTCGTCCATCGCCTTGCCCGCGCTTTCAACCAGCACCGCGCCGTCATCCACGCGCTGCGCCGAGTTGCCGATCAGCGCCTTGATCTCCTTTGCAGCGGTGGCGCTGCGCTGCGCCAGCGTGCGCACCTCGCCGGCCACCACCGCGAAGCCGCGGCCCTGGTCGCCGGCACGTGCCGCTTCCACGGCCGCATTGAGCGCGAGGATGTTGGTCTGGAAGGCAATGCCCTCGATCACGCCGATGATGTCGACCACCTTGCCCGAGGCATTCTTGATCTCGCCCATGGTGTCCACCACCTGGCTGACGATGGTGCCGCCGCGCACCGCGATGTCCGATGCGCCTTCGGCCAGGTGGCTGGCCTGGCGCGCGTTCTCGGCGCTCTGGCGCACGGTGCTGGTGAGCTGCTCCATGCTGGCGGCGGTTTCCTGCAGCGACGCGGCCTGTTCTTCGCTGCGGCGCGACAGGTCGGCGTTGCCCGCGGCGATCTGCTTGGCCGCGCCCGCGATCGAATCGGCCGAGCCGCGGATGCTGCCGATTGCGCCGGTCAGGCGCGCCTGCATGCGATGCATCGCATAGAGGACGCTGTGCTCGTCGCCGGGGCGCACCTCTACCTGGCTGCCGAGGTCGCCTTCGGCAATGCGCCCGGCGATGTGCGCCGTGGTGGCAGGTTCGCCGCCCAGCTGGCGCTGCAGGCTGGCCGCCACGCGCACCATCACCAGCGACATCAGCAAGCCAACCCCCAGCAGGATGCCGAACGCCTTCATCAGTTCGGCGCGGAACGCCGCCTCGATGTCGTCCAGGTACAGGCCCGCGATGAAGTTCCAGTCCCACGGGCGGAAGTTGGCCACGTAGCTCAGCTTGGGCTGCGGCGCATCCGCGCCGGGCTTGGGCCACAGGTACTCGACGAAGCCCTTGCCAGGCCCTTTGCCGATCCCGGCGATTTCGCGGAAGAGGTAGACGCCGTTGGGGTCCTTGGTGCCTTCCATGGCCTTGCCGTTCATCTCCGGCTTGAACGGGTGCATCAATACCACGGTGTCCGAGCGCATCAGCGTGAAATAGCCATCGCTGCCGAAGCGCATCGCGCGCACGCGCTCGATGGCCTGATTCCTGGCCTCGTCCTGCGTCAGCTTGCCGGCCTTGGCCAGCGCCTCGTACTCGGCCACCACCGAGAATGCGGTGTCGGTGACGTGGGCCAGGTCCAGGCGCCGCTCTTCCATGCGTAGCGAGCGGATCTGCCACGCGTTCCACAGCGTGATGCCGAGCAGGCAGATCCAGCTCAGCACCAGCGGCAATAACAGCTTCTTCTTCAGGCTCAGGTTGTGCAGCATTGCTTCCACTCCTCCATATTCCGCGCTCTGCGCGTTTTCTTGTCGGCGACACGCCGGCGGCGTCATGCATCGGTGGCGCCTGTCGCATGCGTGTGAGTCATCGCCTTAACGGCGCAGGAGGCAACTAACTTGACTGGGGTAATTTCACCCCTTCGGGTGATGTGGTTGATTGGCTTACATGTGCCGTCTTGCTTGTGCGTTGCACATCTCTTCCAGCGAACCAGAGCGCCGCGGACAAGTGATCCGTCCCGCTGCTTCACGTTGTAATGCGCTGTAATCCAGCGCCGTCCCGGACCGTTTGCGATTTCAAATGCGAACGATTATCCTTCTCTCTTCCGCCAACCATTGTGCAGACAATGGCACGCCTGAGCCCGTGTGATGCGCGCAAGGGACGCTCCAGCTATCCGTACACAAGGCAAGACCGGGCCGCCACTTGGGCCGCGCCCGCCGACCAACCGCAATGACCGAAACCCAGCCGGCCTCCGGCCAACAGCGCCGTGCCTTCTGGCTCAAGCATCTCCACCAGTGGCACTGGATCAGTTCCGCGATCTGCCTGATCGGGATGCTGATGTTTGCCGTTACCGGCTTCACGCTCAACCACGCCGCACAGATCGAGGCCAGTCCCGCGGTCGAGACACGCCACGCCACCATGCCCACGCGCGTGCTCGACAAGGTGCGGGCCGAAGCGCCGGCGGGCGATGCCCAGGGGCGTGAAAAGAAGGCGCCGGTGCCGCCGGTGCTGGCCGACTGGCTGGCGCAGGCGCTGGACATCGACGCCAGCGGGCGCGAGGCCGAATGGTCCGCCGACGAGATCTACGTGGCGCTGCCGCGTCCGGGCGGCGACGCCTGGGTCAGCCTGGAACTCGACAGCGGCGAAGCCCAGTACGAGAAAACCACGCGCGGCGCCATCTCCTACCTGAACGACCTGCACAAGGGCCGCAACACCGGCGCCGCGTGGAGCCTGTTCCTGGATGTGTTCGCGCTGGCATGCCTGGTCTTCAGCGTGACCGGCCTGTTCCTGCTCAAGCTGCATGCGGCCGGGCGCGTGGGGACCTGGCCGCTGGTGGGGCTGGGGCTGGTGGTCCCGGTGCTGCTGGCGCTCCTGTTTATCCATTGAGTCAACCGCTCCAACCGTTTTCCTTCCTGCATCCCACTGACGAGGTTTCTCCGATATGCGCCGACTGCTCACCGTCACCCTGACCGGCATGGCCGCGGTTCCCCTGGCCGGCCCCGCGCTGGCCGCGGACCTGAACGTCAAGGTCGAAATCCCGCGCCTGACCGTGGCCGAGTACCACCGCCCCTATGTGGCGATGTGGGTCGAGCGCGCCGACCAGAGCCCGGTGCAGACCCTGGCGGTCTGGTACGACGGCAAGCTCAAGGACGGCGAAGGCACCAAGTGGCTCAAGGACATGCGCCAGTGGTGGCGCAAGGCCGGCCGCGACCTGCACATGCTGGCCGACGGCATCTCCGGCGCCACGCGCGCGCCGGGCGAGCACGGCGTGAGCTTCAGCGACGGCAAGGCGCCGCTGGGAAAGCTGCCCGCCGGCAACTACCAGCTGGTGGTGGAAGCCGCGCGTGAAGTGGGCGGGCGCGAGCTGCTGCGCGTGCCGTTCACGTGGCCGCCGCAAGCCGCACAGACCGCCCGCGCCAAGGGCGAACACGAACTCGGCGGCGTGACCGTCGAACTGAAGCCGTAATCCTTCCGGAGCCAGACGATGAAACCTTCCCTTATGTCCGCCGCATCTACCCGCATGGCCACCCGCGTGGCCGTGCTCGCCCTGGCCGCCCTGGCGCCGCTGGCCGCGCACGCGCACCGCCAGTGGCTGCTGCCGTCGGCCACCGTGCTGTCAGGCAGCGATCCGTGGGTGACCGTGGACGCCGCTGTCTCCAACGACCTGTTCTATTTCGAGCACGTGCCGATGCGGCTCGACAACCTGCAGGTGACCGCGCCCGACGGCAGCGCCGTCAAGGCCGAGAACGCTGCCACCGGCAAGTACCGCAGCACCTTCGACCTGCACCTGACCCAGCCCGGCACGTACCGCGTGGCGGTGGTCAACAACGGCCTGTTCGCCAGCTACAAGGTCGACGGCCAGGCCAAGCGCTGGCGGGGTTCGGCCGAGAACTTCGCCAAGGAAGTCCCGGCCAATGCGCAGGACCTGCAGGTCACCCAGGCCGAAGGCCGCATCGAATCCTTCGTCACCGCCGGCAAGCCCAGCGACAAGGGCCTGCGCACCGCCGGCCGCGGCCTGGAACTGGCCCCGATCACGCACCCGAACGACCTGGTCGCGGGCGACACCGCCAGCTTCCGCATGCTGCTCGACGGCAAGCCCGCCAGCAACCTGAAGGTCTCGGTGGTGCCGGGCGGCATCCGCTACCGCGACCAGCTGCAGGAGTTCAGCGCCACCACCGACGCCGACGGCAAGTTCAGCGTCAAGTGGCCGGCCCCAGGCATGTACTGGATGGAAGCCGAGGTGAAGGATGACAAGACCACCTTCAAGCAGGCCAAATCGCGCCGTGCCGTCTATGCGGTGACGGTCGAGGTGCTGCCGCAATAAGCCGGTTGCCGGGTTTGAACCGCGTCCTGGTACCTGTTGCGCTGACCGCGCCCCCACAGCCGCCCGCAGCCGATATGCGGCTGCAGCGCTGGGGCGGCGCGACCATGGGCACGACCTGGTCGGTGGCGGCACTGCTGCCGCCGGCCACGGATGCGGACGCCATCGCCGCCGGCATCCAGGCCGTTCTGGATGGCGTGATCGCGCAGATGAGCAACTGGGAAGCGGATTCCGATCTGAGCCGTTTCAACGGCGCGGCACCCGGCAGCTGGCACGCGCTGCCTGAAGACTGCTTCATGGTGCTGCAATGCGCGCTGCTGGTGGCGCGCGACAGCGGTGGCGCCTATGACCCGAGCGCCGGTCCGCTGGTCGACCTGTGGGGCTTCGGCCCAGCACCGGCGCGCACCGCGCCGCCGTCGCCAGACGCGGTGCAGGCCACGCGCGGCCGCTGCGGCTGGGCCCGCATCGAAGTCGATGCCACGGGCCGGCGCGCCTGGCAGCCGGGCGGCGTGTCGCTGGACTTCTGCGCCATCGCCAAGGGCTTTGCCGTCGACGCGGTGGCAGGCTACCTGTGTGAGCAGGGCCTTGACCACCACTTGACGGAGATCGGCGGCGAACTGCGCGGCCATGGCGTCAAGCCCGACGGCATGCCGTGGTGGGTCGCGCTGGAGGCCCCGCCGGGGCTGGGCAGCGATGCCGCGGGGCAGACGCTGGTGGCACTGCACGGCCTGTCCGTCGCCACTTCCGGCGACTATCGCCGCTATTTCGACAGTGACGGTCGCCGCTACGCCCATACCATCGATCCGCGCACCGGCTATCCGGCCAGCCACGCGCTGGCCTCGGTCACGGTCATCCACGCGCAGTGCATGCTGGCCGATGCGCTGTCCACCGCGCTGACCGTGCTGGGCCCGCAGGCAGGCATGGCGCACGCGCGCCGCCACGGCATTGCCGCGCGCTTCCTGGTGCGCACGCCGGGCGGCTTCGACGAACAGTTGTCCCCGGCCTTTGCCGCGATGCTGGCATGAGCGCGAAGGCCATGCCGTCCGCCATCGCCGGCGCAAGCTGGCTTGCCGTTGCCGGCGGCGTCGCGCTGTCCGTGCTGGGGCCGTCGCGCATGGCTATGGCGGCCGGCGTGGTGGCCGCCTATGCGGGCTTCTGCAGCGCGGTGCTTGCCCACCATCGCCAGCGGCGCGTGCGCGTGGTGGCACTGGCTGGCACGGAAGAGGGCGCGACGCTGGTTGCCTACGCCTCGCAGACCGGGTTTGCCGAACAACTGGCGTTGCAGACCGCCAACGCGCTGCACGGCGCGGGGGTGCCGGTGCAACTGCTGTCGCTGGCCGATGTCGATGCGCGGCGCCTGCAGGCATGCCGCCAGGCGCTGTTTCTGGTCAGCACCACCGGCGAGGGCGACGCCCCCGACAGCGCGTCCGGTTTTGCGCGCCGCTTGCTGGCCGGCGCGGATGGCCTGCAGTCCTTGCGCTACGGCATCCTCGCGCTCGGCGACAGCAGCTACGTGCGCTTCTGCGCCTTCGGCCACGCGCTCGACGGCTGGCTGCAGCGTCACCATGCGCAGCCGCTGTTTGACCTGGTCGAAGTCGACAACGGCGATGCCGGCGCCCTGCGCCACTGGCAGAACCACCTGTCGGCCCTGAGCGGCGGCGCGGAGATTGCCGACTGGGAACGCCCGCGCTATGACCGCTGGCGGCTCGCGCAACGCCGTCATCTGAACCCCGGCAGCCAGGGCGCGCCGGCATTCCACCTGTCGCTGGCGCCGCAGGACGATGCGGCAATGGACTGGCAAGCCGGCGACATCGCCGAGATCGGCCCGTGCCACGCGCCGGCCGAGGTCGAACGGCTGCTGGCGCGGCTTAGCCTCGACGGCGCCACACCGGTGCGCTGCGACGGCCGCGACGCCACGCTCGCCGAGGCGCTGGGCACACGCATGCCGCTGCCTGAGGCGCACTTCGCGGCGATGCAGGGCCTGCCGCCGCAGCAACTGGTGGACACGCTGCCGCCGCTGCCGCACCGCGAATATTCGATCGCCTCGCTGCCGCGGGACGGGCAACTCGAACTGCTGGTGCGGCAGACCCGCTACGACGACGGCCGCCTGGGCCTGGCCTCCGGCTGGCTGACCGAACACGCGGCCGTGGGCACCCGCATCGCGCTGCGCATCCGCACCAACCGCAGCTTCCACCCGCCGGCCGATGACCGGCCCCTGATCCTGGTCGGCAACGGCACCGGGCTGGCCGGGCTACGCGCCCAGCTCAAGGCCCGCGCCGCGGCCGGGCGGCGCCGCAACTGGCTGCTGTTCGGCGAGCGCTCGGCGCAGCATGATGCGTTCTTTGCCGGGGACCTGGCCGCATGGCAGGCCGACGGCACGCTGCAGCGCGTGGACCATGCCTGGTCGCGTGACGGCGGCGCGCCGCGCTACGTGCAGGACGCCTTGCGCGCGCAGGGCGATACGGTGCGCCAATGGGTGGCGGACGGCGCCGCCATCTATGTCTGCGGCAGCCTGCAGGGCATGGCCGGCGGCGTCCATGACGCACTGGCCGGGATCCTCGGCGCAGACGCGCTGCGCCGGCTTGCCGACGACGGCCGCTACCGGCGCGACGTCTACTGAGCGAACCCGCAGCGGCACACGCCGTGCGGAGATCGGCCGCGCGGCTCGCGCGCTGGCCGGCGATGCACTATCTTCGGTGTGAACTGCAAGACATCTGCAGCCAATCACAACACCGAGGAGACCTGATGTTACGCACCCCCCGCCGCCTGGCCGCTGCGCTGGCCCTGCTCGCCACCACCATCCCGGCCGCCATGGCCGAAGCCCCCGTCCGCAACAACGTGCTGGCCGTGCCCGGCCTGGAAAAGCCCGCCAGCGTGCTGGTCGACCGCTGGGGCGTGCCGCATATCTATGCCGGCACGCTCTACGACGCCTTTTTCGTGCAGGGCTTCATGGCCGCGCGCGACCGCCTGTGGCAGATCGACCTGTGGCGCAAGCGCGGACTCGGCGAAATGGCCAGGGACTTCGGCCCGGCCTATGCCGATGGCGACCGCATGGCGCGCGCGGTGCTGTTCCGCGGCGACATGTACCGCGAATGGCTGGCCTATGGCTCCGACGCCAAGCGCGTGGCCGAGGCCTTCGTGGCCGGGGTGAACGCCTATGTGGCGCTGACCGAGCAGAAGCCCGAGCTGCTGCCGCCGGAATTCCGCAAGCTCAACTACAAGCCTGCGCGCTGGCGCGCCGACGATATCGTGCGCATCCGCCACCACGGCCTGACGCTCAACTTCACCGGCGAAGTCGAACGCGCCCAGCGCTATTGCCAGGCCAAACAGGACGCCCCGCGTGCCGACTGGCTGCGCCGCGAACTCGACCCGCAGATCGAGCCCAGGCTCAGCCCCGGCATCGACCCCTGCACGGTTCCCGCCGCCGAACTGCGCCGCGCCTACGAACTGGCCACCGCCGCAGCGCGCTTCCCGAAAGAGGCGTGGGGCAATGCGCAGGCCGCCAGCATCCCGCTCGACCAGCTCTACGCACTGGTGGACCCCAACAGCGATGCCGGCCGCAGCCTCGGATCGAACAACTGGGTCATCGGCGGCAAGCGCACCACCACCGGCCGCCCGATCCTGGCCAACGACCCGCACCGCTCGCACGGCGCGCCCAGCCTGCGCTATATCAGCCACCTGAACGCGCCGGGGATGTCGGTGATCGGCGCGGGCGAGCCGTTCCTGCCCGGCATCTCGATCGGGCACAACGGCACCATTGCCTTTGGCCTGACGCGCTTCTACATGGACCAGGAAGACCTGTACGGCTACGAGCTCAATCCGGCCAACCCGCATGAGTACAAGTACAAGGGCCGCTGGGAACCGATGGAGAGCATCACCGAAGAGATCGTGGTCAAGGGCGAGTCCGCGCCGCGCAAGGTCACCATCGACTTCACGCGCCACGGCCCGGTGCTGGTTGCCGATGCCGGCCGCGCGCAGGCGTGGGCGCTGCGCGCCGCGTGGCTCGACTACGGCATGGCGCCGTACTTCGGTTCGATGGACTATATGCGCGCGCGCAACTGGGACCAGTTCCGCGCCGCCATGAACCGCTGGGGCGCGCCCGGCGAGAACCAGGTCTATGCCGATAGCAGCGGCAATATCGGCTGGATCCCGGGCGGGCTGACCGTCAAGCGGCCCAACTGGGACGGCCTCACGCCGGTGGCGGGCGATGGCCGCTACGAGTGGGCCGGCTACCGCAACATGGACGAGCTGCCGTGGGCCTACAACCCCGCGCCAGGCTACATCGTCACCGCCAACGAGAACAACATCCCGCCCGAGCACCCGGCCGCGAAACTTGGCGTGGGCTATGAATGGAGCGACAGCTCGCGCGCGCGCCGGCTCAAGGCCGTGGTGGGCGCCAATGCGCGCAGCTCGGTGCAGGACTCGATGGCGTGGCAGAACGACACCGTTTCGCTGCCGGCCCAGCGCGTGGTGGCGCTGCTGAGGGATGTGCGCAGCGACGACCCGCAACTGGCCCGCGGCCTGGACCTGCTGCGCGGGTGGGACGGCAACGAGCGTGCCGACAGCGCCGCTGCGGCATTGTTCGAAGTCTGGTTCAGCAAACACCTGCGCCAGGCCGTGGTGCGCGCCGCGCTGACGCCCGAAGCCGCACGCCTGGTCGGTGCCGGCGATGCCGCGCGCGTGGTGGCGGTGCTGGAGCAGCCCGGTCCGTGGATGCCGGTGGAGCGCCGCAATGCGGTGATGCTCGAATCGCTGAAGGCCGCCATGGCGGAAGCGGAAGGCAAGCTCGGCCCCGACCCG
Source organism: Cupriavidus sp. GW823-FHT07B10 (assembly GCF_058794355.1). Taxonomy (NCBI): domain Bacteria; kingdom Pseudomonadati; phylum Pseudomonadota; class Betaproteobacteria; order Burkholderiales; family Burkholderiaceae; genus Cupriavidus; species Cupriavidus sp. GW823-FHT07B10. The sequence goes on from NZ_JBXAGS010000003.1 coordinate 509,702, forward strand.
CGCGCATGGCGATGGGGCAAGCTCCACACCGCCGTGTTCACGCATCCGATGGACCCGATCCTGAGCGACGCGGAACGCCAGCAGTTCAACGTCAACGCCGGTCCGATCGGCGGCTCGGCCTTCACGCCGATGAACACCAGCTACCGCAATACCGACTTCCGGCTGACCGCGGGCGCGTCGTTCCGCATGGTGCTGGATGTGGGCAACTGGGATGCCTCGCGCGTGATCAACACGCCGGGACAATCGGGCAATCCCGCCAGCCCGCATTACCGCGACCTGGCGCCGTTGTGGGCCAAGGGGGAGTATTTCCCGCTGGTGTATACGCGCAAGGCGGTGGAGAAGGCCAGCCGGGAGCGGTTGGAGTTGGTGCCGCAGTAAGTGGGACAACCCATGCGTTTGAAGTAGCCATCAAGCTTGGCGTACGCACCCCTCTCCCGCAAGCGGGCGAGGGGTGCAAACCGGCGGCGGCGCGTTTGCCGCCTTCCCTTACTTCAACATCTTCAACAGCGCCTGCGCCGCAGCATCAGACGATGCCGGATTCTGCCCCGTCACCAGCCGCCCCGCGACCACGACATGGCTGGCCCAATCCTCGCCACGCGTGAAGCGCCCGCCATTGGCCTTGAGCATATCCTCCACCAGGAACGGGACCACCTTGGTCAGCTGCACGGCTTCTTCCTCGCTGTTGGTGAAGCCGGTCACTTCCTTGCCCTTGACCAGCGGTTCCCCGTCCGCGCCCCTGGTATGGCGGAACACCGCCGGTGCGTGGCATACCGCTCCCACCGGCTTGCCGGCGCGGTCGAACTGCTCGATCAGCGCGGCCGAGCGCTTGTCTTCGGCCAGGTCCCACAGCGGGCCGTGGCCGCCCGGGTAGAAGATGGCGTCGAAGTCTTCCGCCTTCACCTGGTCCAGCGTCAGCGTGCTGGCCAGTGCGGCCCTGGCGGCCGGGTCACCCTGGAAGCGCCGGGTGGCGTCGGTCTGGGCGCCCGGATCGTCGCTTTTCGGGTCGATCGGCGGTTGGCCACCCTTGGGCGAGGCCAGCGTGATGTCGGCGCCGGCGTCCTTGAAGACGTAGTAGGGCGCTGCGAATTCCTCCAGCCAGAAGCCGGTCTTCTTGCCGGTATTGCCCAGCTGGTCGTGCGATGTCAGCACCATCAGGATTTTCATTGTTCCGCTCCATGTCGGTTCACAGGCAGCCGGGCGAGAAATGCCTCGGCACTGGCAACATCCTAGGCAGCGGACTATGATTCGAAAACTTCTATTATTCGATCTCTGCTATCCAAAAAATGAATATCGGCAGCAAGGACCTGAACCTGCTGTACGTGTTCCACGTGCTGTATCAGGAGGGCAATGCCTCGCGCGCGGCCGCGCGCATGGCGCTGAGCCAGCCGGCGCTGAGCCACAAGCTCAACCGCCTGCGCGACGAGCTCGGCGATCCGCTGTTCGTGCGTGCGCCGCGCGGCCTGACGCCGACGCCGCGCGCGCACGCGCTGGCGCCACAGGTGCAGCGGCTGGTCGGGGATCTCGACGCGTTCTATGATGCCTGTGCCGGCCACGACTACCTGGCGCGCAGCGAGCACCTGCACATCTACACCACCGACTACATGGAGCAGCTGCTGCTGCCCGCCCTGCTGCCGCGGCTGCGCAGCCAGGCGCCGGGCGTGGTGCTGGTCACGCACAACACGCGCGGCGAGCTGCCGCGCGAGGAACTGGAGAAGGGCACCTGCGACCTGGCGATCGCGGGTTTCTATGAGAACCTGCCCGATACCTTCCACCAGCAGCGGCTGTGCAGCGAGGACTTCGTGGTGCTGGCCTCGCGCGCCAATCCGCGCATCGCCGATGGCCTGGATCTCGACGCCTTCCTGGCGTGCGAACACCTGCTGACCACGCTGACCGGCGACCTCAACGGCGTGGTTGACCGTGCGCTTGCCCGGCAGGGGCACAAGCGCAGGGTGGTGGCGGGATTGTCGAGCTTCCTTGCGCCGAGCCGGCTGGTGCGCGGCACGGAACTGCTGCTGACCTGCCTGCGCTCGGTCGCGGAAGAGGCCGTGGCGCGCGACCCTGATCTGGTGCTGCTGCCGGTGCCGTTCGCGCTGCCCCACGTCGACATGATGCAGATCTGGCACGCGCGCACCGATGCCGACCGGCTGCGGCGCTGGCTGCGCCAGCAGATCCAGGAGGCGGCCAGCGCCATCAGCGCGGCCGAGCCGGCCGCGCGCAAGCCCCGCGTCAGGCGCGGTTGACCACCGGCAGCAGCGCGCCCTGCACCGCGCGCGCCGCATCCGAGGCCAGGAACAGGATCACGTCGGCCAGCGCATCCAGGCTGACCCAGCGCGCGGCATCGGCATCCGGCATGGCCTGGCGGTTCTCGGGCGTATCCAGCACGCTGGGCAGCACCGCGTTGACGCGGATGCCCTGGTCGCGCAGCTCTGCCGACATCGATTCGGTCACACGCGCCAGCGCGTCCTTCGAGGCGCAATAAGCGCTCATCTGCGCCAGCCCGCGCGCCGCCGAGTTGGCACCCACGTTGACGATGGCGCCGCCGCCGGCGGCCAGCATGTGCGGCACCACCGCGCGCGCCATGTTCAGCACCGTGCCCACGTTCATGTCGAACACGTGGTTCCAGGCCTCGGCGCTGGTTTCATGCACGCTTGGGCCCATGGCGAAGCCGCCGGCCAGGTTGCACACCACGTCGATGCGGCCGCATGCCTGAACCGCTTGCGCGACGGCCTCGCTCAGCTTGGCGGCATCCAGCAGGTCCGCCTGCAGCGTGAGGTGGCCGGTGCCCGCTTCGGGCAGCGGCGCTGCATGCCGGTCCAGCAGCACCGCGCGCGCGCCTGCCTGCGCGAAGGCCTGTGCCACGGCGCGGCCCAGGTTGCCGCGTGCGCCGGTGATCAATACGTTCTTGCCGTTGAAGTTCATTTGCGTGCTCCTGCGCCGTCGTGGCGCGCATGGTCGGGGTCAGCATCGCCCGGGGGCCGGCTTTTACCATCGTGGGCCGGGGCGAAAAAAGCAAGCCAGTCTACGCACCGCTCCCCAACATTTGCTTGCGAAATTGCCTCGGGCTAACCCTTGAACGGCACAGGAAGTTGCGCGCCACGCCGCGTCATTGCCGATTGCGCCGTGGCTTGCGCGCTGGCGTGGTGTCCGCGGGGGCGGCCGCCGCTTCCGCCGCCGCGGTCTGTTCAAGGAAGGCCACCAGCAGCCGCGCCGCCGGCGACAGCAGTTCCAGGTCGCGGAAGCAGATCGCAAAGCGCCGCCGCGCCCAGTCGTTGCGCAGCGGGATCACGCGCAGGCCGAAGGTAGGCGCGATCGGCGCGGCGATCTCGGCCGGGATGATGGTGATGCCCAGGTCGGCACGCACACAGCGCAGCGCAGCGTCGAAAGTCGAGACCACCGCGCGGTAGCCAATGCCGCGCCCGAGGATGGCCGCATAGCGCGTCAGCATGGTCTGCACCGCGGTCTGGGCGGGCATGCCGATATGGTCGTAGTCCAGCGTGTCCTCGAAGCGGCAGTCCTCGGCCTGCGCCAGCGGATGCGAGGCGTGGACCACTGCCGCGAGCTGGTCGGTGCGGTAGGGCCGGGTCTGGAAGCCTTCCAGGTCGGCCGCGTCCCAGCAGATGCCCAGCGGCGCCGAGCCCTCGCGCAGCGCTCGCACCACGTCACTGCTCAGGCTTTCCTCGATGGTCACGCGCACATCGCGGTTGGCCGGCTGCTGCAGGAAGGCGGCAATATCGTCCGGCAGCGATTCCGCCATTGAGGACACCGTCGCCAGCAGCCGCACCTGCCCGCGTATGCCTGCGCCGTAGTCGGCCATGTCGCGCGCGACGCGGTCCGCCGCCGCCAGCATGGCGCGCGCATGCGCCAGCACCATTTCGCCCGCGGGCGTCGGGATCACGCCGCGGCGGCGCCGCTCCAGCAGGGTTGCGCCAACCGTCCCTTCCAGTTGCGCCAGCCGCTTGCTGATGGCCGATGCCACGATGTGCTCCTGCTCGCCCGCACGCGCCATGTTGCGGGTTTCGCAGACGGCGACGAACAGGCGCAGGGTGGTGAGGTCGAGGTCTCGCATGGTAAGGGGCTGCGTGTTTCCGGAATGGAATGTTAAGCCCCTTTGGTTGCCGGTAATCATTCATCCGGGAATTTCTGGATGTAGTTGTGCGGCGCCCGGCAGACATTCCGGTTCGGAATGTTATCGTGCGCGAATCACCGCTTCAGCTCTTGGGCAGAAACTCATAGAGTTCTTCCGTCGCCCCCACTGCGGGGCGCAAACCGGAAGCCCCTGAATCATGTCTGTTCCCTTTCCCCGCCACGCCGTTATCCGCGAAGTCGGATTGCGCGATGGCCTGCAGAGCATCCGCACCATCCTGCCCACGGCCAGCAAGGAAGCGTGGATCCGCGGCGCGTACGCGGCCGGTCTGCGTGAGCTGGAGGTGGGCTCGTTCGTGCCCGCGCACCTGCTGCCGCAACTGGCCGATACCGCGCAGCTGGTCGCGTTCGCGCGCACGCTGCCGGGTTTGTTCGTCTCGGTGCTGGTGCCGAACCTGCGCGGCGCGCAGGATGCGCTGGCCAGCGGCGCGGACCTGATGCTCGTGCCGCTGTCGGCCAGCCATGCGCACAGCCTGGCCAACCTGCGCAAGACGCCGGATGAAGTGGTGGCTGAAGTGGCGCGCATCCGCGCCGCGCGCGATGCCAGCGGCGCGAAGACGCTGATCGAAGGCGGTGTCGGCACCGCGTTCGGCTGCACGCTGCAGGGCCATGTCGATCCCGATGAAGTGCTGCGCCTGATGCAGGCGCTGCTCGATGCCGGCGCCGACCGCGTCAGCCTGGCCGATACCGTCGGCTATGCCGACCCGCACATGGTGCGCGAGCTGTTTGCGCGCGCCGTCGATATCGCCGGCGATCGGTTCTGGTGCGGCCATTTCCACGATACCCGCGGGCTTGGCCTGGCCAACGTCCACGCGGCGCTGGAAACCGGCGTGACCCGCTTTGACGCCTGCCTGGCCGGCATCGGCGGCTGCCCGCACGCGCCCGGCGCCAGCGGCAATGTCACGACCGAAGACCTGGCCTACATGCTCGGCAGCATGGGCATCGACACCGGCATCGATATCGGCCGCTTGCTGGCGCTGCGTGAAGACGTGGCTGGCTGGCTCAAGGACGAAACCCTGCACGGCACGCTGTGGCGCGCCGGCCTGCCCAAGACCTTCCCGGCCCAGCCTGCTGGCGCCGCTGCCTGAGACGCAAGATGACCCAAGACAACAGCAACTCCCTGCCGCTGGCCGGCATCCGCGTGGTCGAATTCACGCATATGGTGATGGGCCCCACCTGCGGCATGATCCTGGCCGACCTGGGCGCCGAGGTGATCAAGGTAGAGCCGCCCGGCGGCGACAAGACGCGCAACCTGCCGGGCCTGGGCATCGGCTTCTTCCGCGCCTTCAACCGCAACAAGAAGAGCGTGGTGCTGGACATCACCACCGAGGAAGGGCGTGCCACCGCGGCCGAGCTGGCGGGCCAGAGCGACGTGCTGCTGGAGAACTTCCGGCCCGGCCTGATGCAGAAGCTGGGGCTGGACTACGCCACACTGTCGCGCGACTACCCGCACCTGATCTACGTCTCGCACAAGGGCTTCCTGCCCGGCCCGTACGAGAACCGGCTGGCGCTCGACGAGGTGGTGCAGATGATGGGCGGGCTGTCCTACATGACCGGCCCAAGCGGGCGGCCGCTGCGCGCGGGCACCTCGGTCAACGACATCATGGGCGGCATGTTCGGCGCCATCGGCGTGCTGGCCGCGCTGCGCGAGCGCGACCGCACCGGGCGCGGCCAGGAGATCCAGAGCGCGCTGTTCGAGAACTGCGTATTCCTGGCTTCGCAGCATATGCAGCAGTTTGCGATGACCGGCGAGGCGCCGCCGCCGATGCCGTCGCGCGTGTCGGCGTGGAGCGTGTATGACGTCTTTACGCTGGCCGGCGACGAGCAGCTGTTTATCGGCGCGGTCAGCGACAAGCAGTTCGCGACGCTGTGCCAGGTGCTGGAGCATCCGGAGCTTCTCGGCAAGCCCGAGTACGCCAGCAATGCCTCGCGCGTGGCGGTGCGTCCGCAACTGCTCGATGAGCTGGGCGCGATCCTGCGCCACCACCGCAGCGCAGAACTGGCGCCCAGGCTCGAAGCCGCCGGCATCCCCTATGCGCCGATCGTGCGCCCGGACCAGCTGCTCGACGATCCGCACCTGCTTGCCAGCGGCGGGCTGGTGCCGATGCAGGCCGACGACGGCTCGACCACGCCCACGGTGCTGCTGCCGCTGCTGATGGGCGGGCGCCGCCCGGGCGTGCGCCGGCCGCTGCCCAGGGCCGGCGAGCACAACGAAGAGATCCTGTCGCAGCTCGGCCAGGGCCGCGCCGGCTGACCGGTACCACGACGGGCATGCCGCGGCACAGCGGCAGCCCGCAAAGATCCTACGATAACGATACGGAGACAACCTCATGCACCCCCGTCGCATCCTTCTCAAGTCAGCGCTGGCGCTGGCCGCCACCGTGGCCGCCGCGCTGGCCGCGCCCGGCATCGGCGCGCTCGCGCAGGGCAATACCGGCAAACCGGTGCGCCTGATCCTGCCGATCAGCGCCGGTTCCGGCGTGGACACCATCGCGCGCGCGGCCGGTCCGGCCCTGGGCAAGGCCTTTGGCCAGCCGGTGGTGATCGAGAACCTGCCCGGCGCCGGCGGTATCACCGGGGCCGCGGCCGTGGTCAAGGCGCAGCCGGATGGCAGCACGCTCGGGCTGGTCTCGAACAACCATGTCATCAACCCGAGCGTGTTCCGCACCATGCCGTTCGATGCCATCAAGGACATCACCCCGATCAGCGTGATCGGCACCACGCCGCTGGTGCTTGTCGTGAATCCCAAGGTGCCGGCAAGGAACGTGAAGGAACTGGTGGCGCTGCTCAAGGCCAGGCCCGACGGCTACAACTACGGCTCGTCCGGCAACGGCACCATCATCCACCTGGCCGGGGAGATGTTCTTGGACGAGGCCGGCGTGAGTGCGCGCCACGTTCCGTACAAGGGCACGGGCCCGATGATGAACGACCTGATCGCCGGACAGGTGGAACTGGGCGTGGTTGCGCTCAACGCGGTGGCGCCGCACCTGAAGGCCGGCACACTGCGCGCGATCGGCGTGTGCGGCGACAAGCGCTCGTCCGCCGCGCCGGAGATCCCCACCATCGCCGAACAAGGCTTGCCCCACTACAACGTCGCCGGCTGGTTTGCCGTGGTCGGCCCCGCCGGCATGCCGCCGGCAGAGGTAAAGCGCGTGCATGACGCATTTGCCAGGGCCTTCACCTCGCCCGAAGTGCTGGAGGCCATGAAGAAGCAGGCCACCGTGATCGAGCCCGGCACACCCGAGGCGGCCGCCAGCTTCTTCCGCAGCGAGGCCACGCGCTACGCCGCACTGGTGAAGAAGGCCAACGTCAAGGTCGAATAGCGGCGGCTGGGCTGAACCATCGGGCGCGGCCTGCAGGCCGCGCGGCGAACGCCTAGAATGCAGCATCGCCCCCGTGACGATGCCCTGCAGGAGGACGCGCCATGACCGACAAGCCAGTCAGGATCCCCGGCCCCGACCACCCGATCACCATCAAGCCGACGGCCGGCAGGGTGGTGGTCAGGGTGGCGGGCATTGCCATTGCAGACAGCGACGCGGCGCTGACCCTGCAAGAGGCGACCTACCCGCCGGTGCAGTACATCCCGCGCGAGCATGTCGACATGGCGCAGCTGGAGCGTACCGCGCACACAACGTACTGCCCATACAAGGGCGATTGCAGCTACTTCTCCATCCCCGCCGGCGGCGAGCGCGCGCGCAATGCGGTGTGGAGCTACGAGACGCCTTACCCCGCGGTGGCGGCGATCGCCTCGCACCTGGCCTTCTACCCGGACCGCGTCGACAGCATCGAGATTCTCGGCGCCTGAGCGCGCGCCGCCCGGCATGGCGGCATATCCATCTGCGAAACCATTCGTTCCTGATCGGGGCGCGCACCGCTATCGTCTGCCCATCCAGACTTCAGTGAGTGCCTTCCATGTCCTTCCGTTCCTTCCTGCTGCGCGGCGCCATCGTCGCCGGCGTTGCCGTCATGGCCTCCGGTACCGCGCTGGCGGATCGCCTCGACGATATCCGCAAGGCCGGCGTGCTGCACGTGGGCGTGTTCGATGCCAACCCGCCGTTCGGCTTTGTCGATCCGAAGACGCATGCGCCAGCGGGCCTGGATGTCGACTATGCCAACGAGATTGCCAGCCGCCTTGGCGTCAAGGCGGAGTTCCGCGCCACCAACCCCGCCAACCGCATTCCGCTGCTGGCCTCGCAGAAGGTGGATATCGTCGCGGCCAACTTCACCATCACCGATGAACGCCGCCAGCAGATCGGCTTCTCCACGCCTTACTTTGCCAGCGGGCTGCAGTTCATCGCAAGGAAGGGGGCGCTGCGCCAGCCCGATGAACTGAAGGCCTGGCGCCTGGGCGTGGACAAGGGCACCACGCAGGAAACCACGCTGCGCCAGCGCTACCCCGACGCGCGCGTGATCGCCTATGACGATTCGCCGCTGGCGCTGCAGGCGCTGCGCACCGGCGCGATCCAGGCCTTTGCGCAGGACGGCGCCAAGCTCGGCGCGCTGCTGGCCACGCTGCCCAACCGCGACCAGTTCGAGATCTCGCCCTTCACGCTGACGCGCGAATACATGGGCGTGGGCGTGCCCAAGGGCGAGGAGCGTCTGCAGGCCGCCATCGACCAGATCCTGCTGGAGCTGGAGAAGAGCGGCACGGCGGCGCGCATCTACGACAAGTACTTCGGGCCGAAGAGCCAGGCGCCGCTGGCGCGCGACTTCACCATCGGCAGCACGGTCAAGTAAGCACGCCACAGCCTGATCGCCCCTGACCCATGGTTTCCATTCTCTGGCAGTCGTTGCCGGCCAAATACCTGCACTGGCTGCTCGGCGGCTTTGCCATGACGGTGGCGCTGTCGCTGGCGGTGTTCCTGCTCGGCTGCGCGCTGGCCGCAGCCTGGCTGGCGCTGCGCAGGGTGCCGTGGCGCCCCGTGGCCATCGCGGCCAATGCGGTGATCGGGCTGCTGCGCAAGACGCCGCTGCTGGTGCAGCTGTTCTTCTGGTACTTCGGTGCCGCGCAATTGCTGGGCGATGCGGCCATCGGCGCGATCTCGGACTGGCGCGGCCTCCAGATGTGTGCCGTGGCCATTCCCGCGCCGTCGCTGGAAGCGCTGGCCAGCGTATTCGGCATCGCCCTGTATGCCAGCGCCTTCTATGCGCAGGAACTCGAAGCCGGAATCGCCGCGGTGCCGCGCGGGCAGTTCGCCGCGGCGCTGGCGCTGGGCTTCGCGCCGCGTGCCGCGTGGTGGCGCATCGTGCTGCCGCAGGCGCTGCGGATTGCGGCGTGGCCGATGGTGGGGCAGTTTTGCCAGACCATTAAGAACACCTCGCTGGCCATGGCGATCGGCTTTGCCGAACTCTCTTACACCGCGCGCCAGGTCGAGACCGATACGCTGATGGCCTTCCAGGCTTTCGGCATTGCCACGCTGCTCTATGCGGCGTTGATCCTGTCGCTGCAGGCGGCGGCGCCGGCCTTGCTCAGGCGCCTCGGCTGGACCGGAGCACGTCATGCCTGATGGGATGGCAAGCCTGCCGGCGGGCCTGGCGCTGGTATGGGGCCAGCTGCCCTACTTGCTCAAAGGCGCTTTCCCCGAGGGCCCGCTGGCCGGCGCGGCGCTGACGCTGTGGATAGCGGCGCTCGCCTGCGCCGGCGCCACGGTGCTGGGCATTGCGCTGGCGCTGCTGCTGGAGCTTGCGCCGTCCAGCGTCACGCGCGTGCTGCGCGCCGTGCTGGCGTTGCTGCGCGCGGTGCCGGTGCTGATGCTGATCTTCTGGACTTACTTCTTGCTGCCGATGCTGGCCGGCGTGCAGGTCAGCGAAGTGCTGACCGTGGTGCTGGCGCTGGCACTGGTGGGCGCCGCGTTTATCGCGCAGAGCCTGCACGCGGGAATTGGCGCGATCGGCGCGGGCCAGCGCCAGGCGGCGCTGGCGCTGGGCATGTCGCGCACGCAGGCACTCTGGCATGTGGTGCTGCCGCAGGCGCTGCGCGCCATGCTGCCGTCCCTGGCCAACACCTGGGTGGCGCTGACCAAGGATACGTCGCTGGCTTATATCGTCGGCGTCAGTGAGCTGTCGACACTGGCCACGCAGGTCAATGGCCGCAGCATGGGCTATGCGGCGGAAGTGTTCGCAGCGGTTGCGCTGCTCTACTTCGTGCTGTGCGTGATGATCGAGGCGGGTGCCGCTGCGGCGCTGCGCCGCCTGCAGGGATCGCACCGGCGCGGCAGGGCCGAGGTCGCGGTGGCGCGCCAGGCCATGGCGCAGTCTGCAAGGGCCGGTGCCCCGATGCTCTGACATCGGCAAAGGCGGGTGCCCCGCGGCTGCCGCCATCCTTGCAATCCCCGCAAGCTTCGCCTTACATGAAGGCTTGCTGTTGCGGCCCGCCCCCACGCAACTCGCCTTGTCTTGCGCGCCGCCACGCCTGTCCAGATCCATTGCGGCACCCACCCGGCTGGAGGCACCATCATGCTCGGACTCACGCAGCTTGGCATCATCCATACCCTGATCAGTCTAGCGGGACTGGCCTGCGGCCTGGTGGCGCTCTCGAGCACCGGCATGGTGCGCCTGCATACCCGGCTCGGACTGGCCTATGTCATCGGCACCGTGCTGAGTTGCCTGACCGGGTTTGGCATCTTCCAGCACGGCGGATTCGGCAAGCCCCATGTGCTGGGCATCGTCACGTTGCTGGTGCTGGCGGTCGCGGTCTGCGCGGCACGCGGTGCATTCGGGCGCATGAGCCGCTACGTGGAGGTGGTGTCGCTGTCGCTGACGGTGTTCTTCCACTTCATCCCGGGCCTGACCGAGACCGGCACGCGCCTGCCGGTGGGCAATCCGGTCTTTGCCAATGCGGAAGCGCCGGAACTGAAGGGGATCGTCGGCGTGCTGTTCCTGGTATTCCTGGCGGGGGCGGTGCTGCAGGTGCGCTATCTGCGACGCCAGCCAGGAGCAGGCGCAGGTTCGTTCCCGGGCCGGATAGCGTGACTGCCGGGCGGCCTAGGGGCCGAGTGCCGCGTCTATCATGGCCACGGCCAGCCCGACCAGCAGCGCAAGCGCCGACGCGATGAACCATCGCACGGTCTTGCGGTATTCATCCACTGCATCGTCCTCGATGCGCAGCGCGCGGTAGAGCGCCACGATCTGCAGCGACACCGCGGCCAGTAGCGAGACCGCGGCGAACAGCGCGCGCAGGTTCCAGTGGCCGGGACTCTCGAAGCCCCAGAACCGCCAGAACGCCAGCGAGAAGCCGAGCAGCACCGTGATCGCGGTGATGATGCCCTGGCGGTAGCCGTTGGGCACCAGTTGCGGCGCGGGCTTGGGCGGAGCCGCTGGCTCGGGAGCAATCATCATGGGGCTCCGTGATCGTGTTGCGTGGCCACAGCCCTGCCGGCACGCCGCGGGCTCAGCTTCGGTTCTCCGGCAACTGCACCACGGCCAGCGTGGCATCGGCAGTACCGACGACCCTGCTGACATGCCCCTTGCCCGTGGTGTCTTCCAGCAATAGCGCACTGCCCGCCGACAGCGGCCGGCGCTCGCCATCGCTGGCTTCGAACTCCATCGCACCAGCCAGCACGAAAATCCACATGCGCAGCGGCGACGGGTGCAGTGCGCCCACCCAGCCGGCCGGCACCAGCAGGAAGCCCTGCCGCGCGGCTTCGTCCAGCGGCGACACCCAGAAGGCGCGCGCGGGCGGCGCGAACAGGCGCTCGGTGATGGCAACGGAAATGGGGCCGAAGTGGGATTCGCCGGCGGCATCCGCGTAAAGCCGTTCGAAGGCCAGCGGTGGACGGGCGGTTGTGACGGGTTCTGCAGCGACAGCCATGGCGCACCTCCCTGCGGCGCATTGCGCGCGGCATTGTTATGCAGCCAGTCTAGGTTGCCGGGCGCGGAGTGCAATGCCGGCCATGAGGCGCGCGCTGGCGCCCCCGCACCGTGCTTCAACCCTTGCTGAAGATGCTGTAGAAGTCCGGCGCGCCGCTGTCGGGCACGCTCAGGTCGAGCGAACCCTCGATGTGTTCCAGGTGTTCCGCCATCAACGCGCTGGCGCGCGCGGCGTCGCGCTGCTCGATGGCGTCGATCAGCTGGCGGTGCTCATGCTCGGCGCAGGCCGGTGCGCCGGGGCGGTCATACAGCGTGATGATCAGGCAGGTCAGTGACACCATCTCGCGGATCAGCTTTTCGAGGATGGCATTGCCGGCCATCTCCGCCAGCAGGATATGGAATTCCCCCGACAGGCGGATCATCGCGGCGCGGTCGCCGCGCGCGCGCGCGTTGTCTTCTTCCATGGCATGGCGGCGCAGGCTGCGGACTTTGGCCGGCGTGGCACGCTGGGCCAGTTCGGCCGCCAGCGCGGGCTCGACCACGCGGCGCGCCTGGAACACCTCGCGCGCCTCGTCCACCGTGGGGCTGGAGACAAAGGCGCCGCGATTGGGCACCAGCGTGACCAGCTTCTCATGCGCCAGGCGCGCGAAGACCTGGCGGATGCGGGCCCGGCTGGCGCCGGTCACTTCGCACAGCCGTTCCTCGACCAGCTTGGTGCCGGCCAGCAGGCGATGCTCCATGATCGCGGTCAGCAGGCTGAGGTAGATGGCCTCAGTGGCGGAAGCTTCGCTGGCGGCGGCCTCCGGGCCGGCGCTTTCCTCCGGTGCGGCATTGGCGGCGGCCTTGGGTGCCGTTTTCAGGGTTGCCTTGGACGCGGGCCGGCGCGGCGTTTTTGCTGCCGCGCCGGGCGCCGCCTTCTTCGATGTGGTTGCCATATCAGGGGACGGACATTTCAGCCTGTCGCCGGAACTGGCGACGAAAGACAGCTATATCGTACACAAATATGGCGACACGGACGGCATTTGTCAGGCCGGGGCAACTTCCTCGGGCATCGTGCCCACGGCTGCGGCATCGCCCGCGGCTTGGAACGGGTGCACCTGCACCCAGTGGCGGGCGATATCGACACGGCGGCAGATCCACACCTTGTCGTGTCCCTGCACATAGTCGAGGAAGCGCTGCAGCGCGCGGAAGCGGCC
>NZ_JBXAGS010000004.1:0-489191 GCF_058794355.1 Cupriavidus sp. GW823-FHT07B10
CCTTCTTCGTAGTTGAGGACGAACTGCAGCGCAACGCGCGCACCGCCCGGCCAGCGGGCGTGCGGCGGCCGGGCGCCATATCCGATGAGATCGCGTGGATAGCGGGACTGGAGCATGGTGGTGGAGTCGGAATTGGATCGGGAAGTCATACGGTTCAGTTCAACGCATAAGGGGCCAGCATGCCCGCATACGCCTTGGGCAGCGGCCGCGCCCAGTCGCCGCGCTTGCTGGTGCCCAGGCGCACCGAGACCAGCGCCTCGGCCATCTTGACCGCGCACACCACGCCGTCGATCACCGGTGCGCCGATGGCGTCGGCGATCTCGTCGCACAGGTCGGTCATGCCGGCGCACCCCAGCACGATGCATTCGCTGCGGTCTTCAACCAGCGCCTGGCGGCAGGCCTCGGTGATGATGCGGCGCGCGTCCGAGCCCGGGCGCTCCAGTTCCAGCACGGGCAGGTCGCAGGCGCGCACGTTGTTGCAGAAGCGCTTCATGCCGTAGCGCTCGGCCAGGTGCCAGGCGATATTGCAGGTGCGTGCCAGCGTGGTCACCACGCTGAAGCTGCTGCCGACCACGCTGGCCATATGCATGGCGGCCTCGGCGATGCCGATCACCGGCCCGCGTGCCACCTCGCGCGCGGCGTACAGGCCGGGGTCGCCGAAGCAGGCGATCACGTAGCCGTCCACGCCCTCCTGCTCGCCGGCCAGGATCTCGTCGAGGATGCCGGGCACGGACAGGGCTTCGTCATAGTGGCTTTCGATGGAAGCCGGTCCCATGCGCGGGCTGACCGCGCTGATGCGCGTTCCCGGTGCCGCCACGGCGACGGCGCACTGCCCGATCTTGTCGGTCATGCTCTGGGTGGTATTGGGGTTGATGATCTTCAGCTTCATAGAGGCGGCTCTGCTAAGTGCGGTCGAAATCGTGCAGTCGAAAGAATGGTTCCGGGGCTCAGGCCTGGCTGGCGGCACGGCTGCCGAAGTGGCCGGGCATCATGCGCGGCGCCAGTTGCCGGTACAGCACCAGCGCAATGCCCATGCCGATAAACCAGCTGTAGTTGGCCGCGGACTGCCAGGCCGGCACCACCACGCACAGGATCGGGATGATGGCCGCCGGGATCATGGTGGCCACCGCCGCCGGGTTGAAGCCGTTGCGGTACCAGTAGCGGCCGCGCGGGTTCAGCGTGTACAGGTCGTCGACGTCGACATGCTGGCGCCGCACCAGGTAGTAGTCCGCAATCAGGATGCCGAACAGCGGGCCGATGAAGGCGCCCAGCACGTCCAGCGTGTAGTGGATCACCGCCGGATTGTTGTACAGGTTCCACGGCGTGATGAAGATCGAAGCCACGGCCGCGATCATGCCGCCGGTGCGCCAGCTGATGTGCTTGGGCGAGACGTTGGAGAAGTCGAATGCCGGCGAAACGAAGTTGGCGACGATATTGATGCCGATGGTCGCGGTCATGAAGGTGAAAGCGCCCAGCAGCATGGCGAAGGTGCTGTCGATATGGCTGACGGTCTCCACCGGGTCGGTGATCAGCTTGCCGAACACCGGCAGCGTGGCCGAGGTCGTGATCACGGTCAGCAGCGAGAAGCCCAGGAAGTTGACCGGCAGGCCCCAGAAGTTGCCGCGCTTGACCGACTTGAAGTCCTTGGCATAGCGCGAGAAGTCGCCGAAGTTCAGCATCGGGCCGGAGAAATACGACACCACCAGCGCGATCGCGCTCAGCATCACCGGCACCGCTTCCCAGCCGGTGTACTTGACGAAGCTCAGCGTGAAATTGACGTTCTCCCAGCCGGCCTTGTTCACCAGCCAGATCGCCAGCGCGATCATAACCACGTACACCGCCGGGCCGGCCCAGTCGATGAACTTGCGGATGGTCTCCATGCCGGTCCAGAACACCAGCGCCTGCAACACCCACAGCACCATGAATGCGGCCCAGCCCAGCGTGGAGAGTCCGGCAAAGCCGTGCAGCTTCACGTCGGCATAGGGCGCCAGCGCGGGGAAGAAGTGCAGCGCCAGCACCAGGAAGGCGCTGGAAGCCAGGTAGGTCTGGATGCCGTACCACGCCACTGCGATGAGCCCGCGGATCACCGCCGGGATATTGGCGCCGAGCACGCCGAACGAGGCCCGGCAGATCACCGGATAAGGCGTGCCGGTCACCTGGCTGGGCTTGGCCACCAGGTTGCAGAAGTACTGCACGATCAGGATGCCGACCAGCAGCGACACCAGCACCTGCCAGCTGGTCAGCCCCAGCGCGAACAGGCTGCCGGCGGTGATATAGCCGCCCACGCTGTGCACGTCCGACATCCAGAAGGCAAAGATGTTGTAGGTGCCCCAGGTCTGCTTGCGCAGCGGCGCCAGGTCCTCATTGGTCAGGCGTTCGTCATACCCCGGCTTGATCAGGGCGTTGCCGTGTGCGGCATGCCCGGCCTGCACCTGCGGTGCGTCGGCGGGGGTTGCGGTCGTTTGCATCATCTGAGTCTCCTGGCAGATGTGTGTCTTGACGATAGGCGACATGCGGCCGTTGGGCTCTTTGGTGTGCGCCGGTGGAAAGCTGTTTTTTATTGACTACAAAATTGTCTACAAAATTGATTGAGTGTGTAGACGATGTTGTAGATCACGGATTCGTGATTGTCAACATTCGCTTTCCCTGAAGTCTTCTCGCCCAATCCGGAATGTCCTCAGGGGTTTACCCCCGGCTTGATTCGTGCGAATCCTGAATATAGGATGTCCAACATCCCATCTGTAGATGGCCTGGCAAAGAGACAAAATTGGAGACAACTGTGGGGCATGGTCCGCTTTCCCGATTCACCGTACTCGACCTCACGCGCGTGCGCTCCGGTCCGGCCGCCGTGCGCCAGTTCGCCGACTGGGGGGCGACCGTCATCAAGATCGAAGAGCCGGGCCAGGCGCCCGATGACAAGCCGGGCGGTTCGGCGCAGTTTGCCGACTACCAGAACACCCATCGCAACAAGCAGAGCATTACGCTCAACCTCAAGCATCCGGAGGGGCGCGCGCTGTTCCTGGAGCTGGTGCGCAAGGCCGATGTGGTGGTGGAGAACTACCGGCCCAACGTGAAGTTCAAGCTGGGCATCGACTATGAGTCGCTGCGCAAGGTCAATCCGCGCATCGTCTATGGCAGCGTATCGGGGTTCGGGCAGGATGGTCCGTACCACGAGCGCCCGGGTCTGGACCAGATCGCGCAAGGGATCTCCGGCATGATGTCGGTCACGGGCGAACCCGGGCGCGGACCGATGCGCGCGGGGATTCCCGTTGCGGACCTGACCGCCGGTCTGTTCTGCGCGATCGGCCTGATGGTGGCGCTGCTGGAACGCGAAGTGTCCGGCCAGGGCCAGTGGGTGCAGACCTCCCTGCTGCAATCGCAGCTGTGGATGATGGACTTCCAGGCCATGCGCTGGCTGATGAATGG
Organism: Cupriavidus sp. GW823-FHT07B10; assembly: GCF_058794355.1. NCBI lineage: Bacteria > Pseudomonadati > Pseudomonadota > Betaproteobacteria > Burkholderiales > Burkholderiaceae > Cupriavidus > Cupriavidus sp. GW823-FHT07B10. Next base: position 3,427 of record NZ_JBXAGS010000004.1, read on the forward strand.
CGAGGTGCCGGGCCAGAGCGGCAACGATCATCCCACCAGCAGCCCGACCGGCGTGTTCCCGACGCAGGATGGCTACATGAATATTGCCGCCATGGGCAACGACATCTTCGAGCGGCTGTGCAAGGTGCTTGAGGTGCCTGAACTCATCGCGGACGAGCGCTTCCTGACGGTGCCGTTGCGTGCCCGCAATCGGCCGGCGCTGAACGCCGCGATCGCCGGGCGCACGCGCACCCGCACCACCGAGGAATGGATCGCCCGCATGAATCGCGAAGGGGTGCCGTGCGGCCCCATCCTCAGCATGAACGAGGCCTTCGCCGATCCGCAGGTCGAACATCTGCGCATGAGCCAGCCCATCGAGCACCCCAGGCTGGGCACGATCTCCGTCGTCGGCCAGCCGGTGATCCTGAGCCGGACCTCGCTGGGCGAACTGGCGCCGGCACCGGAGAGCGGTGAGCACAACCACGACGTGTACCGCTCGCTGCTCGGCCTGGATTCCGCGCGGATCGAAGCGCTTGCAGCGCAGGGGGTCATCTGATTGGGCGCTACCATATCCGCCATGATTGCCCCGCTTCCGGGGCCACGGACATGACGGAGATTCTGATGAAGGCCCAACTTGGCATGGAGATTCGCGGATTCACGAGCCTGCGCCGGCCGGACAACCTGCCCGACGAGATCGCGCACCAGATCCGCCAGCGCATCCTGGACGGCACCCTGGCCCACGGGCAGCAGCTGCCCACGGAGAACGAGCTGGCCACCGCGTTCGACGTGAGCCGCAATGTCGTGCGCGAGGCCATCGCGCGCCTGAAGCTGGCCGGCTACGTTGAAACCCGGCGCGGCACCGGCACGTTCGTGGCGCAGGGCATCGGGCAGCGCAACTTCGAGATCGTCACCGACGAGCTGCTGCATGAGGATGCGCTCGAGCATGTCTTCCAGCTGCGCGTCGAGATCGAATCGGGCGCGGCCGCGCTGGCGGCGCGGTTCCGCACGCCCGCGCAGCTGGAGGCGCTGCGACTGGCGCTGGCGAAGGTCGATGAAGCGGGCGCAGACTGGGAAAAGGGCGCGGACACCGCACTCGATTTTCACCTCGCTGTGGGCAATGCGACCAACAACCCGTACTTCATCCGCTTGATGGCCCATCTGAGCCATGTGCTCCACGACTCCGTGCGCACGCTGCGCTCCACCTCGACCGGGACCACGCGCATCGCGGAAGTCGAGCAGGAGCACCACGCGATCTTCGACGCCATTGCCGCGGGGAACGCCGACCAGGCGCGCGCCGCCATGCGCTACCACTTGACCAACGGTATTGAAAGACATAAGGCCCGAGCGCCTGGAAAGACAACATGACCACGACACGCATACTGCAAGGCGAGATTACCGATACCCTGCTGGTGGAAAAACGCGGCCGCACCGGCTGGATTACCTTCAACGACCCTGGCCGCCACAACGCCGTCTCGTTCGACATGTGGGCGGCACTGCCCCAGGCGCTCGCAGCGTTCGAGCAGGACGACGAAGTGCGCTCGGTAGTGCTGACTGGCGCCGGAGAGCGCGCCTTCGTGAGCGGGGCGAACATCGCGCAGTTCGACAACCTGCGCTCCGGCGAAGAGGCCGTCGCGGCCTATGAGCAAGTGGCAGAGGCCGCCCAGCTGGCTCTCTACGACCACGCCAAGCCGACCCTCGCCAGGATCAAGGGCTATTGCATCGGCGGCGGCCTGAATATCGCGCTGTGCTGTGACATCCGGATCGCGTCGTCCGACAGCACCTTTGCCATTCCGGCCGGCAAGCTCGGCCTGGGCTACCGGCTCACCGCAATCCGGAATCTGGTCAGCACGGTCGGCGCCGCCAATGCGCTCGAAATCTTCCTGACCGCCAACCGCTATGCGGCGGCGGACGCCAAGGCCCTTGGCCTGGTCCACCACGTGACCGATGCGGCCGACCTCGACACGACGCTGCAGACACGCCTGGACCAGATTGCCGCCAATGCGCCCCTCACGCTGCGCGCCGGCAAACGCATGATTCGTCAATTGCAGCAGCTGGGCCCGCAGGTCGATATCGCGGGCATGCAGCAGCTCGTCATGCAGTGCTTCGCCAGCGACGATTACCGCGAGGGCAAGCGCGCCTTCGCCGAAAAGCGCAGCCCCGTCTTCAAGGGCCAATAAGCGTTACATCCCGGCGATCCGGGAATATCGGCAATACCGCCACGCATGACGTGGGGACACATACAAAAGAGAGGAGATATGGCATGAACACGAAGCAGAGGCTTGTCCTCGCGATGGCCGTGGCCGGCCTGGGCCTGGCAGGGCACGCGGCGGCCCAATATCCGCAACAGCCCATCCGTATCGTGGTGGGCTATGCGGCCGGGGGCACCACCGACATCCTGGCGCGGGCGCTGGCCGAACAACTGGCCAGCGAGCTGAAGCAGTCGGTGATCATCGAGAACAAGCCCGGCGCGGCCGGCAACTCGGCCGCCGCCTATGTGCAGCAGTCGGCGCCGGATGGCTATACGCTGTTCATGGCAACCGTGTCGAGCCACGGCATCAACCCAGCCTTGTACAAGAAAACGCTGGGCTACGAGCCGGTCAGCGGCTTTGCGCCCGTCAGCATGGTCGCCTCGATCCCGCTCGTGCTGATCACGACCCCGAACCTGCCCGCCAGGAACGTGCCTGACCTGGTGACGCTGGCCCGGAAGAAGTCGGGAGAGCTGAACTACGCATCCAGCGGCAACGGTTCGCCGGTCCACCTGGCCGGTGCGATGTTTGCCCAGAGCGCCAATGCCAAGCTGGTGCATGTGCCGTATCGGGGCGGAGCGCTTGCCAATACTTCGGTGATCGCCGGCGAGACGCAACTGAGCTTCGCCACGCTGCCTGGCGCCCTGCCGCAGGTGAAGGCCGGCAGGCTGCGCGCCATCGCCGTGACCACCAGGGAGCGGTCGCCGCAGCTGCCGGATGTTCCCGCCATGCGTGAAGTGCCGGGCTTCGGCAGCTTCGAGATCAATACCTGGAATGCATTGCTGGCACCGAAAAATACGCCACAGCCGGTGATCGATGCGCTGAACCGGGCCGTCGCCAGGTCACTGGCATCGCCGAAGCTTATTCAGCGCTTCAACGGGGAGGGGGCGACGCCGGCAAGCAGCACCCCGGCCGAGCTCAGCCGCTTCGTCAACGCCGAGCTGGCCAAATGGGCTGGCGTCGTGAAAGACCTGGACGTCAAGGTCGACTGAAGGCAGGCGTCCGCAGAAGCGGGGCTTCTGCGGGCGGCCTTGCAGTCCGGCCAATCTCAATACGCAATCTTCGCCGTCAGGCTCACGCTGCGCGGATCCGCGGGCTGGATGTAGTTCTCGTACTGGAAGCCCCAGTAGCGCTTGTTGGTCACGTTATTCAGCGCGGCGCGCAGCGTCAGGTCCTTGCCGGCGACGCGGGTGTTGTAGCTCGCGCCGAGATTGAACACCGTGTAGCCGCCGGCCTCCAGCGTATTGCCCGCGTTCAGCTTGGTATTGCCGGTGTACTTGCCATCGACGCCAAGGCGCAGGCCGGGCACGAACGGCACGCGGTAGCTGATGCGTCCGGCCAGCACCAGGTCAGGCGCACCGGCGACGCGCTTGCCGTTGTTCGCCAGGCCCTTGTCGTAGTACGAGTCCAGGTACATCGCGCTCGCGCCGAATTCCCACTGCGGGCCCAGCCGGTACACGCCGGCCAGCTCCAGCCCCTGGTAGATCGAGGTGCCGTCCTGCTGGCGCGTCGGCACGCCGCCGTTGATGCTGTCGTACTCGGCGCCGCGCTCGATGCGGAAGGCGGCGGCGGTGGCGCTCCAGGCGGCCTGGTCGGCCTTGACGCCGATCTCATACTGCTTGCTGCGGATCGGGCTGAGCAGCTGGCGAGCGTTGGTGTAGCCATCCGGCACGATCGAGCCGGGCTCCAGCGCTTCCACGTAGCTGGCGTAGACCGTGGCCGTGGGCACGGGCTTGAACATCAGCGCCAGCGTGGGCGTGACCACGCCGTTCTTGCTGTAGCTGGAGCTCACCGGCACGTAGCCGTTCTGCTCGAAGTTGGTCACGCGCAGGCCGGCCAGCACCGACCAGCGCTCGCTCAGCTGGACGGTGTCGCTGGCGAACACCGACTTCTGCGTGATGTCGCTGTTGCGCACCTTGTTGAAGGCGGTCGAGCTGAAGTACGTGTTGGTGTTGGGCTCGAAGATATTGCCGGCGCCGATGACGGCGCCGAAGCCGTTGTTGTCATAGCGGTCGATCTGCTTCTGCCACGACAGGCCCGCCACCAGCTGGTGCCCGAACGGCCCGGTGCGGAACTTGCCTTCCAGCATCGCCTGCCATTGGCCCACCTGCTGGTTCTGCGCGGTGTCGTAGCGCTGGTCGCTGTAGTCGCCGGCCTGGTTCAGCAGGTTGTAGGTGCTTTCGTTGCGGCTGCGGTTGACCTTGGTGAAGCTGTAGTTGGTGCTCACCGCCCAGTCCGGATTGATCTGGTAGCGCAGGCCGGTGCTGTACAGCTGCAGGTTGGTGTTCAGGTGCTGGTCGGCACCGGCGAAGTTGCGGATGCGGCCGGACACCGCGGCCGGCAGGGCCGTGTCGCCGTAGCTCCACAGACTGAACGACGGCATCTGGCCAGCGGCGCGACGGTCCTGGTAGATCGAGTCGAAGGTCCAGGTCAGGTCCCTGGTCAGGCGCGCATCCAGGCCCAGCGAGACGCTGTCGCGGTTGATATTGCGCGCGTTGTAGGGCGTGCCTTCCTCGTGCGTCACGTTCAGGCGGTAGCCGAACATATTGTTCGGGCCGGCGCGCCCGCCCAGGTCGACGTGCTCGCTCCAGACATTGGCGGCGCGGTAGCCCAGTTCGAACGAGGCGGAGAAGGTGTCGGTCGGCTTCTTGGTGACGTAGTTGACGATGCCGCCCGGGGTGGCGAAGCCGTACATGAAGCCCGGCAGCCCCTTGAGCAGTTCCACTTGCTCCATGTGCTCGTAGGGCAGCGTGATGCCGTAGGCCACGAACGGCAGCCCGTTGATCTTGAAGCCGTTCTGCCAGTCGATCTGCAGGCCGCGCACGCTCAGGTAGCTGGACCAGCTGTTGTAGCCGTTGCCGTTGTCGCTGACCGACGCATCCATCGCAAACACATCGCCCAGCTTGGCCACCTGGCGCTCAGCAAGGTCTTCGCCGGTGACGATGGTGGTGGAGTACGGGGTGTCGAGCTGCGTGCGCGAGCCCAGCGCGCCGGTGCTGGCCTTTTTCTCAAGCTGCAGGCCGGAATCGTCGACCGCCGAGGCGCTGACGGTCACCGCGGGCAGCGACTGCGCATCCGCCGGCGCCGCGGCTTGCTGTGCCAGCGCGGCGGTTGCCGGAAAGCCGACCACGACAGCCAGTTGTGCCAGCACGGCGAGATGGCGGGGCATGGGTGCGCGCAGGCGCGCGGCGCGAATGACTTGACGATTCATGAGGGGACCCGCAGGGGCAGGAGACAGGCAAGCCTGTATGTAAATGTAGGTATAAATGCGAATAATTCGCATTTATGAAAAGACCGAATGATGCTAGCGTTGGGATGGGGCGTCAAGACGCCACATGAGCCTTGTGGTTGAAAACAACGGGGCGGCATCAAACTGGGCGACGTAGCTCATATGAGCTACAATGTGAATACAATTGGCGTGGACAAATCTCAAACTGGTCGAGATGTCCACTTATCCGTTCTCCACTTCGCTATTGTTCGCAGGAGCCTGTCATGTCCGCTTCGACCTTTGTCCGAGCCCGTATCGACGTTGAAATCAAGGAAGAGGCCGCGATCGTTCTGGAAGCGATGGGACTGACGGTTTCAGACGCCGTGCGCATGCTTTTGACGCGCGTGGCACGTGAAAAGGCATTGCCTGTGGAACTGATGACTCCCAATCCAGCAACCATTGCGTCGCTAAAAGAGGCGCGGGCCGGTGGCCTCCGCAAGTTCGGGTCGGTGAGCGACCTGATGGCGGATCTCAACGATGAGGACGATTGAACGGACGACCCAATTCAAGCGCGATTACAAGCGCGAACTCAAAGGGCCGTTCAAGGCGCTGCTGCAAAGCCCGGCTGGTGACTGGTTTGCAATCCTGACTGCCTTGGCGAGTGACATGTCACTGCCGGACAAATTTCGCGACCATGCGCTTGGCGGCCAGTGGAAGGACTTCCGGGATTGGCATGTTCGGCCAGACCTTTTGCTGATCTATCGGAAGCCAGACCCTTGGACACTGCAACTTGTCCGGCTTGGGTCGCATAGCGAGCTGGCCATGTAACGCGCAGTCCCAGACCGCCAGCAAATGAAAAGCGCGCGGCACGATCAGTGCCGCGCGCTTTTTTTCAAGGACAGCAAGCCGCCGCGAATGGCGGCATGCCGTGGATGGCGGCTTAACGCTTGCCGTCCTTCGCGTACACCCGCTCACCCGCCACCCAGGTCTCCAGCACCTGGGTCTTCCAGATGTCTGCCGGCTTGGCCTTGAACAGGTCCTGGTCGACCAGGATGAAGTCGGCCCACTTGCCGGCCTCGAGCGAGCCCAGCGTCTTCTCCTGGTGCTCGGCATAGGCCGCGTCCAGGGTGAAGGCGCGGAATGCCTGCGGCAGGGTCATGGCCTCTTCCGGATGCCAGCCGAGGATCGGGCGGCCTTCATGGTCAGTGCGGGTGACCGCGGCGTGCAGGCCGTAGAACGGGTTGGCCGATTCCACCGGGAAGTCCGAGCCGCCCGCGATCACGGTGCCTTGCTTGAGCAGCGTCTGCCAGGCATAGGCGCCCTTGATGCGATCCTTGCCGACACGGTCTTCGGCCATGTTCATGTCGCTGGTGGCGTGCGTGGGCTGCATCGAGGCGATCAGGTCCAGCGTCTTGAAGCGCGGGATGTCCGACAGCGCGATCACCTGCGCGTGCTCGACGCGGTTACGCAACTGGCGCCCGCCCACGTCCTTGTAGGCCGTTTCCATGGCATCCAGCACCTGGTGGTTGGTGGCATCGCCGATGGCGTGGATGTTGACCTGGTAGCCGGCCTTGATCGCGGTCTTGATCGCGGTCTGCATGGCGGCATCGCTCATGAAGAGCAGGCCGCTGTGCACGTGGTCGTCCGAGTACGGTGCCATCAGCGCGGCGCCGCGGCTGCCCAGTGCGCCGTCGCCATACAGCTTGACCGCGCGCAGGTAGTAGCGGTCGTTGCCATAGCCCACCAGCGGCCCCTTGGCCGACAGCGCCTTGAAGTCGTCGCCGGTGTCGCGGATCATGCCGTAGATGCGCGTGGTCAGCTTGCCCTGGTCGGCGAACTCGCGGTAAATCTTGTCCTCGGCAACGGTCACGCCGGCGTCGCCCGCTGCGGTCAGGCCGAGCGCGTTCATGTGCGCCAGCGAGGCGGCCAGCGCGGTGCGGCGGTCATCGTCGCTGTACGGCGGGATCACGCTGTTGACCAGCGCCATGGCCTTGTCGACCAGCACGCCGGTGGGGTTGCCGTTGGCATCGCGCTCGATGCGTCCGCCGGCCGGGTCCTTGGTGTCGCGCGTGATGCCGGCGGCCTGCAGCGCCTTGGTGTTGAGCCACGCGGCGTGGCCGTCCACGCGCACCAGCCGCACCGGGCGGTCCGACACCGCCGCGTCCAGCTCGGCCGCGGTCGGGAAGCGGCCCAGCTTCCAGTTCACCTGATTCCAGCCATAGCCCAGCAGCCACTTGCGCTGCGGGTTCTTGTCGCCATAGGCGCGGATCATGCCTTGCGCCTCGGCCAGCGTCCTGGTGCCGGACAGCGAGATCTCGGTGGTCTTGAAGCCCAGGCGGAACACGTGGCCGTGGGCGTCGATCAGGCCCGGCAGCAGGGTCTTGCCCTGGCCGTCGATGCGTTTGGCATCGGGGTACTGCGCGCGCAGTGCGGCGGCGTCGCCGGTGGCCAGCACCTTGCCCTGGTCGAACACCAGGCCGGTGAAGCTGGTGATCTTGTCCTGCTTCAGGGTGTAGCCCTGCACCGATTCCACCAGCGTCGGCGCGGCGTGCGCGGACAGGCTCAGTGCCATGCCGGCGCCAAGCGCCAGCATGCTCATGCGGATTGCTCTCTTCAAGCGATGCTCCTTGTTGTTGTTGTGCTTGTGCTTTCTTGCTCTTGTGTACTGCTGGTTGTGAAGCGCGCGGGAATGGCGCTTATTCACCGATTGCCGGCACGGCGGCGCGCGCCGGCGCGGCATCGCGTCTGGCCGGCAGGGCGGGGAATTGCATCTCGGCATAGGACACGAAGCGCGTCTTGCGCGCAATGCGATAGCCCAGCCAGATCAGGAGGAAGATCGGGATGCCGATATAGGTGGCGGCCACGCTGACCCAGTCGATCTTGCCGCTGGTGAAAGCCTGGTAGTTCTGCCCAAGCGTCACGATCAGGCACAGCGCAAAGGCGAAGATCGGCCCGTAGGGGAAGAACGGCGAGCGGTAAGGCAGCCGGTCCAGGTCCAGCCCTTGCGCGACAAAGCCCTTGCGGAAGCGGTAATGGCTGACCGCAATGCCCAGCCACGCGATAAATCCGGTCATGCCGGACAGGTTCAGCAGCCACAGGTAGACCGACCTGCTTTCGAACAACGAGGTGAGAAAGCACAGCGCGCCCACCGCGGTAGTGGCCAGCAGCGCCATCAGCGGCACGCCGTTGCGCGTGAGCTGCGCAAAGATGCACGGCGCGCGGCCTTCGGTGGCCAGGTTGTACAGCATGCGGGTGGAGGCATACATGCCAGAATTGCCGGCCGACAGCACCGCGGTCAGGATCACCGCGTTCATCACGCCTGCCGCAAAGGCCAGGCCCGCATGGCGGAACACCAGCGTGAACGGGCTGACGCCCACGGTCTGCACGTCGTTCTTGAGCAGGTTCGGGTCGGTGTAGGGGATCAGGATGCCGATGATCAGGATCGCCAGCACATAGAACAGCAGGATGCGCCAGAACACCTGGCGCACCGCGCGCGGGATGTTCTTGGCCGGATCGGCCGATTCGCCGGCGGCGACGCCGATCAGCTCGGTGCCCTGGAACGAGAAGCCGGCGATCATGGCCACGCCGATCAGCGCCGGCAGGCCGCCGACGAAGGGCGCGTCGCCGGTGGTCAGGTTGGCCAGTCCGTGGGAGGCCGACACGTCGCCGCGCAGGATGCCGAAGATCATCAGCGTGCCGATGCCGATAAAGGCGATCACCGTCACCACCTTGACCAGCGCGCACCAGTACTCGGCCTCGCCGAAGCCGCGCACCGAGATCGCGTTGAGCAGGAACATCAGGCCCAGGAACAGCGCGCTCCACAGCACGCCCGGCGTGTCGGGGAACCAGTACTGCATCACCAGCTGGGCCGCGGCCAGTTCCACCGCGATGGTCACCGCCCAGTTGTACCAGTAGTTCCAGCCGAGCGCGAAGCCGAAGCCTTCATCGACATAGCGCGCGCCATAGGTGGCGAACGAGCCCGACACCGGCATATAGGCCGCCAGCTCGCCCAGGCTGGTCATCAGGAAATAGACCATCGCCCCGATCAGGATATAGGCGGCCAGCGCGCCGCCGGGGCCGGCCTGTGCGATGGTGGCACCCGAGGCCACGAACAGCCCCGTGCCGATCGAGCCGCCGATGGCGATCATGGTGAGATGGCGTGCCCGCAGGGTGCGGCGCAGCGTCGGCGCGGGGGCGCCGGAAGAGGTGGGCTGGGAAGGTTGGCTTGACATCAGGATCCGGTCTGGGCGCGCGCCAGGACAAAAGGTCGCGAAGGCGCGCAACTATGCCGGCATCGCCGAGAGGCGGCAAGCTGCGCCGAAGCGCCAGCCGCACGGGTCGCGGCGGCCCGCCGCCAGTGCCTCCTCCCGGTTCTACCGGCCGGTATATTGGGCGGCATCATAAGAGAAATCGTTGTGCAGGGAAAGCCGCTGCGCGAGCCGCGCGCCGCCCGGTGTGCCGCATTGGCCGCGTGACCGCATTGCCTGTGCATGCGATGTAGGACAAACACCCGACGCGGAACAGGAATGGCACCGCTGCCACGGCAGGGGCGCGCGGTATATCGTGTGAGGTAGCAGGCGCTGCATGCCGGCCGGCGCGCGGGGCCAGCCCCATCCCATGCCGCCGCAGGGAGACCTCACGGATGTTCCAGACGCTCTGTCATGTTCCGTTCGATACCCGGCTAAGCCGTGCCGCGAGGCACGCGGGCGCCAGCCGGGGCCTGCGCCGGCTGACGGCGGCGATGCTCGGGTCGGCGCTGGCGGCCGGGTTGCTGGCAGGGTGCGCCAGCCTGCCAGCCTCGGCGCAGCGCACCCCCTCGAGCGCCCCGGTCAGTACCGCCGACACCCCGCTGGGCAAGGTGCTGGCGCCGCGCCTGGCGCAGCACCCAGGCGAGTCGCTGTTCTATCCGCTGCAGTCCGGGCCCGACGCGCTCGCTGCGCGGCTGGCGATGGCGCGTGCGGCGCAACGCAGCCTGGACCTGCAGACCTATATCTTCGAGACCACCGGCACCGGCGCCGCCGTGCTGGGCGACATCATCGACGCGGCCGACCGCGGCGTGCGCGTGCGCATGCTGCTCGACGACCTGCATACCGGTGGCATGGACAAGATCCTGTCGGCCATCGATTCGCATCCCAATATCGAGGTGCGACTGTTCAATCCGTTTGCCAACCGCAGCGTGCGCTGGCTGGAAATGCTGGCCGGCTTCAAGCGGCTGGACCGGCGCATGCACAACAAGTCGATGACGGTGGACAACCAGATGACCCTGCTGGGCGGGCGCAATGTCGGCGATGCCTACTTCTCCGCGCGCGCCGACATGGACTTCAGCGACCTCGATGTGCTGATTGCCGGACCGGCGGTGCCGCAGGTATCGGCGGTGTTCGACGAATACTGGAACGACCAGTCCTCATACCCGGTGGTGGCGCTGATCCCCGCAGGCAAGGAAGCGCCGGTTGAGATGCGCAGCCTGCGCAAGGGCCTGGAAGCACGCGGCGACCAGGCCGTCGCCAGCCCCTACGTGAAGGAATTGCTGGAGTCCGGCCTGGCCAAGGGCATCGAGAGCGGCCGCATGCCTGCCTACAGCGGCAAGGCTGTCGTGGTCTCCGACAAGGCCGCCAAGATTACGCACCAGACCGACGACGACCCCGGGCACGCCACCGCCCGGCTCGAGAAAATGATCAACGGCGCGCAGAAGGAAGTGCTGCTGATCTCGCCGTACTTCGTGCCGGACGACGATGGCGAGGCCTGGCTGATCGCCCTGGCAAAGCGCGGCATCCGCGTGCGCATCCTGACCAACTCGTTTGCCGCCACCGATGTCAGCCCGGTGCATGCCGGCTACGCCCCGCACCGGCTGGCGCTGGTGGCCGCGGGCGTCGAGCTGTACGAGCTCAAGCCCAGCGCCTACGCCGAACTGGCAAGCAGCGGCAAGGCCGCGCGCGGTTCGCGCTCGCGCTCATGGCTGTCGTCCAGCCGCGCCAGCCTGCATGCCAAGAACTACATCGTCGACCGGCACCTGGTATTCATCGGCTCGCTCAACATGGACCCGCGCTCGGCCAAGCTCAATACCGAGATGGGCGTCGTGCTGGACAGCCCGGCGCTGGCCGAGCGCATGATCAAGTCCACCGAGCACGGGCTGCTCGACATGGCCTATCGCGTCGGCATGCAGACCGATGGCGACGGCGGCAACCGGCGTCTGACCTGGACCACGCGCGAGAAGGGGCAGCTCATGGTCTATGACAGCGAACCCGGCATGGGTCCGCTGCAGCATCTGGGCATCGGCGTGCTGCGCGTGCTCCCGATCAAGGAAGAGCTATAAGCCTGGCTGCGGTGCTGCACCGCGCCTTTCCTGAACCCGGGTTTGGGCGTATGGTTTTCCGCTTCGTTGCCTGCCGCAAAGGAGCTTCATGAAGGCCGCTGTCCTGTATCAACCCAAGACCCCGCTGATTATCGAAGACGTTGCCATCGGCAAGCCCGGCCCGCGCGAGGTGCTGGTGCGCACCGCCGCCGTGGGCGTGTGCCACTCGGACCTGCATTTCCTGGACGGTGCCTACCCGTACCCGATGCCGGCAATCCTGGGCCACGAGGCCGCGGGTGTGGTCGAGCAGGTCGGCGCCGAAGTGCGCACGGTCAAGCCCGGTGACCACGTGATCACCTGCCTGTCGGCCTACTGCGGCCATTGCGAACACTGCCTGACCGGCCGCCTGTCGCTGTGCATTGAGCCCGATACCCGCCGCCGCGAAGGCGAAGAGCCGCGCCTGATGGCCCGCCAGGGCGGGCCCATGAACCAGTTCCTGAACCTGTCGGCGTTCGCCGAGCAGATGCTGATCCATGAGCACGCGCTGGTGGCAATACGGCGCGACATGCCGCTGGACCGCGCCGCGCTGATCGGCTGCGCGGTCACCACCGGCATGGGCGCGGTGATCCATACCGCGAAGGTGCAGCCGGGCGAGACCGTTGCCGTGATCGGCTGCGGCGGCATCGGGCTGGCCACGGTCAACAGCGCCGCCATCGCCGGTGCCGGGCGCATCATCGCCATCGACCGCGTGCCGGCCAAGCTGGAGCTGGCGCGCAGGTTCGGCGCGACCGACGTGATCGACGCCGGCAATGCCGATGTGCTGGATGCCGTGCGCACCCTCACCGGCGGCGGCGTGCACCATGCCTTCGAGGCCATCGGCCTGAAGCAGACCACCGAGCAGGCCTTTGCCATGCTGCGCCGGGGCGGCACCGCCACGGTCATCGGCATGATCGCGCCGGGCGTCAAGATTGAACTGAAGGGCAGCGATTTCCTGGGCGAGAAGCGCATCCAGGGCTCGCTGATGGGCTCCAACCGCTTCCCGGTGGACATGCCGCGCATGGTGGACTTCTATATGGCCGGCCGCCTGCACCTGGACGAACTGATCGCGCAGCGCCTGCCGCTGGAGCGCATCAACGATGCCTTCGACCAACTGCGCCGCGGCGAGCTGGCGCGCTCGGTGATCCTGTTCGATTAAGGGCCGCCGCCCACAGCGCCATGGTTCGCGCTGTGGGACAATCGCGGCGCACCGCAATGACGAGGCGCCGCATGAAGACAATCGAATGGAAGGACTGGGAGATTTTTTGCCGCGTGGTGGAAGGCGGCGGCTTCACCCAGGGGGCCGAGCTGGCAGAGGTACCCAAATCTTCCGCCAGCGCCGCGGTGGCACGGCTGGAAGGCCAGCTAGGCATCCGCCTGTTCGAGCGCACCACGCGCCGCGTGCGCGTGACCGAACGCGGCCAGCGCCTGTATGAGCGCGTGGCGCCGCTGTTCGCCGAACTCCATGAAATCAGTGCCGAGGCCACCTCGGACAGCGCCGAAGTCAGCGGCCTGCTGCGCATCTCCACCCCCTATGAAGTCGGCTCCCAGCATCTGTCCGAAAGCCTGACGCGCGTGCTGCGCGCCCACCCCGGCCTGCGCGTGCAGGTCGATGTCAGCTGGGACCAGCCCGACCTGATCCGCCACGGCTACGACCTCGCGTTCGTGATGACCGACACCGCGCTGCACGACACCTCGTTCGCCAGCAAGCGCGTGGTGCTGGTTGAGCGCGCCTTCTATGCCGCGCCGGCACTGATCAAGACGCGCGGGCTGCCGCGCACGCCGCAGGACCTGCAGGGGTGGCCCACGCTGGGCAATGCCGACGACCGCCACTGGGAGTTCCTGCGCGACGGCGTGGAGATTGCACGCCTGGATGTCGAGCCGCGCATCTGCACCCATAACGCCGAGCTGCGGCTCAAGGCGGCGCTCGACGGGCTGGGCGTGACGCGGCTGTCGCCGCGCTTCGTGCAGGATGCGGTCGGTCAGGGGCAACTGGTGCGGGTGCTGCCGGGCTATGCCTCATCGCCGCTGAAGGTCTACGTGCTGATGCCGGCGCGCAAGCTGATGCCGGCCAGCGTGCGGGTGCTGCTGGACATGCTGGAGCAGACGCTGGGGGTGCCGGAGGCGCGGCGCCCGTACGGCAAGCGGAGGGAGAACGCTTAGCTGCCGCGGCCTCCGCTTGCGGGCATCGGTCAATAAGGCTGCTCGGCCGGCCGCACGTCAAAGTGCAGCACTTCGGCAAGATCCAGCATCTCCTCGTCGTCCTCGCTGCGCGTGATCCAGCCGCCGTAGGCGTCGCCGCCGGTATCCCAGTTCCACAGCGTATAGCCGGCCACGCGCAATTGGTTGTGCGCCAGCTCCATCAGTTCCGGCACGCTGGTGGTCTCCAGGAAGGCTTCTTCTTCGGGATCGTCGCTGCCCCAGTCGATTTCCAGGTCGATCCGTTCGCACAACTGGTTCAGGCAGCCGATAAAGGACTGGGCATCCTTCCAGTCGACAAAGAACCCGGACTGCCAGTCGATGACCTCACGGATCACCCACAGCAGTTCCTGGCCATCGGTGTCATCGTCCTCGGCATCGAGCAGGGCATCTTCAAACATCGACAGCTGCGCCGAGGTCTGCGCGCTGTCGCCAAGGTTGATCAGGGCGAAGAAACGCGCAATCGCGTCCTGCGTGTCGTCGTCCAGGGGTGTGGCCATCTTGTTTTCTCCTGTTGCTTGCTGCGGTCTCCTAGGCCGCGATGCGAATGATCTCGCGTTGGCCCGCCGGTGTCACGCGCAACGCGCGCGAGGTGCGCGTAGGCTCGACCCAGCCGCGCGACAGCAGGCTGCCCAACAGCGCCGCGCCAAGCGCGCCGCCCAGGTGCGGCTTGCGCTCGCTCCAGTCCGGGCAGGTGCAGGCAAACTGGCGCCGCTTGCGCCGCGCCGCCTCCACGTCGACACCCAGCCCCGCCAGCGCCTGCGCGCCGTCGCCGCTCAGGTCTACGCGCTGTCCGTCCAGCATCAGCCAGCCTGAATGCGTCATCCGCTCGAACAGGCCCACGGCCAGCTCGCCCGCCAGGTGGTCATAGCAGGTGCGCGCCTGGCGCAGCGCCGGTGGCGCGGTGCGCGATACCGGCACGTCGCGCAGCCGCGGCGGCTGGCTGGCCAGCGACGCCGACGCCAGCGCCTCGATCGCCACGCCGATCTCCGGCGCGGCCAGGCGGTAGTAGCGGTTGCGCCCGCGCGTCTCCGCCACCAGCAGCCCGCCTTCGGTCAAGCGGGCCAGGTGGCCGCTGGTGGAGGAGGCCGACAGCCCGGCGATCAGCGCCAGCTCGCCGGCGGGCCGGGCGCTGCCGTCCATCAGCGCCCACAGCATGGCCGCGCGGCCGGGATCGGCGAGCAGGGCGGCGAGGTGGCTGATGCCCGGGGTGTAATCCATGGTTTGGCTCCGGATGAAAGGTGGCATGCGGAGTATAGGAGATGGGCCGGTCGTTGTGACCTCGGGGAATAAAGTCCTACCGAAATGTATGGTTCAGCCATCCCTAGCAGCGTGAAGCGGCAGTCCTTTGTCGCCTCGCGCTGCCGCTCTGCAGCAGCGCCTACATTCCCGTTGTCTCCCCACCTCCCGCCAGGCCGCACCCAGCAAGGGCCAATCCGAAACTAACCGGTTTGCCTCTCGGCATGGCAGCTCCGGTAGACATCGGCAAATCTTGGCACGGCGAGGATTTGCTGCACGAGTTCCCAGAAGCACGCGAAGTCCTCTTTTCGCTTCGTGAGGTTGGCCAGTGCGCGATGGAGGGAATCCGGCTCGGCCGTTAGCGCCGACACTCGCTTGCCAAGTCGGACAAAAGCGTCCGCAATATCATGCGTCGGCCCCAGCAGGGTCAGCGATGCGATGCGCTCTGGTATCCGCATGGCCAAGTTTAAAGCTAGCCGCCCAGCTCCAGCGCTCGCCCATGCTCGCCGAGTAGCCACTTCGGACGCACCGTTGGAAAAGGCGCAGAGAAAAGATGGACGAAAATCGCCCGGCAGCGCCTCTCGCTCAATGCCGCGCCGGCCGGCAGACTGTTCCCATGCACGACTACGTCTTGGCCTCCCCTGACTGACCGCCAGCATCGCCCGATTGCCGGTCCAAACGTCGAAGACGCACAATCATTTCCTTCTCGGCTTGTTTGTCGCCGTGGGCCTTCGCGGCTTCAATTCCCTTCTGAAAGGCTACACGCGCCTTCGCATCTTGGCCGAGGTCCACATAGAGAACTCCGAGGGCTCGCCAAGCACCCGAATAGTGCGGGTCCAACTCGGTGGCTTTGACCAGATGAGGGACAGCAGCGGCCAACTCTCCTTGTTGCTGGTACGCCATTGCAAGCGTGACCCTGAGCAGAACGGAGTCCTGGCCAGCGGCGAGTCGTCGCTCCAGCGGTGCTATCGAGAACTTTGGCATGGTCATAGCCCTCCTCTGTCTCCTCACGCGTGTACAGCGGACCTACAAGCCGGGCCAGTGTGTGACTTCGCTTCAAAACCAACGCGCAAATGAAGGGAACGTGCTCGGCGAGAACGCAAGTGGCACAACCATGAACTCGACGAGAGGGCCGCCACGGGCACGACGACGATTGTTGCCGGTTGGCCGACCGCCGACTTCGTACCAACCACGCTTTGCGGAGCGGCGCGTGGACAATGCGATTCAATGGGTGACCGACACTACCTGCCCGGAAATGTCTTCCAGAATACATTTCTGGTAGACCTGTGCGACCACCGCCGCCCGAACGCCCTTGGCGGGGTCGCGTCCCATCGCTTCGAGCGTCTCCCACACCCATCCGGGGCTGATGACATTCACGCGAATCTTGCCTTGCAATTCGAGCGCTGCCGCCCGCCCGAACGCCTCAATGGCGGCGTTCACGGTGCTTACTGCTGCACCACCGAGCATTGGATGCTGCGCGAGGGTGCCACTGGTAAGCGTGACCGACCCGCCCTGGGAGATGTATGGAACCCCATACCGTACAAGATTGACCTGCCCCATCAGTTTATTGGCTAGGCTGAATGCAAAATCGTCGTCAGTCAGGCTGTCCAGTGGGGCGAATTTCGCGGTACCTCCTACGCAGACCACGGCATCAACCATCCCCAGTTGTTTGTACATCGCCAGAATCGACTGCTTGTCGGAGATGTCGACTGAGACCGCCGGCGAGCTACGACTGGCCCCGACCACGTCGTGCTCTTCCGACAATAAAGTCGTAATTTCTTTCCCAAGAAGCCCTGAGGCTCCAATGACCAGGATGCGCATACGTCCCCCTGATAACAGATGATGGGTGGTAGTGAATGGCCCACAGTACCCAGCCCGTTTTCAAGATGAAATAGCCTAGTTCATAGCATACGCCTTGCACGCAACTACGCGCCGACAACAGCTGCTTGGGTACCGAGCGGCAAGGAATGGCCACACTCGCTCGGCCATATTGCCGCGAAGACGCCGCCATGGAACCCCGTGGCGCGAGAGCTACTCAGACTGTTCTTTCTCAGTGTGCATCAAATTGACTCCGATCATGTTCGAGGACCGGAGTTGGTTACAGCTGACTGTGATTGGTGCAAGTCGCGGCGCGTTGGGGCGCTCTGCCTACCCCGCAGATCGGCGATGAACCAAAAAAACCCGCGCGGGCGGGGATGTGTAGCCGAGGGGTCAATCACGACGTGACTGAACGATGGCCGAATGTTCCGAACATTTCTGCCCCACTGGGGCAGGGTCAAGTTTCAGGGGTCGGCATTGGTGCCAGCAACTTTTGCTTTGCCACGTTGCCCTTTGATCCTGAAGAAGAACATCGGCAAAGCCGGTCCCTCCTATGTCGCCAGGTAATCCTGGTTTCGCATTGTTGGCGAATGCTCCCCGTCGCGCCCACTTCTGTGCCGAGAGCTCAGGGGTGCCCCCCGCCTCAGTTCAGCACGCCGTACGCACGCGCTTCAAAGATAGCCTGCGTGCGCGTCTTGACCGCCAGCTTCTTATAGATGTTCTTGACGTGCGACTCGATGGTCAGCCGCGACAGTGACAGTGCGTCGGCGATCTCGCGGTTGGTCGACCCCTTGTTGATGAAGACGAGGATCTCGGTCTCGCGTGCGCTGAGCAGCGGCTTTGCGCTTCCCGTCGGTGAAAGCCTGGTCTCGGCGGGTGCGGCCTTGGGTACCAATGTCGTGAGTAGCCGCTTGGCAATGGACGGATCGATCGGCGTGCCACCGCGCAGCGCGCCCCGCAGGCACACCGTCAGCTCGATGTCGTCGCGCTCCTTGAGCAGGTAGCCGGTGGCGCCGGCGATCAGCGCGCCGACGATTTCCGTGTCCGTGCCCGGTGATGCAATCACGACGATGGGCAGATCCGGAGCACGCTCGCGCAGGCACCGGATCAGCTCGATGCCACCGCCATCGGGCAGGCTGGTGTCGACCAGCGCCATGTCGAACGGACCCTGATCCACCAGCGCGCAGGCCTGCGCGATGGTGCCCGCGAACGAGAGCGCGCCGGCCGCGTAGTCGAGCACGGTGAGGATCCCGCAAAGGCGCGTCAGCATCGGGCTCTCGTGCCCGACCAGCAGCAGTTGGCCACGCATGACGTTTCGGCGGCTATCGGAGAGCGTCGCGTTCGTTGGCATGGAGAAAGGCATGGGGGCTGGTGCGACCAGGGATGCGAGCTGCATGCCCGGTCGGGTGCAGTTCAGATGATCAGCGGCGCTGATTTCACCATCGGACCCGCAGTGATGCAATACGGCAACTGTCGTATGCGATTGACATGGCTGACCCCTTTCTCGTTCTGGTTTGACCCTTGGTAGCGGCGCATGCCACGGTATTGCGTGGCATGCAGCTGGGCCTTGGGTAGAAGTAAAGCCCAATCAGGCGGTTTTTCCTATACCTGAAATCAGGCAGAGGCTGCTGCCGCGCGTTGGGGCAAGCCATCTCCCCCGAATGAGGCTGGGGGCCAGCCAGGCAGGTTTGCGATACCGCGCGGCGCAACCTCGGGCGGTAGCCCTGCTGATCAAAATACCAATTCTCAGGGATTGTGCCCGACCTCACCGTCACCTTAAATTCCGCTTGAATTTGCGCGCCGCAACTAGAAACACAGCAAGGGTCAACGATGGAACGGCGCGCAAAGACAAGGTGCCTTCGTCGTGCCGCAGCACGCCATGCGCGAGCCGGCTGGCGCGGAGCCACCAGCGGGGTCGAGCGCGTGCAGCCTGCTGCCTGCGCACTGCGCCAGGTAGGAACGGGTAACAAAAAGTGGGTTTGCCAGCGAGGGCATCCGTCTTCCGCAGCCGCCATGCCGGCCCTGCGGCGCGATGCGCTTCGACCTTTTTCGGACCGGTTGCGCCGGCCCGGGGGACTGGTTTTGCCTTCAGCACGGGCTGCCGTGCGAAACCGATGATTTGACCGGACACATTCGAGTCCTTCCGGAGAGTTCCATGTCCAATAGTCTGCAGAAGTGGGTAGGGCGAAATCGCCCGCCTCGGGTCCAGATTTCATATGACGTAGAGGTCGGTGACGCGGTCGAGAAGCGCGAGCTGCCCATGGTGGTCGGCCTGCTGGCGGACCTGTCCGGGCAACCGGCAGTGCCGCCGCCCAAGCTCAAGGAACGGCGCTTCATCGAGATCGACCGCGACAACTTCGACGGGATCATGGGCAAGATCGCGCCGCGCCTGGAGTTGTCCGTGCCCGACACCATGAAGGGCGACACCAATCTCAAGGTCGAACTGCGCTTCGACAAGTTCAGCGACTTCCATCCCGAAAGCCTGGTGGCGCAGGTGCCGCGCCTGGCCAAGCTGCTGGAAGCACGCCAGCAACTGCGCGACCTGCTCGGCAAGCTCGATGGCAACGACGAACTCGACGTGCTGCTCGAGCGCATCGTCAACAACGCCGATGAGCTCAAGCTGGTGCGCAGCGAAGCCGACTCCGGCGCCGCGGCGGCACAGCCGGAAACCGGAGACGCCACGCCGGCATGACGCGGCGGCGGGCGCGGGCATCGAGGCCCGCAGGACGCAACGAATTCACAAAGGGTGAACCAGATGGCAAAGAACTCCGCAGCGGACAACGCGAGCGCCGAATCAAAGGGGAGCACCACGGCCGCAGCCGAGCGTGAACTGACGCTGCTCGACCGTATCGTGCAGGAAGGCAATATGGCGGTGGAGCCGTCGCAGAGCGGCTATGCCAGGAAGCTGATCGGCCAGCTGGCCTCGCAGATCCTTGACGAGGGCATGCGCACCAGCCCGGACAAGAGCCTGGTGGCAACCATCAACGAGCGCGTGGCCGAGATCGACCGCCTGCTGAGCGACCAGCTCAACGCGATCATGCACGACCCCGCGTTCCAGGCGCTGGAAGGCGCGTGGACCGGCCTGCACGACATGGTCTACGGCACCGAGACCGGCACCAGCCTGAAGCTGCGCCTGCTCAACGTGACCAAGGCCGAGCTGCTGAAGGATCTTGAAACCGCAGTCGACCACGACATGAGCGTGCTGTTCAAGAAGATCTACGAAGAAGAGTACGGCACCTTCGGCGGCCATCCCTACACGCTGCTGATCGGCGACTACAGCTTCGGCCGCCATCCGCAGGACGTGGCGCTGCTTGAGCGGATATCGAAGGTGGCAGCCGCCGCCCATGCACCGTTCATCACCAGCGCGGCGCCGAGCCTGTTCGACCTGCGCGCTTTCACCGAGCTGGGCGTGACGCGCGACCTGGCCAAGATCTTCGAGAGCGCGGAGCTGGCGCAGTGGCGCGGCTTCCGCGAAACCGAGGATTCGCGCTATGTGTCGCTGGTGCTGCCGTCCTACGCGGCGCGCCTGCCTTACGGCGCCAGGACCAATCCGGTCGAGAGCTTCAATTTCGAAGAAGACGTCGACGGCACCGACCACAGCAAGTACCTGTGGGCCAACTCGGCCTACCAGCTGGGCCTGCGCATCACCGACGCGCATGCCAAGTACAACTGGTCGACCGCCATCCGCGGCGTTGAAGGCGGCGGCAAGGTCGACGGCCTGGTTGCGCATACCTACAAGACGGATGAAGGCGACGTCGCGCTCAAGTGCCCGACCGAGGTCACCATCACCGACCGCCGCGAGAAGGAGCTCAACGACCTGGGCTTCATCGCCATCGTCAACGCCAAGGGCTCGAACAGCGCCACCTTCTTTGGCAGCCAGACGGCAAACAAGCCCAAGGTCTACAACAAGGACCAGGCCAACGCCAACGCGCAGTTGTCTGCCCGACTGCCGTATGTGCTGGCGGCTTCGCGCTTTGCGCACTACCTGAAGGTGATCATGCGCGACAAGGTGGGCAGCTTCCAGACGCGCGGGGACGTGGAGCGCTACCTGAACAACTGGATCGCCGACTACGTGCTGCTCAATCCCTCCGCGACGCCGGAGGCCAAGTCGCGCTTTCCGCTGAGCGCCGCGCGCGTCGACGTGACCGAGGTGCCGGGCAAGCCCGGCGCCTACCGTGCCACGTGTTTCCTGAAGCCGCACTTCCAGATGGAAGAACTGACCGCATCGATCCGCCTGGTTGCAGACTTGCCGGCAGCGGCAGCGTAGACCGGCAGACTCGCATCCCGGCATCCCCGGACATAACGGAACTGAGAGAGCACAGACACCATGGACACCATCATTCTCGACATCCCCGAGATCAAGGGCTGCAACAAGCAGCAGACTGGCCGTGCCGCCGAGCGCATCCAGATCTATTCGTTCTCGCACGGCGTGGCGATGGCCGTGACCAATGACCCGGCCAACTCGAAGCGCACCTCGGGCAAGGCGCAGTTCCAGAGCATGACGATGTCAAAGAAGACCGACCAGGCCACGCCCGGCCTGTACGCCGCGTGCGCCGCCGGCAAGTCGCTCGGCGATGTGAAACTCGAGATCGGACGAACCGAAGACGGTGCGTTCCGCTCGGAGATGACCTACACGCTGAGCGACGCGATCGTCGAGTCCATCCAGACCGCTGGCGGCATGGGCGATTCCTCCGACACGTTCACGCTCGACTTCACCCGCATCACCGCGTTCTTCACGCAACAGAAGGGCGACGCGCAGAAGGAAGGCACGGCGGCGTTCGGCTGGGACCTGGTGGAGAACATGGCCTGCGCGGTGTCCGCGCCGCCGGAGCCGCAGAAGAAGGCGGCGTAAGCGGGGCTGCACATGTCCGTCATCGTCACCGGGTCGCCGATGCCGCTGTTCGAGCGGCTGTCGGCGGGTGCGAACGCCCCCTCGGCGCAGTTGCTCCAGGGCGAGCCACTGCGCCAGTCGGTGGCGCGCGAGCTTGCCCGGCTGCTCAATACGCGCTCGCGGCTGACGGCGGTGCAGTTCCTGGAGTCGGACGGGACCGTGCTCGACTACGGTGTGCCGGACTTCTCCTTCCGATCGTTCCAGTCGGTGCCGGACTGCGACGCGATTGCGGCGCTGGTTGCGCATGCGATCGCGATGTTCGAGCCGCGCCTGCGCCAGGCGCGCGTACGCTTTGCCGAGCGCGACACCCCGCGCCCGGTCCTGGTGATCGAGGGCGAGTTGCCGCTGGGCGCCGCGCCGGTGCGCGTGGCGTTCGAGCTCGCCGCGGCAGGCCAGGCCGCTGACCCGCGCTGGGGCGATCATGGCTGAGGGCATCGCAGACGGTGCCGGCGACGGCGGCATCCTGCCATACTACAAGCGCGAGCTTGCCTACCTGCGCACGGAAGGCGCCGCGTTTGCCGAGCGCTATCCCAACGTGGCCGCGCGCATTGCGCTGCATGGCACCGAATCGCTCGACCCGCATACCGAGCGCCTGATCGAAGCCACCGCCTTTCTGGCGGCGCGCGTGCATCGCGACCTGGACCAGGTGTTCCCGCAAGTTGCCGCGGCGCTGCTGGAGAACGTGTGCCCGTCGCTGGTGCAGCCGGTGCCGTCGATGACGGTGGTGCAGTTCGATCTCGACGCGGCCCAGGGCAAGGTGACCGCCGGCTACGCCGTGCCGCGCCACACCGGCCTGCATGCATGCACCGAGGGCGGCGAGATGTGCCGCTTTCGCACGGCGTGGGACACGACGCTGTGGCCGCTGGCGGTCACGCACGCGCGCATGACCGATGACAACGGCCTGCAGCTGACGCTTGAATGCGCCGACGGCGTCGATTTCTCCGAGCTCGAACTGGGAACGCTGCGCATCCATCTGCACGGCGACTGGATGGTGACCGTGCCGTTGTATGAACTGCTGGTCACCAGCGTGGCCGGCGTCAGCGTCGAGCCGCCAGATGGCCCGCCGGCGTGGCTGCCCGCCAGCGCGTGGCGCGAGGCCGGCTACGGCCCCGGCGAGAACGTGCTGCCGCAGCCGCCGCATGCGCAGCCGGCCTACGGGCTGATGCAGGAGTACTTCGCCTTCGCGCGCAAGTTTCACTTCTTCGACCTGGACCTGCCCGCTGGCCGGCTCGGCAAGGGCCGCAGCTGCGACGTGGTGCTGCGCCTGCAGCGCAGCGCACCCGGGCTGGGCCGGCTGCATGCCGGCATGTTCCGGCTTGGCTGCGTGCCGGCGATCAACCTGTTCTCGCAGACCAGCGAGCCCATCATGATCGACCACCGGCACTATGAGTACCGGCTGGTGGCAGACCAGCGCCGCGAGGCGATGACCGAGATCCATTCGATCCGGTCGGTGGTGCTGTCGGATCCGGCCAGCGACCGCTCGCTGGCGGTGCCGCCGTTCGCGGCGGCCACCGACGACCCGGCCGAAGGCGAGCTGTTCTGGCACGCGCGCCGCGAGCCGACCTTGCGGGCCAACCTGTCCGGCACCGACATGTATCTCAGCTTCATCGATGCGGGCAACGTGCAGCGCCTGCCGGCGGCACCCGTGGCGTACGCCAACGTGCTGTGCACCAATCGCCGGCTCGCGGAGCAGGTGCCGGTGGGCGCGCGCATGGTGCTGGAGGATGTGTCGCAGTACGCGCAGGTGCGCTGCCTCTATGAGCCGACCGTGCAGCGCAATCCGCCCATGGGCAGCGAGACCTTGTGGCCGCTGATCTCGCTGCTGACGCTGCACCACGGCACCCTGGCCGACGGTGGCACCGGGCGCCATGAGGTGCAGCAGATGCTGCGGCTGTTCGCGGGCGACGGCCACCGCCAGCAGGACCAGGTGCGGGGCATCCGCAGCGTGCGCGCGCGCGGCGCGGCCGCGCACGTGGGCACCGAGGCCTGGCGCGGCTACTGCCGTGGCACCGAGGTCTCGATCGAGTTCGATCCCGATGCCTTTGTCGGCGGCTCGCCGCTGCTGCTGGGAGCGGTGCTGGCGCGCTTCCTTGCGCTGTATGCCTCAGTCAATTCCTTCGTGCGGCTGGTCGTGCGCCGCGGAGACGAGATATGGAAGCAATGGCCCGCGATGACGGGCAGCCAGCAGCTGCTTTGATCGACCGCCTGGCGTCCAACCCGGCCGGCTTCGACCTGTTCCAGGCCATCAGCCTGATCGAACGCGCGGTGCCGGGGGCTCAGCCGGTCGGCCGCGGCAACGGCGCCGGGGAGGCGGTGCGCCTGCGCGGACTGGTCTCGCTGGCCTTCCAGCCGCGCGACATCGGCGCGGTGCACGCGTCCGCTGAAGGCGCTGGCCGGGGCGGGCGCCCGTTCACGCTGACGACGCCCGTGATGTCGCTGGCGGGGGCAGGCGGGCCGCTGCCGCTCGCATACACCGAGATGCTGCTCGAACGCCGCGCCGCGCGCGACCCCGCGATGGGCGACCTGCTCGACAGCTTCAATCACCGCTTCCTGTCCTTCCTGTATCGCGGCCGGCGCAAGCACTCGCCCGCACTGGGCGGCCAGCGCCCGACCGGCGGCACGCTGGCGGCGTGCCTGGATGCGCTCAGCAACCTCGGCTTGCAGCGTGGGCCCTCAACCGCCAATGCACCCGCCGGCGCGGCGCCGTGGCTGCGCCATGCCGGGCTGCTGGGCGCGGCGCCGCGTTCGATGGCGGGGTTGCTGGCCATGCTGGGGGACCGTCTCGGCCTGGGCGTGAGCGGGACGCAGTGTCTCGGCGGCTGGCTGCCGGTTGAAGCCAGCGATGCCGTGCGGCTCGGCGGACGCGGTGCAGCCGGGGGTATCACGCTCGGCGGCGGTGCGGTGCTGGGGCGGCGCACCTGGGACCAGGCCGCCGGCATCCGGCTTGATGTGCAGGTGCCCGGAGCCGAGCGCCTGCGGGCCTTGCTGCCCGGCGGGCGCGACCACGCGCTGGTCGCGGCGCTGGTGCGCGCCTATGTGCCGCAACCGCTCGATGTGCGGCTCGCGCTCCATCTCGGCACGCGCCAGCCCGCGGGGCTGGGGCTCGGTGCGCGCCTGGGCTGGACCGCCTGGCTGGCCGGCGGCGCCCAGGCACGGCCCGCGCCGGTGCAACTGGCGTTGCGAGCGCACGCATCCTGACCGGCACAAACATGGACATCGATATCCGCACGCTGCTCAGCCGCCTCAATCCCGAGTGCCGGCACGCGATGGAGCAGGCCGCCCAGCTTTGCGTCCGGCAGACGCACTACAGCGTCGACGTCGAGCACCTGCTGCTGCAATTGCTGGAAGGCGGCGCCACGGACCTGCAGGCGATCCTCGCGCACTTCGACCTGGCGCCCGCGCAGGTGGTGTCGCAGCTGCAGAAGGCGATCGACGGCTTCAAGCGCGGCAACGGCCGCACGCCGGCGCTGTCGCCTAACTTCTCGCCGCTGTTCCAGGAGGCCTGGCTGCTCAGTTCGATGCTGCTCGGCGAGCAGCAAGTGCGCGCCAGCACGCTGCTGCTGGCACTGCTGGAGGTGGAAAGCCTGCGCGGCATGCTGCTGGAATCGGCGCCGGCGCTGCTGCGGATTCCGCGTGCGGCGCTGCGCGAGGCCCTGCCCGCGCTGCTGGGGGCATCCGCCGTTGGCGGCGGGCCCGGAACCGATGCAATCCCGGCAGCGGCGGCCACGCCAGCGTTCGGCATGCCGCAGCGCGGACCCGGCAGCGGGCAGGCATCGGCGCTGGAGCAGTTCACTGTCGACCTGACGGCGCTGGCGCGAGCCGGAGCGATCGATCCGGTGCGCGGGCGCGACAGTGAAATCCGGCAACTGATCGATGTGCTGCTGCGCCGCCGCCAGAACAACCCGATCCTGACCGGCGAGGCCGGCGTGGGCAAGACCGCGGTGGTCGAAGGCTTTGCCCAGCGCATCGTCTCCGGCGACGTGCCGCCGGCGCTGCGCCAAGTGTCGGTGCGCTCGCTGGACCTGGCGTTGCTGCAGGCCGGCGCCGGCGTCAAGGGCGAGTTCGAGAACCGGCTCAAGTCCGTGATCGCCGAGGTGGCGGCCTCTCCGGTGCCGGTGATCCTGTTTATCGACGAAGCGCACCAGCTGATTGGCGCCGGCGGCAGCGAAGGGCAGGGCGATGCCGCCAACCTGCTCAAGCCCGCGCTGGCGCGCGGCGAGTTGCGCACCATTGCCGCGACCACCTGGGCCGAGTACAAGAAGTACATCGAGCGCGACCCAGCGCTCGCGCGCCGCTTCCAGATCGTCAAGGTGGACGAGCCGGCCGAGGCCGCAGCCGTGGACATGCTGCGCGGCATGGTGCGCAAGCTTGAAGCGCACCACGGCGTGGAGATCCTCGACGACGCCGTGCGCGACGCGGTCAAGCTTTCGCACCGCTATGTCTCGGGCCGGCAGTTGCCCGACAAGGCCATCAGCGTGCTCGACACCGCCTGCGCCCGCGTGGCGGCCGCGCAGAGCGGCGTGCCCGAGGCGATCGAAGCGCTTGGGCGCTCGATCGAAAGCGCCGAGAACCAGCTGCGCATCCTGCGCCATGAGGCGGCCACCGGCACCGGGCGCGCCGACGAAATCGCTGCCGTCACGCGCCAGCGCGACGAAGCCCGGGCGCAGCACGCGCGGCTCAGCGACAAGCTCGCCACCGAGAAGCTGGCCGTCGAGGAAATCCTGGCCTGGCGCCGCCGGATCGCGGCGTTCCTCGAGAAGGAGAGCCAGGCCGAGGCCGGTGCCGACGGTGCGGCGAGGCATGAGGACGACGACAACGCCGACAGCGCGGAGTCGCTTGGCGCCAGTCTCGCGCGCCTGGAAAAAGGCCTGGAGGCGGTGCAGAACGATGAGCCGATGGTGCCGGTATGCGTGGACTCGGCCGCGGTGGCCGAGGTCATTTCGGGCTGGACCGGTGTCCCGGTCGGCCGCATGCTGGCCGACGAACTGCACACGGTGCTGTACCTCCAGGACAAGCTCGGCGAGCGCGTGGTGGGCCAGGACGAGGCCCTCGACGCGATCGCGCGCCGCATCCGCACGTTCCGCGCCGATCTCGATGACCCGGGCAAGCCGGTCGGCGTGTTCCTGCTGGTCGGCCCGAGCGGCGTCGGCAAGACCGAGACCGCGCATGCGCTGGCCGACCTGCTCTACGGCGGCGAACGCAACATGATCACGGTCAACATGTCGGAGTTCCAGGAGGCCCACAGCGTGTCGGGCCTGAAGGGCGCGCCGCCGGGCTATGTCGGTTACGGCCGGGGTGGCGTGCTGACCGAGGCGGTGCGCCGCCGCCCGTACAGCGTGGTGCTGCTCGACGAGATGGAGAAGGCGCATCCCGACGTGCTGGAGCTGTTCTTCCAGGTCTTCGACAAGGGCGTGATGGAAGACGGCGAAGGCGTGCCGATCGATTTCCGCAACACGGTGATCCTGCTGACCTCGAACGCGGCGCAGGACGTGATCACCGAGGCCTCGCGCGGCGGCCGGCGCCCGCCGCCGCAGGAACTGGTCGAGAAGCTGCGCCCGGCGCTGCTCAGGCAGTTCAGCCCGGCGTTCCTGGCGCGCCTGGTGCTGGTGCCGTACTACCACCTGGGCGATGCGCAGATCCGCAATATCGTCGACCTCAAGCTGGCGCGGCTGGCGCAGCGCTTTGCGCGCAACCACAACGCGCGCCTGAGCTGGGACGAGGCGCTGGCGCAGGCGATCACGCAGCGCTGCACCGAGGTCGACAGCGGCGCGCGCAATGTCGACCATATCCTGACCCAGTCGGTGCTGCCGGAACTGGCGCGGCGCGTGCTGGAGCAGCTGTCGATCTCGGAGCCGTTCGGCGGCGTGCATCTCTCGCTCGACACCGGCGGCGGGGTGGCGTTCCGCTTCCTGCCGCAAGCGGGGTGCTGACGCATGATCCCGACACAGGCCACCCAGGCCGGCAGCTTCGCGACCCTGGCCACGCCGTTTGGCGGCGACGTGCTGCTGCTCGACGGCTTTGCCGGGCGCGAGGCGCTGTCCGAGCTGTTCCGCTTCAGCCTGCGCATGCGCTCGGCGGATAAGGCGCTCGACGCGGGCCGCATCGTGGGCCAGCGCCTCACCGTCACGCTGCAGCACCCGGGCGGCGCGCCCCGCTACCTGAACGGCATCGTCACGCGCTTTGCCCACGCCGGCGCCGACCACAACCATGGCTTCTACACCGCGGAACTGGCGCCGCGGCTGTGGCTGCTGACCCTCGGGCGCGACCGCGCCATCTACCAGAACCTGTCCGCGCCGCAGATCATCCGCCGCGTGCTGCAGTCCTTCGACGTGGCGTTCGAGGCCCGCATCACGGAAACGCGCTACCCGGTGCGCGAGTACTGCGTGCAGTACGACGAAAGCCCGTTCGACTTCATCTCGCGGCTGATGGAGGAGGAAGGCATCTTCTACTTCTTCACGTTCGCGGACGGCGCGCACACCATGGTGCTGGCCGACAGCCCGTCGGCCCACCCGCCCGGCGCGCACTGCGCCGACCTGGCGATGCACGACATGGAGCGCCCGCAGGCCGGCGCGGCACGGATGCTCGCCTTCGGCATGGCGCGCCAGCTTGGCGCCGCGACGCAGGTTCTGGCCGACTACGACTACCTGCAGGCCCGGACCTCGCAGGGCACCGCCCAGGCCGGCGCGGCGCCGGTGGCGCAGCAGTACGTGTTTCCCGGCCGGCACAAGGATGCCGCCGACGCCAGCCGCAAGGCCGCGATCCGGGCCGGCGCGCAGCAGGCCCAGGCGCAGACGGGCATGGGCGAGAGCGCGTGCCACCACCTGGCCGCGGGCATCCGCTTCACGCTGCACGGCCACGTCGATCCCGCGCTCGATATCGCCTACGTGGTGCGCGCGGTGGAGCATGCCTGGAGCGGTGATGCCTATGGCAATACCGTGTCGGTGTTGCCGCTGTCGGTGCCATTCCGCGCGCCGCTCAGCACGCCGCGGCCGCTGGTCGCCGGCACGCACACCGCGACCGTGGCCGGGTCCCAGGGCGAAGAGATCTGGACCGATGCGCATGGCCGTATCAAGCTGAAGTTCCACTGGGACCGTGCGCCCGGCGCCAACCAGGACAGCTCATGCTGGGTCCGCGTGGCGCAGGCCTGGGCCGGCGCCGGCTGGGGCCACCTGTTCCTGCCGCGCATGGGGCAGGAGGTGGTGGTCAGCTATGTCGATGGCGACCCGGACCGGCCGCTGGTGACCGGCAGCGTCTACAACGGCCAGTCCGGCGTACCGGTGCCGCTGCCCGCCATGCAGACGCAGAGCGTGATCCGTTCGCGCGCATCGAAGGGCGGGTCGGCCGGCAATGAGCTGCGCATGGAAGACAAGGCTGGTGCCGAGGAGCTGTTCCTGCGCGCCCAGCGCGCCATGACGGTTTCGGTGGCAGACACCTTGTCCACCACGGTGGAGGCGGGCGGCGAATCGCACCTGGTCAAGGCCGGCGACCTTGCGCTCGAAGTGCGGTCCGGCAATGAAACACACAAGGTGAGCGGCACGCGCCAGGTCAAGGCGGACGGCGACGAGACCCACACCAGCGGCGCGGCGTTTGCGCACGACGTTGGCGGCAACTACAAGCTCACGGTGGCCGGCAACCTGGTGATCGAGGTCAGTGGATCGATCGCGTTCAAGGCGGGAACCTCGCTGCAGTGCGAGGCCGGCACCACGCTGAGCAGCAAGGCCGGTACCACCCTGAGCAACGAAGCCATGATGGTCCGGCAGAAGGCGTCGGCCGCGCAGACGGTGGAAAGCGGCGGCATGCTCGAGCTCAAGGGCGCCCTGGTGAAACTGAACTGAGCCGCGGAACAGAGCCATGACTTTAGCTGCCCCGACGCCGCCCGATCCAGGACCCGCCATGGCCGAAGCTTATGACGGCGATGGCCGCCTGGTGTCGCGCGTGCCGCTGGCCGGCGGGCGCCCCCACGGCAGGTTCGAGTGCTTCCATCCGGATGGCTCGCTGCGCCTGGATGCCGAATACGAACATGGCGAACTGGCGGGGCTGCTGCGTGCCTATGCCGCCGATGGCAGCCTCGAATACGAAGCGCATTATGCCGGCGGCCGCCTGCACGGCACCAGCGCCACCTACCGCAACGGCCGGCTGGAGACGCGCCAGCTGTACGCCGACGGGCAGCTCGCGGGAGAGAGCGTGTGCTACGCGCCGTCCGGCGAGGTGACCGCGCGCTGCGTCTACCGGCAGGGCCGGCTCGAGGACGAGGCCGTCTATGCGCATGAGGGCGCGGTGGTGCGCCGCAGCCGCTACCGCGCCGGCAGGCTCGAGGGCGAGACCCGTGAGTACGGCGCCGGCGGCACGCTGGCGCAGTCGCTGCCGTACCGCAACGACCTGCTGCACGGCATGGCGCGCAGGTTCGACCCGGAAGGCGAGGTCATCGCCGTGCGCAGCTACGCCGACGGCAATCCCCGCGGCGACTGGCAGGCGATCGCACCCGCCGATGGCGAGGAGGGCGCGGCAGTGCCCGCCGGCTTTGCACAGCGTCTCGAACGCTGGCTGAGGGGTTAGCCATGGCCTTGCAGGTCACCATGGGCGCGACCATGCAGTGCAGCTTCGGGCTGGCGCCGTCCAGCCTGGTCGTGCTGCCGCTGGGCCGCGTGCTGGCCGGCACCGGTGCGGCCAGCGTGATGGACCACCTGCCGATGGTGAACATCCCGCCCTTCGGCATGTGCAACTGCCTGGGCAACCCGCAGGTGGCCGCGGCCACCGCCGCGGCGCAGGGCGTGCTGACACCGATGCCCTGCGTGCCGGCGACGTCGGCGCCGTGGCTGCCGGGCGCGCCGACCGTGCAGATCGGCGGCGCGCCGGCGCTGCAGGACAGCTCGAAACTGATGTGCGCATGGGGCGGCGTGATCCAGATCGTCGCGCCGGCGCAGGCCACCGTGATGACCCCCTGATGACCGCCGAGGCAAGCATGACCTACGTATTCTCGATGAGCTCGCGCATGGTGACAATCGCCGTGACCTGCGCGGTGCTGCTGTGTGCGCTGTTGTTCCTGATGGGCGTGGAGATCGGCGCCCGCCTGGGACGGCCTGGCGTACTCCAGCGTGCGGACACCGCACCCATGGCCGTGGCGCCCGCGGCCCCGGCCACTGCCACGCAGCCCGCCGCCACCCAGGCGCCCGCCATTGCCGTTGGCCTTGCCGCGGCTCCAGGCGCGCCCTCGACTCCCTGAAACATGAACTGTTTGACGCCATGTCGCTGACTCCCGTCCCTGATTCCCGCCGCGCGGCAACACGCGCGTGGCGCTGGCTGGCGCGCGCCCTCGCGGGCGCCGCGCTTGCCCTGCCGGCCGCTGGCCATGCGCAGGCCACCTACACGCCGGCACCGGCCCACCCGGCGGCATCGTTTGCCGCGCAGGGCGGGTTGCCGGAAGGCGCCCCTGCGCCAGTCTCCACACCGAACGGACTGGTGCTGATGCCTGACGGACGCCTGATGGCGCCGGAGTTCGCCCGCATCGCCAGCCGCGGGGAACTGGTGGTCGCGGTGCTGAAGGTGGACCAGCCCCCGTTCTTCCAGGAGCGCAACGGCGAGCTGAGCGGGCTCGATATCGACCTCGCGCGCGAGCTTGCGCGCAAGCTCAACGTGCGGGTGCGCTTCAACCGCAACGCCACCACCTTCGACGGGGTGGTCAAGCTGCTGGCGCAGGGACAGGCCGACGTGGCCATCAGCAAGCTGTCGCGCACGCTGCCGCGCATGCAGATCATCAGCTTCAGCTCACCTTACCTGCGGCTGAACCGCGCGCTGCTGCTCAATCGCGTCAAGTTCGCGCAGATGGCACGCGGCCGGCCGGTGCCGGAGGTAATCCGCGCCTATGACAGCTCGATTGGCGTGGTCGGAAATTCGTCGTACTCGGAGTATGTGGTGAACAACTTCCCCAAGGCCTACGTCACGGCTTATCCAACCTGGGATGAAGCCCTGAAGGCGCTGAACGACGGCCGCGTCGCCGCGGTGTACCGCGACGAGTTCGAGGTCAAGCGCGTGCTCAAGGCGGATCCGACCGCTGCGCTGCGCCTGCGCGTGGTGACGCTGCAGGATCTTGAGGACACGCTGGGCATCGCCGTCAACTTGTCGGCGCCGGCGCTGCTGGGCTTTGTCAACCAGTTCCTCGCCGAGCGGCCCAAGCGGCTCGAGGTGGCGGACGTGCTGCAGGCGGCCACGCGATGAGCGCGCCCGCCATGAAGCCGGGCGCGGCCCAGGCACAGCGCGCCGCGTCCATGAAGCTGGATGCCGGCAAGCTCTACGCCATTGCCCTCAATCCGTGGGTGGTGATCGGCAGCCTGGCGCTGGGCGGCGCCACCGGGCTGCTCTGGCCCGCGCTGGCCCGGCACCTGGGCGTGGTGGGCGATGTCTACGTGGACCTGCTCAAGATGACCACGCTGCCGTTCATGGTGTCGGCGGTGATCTTCAGCCTGCAGCGGCTGTTCCGCGATGGTGGGGCCTCGCGGCTGATGATCCGCGTGGTGACGGTGTTTGTCGGCGCGTCGCTGTTGGTGGCGCTGGTGTCGGCACTGGTGCTGATCGTGATGCGCCCGGGCAGCAACCTGTCGAGCGCCACCATGGAGACCTTCGGCGCGATGGTGGGCAGCGATGCCAGGTCCAGCGATACGGTGATGAACCTCTACGGCGAGGATATCCAGGAGAAGTCGCTGAGCCTGTCCGAAGTCCTGACCAGCCTGATCCCGACCAATATCTTTGCCGCGCTCGCCAACGGCGACGCCCTCAAGGCCCTGGTGTTCGCGCTGATGTTCGGCCTGGCCGTGGGGCGCGTGCCCGAGCGCATTTCCATCGGGCTGAGCCTGTCGCTGGAAACGGTCTACCACGCCTGCCAGAAGCTGATGCACTGGCTCAGCTATCCGCTGCCCGTGATCCTGTTCTGCATGAGCGCGGCGCAGCTGGGCAAGTCCGGACTGGAGCCGCTGCAGGCGATGATGCAGTTCGTGCTGGCGTTCTCTATCGCGTCGGTGCTGCTGCTGGCACTGGCCGTCGGGATCATCTGGAAGCGCTCCAGCCAGAGCCTGGGCGCCACGCTGGACGCGCTGCGCTCACCATTTGCGCTGGCGCTGGCCACGCGCAACAGCGCGGCCTGCATGCCCAGCATGATCGAGTGCCTGGTCGACCGGCTCGGCTTTGCCCGGGTGCGCGTGGAACTGCTGGTGCCGCTGGCGATCTCGCTGCTGCGCGTGGGGCCGATGGTCTATTACGTCTGCGCCACGCTGTTCATCGCGCAGCTGTACGGCCATCCGCTGGGCCTGGTCGATATCGCCACGGTGCTGCTGGCCTCGGTGCTGGCGGGCTTTGCTTCGGCCGGCATGACGGGCCTGGTGATCGTTTCGCTGGTCGGCATGACCTGTGCCTATCTTGGCCTGCCATTCGAGGCCGCATTCATTCTCTTCCTTGCCGTCGACCCGGTCTGCGACATGCTGCGCACGCTGATCCTGGTGGTCGGCAATACCGCGGCGGTGTCGGTGATCTGCTCGCGGCCGCTGAAGCTTTAGGGTCGGTTCATATGAACAACGGAAGTACTGGCATGACCATGATCGGGGTGCTGGGCGGCATGGGGCCGCTGGCGACAGTGGATTTTCTCGATCGCGTGGTGCGGCTTACCGATGCCGTGCGTGACCAGGACCACCTGCCGATGGTGGTGGCGCACCTGCCGCAGACTCCTGACCGCTCGCGCTCGATCCTGGCTGGCGATGCCTTGCCGCTGCCCTACCTGCTGCGCGGCATCGAGCTGCTCAACCGCAACCAGGTGGGGCTGGTGGTGATCCCGTGCAATACCTCGCACCACTGGTATGCGCAACTGAGCGCGCACAGCGCGGCGCCGATCCTGCATATCGCGCGGACCTGCGTGGCGGCCCTGCCTGCCGATACCGGCAGCGTGGCCATCCTGGCCACGCGCGGTGCGCTGGCCTCCGGCATCTACCAGGCAGCGCTCGACGCGCGCGGGATCGCGGCGGTGGTGCCGCCGGAGCCGGTGCAGCTGCAGGTCGATGCCTGCATCCGGGCGGTCAAGGCCGGCGCCCTGGACCAGGCCGGCGAGGCGCTTGGCAGCGCGCTGGCGCGGATCGCGGCGCTCGGCGTCGGCGCCGCGATCATGGGCTGCACGGAAATCCCGGTGGCGGCGCGCGGCCTGGCCGCGCCGCCGCTCATGCTGGTCGACAGCACCAACGAGCTGGCACGGGCGACGGTGGCGTTCGCGCTGGCGCGCGGCTGGAACAAGGCCGCATGAAAGCCCTGAACTGGCTCTCGCACAGCGTGCCCGGGCTGCTCTTGTGCCTGGTGGCGGGCGCGCTCGCCGGCACCGTGGCCGGGCCGCTGGGCCGCTTCGCCTGGCTGGTCGGACAGCTCTACCTGTCGGTGGTGAACATGGCCGCGGTGCCGCTGCTGGTGGTGGCCACCTTCTTCGGCCTGCGCCAGGTGCTGGCGCTGCCGCGCGCCGGGGCGCGTTTCGGCGCCATCTTCGGCACGGCTGCCGGGGTGGTGGGGGTGTGCGCGCTGGCCGGCGCGCTGGCGGGGCTGCTGACCGCGCCGGGCGCGGAACTCCCTGCACAGGCCAGCGAAAAGCTTGGCGCGCTGATCCTCAGCGGCGTGGCCGATGGCGGCGAGGTGCGCGTGGACCTGCATGGCAAGGCAGAGGCCAATACGGACAAGCTGCCGCACGCGCTCGGGAACATCATTCCCGACAACTTCTACCGCGCACTGGCGCATGGCCAGACGCTGGGCGTGCTCACCGGGGCGCTGCTGTTCGGGCTTGCCTTCGCAGCGCTGTCGCGCGAGCAGACCGGCATGCTGAGCAATGTGTTCGAAGGGATCTACCGCACCTTCGAGCAGATCATCGCCCACGCCAACTTGCTGATCCCGGTGCTGGCATTCGGGCTTGCGGCCCATCTGTCGATGCATGCCGACCGCGCCACCATGGGCGCGATGGCCGGGGTGCTGGTCACGTTCCTGATGCTCTGCCTGCTGCTCAGCGGCGTGGCCGCGGCCGCGATTGCCGCCTGCGCGCGGCTGCCGTTCTCGCAGGTGGTGACCGAGCTGAATGGCTCCATGCTGGTCGGCCTGGCCTCAGGCAGCGCCACCGCGCCGATCCCGCACACGATCGAGGCCATGAGCGCGCGGCTGGGTTTTCCGCGCGGGCTGGTGGAGCTGGTGGTGCCCCTGGGCGCGGTGTTCGTGCGCGGGGGCTCGGCGCTGTACTTCGCGCTGGCCACGGTGTTCGTCGCCAACCTGTACGGGCGCCCCGTGGGCGCCGGCGACGTGGCATGGATCGCGATGGCCGCCACCATCGCGGCCTGGCTCTCGGCGGGGCAGGGCGGCCTGGGAACGATCGCCTATGCGGGCGTTGCGCTGTCGGTGCTGCAGTTGCCGGCTGAGGCAGCCGCGGTGCTGCTGCTGGCGATCGACCCGATCTGCGATGGGCCGCGCAATGCCTTGAGCCTGGTCTGCACCTGCGCGGTGATTGCGCTGGTGTCGGTGGGCCTGCCGATGGAGCGCGTCGCGGCGCAGCGGATGGAGGGCGCGGATGGGCGCGCGGACGTGCCGGGCCCACGGCTGCCCGCCGCACAGGCCGCGGCGGTGCGGCTGGTGCTGACGCGCGCGCAACTGGCGCTGGCCAGCGCCTGCGCGCTGCTGGCCGGTCTGCTGATCGTGCTGATGGGCATCGGGGTGGGTGCGAAATGATGCCGCATCCGCAACCACGAAGGAGTCTGATGATGACGACGCCCGTGCATCTCTTATCCCTGCGCCGCGCCGGCACGCTGCTGGCGGCGGTTGCGCTCGCTGGCCTGCTCGGGGGCTGCGCGGCCTCTTCATGGCTGGGCTTCAAGGGGGACAAGGTCAAATGGAAGCAAGTCACGCTGACGGCGGCGGCGGATGCCAACGGCAACAGCCCGGTGGCCGTCGACGTGGTGCTGGTCAGCGACGAGGCCCTGCAGGCCCGGCTGGCGGACCTGCCCGCGGCCAAGTGGTTTGCCGGGCGCAGCGACCTGGGCAGCACCTATCCGAGCGGGCTGCGTTATCGCAGCTGGGAACTGGTGCCCGGCCAGCGGCTGGACGTGCCGGCCGAAGACCTGGAGGGGCCGCGCGTCGCCGCGGCCTATGTGTTCGCCAACTACCAGGCGCCGGGCGCGCATCGCGCCCGCGTCGAGCAATTCAACGGCACGCTTGCCGTGCAGCTCGACAGCGCCGCCTTTACCGTGCTTGTGACCAAATGAACCTGTTTTTTCCTGCCACGGCCGCGTACGGCCCGGGAGCCCCCCATGTCTGAGCGCGCGCTGCCGGTCGATCGGGTTGAATGGCATGAGGGCATGCTGCTGGCGCCCCAGCATCTCCAGCTGCTGGCCGGGCGGCTCGATTCGCTGGTGGCGTGGCAGACACTGGCGGCCGCACCGTTTGGCTGGGGCGTGCGCCGGCTGGAGTTCGACGCCGGGCTGCTGCCGGCGGGCGTGGTGCGCGTGCTGCAGCTCGAAGCCATCATGCCGGACGGCACTGCCGTGTCCTACGCGCGCGACGATGCCCGCCAGCCGCCGCTGGAGCTGGCGCTCGAGCCGTTTGCCGACGCGCTTGCCGGCGGCATGCTGGCGCTTTACCTGACCCTGCCGGTGGCGGCCGCAAACCGCAAGGACGGGCAGGTGCGGCGGTTCCGCTCGGTGGCGGGCGCCCCGGTGGAGGATGAGGTGTCCGAAGCGCCGCCCGCCGACATTCCGCGCCTGCTGCCAAGCCTGGCACTCGATGCCGGCGCCAGGCCGTCGCCGCTCCATGTGTCGCTGTGCCTGGGCGCGGTCTACAAGGACAACGAGATCGTGCGGCTCGGCGACCGCCTGCCGCCGTTGCTGGAGGTGGCACGCGGCAGCGCGCTGTGGACGGCGGTGGCGTCGCTGGTGGCCCAGCTGCGCGGCAAGGCCGCGTTCGTGGCCAGGCAGACCGCGATCCCGTCATCCCGGGCGGACGACCGCCTGACCCAGCTGGAACTGAAGGACCGCTTGCGCAGCCTGGTGACCGCGCTGCCGCTGCTGGAGGCGGTGTTGCGCACGCCGCATCTGCACCCGCTTGCACTCTACCTGGCGCTGGCCTCGGTGCTGGGGTCGCTCAGCCTGCTCAAGCCGGGCGGCCTGCCGCCGGTGCCGGACGACTATGAACACGCCGACCCCATGGCCGTGTTCACGCCGCTGCTGCGCGCGCTGCGCGAGACCCTGGCCGAGGTCAGCGAAGAGTACCGCGAGCACAAGTTCGAGTTCCGCCACGGCGCGTTCGACATCGTGCTGCAGCCGGACTGGATCGGCGAGCGCCTGGTGGTGGGCCTGCGCGGGCAGTCAGAGCGCGACCTGCTGGCCTGGATGTCGGGCGCTGTGGTGGGCTCGCAGTCGGTCTACCCGTCGCTGCGCACGCGGCGCGTGCTGGGCGCGGTGCGCCGTGTGGTCGAGCATGCCGAGGACCTTGGGGTGCGTTCCGGCTCGGGTTACCTGTTGTTCGAGATCGAAGCCGATCCCGCGCTGGTCCATGCCAACGAGGCGATGGTGATCGGCAATCCCAATGAAGGCGCCAGCGTGCAGCGGCCGCAGGAAATGCTGCTGTTCGTCAAGGGCTGACGGCAGACTATCAAGGCAAACAGACTATGGCGCGCTACCGACCGGAAACCGAGGAAGACGATCTTGCCACCGGGCAGTTCCGGGCGTTCCTGGATGAACTCGTCAAGCTGCAGGAGCGGTTCTCCGAACAACCCGACCTCAGCGGCGAAGCTGCCGCGCAAGGCATGAACCGCCAGCTGCTGAACCTGCTGGAAGTGCAGACCCTGCAATCGCGGCGCGACAGCTCGCGCTTCGAGATGGAGGACGTGGCCGATGCCCGCTACCTGAAGGCGGTGCTCGCCGATGAAATCCTGCTGAACGCCGATTGGGCCGGCCGCGCCGCGTGGCATGGGCATCTGCTCGAATCGACGCTGTTTCGCACCAACGTGGCAGGCGACCAGGTGTTTCGCCGTATCGAGCAGCTGCTGCTGGACCGCGAGCCGTCGCGCCGCAACCTGGCACGGCTGTACCTGTTCACGCTCGGGCTTGGTTTCCAGGGGCGCTTTCGCGGCGCCGATGCCGAAGCGCGGCTGCGCAGTCTGCGCGAGGAACTGTATGAGTTCATCTACCAACGCCGGCCAGACCTGGGCGGACGCGAGCGCGTGCTCAGCGAACCCGCGTACGCCCACACGCTCTCGCATATCGCGCCGCGCAAGCTGCCCACGCTGACGCGCTGGACCGTGGTGTTCCTGCTGGGCCTGGCCACCCTGCTGGCGCTGTCCGAGGTGACGTGGCTGTGGCAATCCTGGCCGGTGCGCGAAGCGCTGCGGGCCGACACCGTGGCCGGAGGCACGCCATGACGCGCCGGCAGCCCATCCGCGCCCGGGGGGCAGGCGCATGCTGACCAGCAACCTGTTTCTGATTTCGATCGGCGTGCTGACGCTGGTGGCGCTGGCCGTGCTCGGCGCGGTGCTGTATTTCGCTGCGCAGCGGGCCCGCGCCAAGCCGGCGGCCGAGCGCAAGATCGTGCGCCTGCGCACCGATTCGCTGCGCAGCGCGTTCCGCCAGGCGATCGAGCTGGTCGAGGGCAATATCGCCTCGCGCGCCGAGCGCTACAACATTCCGTGGATCCTGGTCCTGAATGAGGGCGAGGATGCGCGGCCGCTGCCGATCGCTCAGTCCGGCGTGGCCAGCGTGCTGAGCTCCGACGCTGCCAATGCGGCCGCCACGCAGGGTATTTCATGGCACTTCTTTGACCGCGGCGTGGTCATCGACATCAATGCGGCCTATCTGGGCTCGCCTGACGACGATACCGATGAAAAGCCCTGGGACGAGTTCCTCGGCCTGTGCCGCGGCTATCGCCCGCAACGGCCCTTCGACAGCGTGGTGGTGACGGTGCCGGCGGCGATGCTGCTGGCCGACGACACCGACGCACAGCTTGAGCTGGTGCGCCGGGCCAAGCTGGCCCACCGGCGGCTATGGCTGGCGCAGAACCGCTTTGCGGTGCGTTTCGCGGTCTATGTGGTGGTGACGGGCTGTGAGTCGCTGCCGGGCTTCGCGCACTTTGCGCGCGCGCTGCCAGAGCCGATGCGCGCCGGCATGCTGGGCTGGTCCTCGCCGTACGACCTGTCGGCCACCTACCAGTCGGGCTGGATCGATGCGGCCATGTCGGGCGTGGTGCGCGCGGTGTCGGACGGTGTGGCCGAGCTGCTGGCGATAGGGGCGCAGGAGGTGGATGCCTGCCAGTCGCTGCTGCTGCCGGCGCGCATCGAAGCCATGCGCGGGCAGCTCACGCGCTATGTCGACGAACTGCTGCGGCCCAGCGCCTATCACGAGCCCTTCTATCTGCGCGGCGTCTACCTGACCGGCGACAGCGGCGAGCTGGCGGCGCATGCACCGGCCTTCGCCGCGCCGCGCCTGCGTGCGGCGCAGCCTGACGCACTGGCGCCAGAGGATGCGCACGCGCCGGAGCTGGCGCCGGCAGCCAGCGCCAGCTCGTCCGCCGACCTGCTCAACGAGCTGATGCGGCAACCGGCGTTCCTGCGCGACCTGTTCGAGAAGAAGATCTTCCTGGAGTACGGGCTGACGCGGCCATCGCGCTCGCAGCAGCTGGCGCGGCCGCTGGTGCACCGTGCGCTGCGCTGGGGCGGCACGGCTGTGCTGTGCGCGTGGGGCGGGGGACTGCTGGTCGCGGCATGGCAGATGGGACATCGCCATGCCGAACTGCTGGCCGCGCTTGGCGAGCTGCGTGCCGGCGCGCAGCAGCGCGCGCTGGCCGCGCAGCGCGGCCAGGACCTGCCGCCGGACTGGTACCGGCGCCAGGCGCTGGGGCTGATCGCGATGAACCAGCGCCTGAGCGCGCAGTCGGTCTCGTCCTGGTTCATGCCGGGCTCGTGGGCCTTTATCGACGACCTGGACGGGCGCGTGCACGATCGCTTCCAGCGCGCCTTCGGCGAGATCGCGCTCGACACCATCGATCGCGAACTGCTGGCACGCGTCGACACGCTGACAGGCGTGGGGCGCGACCCGAGCACCGGCCAGCTGATCATCGGCGACAGCTGCCTGGCGCCGCCGGGCGCACGGGGCGAGGCCCTGCCGCCACGCAGCCTGGCGCTGGAAGACATGCCGGAGATGCGCGCGCTGCAGCAGTACGTTGCCGCGGTCGACCAGTTCGACGCTGCGCTGCAAGCGCTGCACCGGCTGGAAACGCCGCAGCCTGCCAACGCCGATGCGCTGCGGCTGGTAGTGCGCTATGCGCTGGGGGCGGAGTTGCAGGGCGAGGTCTCGGGCAGCCTGCCGTATTTCCAGCGCGACCCTGGCAAGGGGCGTGGTGCCGCAAGCCTGGCAACCGGCGGCAGGGCACTGACCGCGCTGGTGCCGCCCTTGCGCTGCACCTTCGACAAGGGCGCGCGCCAGCTCGACGAGCGGCTTTTCAACAACAACCCGCTGCTGGTGGCCGAGCGCGCCGTCAGGTCCAGCCTCGATGAACTGGCCGGCGGGGCCAATGCCGGCAGTGGCGTCAACCGGGTCCTGGCCGACTACCGCGGCATTGTCGCGGCGATCGGCACGCAGCAGGAACTGCTGGCGTCCGGCAAGGGCGGCTGGATCAGGCAGCCCCAGTTCGCCGCGGGCACCGTCTACGCGCGCACGCTGGCGCAGGCCGCGCAGAACCGGCTGCTCGGCGAAGACCTGGTGGCAGCCGCGCGCGCACGCGCTGAAAGCGGCTTCCAGGCCTTCACCGGCGAGCTGGCGCAGCGCTTCAGCGGACCCGACAGCGGGATCGCGTGGCAGGACAAGGACGGCCGCTTCGTGGTCACGCCCGAGCGGCTGGCCTTGCGCGACCGGCTCGCCGCCCTGCTGAACCAGCCGTTCATGGCGCCGCCGCGCGACCTGGCGCTGCCGTCGGTGCCGGCCGGGTCGGCGGTGCTGTGGGATCGCCAGCAGCTTGACCAGGCCATCGCCCTGGGCGACATGCGCAAGCGCTTTCTTGACGAGGGGCTGACGGGCCTGCCAGGCCCCTGGCGCGATGCGATTGCGCAAAGCGTGGACCAGCAGTTTGCGCGGCTGGTGACCGACCAGGTCGCGACCGCGGCAATCATGGCGCCGCTGCAGGCCGATGGCGGCAGCGCCGGCTTCGAGGCTGCACTGGGCCGAATCGCGCGCATCAAGACCATGCTGGGCGAGATGCATGCCATGTCGCGCGTGGATGACCTCGATGCGCTGGTTTCGCGCGATGCGCTGGCACGGCTGCGCGCGGTGGACGAGCTGCTGCAGCAGTCCGAGCTGTACGCGATCCGGCAGGGCAGCGCCGGCGACGGGGCCCGTGCGCCGCGCTCGCCGCTGCTGACGGCGTTCGGGCTGAACGACGCGGCGGCGCTGGGGCCGTACCTGGACCAGCAGTCGGCGCGTGCGCAGGCCCTGGGCCGCGAGGCCGCGGTGTATCTTGCCGCGCTCTCGCCCGCCGACGCCGGCTCCGGCCTGGCATTGCGCTGGCAGGCGCTGAACCGCGATCTGGAACGCTATCGGCTCAAGAACCCGAACAGCCGGCTGCTGATGCTGGAGCAGTTCGTGCAGGCCGCGGCGGCCGAGTCCGGCCAGGGCGTGTGCCTGGCGCGCTTTGCGGCGCGGCCTGCCGGCGGGGATGACTACTTTGCCGCGCTGCACGTGCGCCTGTACGATGGCCTGCTCGCGCGCTGTGCGCAAGGCTATTTTGCCGACCTGCAGCGGCAGTGGGACGGGTTCTCGGCCACGTTCAATGAACGGCTGGCCGGGCGCGCGCCGTTTGGCGGCGCCGCCAACGCCGGCGAGGTGCGCACGGCGGACTATGCCGAGCTTGGCCGCGTGCTCAAGCGCTATGAACCGCTCTCGGCGACGTACCGGGCCGCGCGTGGCGACGGGCCGCTCAGGAATATCGCGTCCGGCGTGCCGGTGCACCAGTTCATCGACAGCTTCGACCAGGTCAGGACCCTGCTCGCGCCACTGTATCCGGTCGAGGAGGGCGCGCCCGCGGGCTATGACGTGAGCGCGGAGTTCCGCGTCAACCGCGGCGCGGAACTGGCCGGCAACCAGATCATCGACTGGACCCTGACGATCGGCGCGCAGAGCCTGTCGATGCGCGATGCGCCGCGCTCGCTGCACTGGGACTACGGCAGTCCGGTGACGCTGACGCTGCGCTTTGCCAAGGACTCACCGATGGTCGCGTTGCCTGACGCCGAACAGCGCGCGCTGGCCGCCGACGGCAAGACCATGACCTGGCGCTTTGCCGACCCGTGGTCGCTGCTGTCGTTCATTGCGCGCCATCGCATCGCGGATCCGGGCGGGCGCGCCGACAGCACGGCGCAACTGCTGCGCTTCGACTTTCCGCTGGGCAGCGCCGCGCCGGATTTCACGGCGGCGCCCAGGCCGGTGCGCGGCCGTGTGTTCCTGCGTCTGGTGCTGACGGCCGCGGGCAGGAAGATGCCGCTGCCGTGGCCGCAAAGCTTTCCCACCCGGGCTCCTGAATGGACCAACCTATGACGACGCCAACGCAAGACCGCATCCCGGCCGCGCAGGCACTGCTTGCGCCGGTGCCGGGCGACGATCCCGCGGGCGCTTCGCTGCGCTACGACGCGGTCTATCGCGCCATCGCCGAAGCGCGCCAGCACGACGACGAGTCCTTGCCGATGCGGGAATGGGAGCGCCCGCTGGTCAAGGCTGACTGGAAACGCGTGGCCGCGCTCGCCAGCGAGGCGCTGGCCACGCGCAGCAAGGACTTCCAGCTGGCGGCATGGCTGTGCGAGGCGTGGATCCATCTGCACGGCGCGGCCGGCTTTTGCGCCGGGGTGCGCTTGCTGGGGGCGTTGGCGGACGCGTATTGGGAAAGCGCCTGGCCGCGCATGGAAGCCGGCGATGCGGAGGCACGCTGCGCCCCGATCGCATGGCTCAACGAGACCTTGCCAGCGGTGCTGGCGCTGCATGTCCCGCTGTTGTCGCTGGCCGACGAGAAACCCCTGCACATCACGCTGGACCTGTGGGAACGCAGCCTGGCGCCGGTCGATGACGACGACAGCCTGGGCCGCGAGGCGCTGCTGCAGCGCGCGCATCACGCGCCCGACCGGGCCCGATTGGATGCGTTGTGGCGCGACCTGCACGGCGCCAGCGCCGAATGGGCTGGGTTTGACCGGCGCATCGACGCGCTGCTGGGGGCGCAAGCGCCGAGCCTGGCGCGCGTAACCGACACGCTGGCGCGGCTGGTGCGGGCGGTGGCGGCGCTGCGCGGGGACGAAGCAGGCAGCGCTCACCGTGGCGAACCCGCCGCCACGGGGCCGGCCGGTAACAACGATCCCGTGGACGATCCCGAGCCGATGCCGGTCTTGCCCGCCGCGGGGCCGGGGCAGACCGCCATGCTGGCGCACGGCCGCATCGAGGACCGTGCGCATGCCTACCAGCTGATCCGGGATGTGGCCGACTACCTGGCGCGCCATGAGCCGCACAGCCCCACGCCATACCTGCTGCGGCGCGCGGTGCGCTGGGGGCAGATGCCACTGGCGGATCTGATGCAGGACATCCTGCGTGAGGACGGAGATATCGGGCGGTATCTGGCGCTGCTGGACAACTAGCTGGCACGGCATCCGAGCCCGGGCATTTTCTGACATCAAGTGGACAAGGGGAGCTGAAGCATGCTGAGGACCCAATACCAGACGTTCATCGCCGCCACCGCCAGGGACTGGAAGTTCCTGGCACGTGGCAGCAATATCCGCGCGGTCGATTGCGCGCTGGAAGACTATTGGCGAGAGATGAACGGCGCACGGGATGCACGGCGGGAGATCGCCAGCCTGAACGCGATCGTGACGGCGTGCATCGGCTGGCTGAAGCTCAAGCGCGGCAAGCCGGAAAGCCGTCAGGGCTTGGTTGGCGGCGCTGAAAAGATCAATGCTCTGTTCGTCACGCGCCGTCGTGCAATCACGAATCTCGGCAGCGAAGCGTTGCAGGAACTCTATGCGCGCCTGACCCAGCTGGGTATTCTCACCCCGGACTTGCGCGGGCGGATGAAATTCGACCGGCGCAAGCTGCTGGTGCTCGGTTCCGGTGTCAACCACGGTGACCGCTCGCCCTACGTGCGCGAACTCAGGCCGATGGGCGCGGACTATCAGAACGAGCGTCTGTCCTATCTCCAGTCGGGCAAGGTCCAGGCGATCTCGGGCAGCGGTGTCCATCTGACGCACAAGAATCTCTCGCAGATGATGCCGGCCAACCCGCAACGGCGCGCAGAGGCCGAGGCGATTGCCAGCAAAGATGTGCACGCACTGACGCTGGAGGATTTTCAGCTGCTCGATGCCATCGGTCGGGAGAACCTTGTCACAGGCGATGTCAACTATCTGACAAAGAGCGAACGCATGCGGTATATGGCGATCGTCGGAGACGACGGACTTCTGTACGACGTAAATAACCAGCGCATCACGACACATGCGGTCAAGGTGACAGCCTATGCGATGGACAAGTACGGCTCCTTGTTCATTAAAGATGCAGATCCGCTGGATGACGCCATGTTCTTCAACCACTCGTCGTTCAACGCGGGCAATGATGTTATTTGCGCAGGTACGCTGACCATCAGGAATGGCTCGCTGCGCGTGATCGACAACAACAGCGGCCACTACAAGCCCACGCGGGAAAACCTGCACAACTGCCT
Organism: Cupriavidus sp. GW823-FHT07B10; assembly: GCF_058794355.1. Classification (NCBI taxonomy): domain Bacteria; kingdom Pseudomonadati; phylum Pseudomonadota; class Betaproteobacteria; order Burkholderiales; family Burkholderiaceae; genus Cupriavidus; species Cupriavidus sp. GW823-FHT07B10. The sequence continues at coordinate 48,060 of NZ_JBXAGS010000004.1, forward strand.
CAGCGTGCTTGCCAGCGAAGGGCTCGCCTGCAGTTGGGCGAGCGTCAACCTGTATGTATTCGTCATGGGCGAAAAGCAGGAGCATCGCTATACTGCGAACGAATTCCTGAGAGACCCCAATGGCCGACCGATGCGTATCGCCGGCGGGCGCTGACGCGCGGTCGGCGGGCAATCCCACGGGATCGGGTAAGGCGCGGGTATCATGGGCCATCCGTCCAGGCAACCGCGCCCCGATCCCCGATGAGTCTCGACCCCGCCGAACTCCAGGCCATACGCCCCTACCTGCTGCGCTTTGCCCGCCTGCAGCTGCGCGACCAGGCACTGGCCGAGGATGCCGTCTCGGAAACACTGCTGGCGGCGCTGGAGCACTCTGAGCGCTTCGCCGGCCAGTCAACGCTGCGCACCTACCTGGTTGGTATCCTCAAGCACAAGATCATCGACACCCTGCGCAGCGGCAAGCGTGAGGTCAGGCTGGCGCTGGCCACCGATGCCGAGGGCCAGCGGCAATCCGACGACGATGCCTTCGACGCGCTGTTCACGCGCAACGGCCACTACCAGGACCCGCCATCCGACTGGGGCAACCCGGAACGCGCCTTTGAGCGCCGCGAGTTCTTCGAGATCCTGCAGCTGTGCGTTGACCGCCTGCCGGAGCGCACCGGCCGGATCTTCATGATGCGCGAGTGGCTGGAGCTGGACACCGAAGAAATCTGTCAGCATTTGCAGATCAGCGCGACCAATGCCTGGGCGATGCTGTACCGCGCCCGCATGCGCCTGCGCGAATGCCTGGAACTGCACTGGTTCGGCCAGCGCGGCCGGCCCGGCAAGGCCGGTTGATCCCGGTCCCCCCGCCCATGCAACGGATAAGCCACTGAGCAACATGCCAGATTCCCGCCTTTCCCGCCGCCTGCTGCCGAACTGCGAAGAGGTCCACCACCTCACCATGAAGGGCCTGGACCGGCCGCTGTCATGGGGCGAGCGGCTGCGCATGCGTTCCCACCTGGCGATCTGCGACGCCTGCACCAGCTTCAGCGCCCAGATGCGGACCCTGCGCGAGGCCATGCACAGGCTGGGGCGCGACGAATGACAAAAGGCCAGCGGATTCGCTGGCCTTCTTGCTGGCCGGGTGCCGGTATCGCTCAGGCGCGCGCGCCTTCCCCATAGGGATCGAACTTGCCGGCACGGCTACCTTCGGAATAGGTGTCGAAGCTGCGCGCTGGGGCGGCCGACACGCCGCTGCGGTCCAGCCCGGCCAGCGTGCGTGCGCCGTCGACAAACGGATCGGCCTTGCCGACGCGGGCGCCTTCCGTGAACACATCATGGCTGCGGAACTCATAACCATACTTGTCGCCGGGCACGGTGCTGCGGAAGCTGTAGCCGTACTTGTCGCCGGGCACTTGTTCGGCGGCGGTGGCGGCTTGCGCGGCGCCCAGGGCGGCCAGCGACAGGAGCAGGGCGGTAGCGAGGCGGGTGGTCTTGGTCATGATGGTTCTCCTTAAGCTCGTTGAATTTGTCAGAAGGCTTTGCGTTGTGTGCGTGCCGTTCATGTACAGAACTATAGGAGCGCCATCGATACGGAAGCAGGTCAGTTGCCGGACAAGTTATTCAAAAAAATTGAATTAATGGGCGAGGGCGGAAATGACCCTGGCATGACGCAAATGTAATGACCCCGTCGCCGGAATGCCCGGTGCGGCTCGGTTAAACTTGCGGCTCGCTGCACTTCCCCGGCGCCTGATGCTCGGCGGCCAGGGCAGCTGCCACTTCCCCTATGCAACAGCTCATCCTCATCCTTCTTGCGCTCGTCCTGCCGCTCCAGTTCGCCTGGGCGGGAGCCGCCGCGTATTGCCGGCATGAGGTCGCGGCTTCGGCCAAGGCCCATTTCGGGCACCACGAGCACCAGCACAAGGCCGACAGCGGCAAGCAGGACCAGCCCGCGCAGAAGGCGCAGGACAAGGCCAAGCTCGGCCTGCCCGATCCCGACTGCGGCGTCTGCCATATCGCTTCGCTGCCGTTTGCACGGGCCGACGCGCCCGACGTGCACGCCATGCGCCGGGTGGAACTGGCGCCACCGGCGTCGCAGCCCAGCTTCTCTTCGCACAGTGCGCGGGCGCCTGACCGTCCGCAGTGGCCGCGTCTCGCTTAGCCGGCGAGACGACGCTTCCATTTCCTGGTTTTCCTGAGTCCCTGACGTCAGGCGTCTCGCCGAATTCTCCCGGTTCCTTTCCTGGTGCAATTCGATGCGAAGACTTTTGCTGCCGCTTGGGCTGGCGGCCGTCCTATCCAGCCCGATCCATGGCGTCGCGCAGACGCCGCCCCCTGCCATGGCGCAGCCATCGGCATCCTCGCCGGCCCCGGGGCAAGAGCCTGCCGGCACGCTCACGCTCGACGCCGCGTTGGCGCTGGCCGAAGCCGGCAGCTTCACGCTGTCCGCGGCGGGCAAGGAGCTTGACGCCACCGAGGGCGATGTCACGCAGGCGCGCGTGCTGCCCAATCCCGAACTGGCCGTGTCGATGGAAGACACGCGCAAGGCCACGCGCTCCACCACCGGCCAGATCAACCTGCCGATCGAACTCGGCGGCAAGCGCGCCGCGCGCATCGGCGTGGCCGAGCGCGGGCGCGAGCTGGCGCAGGCCGAACTGGGCAGCGTACGCGCCGAGCTGCGCGCCGCGGTGATCACGCGCTTCTTTGGCGTGCTGGTGGCGCAGGAGCGCGTCAAGCTGGCCGAAGGCTCGGTCGGCATCGCCAGCAAGGCGGCCGCGGCGGCCGGGCGGCGCGTGGCCGCCGGCAAGGTCGCACCGCTGGAAGAAACGCGTGCCAGGGTCGAACAGGCCAATGCCGAGCTGGAACTGGCCGAGGCCACCGGCGCGCTGCAATCCGCACGGCAATCGCTGGCCGCGCTGTGGGGCAGTGCCGTGCCGCACTTTGCGCAGGCGCAGGGCGACCTTGACGCGCTGCCCTCGCGCCCCGCGCCGGCAGCACTGCAAGCGGCGCTGGAAGACTCGCCGCAGCTGGCGGCAAGCCGCCTTTCTGCCGAGCGCAGCCGCGCCGAAGTCGCCGTGGCGCGCAGCCGCCAGTACCCCGACGTGACCGTGAGCCTGGGCGCCAAGCGCGACAACGAGGCCAACCGCAATATGGCCGTGCTGGGCATGGCGATCCCGCTGCCGCTGTTTGACCGCAACCAGGGCAACCTGTACGCCGCATTGCGCCGCGCCGACAAGGCGCAGGACACGCACGCGGCCACGCGCATCCGCCTGGTCGGTGAGCTGCAGCAGGCGTCGACGCAGTTGTCGGTATCGCGCGCCGCGGCGCAGACGCTGCAGGCCTCGGTGCTGCCCGCGGCGGAGCAGGCCTATGCCGCTGCCTCGCGCGGGTTCGAGGCCGGCAAATTCAATTTCCTCGATGTGCTGGATGCCCAGCGCACGCTGTTCCAGGCGCGCATCCGCTACCTGGACGTGCTGGCCCGCACCTATGACGCGGCGGCCAGCATCGACCGCATCCTCGGACACTGATACGGAAGCTGCAGACATGGCAATGAGCAAGCAACAACGGGCCGCCGTGGTGGCCATCCTGGTCGCGGGGCTGCTGGGCGGCGCGGCGATCCTGTCCACCAGCAAGGGCGGCGGCGCCACCGGCGAGGCCGGGCACGGGCATGCCGAGGAGCACGAACATGGCAAGGAAGGAGGCAAGGCGGCCGCGCACGCTGACGCCAGCGCCCCCGCGGCGAAACCGGAAGCCGAAGGCAAGCCGCACCTGATCGCGCTGACGCCTGCGCAGATTCAGCAGGCCGGCATCGGCATCGCCACCGCCGCCGCGGCGCCGCTGCGCAGCAGCGTCGAATTCCCGGGCGAGATCCGCTTCAATGAAGACCGCACCGCGCACGTGGTGCCGCGCGTGGCGGGCGTGGCGCAGGCGGTGCAGGCCAACCTTGGCCAGCAGGTGCGCAAGGGCGAAGTGCTGGCGCTGCTCGCCAGCACGACGCTGGCCGAGCAGCGCAGCGAGCTGCTGGCGGCGCAGAAGCGCGAGGGGCTGGCGCGTGCCACCTATGCGCGCGAGAAGACGCTGTGGCAGGAGAAGATCTCCGCCGAGCAGGATTACCAGCAGGCCCGCACAGCGCTGGAGGAAGCGCAGATCGCGGTGCAGAACGCGCGCCAGAAGCTGACCGCGATTGGCGCCACGGAGAACAGCGCGGGCAAGGGCGGCAGCCTGAACCAGTTTGCGCTGCTTGCCCCGTTCGATGCCATCGTGGTCGAGAAGCACCTGGCGCTGGGCGAAGCAGTCCAGGAAGCCACCAGCGTGTTCACGGTCTCCGACCTGAGTTCGGTATGGGCGGAGTTCGTGGTGTCCGCGCGCGACCTGGACCAGGTGCGCGTTGGCGAAGCGGTCACGGTGCGCTCGAGCGCCTCGGACACGCAGGCCGAGGGCAAGGTGTCCTACGTCGGCGCGCTGCTGGGCGAGCAGACGCGCACGGCCAAGGCGCGCGTGACGCTGGCCAATCCCGGCATGGCGTGGCGCCCGGGTTTGTTCGTCACGGTCAGCGTGCTGGGCGCGCCGGCGCAGGTGCCGGTGACGGTGGCGGCCGACGCGGTGCAGCAGGTCGACGGCCAGAGCGTGGTGTTCATCGCCGTGCCGGGTGGGTTTGCGGTGCAGCCGGTCAAGACCGGGCGCGCCGGCGGCAAGCTGGTGGAGGTGACTGAGGGCCTGCAGGCCGGCGCGCGCTACGCCGCGGCCAACAGCTTCATCCTCAAGTCCGAGCTGGGCAAAGCCAGCGCCGGGCATGAGCACTGAGCGGGAGGCGTGCATGTTTGAACGTCTGATCCGCTTTGCCATCGAGCAACGCTGGCTGGTCCTGCTGGCGGTGCTGGGCATGGCCGCGCTGGGCCTGTACAGCTACACCCGGCTGCCGATCGACGCGGTGCCGGATATCACCAACGTGCAGGTGCAGATCAACACTGCCGCGCCGGGCTATTCGCCGCTGGAGACCGAGCAGCGCATCACCTATCCGGTCGAGACCGTGATGGCGGGCCTGCCCGGGCTGGAGCAGACGCGCTCGCTGTCGCGCTACGGGCTGTCGCAGGTGACGGTGATCTTCCGCGACAGCACCGATATCCACTTTGCGCGCCAGCTGGTCAACCAGCGCATCCAGGAAGCGCGCGACAAGCTGCCTGCCGGCATCACGCCCGCGATGGGCCCGATCTCGACCGGGCTGGGCGAGATCTACCTGTGGACGGTCGAGGCCGACCCCGGAGCGCGCAAGCCGGATGGCACGCCCTATACGCTGTCGGACCTGCGCGAGATCCAGGACTGGGTGATCCGCCCGCAGCTGCGCAACGTACCCGGCGTGACCGAGGTCAATGCCATCGGCGGCCATGCGCGCGCCTATGTGGTCGCGCCCAGTCTGGAGCGCATGGCGTCGTACGGGTTGTCGCTGGCCGATGTGGTGAGCGCGCTGGAGAAGAACAACGACAACGTCGGCGCCGGCTATATCGAGCGCCGCGGCGAGCAGTACCTGGTGCGCGTGCCGGGGCAGGTGCGCTCGCTTGAGGATATCCGCGACGTGATCGTCGGCACCGCGCAGGGCCTGCCGATCCGCGTGCGCGACGTGGCCACCGTGCAGACCGGCGGCGAGCTGCGCACCGGCGCGGCCACCGAGAACGGCCGCGAGGTGGTGCTGGGCACCGTGTTCATGCTGATCGGCGAGAACAGCCGCACGGTCTCGCAGGCGGTGGACCGCAAGATGGCCGAGATCAACCGCACGCTGTCCAAGGGCGTGCAGGCGGTCACGGTGTACGACCGCACCACGCTGGTCGACAAGGCCATTGCCACGGTCAAGAAGAACCTGCTGGAAGGCGCGGTGCTGGTGATCGCCATCCTGTTCCTGTTCCTGGGCAACCTGCGCGCGGCGCTGATCACCGCGCTGGTGATCCCGCTGTCGATGCTGTTCACCTTCACGGGCATGGTGCACTACCGCATCAGCGCCAACCTGATGAGCCTGGGCGCGCTGGACTTCGGCATCATCGTCGACGGCGCGGTGGTGATCGTCGAGAACTGCGTGCGCCGGCTGGCGCATGCGCAGGAGCGCCACGGCCATCCCCTCACGCGCAGCGAACGCCTGCATGAAGTCTTTGCTGCGGCGCGCGAGGCGCGCCGGCCGCTGCTGTACGGCCAGCTGATCATCATGGTGGTGTACCTGCCGATCTTTGCGCTGACCGGGGTCGAGGGCAAGATGTTCCACCCGATGGCCTTCACCGTGGTGCTGGCGTTGCTGGGCGCGATGGTGCTGTCGGTGACCTTCGTGCCGGCCGCGGTGGCGCAGTTTATCGGCAACCGCGTGGCTGAGCGCGAGAACCGGCTAATGGCCTGGGCACGCCGCCGCTACGCGGTGCTGCTGGAGCGCTCGCTGGCCGCGACGCCAGTGGTGCTGACGTTTGCCGGCGTGGCGGTGGCATTGTGCCTGGCCATTGCCACGCGGCTGGGCAGCGAGTTCGTGCCCAGCCTGAATGAAGGCGACCTGGCGATCCAGGCCTTGCGCATCCCCGGCACCAGCCTGACGCAATCCGTGGCGATGCAGCAGCAGGTGGAAACCGCGCTGAAGGCCAGGTTCCCGGAGATCGAGCGCATCTTTGCGCGCACCGGCACCGCGGAGATCGCCTCCGACCCGATGCCGCCGAATATCTCCGACGGCTACATCATGCTCAAGCCCATGTCGCAATGGCCCGAGCCGCGCCGCACGCGCGACCAGCTGATCGCCGCGATCCGCGATGAGGTGGGCAAGCTGCCGGGCAACAACTATGAATTCTCGCAACCGATCCAGCTGCGCTTTAACGAGCTGATCTCGGGCGTGCGCTCCGACGTGGCGGTCAAGGTGTTCGGCGACGACAACGCCGTGCTGGAGCAGACCGCCAATCGCATCGCGGCGGTGCTGCAGGGCATCCCCGGCGCGGCCGAGGTGAGGGTCGAACAGACCACCGGCCTGCCGATGCTGACAGTCCAGATCGACCGCAACAAGGCGGCGCGCTATGGCCTGAACCTGAGCGATATCCAGGATGCGGTGGCGATCGGCATCGGTGGCAAGGTGTCTGGCACCTTCTTCAGCGGCGACCGGCGCTTCGACATCGTGGTGCGCCTGCCCGATGCCGTGCGCGAGGACGTGGAAGCGCTGCGGCGCCTGCCGGTGCCGCTGCCGAAGGAAGCCGCAGCGCGCACCAGCTATATCCCTCTGAGCGAAGTCGCCAGCGTGGATATCGCACCGGGCCCCAACCAGGTCTCGCGCGAGAACGGCAAGCGCCGCATCGTGGTCAGCGCCAATGTGCGCGGGCGCGATATCGGCAGCTTCGTGCCCGAGGCCGAGGCCGCCATCCGCGCGCGCGTGCAGATCCCGGCGGGCTACTGGACCAGCTGGGGCGGCACCTTCGAGCAGCTGCAGTCCGCCACCGCGCGGCTGCGCATAGTAGTGCCGCTGGCGCTGGGGATTGTGTTCGTGCTGCTGTTCGCCATGTTCGGCAACGTCAAGGACGGGCTGCTGGTCTTCACCGGCATCCCGTTCGCGCTGACCGGCGGCATCCTGGCGCTATGGCTGCGCGGCATTCCGCTGTCGATCTCGGCGGCGGTGGGCTTTATCGCGCTGTGCGGCGTGGCGGTGCTCAACGGGCTGGTGATGCTGTCGTTTATCCGCTCGCTGCGCGAGGAAGGCCATGGGCTGGATGCGGCGATCCGCGATGGGGCGTTGACGCGGCTGAGGCCGGTGCTGATGACCGCGCTGGTTGCGTCGCTTGGTTTCGTGCCGATGGCCCTGGCCACGGGCACGGGTGCCGAGGTGCAGCGTCCGCTGGCGACGGTCGTCATCGGCGGCATCCTGTCGTCGACGGCGCTGACCTTGCTGGTGTTGCCGGTGCTGTACCGGCTGGCGCACCGGAACGACGAGCCGGCGACGGAAGCGGCGCAAGGGGAAGGGGAGCTGGCGCGAATGGATGCGTGAAGTCCCAGGGTGTGGCGGCGTTGCGTCACTTCATTCGATAGTTCATGTCACCATGAACCTTCGGCCTGCGCCGCGGCGGCATGATGTGACTGTCCGCCCGCCCCCGGGCGCTGGGTTCGCTGCAAGGACTCAGCACTTCCATCCACTGTGCCGCCATGCCCGATACCGATATCGATCCGCTCAGCGCCGTCACCCATCCCGACCCGTACCCGTACTACCGGGAGCTGGCCGCCAGCCAGCCATTCTTCCGCGATGACCGCCTTGGCCTGTGGGTTGCCGCCGGCCCGCAGGAAGTGGCCGACGTGCTTGCCCACTCCGACTGCCGCGTGCGGCCGCCCGCACAGCCGGTGCCGCCCGCGCTGGCCGGCACCGCCGCCGGCGAGCTGTTCGGCCGGTTGGTCCGGATGAACGACGGCGCCGCGCACGCGCTGCTCAAGGCCCTGCTGATGCCGATGCTGGCGGGTATCGACCCGGCCGCCGCGGCGCAGCGCGCAACGGTGCTGGCGGCGGTGCTCGATGCCGGCGAAGCGTCCTGGGCCGCCATGTCCGGCGAGTGCATCAATCGCTGGCTGTTCACGCTGCCGGTCGTCACGGTCGCCGACCTGCTTGGCCTGCCGGTTGCCAACGAAGGCAGCAGCGCGGCCGAAGCCGCACAACGGGTTGCGGCCTTCGCCGGCGCGCAGTCGCCATTGGCCGATGCACCGGCCGTGCGCGCAGGCGCCGAGGCCGCTCAATGGCTGGGGCACTGGCTTGCCGATGCGGCGGACGGCGCAGGGCCGCTGCCGGCGCTGCGGCAGGCAGCCCGTGCCGCCGGCATCGACGCGCAGGCGGTCGCCGCCAACATCATCGGCCTGCTGGTGCAAGCCTGCGAAGCCACCGCGGCGCTGGCCGGGAATACGCTGCTGCGGCTGGGTCGCGACACGACGCAGTCAGGGCTGCCGCTCGATGCCGTGGTGGCGCGGGTCGCCCGGGAGGATCCGCCGGTGCAGAATACGCGGCGCTTCCTGGCCGCCGATGCGCAACTGTGCGGCCACGCCGTCAAGGCCGGCGACGCGGTGCTGGTGCTGCTGGCCGCGGCGTCGTGCAGTGGTGCCGCGGCCGGCGAACGGCCATGGACCTTCGGCCACGGCCGCCATGCCTGTCCCGGCGACCGCCTGGCGCAGGCGCTGGCTGCCGCCACGGTGGCGGCGCTGCGTGCGCGTGGGGCCGACCCGGCCGCGCTGGCGCAGGCATTCCGCTATCGTCCGTCGCTGAACGCACGCATTCCGCATTTCCTTTGATTCCCGCCATTGCCCCCAGGAGACAACATGATCGCAGTCATCTTCGAAGTCGAGCCCGCGCCGGGCCGGCAGGACAACTACCTCGATATCGCCGCGCACCTGCGCCCGCAGCTGGAGGCCATCGACGGCTTTATCTCGGTGGAGCGCTTCCAGAGCCTGACCAACCCCAACAAGCTGCTGTCGCTGTCGTTCTTCCGCGACGAGGCCGCGGTGATCGCCTGGCGCAATACGCTGGCTCATCGCCAGGCGCAGGCGGCCGGTCGCGGCGGCGTGTTTGCCGGCTACCGGCTGCGCGTGGCGCAGGTGCTGCGCGACTACGGGCTGAACGAGCGCGACCAGGCGCCGGCGGACAGCCGCGCGGTGCATGACCACAAGGCGGGCTGAGGGGGAGCAGCGATGACGATGGAAGCAATCGCCACCCAAGCCGCCTTTATCGGCCTGACGTTCTTGCTGGCAGGCTTTGTCAAGGGGGTGGTGGGCCTGGGCTTGCCCACGGTTGCGGTGGGCATGCTGGGGCTGGTGATGCCGCCCGCGCAGGCCGCGGCGCTGCTGGTGGCGCCGTCGATGGTGACCAACGTGGTGCAGCTGTTCGGCGGGCCGCGCTTCGGGCAGCTGATGCTACGGCTGTGGCCGATGCTGGTGGCGATCTGCGCCGGCACCTGGCTGTGCGCGGCATGGGTGCCGGCCGGCATGACGACGCACGCGACCTCGGCCTTGGGTGTGGCGCTGGTGCTGTACGCGGTGGTCGGGCTGGCAGCGGTGAAGCTGGTGGTGCCGGCAGGGGCGGAGCGGTGGCTCGGGCCGTTGATCGGGCTGGTCACGGGTGGCATTACGGCGGTGACCGGTGTGTTCGTGATTCCCGCCGTGCCTTACCTGCAGGGACTCGGGCTGGACAAGGAAAGCCTGGTGCAGGCGCTCGGGCTGTCGTTCACGGTATCGACCATTGCGCTGGCGGTGAGCCTGGCCATGGGCGGGTCGCTGCTGCATATGCCGGTGCTGGGCGCCTCGGCGCTGGCGCTGGTGCCGGCGCTCGGCGGCATGTTCCTGGGCCAGTGGCTGCGCTACCGGATCAGCGCCGAGCGCTTCCGCAAGCTGTTCTTCTGCGGGCTGCTGGTGTTGGGCGGCGAGCTGGCGCTGCGCGGGCTGTCCTGACCCTGCCGCTGGCTTGCTCCCCTCTCCCGCAAGCGGGAGAGGGAGCGCACAGTCGGTCATTGCCGCCCGATTGGTACTTCTATCGGGCGCCGTCCTCTAGTGGCTGACCTGCACCGTGCGGCCGTTGAGCGGCTGCACCGGGCGGGCGTTCATCGGATAAAGCTGACGGAATGCGGCCAACTGCGCCGGCGACACTTCCACCGGGGTCTTGAGCACCTGCCAGCGCACGTCCTCGCTGCACGGCGGCGTGGTCAGCGAGCCGGTGAAGGCCCAGTACGACTGCCGGGCCGGCAGCAACGCCGCCACATCCAGCGGCGCCGTCAGTTCGCGCGACTCTCCGGCCTTGGCCGGCAGGCTCGCGAAGACCGGTTTCAGCGCCGCATTCTCCCGCCCGGACTTGAACAGCACCGCCACCACCGCCAGCTTGCCTTCTGCATTCTGGTGCACCAGGTGCGCGACCAGCGGATAGGCCTTGCCGTTGATCTTCTCTTCGCTCGGCGTATGGAAGTGGAACTGCAGCAGCTTGTAGGGCACGCCGTCGAGTTCGATCTGCCCCGCTGCGGGCAGGTTGACCTGTACGGTGTGGCCGTTGTTGACCACGGTGGCGGGCGCCGCGGCGTAGCCAAAGCCGATCGGCTTCAGGTCCGCAGGCCGGGCCTTGCTGGTGCGGATATCGATGGGCGACTGGTGCTTGCCCAGCGCACAGGTCTTGTAGTCCTGGTCGAGCTCGGCCCAGTGGCTGGTACCGGTCGGTCCGGTGTAGCTCCAGTGCGGGTCATTGCCGGCCCACGCGGCAGGTGCAAGCAAGGCGGTGCAAACCGTGATAATCGGCAGCCTGGTGTTCATTGTCGATGCGTCCTAGTGTTGGTAACCCCTTGGTTTCCGACATGGTGTTGTCAAGCTGTCCCAGTCTTGAGTGCCGGGTCTTTTGCCCGGGCCGGAAATCATGCAGCAAAACTGCCGTCCAGCGAATAAGGCATTGCTGAATTCCGGTCTGCACTGCATTTAACAGGGGTATGGACTGCATGCACGCATGCGATTGATGCGTGCCGCGCATGCCGTCATGGAACGGACACGGCGCCGACATCTCACGTGGCACGCTCCACAGGCATCCCCGCTCAGCCGGGGATGCCTGCCTGCCACCGTTTGTCTCGGGATTTCAGCCAGGCCGCGCGCCGGCCTGGTTCGACTCCAGTTGCGCGCGTACCGCGGAGATATGGTCGCCCGCGGCATCGACGGCGTTCTCCAGGTCGCTGGTGCTGCAGCCCAGCTCCCGGCACCAGTACTGCACTTCAAGCGGATCCATCAGGTTGATGCGGCCAGGATCCAAAGGCCTGAACTCGTTTGTCACATCGCTCATGCTTGCCTCCTGTCCATGTCTCGGGGCGACACGGCCCTTGCATTGTAGGCAGTGATCCGGCACGCGTTGCATGCAAGGCGGCCTGAGCTTGCGCATATGATGTATGGGTTACCCCAGCCGACAGGACGCCGCATGCCCCGCTCATCCGGTGCAAAACTCTGGTCCACGCTGAACAAGGCCGCGGCCCGCAATGCGCGCCGCATGCAGCGCGCCGTCAACCAGAACCTGACCAGGCCGATGACCGAGGCCATCGTGCGCAACGCGGTGAAGCAATCGGCTGCAGTCACGGCCGCCACGCAGCGCGCACTGTCGGGCGTGGTATCGCCGGTGCAGGCGCCGCAGAACCGCGGCAGCGGGCGCTGGGAAGAAGGCGCATGGGGTGCACCAGTGGCGCCGCGCCGCTACCGCATCTTTGTGCCGGCCGGCGTCACGGCGTCGCGGCGCGCCCCGATGCTGGTGCTGCTGCATGGCTGCGGCCAGGATGCCGCCAGCTTTGCCGCGGTCACGCGCGCCGCCGCGGTGGCGCGCGAAGCCGGCTGGGTGGTGTTGCTGCCTGAACAGACCTCGCAGGCCAACGCACAGCGCTGCTGGAACTGGTTCCGGCCCGGCGCGCAGGGTGGCGTCGAGGCCGGTCTGCTGATGGCGCTGATCGACCAGGCTTGCCGCGGCCATCCGGTTGCCGCGGACCGCATCAGCGTGCTGGGGCTGTCCGCGGGCGGCGCGATGGCGCTGATGCTGGGGCTGCGCTATCCGGGACGCTTTGCCGCAGTGGGGTCGCACTCCGGCGCGGTGCCATGGAGCGCCAGCAATGCCGCCCAGGCAGCGCGCTCCATGCGCGGGGGACACGGGCCCGATGCCAAGGCCATGCAGGCGCTGCGGTTCGGACTGGCAGGGCGCCGCCCGCCGCCGTTGCTATTGCTGCATGGCGATGCCGACCACGTGGTCGACTTCAGCAACGCCACCGCCGCGGCGGGCATGTGGATGCACCTGCAGCCGGAGGATGCGCACGCGTTGTCCGCGGCGCCGGCACGGCGCATCCAGCGCGGCATGCGCCGTGCCATGGATGTGTTCGACTGGACGGAGGGAAAGTCGCCTTACGTGCGCCTGGTGCGGATCGAGGGCCTGGGTCACGCCTGGAGCGGCGGGGCAGGCGGGCAGGCGTTCTCCGATCCGGCGGGGCCGGATGGGTTGAAGCTGGCGTTGCGATTTTTTCTGGCGGTTGGGGGGTGAGGCAGGCTTGACGCCTCATGGATATCGCGCTGTCATCCGGTTACGAAGGTGATCGCGTTTTCTCCGAGCGAGCGAACGGCGAAGTCTCGTCTCGGCTTCCTGCAAGATCTGACACGGCTGCCCGACCTCGACAAAAGTGTCGAATAGTACCTTCGACTGACCCCTACCCCAAACTTACCGGCTCAATCACCACATCACTGGCCGGACAAGCCACACACGGCAAGATTAGCCCCTCTTCCCTCTCATCCAGACTCAACCCCGGCCATTTGATCCGATAGCGGATCGTCCCTGCATGCAGCCGGCTGGCGCAGGCGCGGCAGGTGCCATTGCGACAGGAGTTGGGCAGCGCCACGCCTTCGAGCAAGGCAGCTTCCAGCAGGCTCAGCTCCGCCGGCGCGGCGAAGCGGGTATTGCCTGGCAGCACGCTTGCGGTGAATTCGGCGCGGTCGTCGGGCGCCACCAGCTCGCGTTCAGCCATGGGCCTCATCCTCCGCTTCCGGGAATTGGGCGCGTCCGTGGGTCGCGTCGCGCAGGGCGTCGCGTGCGGCGTCGAGCTGGGTTGCGGGCATGCGCAGGACCAGCGTGGCCAGCGCGCCATAGGCGGTGTCGGCCAGCGTGCAGCCCGGCTGCGCGTCGTAGTCGAGCCAGCGGCGCACGCGCGGCTCGTCGGCATAGTCGACGGACACCGTCAGGGTGCCATAGGCGATGCGTTCCACGCGCTCGGCCGTTTTCAGCGCGGCCGCGATGGCATCGGTGTAAGCGCGCACCAACCCGCCCGCCCCCAGTTTGACGCCACCGTAATAGCGCACCACCGCCGCCAGCACGCCGTCCAGGTCATGGTGGCGCAGCACTTCAAGGATGGGCCGGCCGGCAGTGCCGGAGGGCTCGCCATCGTCGGACATGCCCGAGGCGCCGCCAGCCAGCAAGGCCCAGCACACGTGGGTGGCGGTGGGGTGCTCGGCGCGCAGCGCCTGCAGCGCCGCCATGGCGGCGTCACGGTCGGCAACGGGCAGCGCCAGCGCCAGGAAGCGGCTCTTGCGGATTTCGATCTCGGCCCGGACGGGGTTGGCTAGCGTGTAAGTGGGCAAGCGGAAGGGCGGAAGTAGGCAGAAACGGCGGCTGCCGGCATTCAACGGATCCGCGCCTGTGGAGCCGCGGATGCAAAGGGCGAGTGTACCGCAGCGGCATCCTGGCTCAGCCGAAAGCGCCGCTTTTGTGTTGTATCGTCAACTTGGTGTCACAAACAGCGCCTACGATCCGCTCCGGCCATGCGCAATGCCGCCCGCCGCCCGCCTGTGCCAACAGGTGCCCGGCCCCGCCAGCGGGACCGGCGCAAATACGCAGTGAACAACATATCCCTTCCTCTTCCCCGGATCGAGAACATGCTTGAACAACCCAATGCAGGCCGCCGCAAGGCCCTGAAGCTCCTGGCCGGCGCGCCGATGCTGCCGCTTGGTCTTGCCTCCACCAGCCTGCTGGCAGGTTGCGGCGGTGGCGACGACGCTGTCGCCGCGCCGCTTCCGCCGGCCCAGGCGGCCACGTTCACTACGGCCGAATTCGTTGGCATGAGCGCGCCGACGCTGGCAACGCCCGACGCCATGGCGACCACCACGGTGGGCTCCAGCCTCAAGGTGTCGTTCAGCGACGGCAGCAGCCAGACCTACAAGCTGGCCTACCAGCCGTTCTTCATCACCGGCGACACCCTGCCCGACGGCAAGGGCGGCACCATCCTGGCCGGCGGCTACTACGACATCAACAACAAGCCGATCATGGACACCTCCGTGGCCGGCAAGGAGCGCCAGTTTTTCTCCGACGCGCCGGACGGCAGCTCACTGCTGACCCTGGCCAACCCGACCGTGCCCGGCGTCAAGGGCAAGACGGTGTTTGCGGTGGTGCAGTTCGAGTACACCACGCGCAACCAGGGCAATGTCAGCATGTACGGCCTGCTGCCGTCGCCGATCGCCGTGGTGACGCTGGACCAGGACCCGGCCACCGGCAAGCTGACCCCGGTCAAGTACCACAATGTCGATACCTCGGGCGTCAACGGCCTGTGGATCACCTGCGGCGCCAGCCTGTCGCCGTGGAACACCCACCTGTCGAGCGAGGAGTACGAGACCGACCTGCTGAACGCCAGCGCGGTCACGCAGTTGCAGGGCTACAGCCAGAACCTGTACGGCGACCCGGCCCGCGCCAACGCCTACAACTACGGCCACCTGCCGGAAGTCACGGTCAACCCGGACGGCACCGGCACCATCAAGAAGCACTACTGCCTGGGCCGCATCTCGCATGAGCTGGTACAGGTCATGCCCGACGAACGCACCGTGCTGATGGGCGACGATGCCACCAACGGCGGCCTGTTCCTGTTTATCGCCGACCGCGCCCGCGACCTGTCGTCCGGCACGCTGTACGTGGCCAAGTGGCACCAGACCTCGGGCGTGGGCCCGGGCAGCGCCACGCTGTCGTGGATCAGGCTGGGCAGCGCCACCAGTGCCGAAATCCGCGCGCTGGTCGACGGCGGCATCAGGCTGGCCGACATCATGGATGTCAAGACCACCGATCCCGCTGACGTCAGCTACACCCGCATCATCTACAACGGCAAGCCGAACTGGGTGAAGCTGATGCCGGGCATGGAAAAGGCCGCGGCGTTCCTGGAAACGCACCGCTACGCCGCCCTGGTCGGCGGCAGCCTGGGCTTCACCAAGATGGAAGGCACCACGGTCAACATCAAGGACAAGAAGGCCTACTCGGCCATGTCCCGCATCGAGTCGAGCATGCTCACGGGCAATGCCGCCAACGCCGGTGATATCCAGGTGGAAGGCCCATACTCCGGCGCGGTCTATGAGCTGAACCTGAAGGGCGGCCAGGCCGACAAGACCGGCACGGCCATCAACAGCGAATGGGTGCCGGTCGACATGGCGGCGGTGCCCGCGCTGGTCAGCGAAGACCTGGGGGGCGGCAAGATGAAGCAGCAGGATGCGCTGGGCAACTTTGCCAACCCGGACAAGGTCGCCACGCCCGACAACCTGAAGTTCTCGGAAAAGCTGCGCACGTTGTTTGTCGGCGAGGACAGCAATACCCACGTCAACAACTTCCTGTGGGCGTACAACGTCGATACCAAGGTGCTCAGCCGCGTGCTGTCGTGCCCGGTCGGCGCCGAATCCACGGGCCTGCACGCGGTGGACGAGATCAACGGCTGGACTTATGTGATGAGCAACTTCCAGCACGTTGGCGACTGGGAATCGCCGCTGCACGACAAGGTCCGGCCGACGCTTGAAGCCAAGGTGATGGCCAACTACAAGGACCGCTTCGGTGCCGCCGTGGGCTACCTGACGGCCGATCCGACCGGCGTCAGGCTGGCCAAGGCCTGACGCGTCGCGCAGTGCCAGGATGAGGGCGGCGGGCTTCGGCCCGCCGTTTTTTGTTGGCGCGCGATCGTTTAACATGGCAACTCCGGCACCATGCCCAGCCTCCCGCCCGTCATGCCTGACCAGCTTCCGCACATCCACTCCGCGCGCCTCAGCCTGCTGCCCTTTCGTGGCGACGACGCAGCCGAGGCGTTTGCCTGCATCACCCCGACGCTTGCCCGATTCATGGACTGGGATCCGTCGCCCTCGCCGGCGGCTTTCGAGACCGTGTGGCAAGGCTGGCTGGCAGGCATGGCGCGAGGCTCGGAATTCGTGCTCACTATCCGGCGTGCCGACGACGGGCTGTTCCTGGGGCTGGCGGGATTGCACCATGCCGACACGCCCGCGCCGGAACTCGGCATCTGGATCCGCGAGGACTGCCACGGCCATGCCTTCGGCCTGGAAGCGGTCACTGCGCTGGCGCAATGGGCGCAGGACAACCTGTCGCCGGCGCACCTGGTCTATCCCGTGGCCGAACCGAACTGGCCCAGCCGCCGGATCGCAGAGTCGCTTGGCGGCACGGTCGTGGGCCAGGCCACGACGCGCAAGTTTGAGCGCTTGATCTACCGGATTCCGGGGGGCCGTTGACGCACTGCGGCAGCGCGCCCCCCGGCGCGCCGATTCTGCTACGCTAGGCGCTTTCCCCCGCTGAGCATGCCATCATGACCGGCTCCACCCAAGACCCCGATGCACGCCGCATGGCGCCCGCCACCGAGCGCAACCGCGAGCCGATCCTTGCGGTATTGCGCAAAGTGCTGCCCGCCAGCGGCACGGTACTGGAAATTGCCAGCGGCACCGGCCAGCATGCCGTGCACTTCGCGGCAGCGTTGCCGGGACTGACCTGGCAGCCAAGCGATGCGGAAGCCGCCGCGCGCGCGTCGATCGCCGCGTGGACCGCGCATGCGGGCCTGGCCAATGTGCGCGCGCCGCTGGCGCTGGATGTCTGCCGCCAGCCGTGGGGCATCGACGCCGCGGATGCGGTGGTCTGCATCAACATGATCCATATCGCCCCGTGGGCTGCGGCCGAGGCGCTCTTCGCAGGCGCCGGCAAGCTGCTGGGCCCGGGCGGCGTGCTGTTCCTGTACGGCCCCTATCGCCGCGGCGGCGCGCATACGGCGCCCAGCAACGCCGCCTTCGACGCGCAGCTGCGCGCCACCGATGCCGACTGGGGCGTGCGCGACATGGAAGCCGTGATCGCGTTGGGCGAGGCGCAGGGCATGCGCTGCGACGAGCCGGTGCCGATGCCGGCCAACAACTTCAGCCTGGTGTTCCGCAAGTAACCCGCTGCGCGCGCTTCAGCCGCGCACCAGCATCACGATCACGGTGGCAGTCGGGCAGCCCGAGCGGCGCCTTGCTCTAAAATCATCCCGTCATTCGATCCTGCGGTGCCAGCGGCTTCCAAGCCTGCGACACCGCGCCCGCCACGGAGAACACGATGAAGGTCCAGAACATCCTGCAGACGATCGGCAATACCCCGCATATCCGCATCAACCGGCTGTTCGGCAACGGCCACGAGGTCTGGATCAAGTCAGAGCGCAGCAACCCCGGCGCCTCGATCAAGGACCGCATCGCGCTGTCGATGGTGGAAGACGCCGAACGCCGTGGCGTGCTCAAGCCGGGCGGCACCATCATCGAGCCGACCTCGGGCAATACCGGCATCGGCCTGGCCATGGTCGCCGCGGTCAAGGGCTACAAGCTGGTGCTGGTGATGCCGGACAGCATGTCGGTGGAGCGCCGCCGCCTGATGCTGGCTTATGGCGCCACCTTTGACCTGACCCCGCGCGAGAAGGGCATGAAGGGCTCGATCGCTCGCGCCGAGGAACTGGTTGCGGCCACGCCGGGCGCATGGATGCTGCAGCAGTTCGAGAATCCCGCCAATGTCGACGTGCACGCGCGCACCACCGCGCAGGAAATCCTGAATGACTTCCCCGAGGGGCTGGATGTGCTGATCACCGGCGTCGGCACCGGCGGCCACCTGACGGGCTGCGCCCGCGTGCTCAAGGACAAGTGGCCGCAGCTCAAGGTTTTTGGCGTGGAGCCGGTGGCCTCGCCGGTGATCTCCGGCGGCGCGCCGGCGCCGCACCCGATCCAGGGCATCGGCGCGGGCTTTATCCCGAAGAACCTCGATACCTCGTTGCTCGACGGCGTGATCCAGGTCGATGCCGAGCCCGCGC
Source organism: Cupriavidus sp. GW823-FHT07B10 (assembly GCF_058794355.1). NCBI lineage: Bacteria > Pseudomonadati > Pseudomonadota > Betaproteobacteria > Burkholderiales > Burkholderiaceae > Cupriavidus > Cupriavidus sp. GW823-FHT07B10. Next base: position 66,632 of record NZ_JBXAGS010000004.1, read on the forward strand.
GCGAGATGGCACGCCGCTGCGCGCGCGAGGAAGGCATCCTGGTCGGCATCTCGTCCGGCGCCACGCTGGCCGCGATCGCGCAGAAGCTGCCCGGGCTGCCGGCCAACGCGCGCGTGCTGGGCTTCAACTACGACACCGGCGAGCGCTACCTGACCGTCGAAGGGTTCCTGCCCGCCTGAGCTGCCAAGGCCGGCCGATGAAAACGTTCATATCGCGAACGGGAGTCTTTCAGCGCGACGACAGGCCGTGCCGCTTGTGCCAGTCCGCCAGCGATTCCTCCGGCCAGGTGTCGCAGTGCACATGGCCTTTGCCCTTGGGCACGTCGACCCAGGGCGCGACCGATTCCAGCGAGGCCTCCACCACCTCCGGCGGGCGCGGCAGCGGCGTGTCGATAGCCGATGCATGCGGATACACCAGCTCCGGCCAGCGCGGGTCCCAAAGCCACAGCGCGCTGCCGCATTTCACGCAGAAATGGCGCTGCGCCGGCGAGCGCCGCGCGCGCTTGCCGGGTTCGCGCAGCACGGCGTGGTAAATGCCCAGGTGCTTGCGCCCGCGCACGCGCAGCGTGGCCGCGTCGCCGCCGATGTTGATCGCGTAGCCCCCACCGCCGGCCGTCTTGCGGCAGATCGAGCAATGGCAATGCATATACGGACTGGGTGAGTCGGATTCAAGCGAGAAGTGGATCGCGCCGCAATGGCAGGAGCCGTCGAGATGCATGGTGTGGGCCTTTGCACGGTGGCGTTCAGGACAGTCCATTGACTGTAGAAAACCCCCGGCAAAGTGCCAAGGCGGCGGTGATGGCTAAAGCGCCTTGCGGAATGTCAGGTTGATGCGCAGCCGCCCCAGCAGCGGATGGTCGCCGTCGGCCAGCGGCGCCACGCCGTGGAAGGCCAGCCGCGACGGCCCGCCCCACACCACCACGTCGCCATGCGCCAGCCGCACCCGCTGCGGGCGGTCGGCGCGGCGCATGCCGCCGAACAGGAACACCGCGGGCAGTCCCAGCGAGACCGAAACGATGGGCGCGCTGAAATCGCGCTCGTCGCGGTCCTGGTGCAGCGAGAGCCGGGTGCCCGGCTCGTAGCGATTGATGAGGCAGGCATCCGGTTCGAAACCGGCAAAACCCGCTTGCGCCGCGGCAGTGGTGGCCAGCTTCCGGAAGCTCGCCGGCATCTCCGGCCACGGCTTTCCGTTCAGCGGATCGACGGGGTCATAGCGATAGCCACGCGCATCGGAGACCCAGCCGACCGTGCCGCAGTTGACCATCGCCACTGACATTCTTAGCCCGCCGGGGGTGATCATGTGCCGCCAGGGCGCAAGCGCGATGATGGCCTGGACGTCGGCCAGCAGCACTTCGGCATCCGCACGGGCCACGCCGCGCAGGACTACGGCGCCGTCGGCGAGGGGTTCGATGGCGGGGCTGGCGGGGCCGCTCGGTGGCAGGTCGTCGAACAGGTCGAAAGTCATGGGTGGAGGTTTGCGGACGCCTTGGCGCGGTCAGGCAACCGTCAGTTCCAGCCGCTTCCCCAGCGCCCGGAATGCAGCCTCGATCGTATCGATCTTGGTCGCATGGTCCAGGTTGACGATACGCTGCACCTCTTGCTTGCGCGTATTCAGCCGGCGCGCCAGTTCCGCCTGCGTCACGCCCTGCGCGATCATCTCGTTAAGCAGGAGCACCTTCGCCGACACGCTGGCCGGCAGTTCAACCAGATGCTGGCCGCGTTTTGCCTTCGACGGCAGTGGCACCGGGCGGCCATCTTCGAAATAGAACTCCATGGCCGTGGCGAGCGCATCGGCGGCCATCTCGCGGGCCTGCTCGATGGTGTCGCCGCTGGTCAGGGCTTCGGGGATATCGGGAAACGACACAGCAAAGCCACCGTCGTCCGGGACGATGTTGGCAGGGAAACGCAGCATATTGGGACTCCTTTGACGACAAGGGCAAGTTGGGGCGTGAGATGGAAGACTCATGACAGGCCGAGTTGCTTGAGAATCGACTTGCGCAACCCCTCCCGGATCTCGTGGCTGGGATGCCGTGGCAGCGTGGTCTTCCTGCCATTGAGATACACCCTCACATGCTTCGCGCCTTCACTGAAGGTGGCGCCCTGTCCGGCGAGCCATCGCCGGAATTCACTCTGCTTCACCCGAATTCTTCTGCACCTCAGGGAAAGTCAAGGGTAAGCAAAAATGTTTACTGATTCTAGCAGCAATCCGTTAAATCTGGTTGCAGGATTGTGAGCGAAATACATGAATCGCCCTGCCGCTGACATAACAAAGGCCGCCCGTCGGGCGGCCTTGCATTCTCCGTGGCGCAATCAACACTCGCTATGCAGCGCGAACTCAGGCAAACGTATCGATCTCGCCACGCCCAAGCACACGCGCGGGACGCACCGTCGTACTGGCCCCTGCCGCCGGCTCAACAGCCGCCAGCGTGCCGCTACCAAAGCCGGTTTGCCCGCGCCCATTCCCCGGTGCCTGCTGTTGCTGCCCGTTCCCATTGCCCGCCTGGCTGGCAAAGCCGTCTGCGCCCACCGAGGTCTGGCCAAGCTGGATGCCGTTTTCCGACAGCGCGGTGCGCAGGTGCGGCAGCGCCGCTTCCACCGCGGCGCGCACGGCCTGGTGGGGTGAGACGAACTGGGCCTGGGCCTGGTCGTTGACCACGTTGAGCACGACCTTGAGCGGCCCGAGGTCGGGCGGGTTCAGCTGCAGTTCGGCGCTTTGCTGGCCTTGCGTGCTCATGCGGATCATCTGCTGGCCGAGGGCCTGCGGCCACTGGCTGTCGTACAGCGGCGGGGTGACCACGGGACGGGCGGCCGCAGCGGCTGCAGTAGCCGACGGGGTAGCCTGGCCGGCCAGCGCGGCGGCCACGGCTGGTGTGTTGTCGGGGCTGGCCGCGGTAGCCTCGCCGGTGCGGGCGGCAGCCTGTGCGGCGGCGAACGGCGTTGCCACGGGCCTGGCATCCGCCGTGCCGGGGTTGGCGGCGAGCGGATCGGCGCGGTGCCGGGCGATGCCGCTTTCCGGGCGATTGCCCGATCCGCCGGCAGACTGGCCGCTGGCGTCCTGCTGCTGGACGGCCAGCACGTCGCCCGGGATGGCCTGCGCCGTGCCGGCCTTGCCGTCGGTACCTGCGCTGGCGCTGGCCTGCATCGCGGCGCGCTGGGATGCGATGGTGGCCAGCGTGTCGGCAACCGAAGGCTGTGCGGGCCGGGCTTCGGTGGTGACGACCTGCAGCGTGTCCGGCAGCGGCGTGGCGGCCGCCGGCATGGCCTCGGCCTGGGCATCTGCCGTGGCCGGCTGCGCGGCATTTGCCAGTGCCGCCTGCAGTGCGGCGGCGCCGGTGTCGGCAACGCCGGCGAGGGCGGAACCCGCCGCGCCGGCCGGCGCGGCAGCGGGGCTGGCCGGGGCTGCGGCGGGAAGCATCAGTGCCAGGGCCGCTGCGGCAGCGGCTGCGGCATCCGTCGGCGTGGCCGCCGCGGTGTCATCCTGGTCCTGGTTTTCATCCTTGTGGCCGGCCGCGGGCTTCTTGCCGGCCGCGGCGGCTGGCTGCGGCTTGCCGGCGTCGGCCTGCGCCGCGGGCTGGCGCGATGCGGGCTGGTCGCGCGCGGCGGTTTCCCCGGCCGGCGGCGCGGGCGCCTTGCTGCTTTCGCGGGCGCGCGACAGCGCGTCGCCGAATCCGCTCGCGGTTGCGTCGGCGCTGGCGCGCCTGGCGCCTTCGACCGCACTGGCGGCGCTGCTGACAATCTGGCTGATATCGATCATGGAGTTGGCTACGGGGGTGGCCTGGGTCAGGCTTCGCTGAGACGGCTGGCCGTGGTGCGGACCAGGCGGGCTGCGTATTCGTCGTTGGCGCGCTGCTCGCGGCGCGCGGCAACCTGTTCTTCCTTCGCTTCGGCGCGGGCGATCAGCGTGTCGAACGAGTTCAGGCGGCGCTTCTGGTGCTGCCAGTGGTTGCGCCCTGCCAGCAGGTCGGCTTCGGCCTTGGCCAGCGCCGCGCCCTGCTGGCGGATGGCATGGTCGAGCGAATCGAGAAAGCGCGAGAAGTCCTGCCAGCGGCTGGAGGTCATGCCTTCGGCGGCCACCACCTGCATGCGCGCGCGGTACTCATGGCGGTACTCGGTGAGCTGGTTGAGCTGCTGCTCAGCCTGCGTGCGCAGTCCCTGCAGCCTGCCCAGCTCGCGCGCGGCGGCATCGGTATCGTTCTGGGCGAGGTCAGCCAGCGTATTAAGCGGTGAATGCTTGAGCATGTTCACTCCTGTCGAAGAGGCTGTGAAGCTGGGCGATGGCGTCGTCGTAGCCGGCGCGCTCGTGGATGTCTTGCTGCAGGAAGGCTTCCATGCGCGGGTGCAGGCGCATCGCCAGGTCCAGCTCCGGGTCGTTGCCCGGCACATAGGCGCCTACGCTGATCAGGTCGCGGTTGCGCTGGTAGCGCGACATCAGCTGCTTGAAGCGACGCACCGAGCCGAACTGCTCATTCGGGATCAGCGCGGTCATGGCGCGGCTGATTGATGCTTCCACGTCGATGGCCGGGTAGTGGCCGGATTCGGCCAGGCTGCGCGACAGTACGATATGGCCGTCCAGGATGGCGCGCGCGGAATCGGCGATCGGGTCCTGCTGGTCGTCGCCTTCGGTCAGCACCGTGTAGAACGCCGTGATCGAGCCGCCGCCTTCGGGGCCGTTGCCGGTGCGCTCGACCAGCGTCGGCAGCTTGGCAAAGACCGAGGGCGGATAGCCCTTGGTGGCCGGCGGCTCGCCGATGGCCAGCGCGATCTCGCGCTGCGCCATGGCGTAGCGCGTCAGCGAGTCCATGATCAGCAGCACATGCTGGCCCTGGTCGCGGAAATACTCGGCCAGCCGCGTCGCATAGGCGGCGCCCTGCATGCGCAGCAGCGGCGAGGTATCGGCCGGCGCGGCCACCACGACTGATCGTGCGCGGCCTTCGGGGCCAAGGATGTTCTCGATGAACTCCTTCACTTCGCGGCCGCGTTCGCCGATCAGGCCGACCACGATCACGTCGGCGCTGGTATAGCGCGCCATCATGCCGAGCAGCACGCTCTTGCCCACGCCCGAGCCCGCGAACAGTCCCATGCGCTGGCCGCGTCCTACCGTCAGCATGCCGTTGATGGCGCGCACGCCGGTATCGAGCACAGTCTCGATCGGCGCGCGCATCAGCGGGTTGATCTGCTCGCCGGCCAGCGGCACCTCCATGGCGGCGGTGATCGGGCCCAGCCCGTCGAGCGGGCGGCCCGCGGCATCCAGCACGCGGCCCAGCAGGCCGGCGCCAACCGGCAGGCGCTTGGAGCCCGGCTCGCGCGGCGTGGTGATGCCGGCCGGCTGCGGCGATGGTTCCAGCGGGTAGACGCGCGCGCCCGGCAGCAAGCCCACCACATCGGATTGCGGCATCAGGTAGAGCCGGTCGGCGCCAAAGCCCACCACTTCCGCTTCCGCGGTGCGCGGGGCATTGCTGTCGGTGGTGAACTGCCCGGCGGGCAGCTCGATCAGGCAGTCGCTGCCCACCGGCAGGCGCAGGCCCACGGCTTCGAGCACCAGGCCCGCGGCGCGCGTCAGGCGGCCGCAGCTGCGTTTGCTGTCGAGCCCGGCGATGCCGGCCGCGGCGCTGTCCAGCGCGCCGATCCAGCGTTGCGCGTGGGCCAGCGCGGAATCCGGCGCGGGCGTGGCTTGCTCGGCGGCATCAGGCATGTGGCGGCTCCCATGGATCGTCGCGGCCCAGCGCCTTGACCACGCGGGTCCAGCGCGTAGGCAGCGTGGCATCGCGCTCGCCGCTGGCGGCGCTGGCGATGCAGCCGCCGCGCGCCACCGACGGGTCGGCGCGCACGGTCCAGCCGGCGGCCGCCAGTTCGCCATGCAGGTGGGTTTCCACCAGCGCCACGTCGTCGGGATGCAGCAGCAGGCTGGGCGATCCGCACAGCGCGGGTTCGCTGGTCAGCAGCTCGCGCACGGCCGGCAGCAGCACCGCGGGGTCGTTTGCCAGGGCGGTGCGCACCAGCTGGCGCGCCACGTCGAGCGCCAGCGACACCAGCGCGCGCGCGACCTGGTCGTCTACGCCGCCGAGCGCGCTGCGGAAGTTGGTGGCCAGCGCCTGCAGCTGCGTGGCCTCGTTGCGTGCGGCTTCCAGGCCGCGGGCGTAGCCTTCGCGGTGGCCGTCGCCGTAGCCCTGGGTTTGCCCCTGGGTGTAGCCCTGGGCATAGCCTTCCTTGCGCGCGCCTTCGCGCATCGCGTCGAGCGCCTCGAAATCGATCGGCGGCGGTGCGGGCTCGGATGGCATGGCGGCCAGGGCTTCGGGCGGCTCGCTTTCGCGGGGATCGAGCGAGCCCATCTGCCAGCGCTGCCAGCCGGCCGCGCCGCCACGCGCGCGGCGCGGGGGCTCGAACGGCGCAAAGCCGCCAGGATCGGCGGCCGCGCCGTTGCCGGCAAGGGAAGAGAGCGGGTCGCCGCGCGGCGCGCGGCGTGCGGCCTGGCCGCGCTCAGGGTTTGCCTCAGACATAGGCATCGTCGCCTCCGCCGATCTGCACTTCGCCCGCATCCGCCAGGCGCCTTACCACCTGCAGGATGGCCTTCTGCTCGGCCTCGACCTGCGACACGCGCACCGGGCCCAGCGCGTCCAGGTCCTCGCGCAGCATCTCGCCGGCGCGGGTGGACATATTGCGAATGAACTTGTCGCGCAGTTCCTGCGGCGCGCCCTTGAGCGCGACGATGAGCGACTCGGTGGCGATTTCCTTGAGCACGCGCTGGATGCCGCGGTCGTCGACCTCGAGCAGGTTCTCGAACAGGAACATCTCGTCGATGATCTTCTGCGCCAGGTCGCCGTCGTGCAGGCGCACGCCGTCGATCACAGCCTCTTCGTGCGCGGTGCTCATCAGGTTGATGATCTCGGCCGCGGTGCGCACGCCGCCCATGCGGCTGCGCTTCAGGCTCTGGCCCGCCAGCAGCTTGGTCAGCACGTCGGTCAGTTCCTGCAGCGCGCCCGGCTGCACGCCGCCGAAGGTGGCGATACGCAGGATCACGTCGTTGCGCAGGCGGTCGGTGAACAGCGCCAGCACCTCGGACGACTTCTGGCGGTCCAGGTGGATCAGGATGGTGGCGATGATCTGCGGATGCTCGTCGCGGATCAGCTCGGCAATGGCCGTGGCGTCCATCCAGTTCAGCGAATCGATGCCGCCGCCCGGATCGCGCGACTCCAGGATGTCTTCGATCACCGACTGGGCGCGTTCCTCGCCCAGCGCCTTGTTCAGCACGCTGCGGATAAAGGCGTTGGAATCGACGTTCAGGGCCAGGTACTGCTCGGTCTCGGTGCGGAACTCGCCCAGCACCTCGGCCATTTCCTCGCGGGTGACCGAGCTGAGCGTGGCCATGGCCGAGCCCAGCTCCTGCACTTCGCGCTGCGACAGGTGCCTGAACACCTCGGCCGCGGCATCCTCGCCGATCGCCATCATCAGGACGGCGCTCTTTTGCAGGCCGGATTCGGAGATGCCCTTAGCGGTTGTCATTGGCAATCCAGTTCTTGATCACGCTGGCGACCAGGCGCGGGTCGCGCTGTGCGGCGTCGCGCACCAGCGCGAGGTCGCTTTCATACTTGGCGGCAAGCCGCAGGATTTCCGGGTTGGCGGGCTCGTCCGGCGGCAGCAGCACTGCCTCGGTCTCGTCCCTGGGTTCCGGCGCCGGCAGCGGCGGCGAGGTGTAGCGGCGCAGGACCGGCCGCGCCACCTTGAACCACACGAACAGCGCCAGCAGTGCCAGCAGCAGGTAGCCCGCAAGGGTCTTGCCGAGCTCGATCATGTCGGGCTGCTTCCACAGCGGCACCTCGGGCGCGGCCTTCTCGCGCTCGGCGGTGAATGGGCTGTTGACCACGTTGATGGAGTCGCCGCGGTCGGCCGAGAACCCCATCGCCTCCTTGGTCAGGTTCTGGATCTGCGCCAGCAGTGCCGGCGGCAGCGGTTCGGCCACGAGCTTGCCCTTGGCATCGGCCTGCTGACGGTAGTTGACCACCACCGCCACCGACAGGCGGCGCACGCCGCCCGGTGCCTGCTGCACGTGGCGCACGGAGCGGTCCAGTTCGTAGTTGACGGTGGAGTCACGGCGATTGCTGCTGGGGCCGCTGGAAGCGGTGGCATTGGCGACCTGGGCGCCCTGACCTGGCTGGGCAGCTTGCCCCGGCTGTCCCGGTTGCCCGGCAGCCGGAGCACCGGCCTGTCCCGGCGCCTGGCCCGCACGCGGCGTCTGCGGCGTGGTCACGGGCGCGGCGGCGGCAGCCGGCGGCTGGTTCGACAGCGCCCCGGGCACGCCGCCCGGCGGCGTGACACCCTGCTGGGTCGACTCGCTGGTCTGCTGGCTGCGGATCGCCGAGCGGGTCGGGTCCTGGTTGGGCTTGTAGCTCTCGTCGGTGTGCTCGACGATGGAGAAGTCGACGTCGGCGGTCACCTGTGCGCGCACGTTGTCCTTGCCGACGATCGGCGTCAGGATCGCTTCGATGCGCTTCAGGTAGTTCTGCTCCAGCGCCTGGACGTACTTGAGCTGGGTCGCGTCGAGCATGCGCTCGTTGCCGGTGTTCGACAGCAGGTTGCCGTGCTGGTCGACGATCGAGATCGACTTGGGCGTCAGCTCCGGCACGCTCGACGACACCAGGTGGCTGATCGCAGCGACCTGGCCTTCATCGATGGCGCGGCCCGGGTAAAGCTGCAGCACGATCGACGCGGTCGGCTTCTGGCGTTCGCGCACGAACAGCGTCGGCTTGGGGATGGCCAGGTGCACGCGGGCGGACTGCACCGCGGCGATGGACTCGATCGAGCGCGCCAGCTCGCCTTCCAGCCCGCGCTGGTAGTTGACCTGCTCGGCAAACTGGCTGATGCCGAATTTCTGGTTGTCCATCAGCTCCATGCCGGCCGTGCCGCTCTTGGGCAGGCCCTGCGATGCCAGGCGCAGGCGCGTCTCATGCACCTTCTCGGCCGGCACCATGACCGCGCCGCCGCCTTCGGCGAACTTGTACGGCACGTTCATCTGCTGCAGCGATTGCAGCACCGCGCCGCCATCGCGCTCGGACAGGTTGCTGTACAGCACCTTGTAGTCCGGGCTGCGCGACCACAGCACGCCCACCGCGATGGCCGCGGCCAGGGCGGCGCCGGCCAGCATCAGCGGCAGCTTCGGGTTGGCCTTCAGGCGCTCGATCACTTCTGCCGGGCGCCCGGGCAGTGCCACGGTCGCGGTCATGCGCGTGCTCCGGATCCGGCGCCGCGATGCTGGCGACGGCACGGGCGATGCTGACCGCCTTGGTCGTCGGCGCGGCTCACGGCACGGCTCACATTACGCTGCAGAGAAAACACGCGTACTCCCGAATCGATGATTGTCTGGTGATTTCCGGAGCCAGCACGGGACGACAGCCCGCGCTCTTCCGGCACGGTGGCAATGATCGGCCAGACTTGAGCGCGACAATCCGGCGAATAGACGCGGTTTTTTGTCCGATTTCGGCCCATGGTGGGGCGGCACCGGCGGGTACTCTGCGGGGGCTGAAACTGGGTGCGAACCGCCTGAGGCCCGCCTGCCGGCAGGCTACTCTGTGATGCAAGGGCGCACCACAAGACGAACTCTGCCGGTGGACCGGCATACAACGACCCAAATGACCACTATCTCTTCCATCGAGAGCATGCTGCAGCAACTGCGCGGGATGTCCCAGGTTGCCTCGGGCAACAGTGCCAGCCAGTCCGCCGCGCCGGTCGGCGGCGGCTTTGCCGGCGAGCTGCAGCGCTCGCTGGGCCGCATAAACGCCGCGCAGGAACGCGCCTACGGCCAGGCCGAGGCGTTCGAGCTGGGCAAGCCCGGCGTGGCGCTCAATGATGTGATGGTCGACCTGCAGAAGGCCAATGTGTCGTTCCAGACCGGGGTGCAGGTGCGGAACCGGCTGGTGGCGGCTTACCAGGAAATGATGAATATGGCGGTGTAAAGCCCACCGGCCTGCCCTGAACGCAAAGAGCCCCTGGCGCGCGCAAGCGGCCAGGGGCTCTTGTCGTCAGGAAGGCCTGCCGGTTCAGGCCTGCGCTTCAGCGCCTGCGGCCCTGCCCGCTTCAAGGTGGTAGATCCACGCCAGCAGTTCCGCCACGGCCACATAGAGCTGCGGCGGCACGTGGCTGTCCAGGTCGACCTGCATCAGCAGATTCACCAGGGTGGGCGAATCGTGGATATAGACGCCCGCTTCGCGCGCGCGGGCGATGATGGCTTCGGCCACCACGCCATAGCCCTTGGCGACCACGCGCGGGGCCCTGTCGCTGTGCTGGTAGGACAGCGCGATCGCCGCGCCGCGGTCTTGCGCCGCTTCGCTCATCGCGCCGCTCCTACCGTCATGTTGTCCTGGGTCTGCACGCTCAGGCGCTGCAGCACGATGCCCTGCGCCTCGAGCTGGTTGCGCAGCAGCGGCCGTGCCGCGATGAAACGCGCCGCGACATCGGTCTCAAGCGTTGCCACGCGGGCGTCGAGCCCCGCCGGTCCCAGTGTCAGCACCGCTTCGACGATGCCGAGGCTCGGCAATTGCAGCCGCAGGCGGCTGGACCATGGCCGGGCGCTGTCGTCATGGGCCTGCGCTGCGCCATCCGCGTCGGGGCGTAGCAACTCCCACTCCATCGGCACGCCGGGCCAGGCTTCGCCGGCAAAGCGGAACTGCTGCGTGGCGAGCAATTCCAGCTGCTGGCGGACCACGCCTTCGGTTGCCGGATGGATGGCCGGGCCGGCTGCCGCGGCCTGCCTGCCGGCGTCTGCCGAGGCGGTGTCCGGCAGGCCAGCGGCGGCGCGCGCCGCGTGGGGGATGAGGCTGTCCGGCGCTGCAGCGCGCGCGCCAGCCTCCGCGGTGCTCTGGTAGGCCTGCGTGGCCAGCGCCGCGGCGGACTGGCGTTGGGCCCCCGGTTCGGCAGCGGCTTCGCGGCTGTAGGCCGCCGTGGTGGCGGCGCCTTGCCGCAGCGCCTGTTCCGCCGCCGCATGGCTGTGGGCCACGCGCGGATTGCCGGCCGAGGCCAGCGCTTCAGCCAGCACCTGCGAGGCCGGAATCAGCGGCGGCGCTGAGGGCCGCCCCGGCTCTGCCGCTGCGGCACCGCCGGTATAGGTCAGCAGCGCAGACGGCAGCGTGGTTGCGGCGGCCTGCGCAGTGCCGCCTGGGGCAGCCGCCCGGGCCGGCACCGGTACTTGCGCCTGCGGCTCCTGGCGGATGCCGGGCAACGCGCGTGCGCCGGCAACCCACTGTGCAAGGTGCGATTCGTAGAACAGGCCGCTCTGCCCGACCGTGTTGGCAAGCGCCGACGCCGCAGCCTGCGCCGACGCTGGCGTGGGCGCGGCGGCCAGCAGCGGGCCGGCGCTGCGCACCGGCTGGGCCTCGGTACCGTCCATCACCGCCAGGATGGCCCGCGCCGCCGCGCTCAGCGATTCCTGCGTCGAAGTGCCCGGCAGCAAGGTAGCCTGGCCTGCCAAGGCGTTGGGGCCGGTGGCGTGCTGGCTGTGGCGGATCGCCTGGCCGGTGGAGTTCTGGACATTCGACTCGGTGGCCTCGGGCACGGGCTGCAGCGCCGCCAGCTTGTCGATGGCAAGCGCCGTGCGCAGCGGTTGTGGGTCCGGGGCCTGACCGGGTGCCAGGCCTGGAGGCAGATGGATGCCGGTCATACGGGTCGCGTGAATGCAGACGGCGGGCTTTCCGGCCCGCCGCGGGGAGTAGCGCAGCGGTCAGGCTGCGTCAGGCGGTGGCGCCGTAGGCGGCGGACAGTTCGATCTGGCGGCGCGAGCTGGTCAGCATGTCGCCGAGCTTCTTCAGCTGCGGCATGGCCAGGTCGCGGATGCGGGCATCGTAAGTGAGGATGCGGTCCAGCAACTGGTAGCGGCGCATGCGTTCCGCATCGGAGAACGGTGCGTCGTGGTCCATCTGGCGCAGGCGGTCCACCTGGGCCAGGTAGCCCTGCTGCAGCTCGGTGACGGTGTCCCAGTCAGCCGCCTGGGCGGCCTCGTGCATCCGTGCGGACAGCGCGAGGATTTCCTCGTAGCAGTCCACGATCGGGAAAAACTCGGGAAGGGAAGCCATGTCAGTTGTCCTGTAAGGCGGGTTGCCGATCCGCGGCCGTGTCGTCGATCTGCGCCCAGGCCGAAGCCAGGCTTTCGAGCAGCGTGTCGACTTCGGCCAGCAGGGCCGCGTCGCTGCGCAGGTTGGCCAGCATCAGCCGGCGCACCATATATTCGTACAGGGATTCCAGGTTGGCGGAGATCTCGCCGCCAGCCTCATGGTCGAGCACGGCGCGCAGGCCGTTGTCGATGATGTCGATGGCTTTGGAGATAGCGTTGCCGCGTTCGATGACGTTGCCGCCCTCCAGGTGGAACTTCGCCCGCGCGATCGCTGCGCGCGCGCCGTCGTAAAGCATGGTGATCAGCTTGTGCGGGCTGGCGCTCATGGCGCCGGTCTGGACGCCCACCTGGGCGTAGGCGTTGATGGCTTGGCGGGCGAACATGGTTGGCTTCTCTCCGGTACGGTTACTTGGAGTTGCTGTTGCTTAGGGCACTGAACTGCTGCGTCAGGTAGCTGCTGGTGCGGTTCATTTGCGACACTAGCAGGTCCAACTTCGTGAACTGCGTCTTGTAGCGTTCGACCGTGCTATTGACTCGTTCCTCCACTCGGTCGTAGTCGTCTTCAAGGTCTTTCAGCGTCTTGGTGATGCCGTCTTGGGCCACTTTCAGCGCGCCATCGGCCTTGCTCAAGCCATCGATATAGTCGTTCGCCTGCTTGCCGATGCCTCCGCTGCCCTCGGTGCCGGAGAACAAGGCGGTGACACCACCGAGGTTGGTATTCAGAGCCTTGGTCAACTTTGCGTCGTCGAGCTTCATCGTGCCGTCTTTCTCGAACGCGATGCCGACGTCGATTAGCGTGATCTTGCCGCCATTGCCGCTATCCATGGCGCCGCCGACCATTGAACGCAATCGGGACTGGATTGAGCGAAGTGTGTTGTCGCCGGTCAATGCAGAGGATTTACCAGTGTCGATATCGAATGCTGTCAATGTCTTTGCTGTGCTCTGGACATTGTTGTACGCAGTGACGAAAGCTTGGACCGCGGACTTGATTGCATCGTTGTCACGCGTAACCACCACTGACGTGGTGCCAGTTTTGGTCAGGTTCAGGGTAACGCCTTGGGCAGCATCCACCACCGAATTACTCTGGCTGACCACGTCGATGCCGTTGATTTTCAGCGTCGCGTTGACCGGCGGGACCTTCTGTTCCATCTTGTTGACGCCGGGCGCCGCGGCCGGATCGAAGGCAACGACGCTGTTCAGCGCAGCGTCTGTCGACGATACGCGCATGGTGGCTTGCGTGCCGGTCTTATCCGAGGTCAGCACCAGGCGGTAAGGGCTGGCACTGCCGTCATTGACGATGCTCGCGGTCACGCCGATGTCCGCCTTGTTGATGGCGTCGCGCATGCCTTCGAGCGACGAGTCCGCCGGGATGGTGACCTTCTTGGTGTTGGTGGCGGCGCCGCCGGTAGCCAGCGCCTCGCCGAAGTCGAATACCAGTTCGCCGCCGCCGATGGCTGCCTTCTGGTCGGCTACATTGCCGCTGACCAGCGACTGCGCGGTAGCCAGGGTGCTGACGGTGATGCTGTAGTTGCCGGGCACCGCATTGGCTGCGGTGGTGACTGACATCACGTCCGGCGTGCCGACGTTCGCTTTCACGACGCCGAAGGTAGCGGCTTCAGACAGCTTCTTCGCGGCGGCTTTGTAGGCGTCCAGAACGCTCTGCATCTGGCTGTAGGCCGACAGCTTGGTCTGGTAGCTCTTGGCCTGCGTGTTGATGGCGTCAAGCGGCGCCTGCTCGGCCTTCTGCAGCTGGTCAAGCAGGTCGCTTAGTTGCAGGTTGGAGCCGATGCCGATGGAGGAGATCGTTGCCATATTATTGTCTCGTCTTCAACTGATATTCAGGTCTCAGGCCGGCTGGCTGATGAACAGCCCTTGCAGCTTGTCGATGGCGCGGGCGATGCGCAGCACCTCTTCGGTGGGCATCTGCCGGATCAGGTCGCCGGTTTCCCTGTCGATCACCTTGGTGATGATGCGATGCGTGGTCTCGTCAATCTCAAAGCGCAAGCCGATCGAGGTGGTCTTGAGCGCTTCGACCAGCTCGCCGATGGCGGCAGAGGTATCGACGGCTTCCACCGGCGCAGCAGCGGCGCGTTCCAGCGCGCGCAAGCCGGCAGGTGCGCGAGTCGAAGTGCTGTGGGTCAGCGCTTCGGACGGCAGGCGCACTGCTGTCGGGTTCACGGTCGGGGGAGGCGCCATGGTCTGCTCCGTTGGCGTGGTTCTTGATCAGGTTGAAGCGCTTGGCAGGCAGCGGTCTACCTGCGAAACGCTCCAAACGCGCTTCGGCAAAAAGGCCGGGCCTTGCGGCCCAGCCTCATGTGCCTGCTCGCGGATGCGATTAACGCAGCAGCGACAGCACGCCTTGCGTGGTCTGGTTGGCTTGCGCCAGGACCGAGGTACCAGCTTGTTGCAGGATCTGAGCGCGGGTCATGTTCGACACTTCGGTTGCGTAATCGGCGTCTTGAATGCGCGAACGAGCGGCGGACAGGTTGTTAACCGTATTGTTCAGGTTTGCAATAGTCGATTCGAAACGGTTTTGAACTGCGCCGAGATCGCTACGCAGCTGGTCAACGCTAGCGAGCGCTGCATCCAGCTTTGCCAGCGGATCCGAGCTGGATTTTTCCGAGGCGGCCACGGCGTCGGTGATCAGCGTCGGAGTGCCGCCGGCAGTCTTCGAGAGATACATGACGTTGCCGCCACCGTTCTTCACTTGGCCATCCACGTCAACGCTGTACACGACACCACCGGCCGTCAGCGTGCTGCCAGTCTTGGTTTGTCCGGCGACGTCCAGATCCGAGGCGACTGCTGCGCGGTTGGCGGTCGTGGAATTGGTGGTCAGCGTGCCGGTTTGCGAGGTATAGAGGTTTACGCTCGTGGCGATCGTGGCTGCCGTACCCGTCGCGTCCGTGGATGCGGCAATAGTGAACGTTACCGTCTTGCCATCAACCTTGGCCGTGTAGGTACCATTCCCGTTCGCGTCAGCGGTACCGACGGTAAATTCAAAGCCATCAAAGCTGAGCTTGTCGCCGGCCGCTTTGCCTGCGCCCAAGGTCGCCAAGCTGGTTGCGGTGCCATTTGCGCTCGCGGTGGTGTCGTACACAGCAGAGACGGTATTTGCAACCGTGGCGGTCGTCACAAGCGAACCGTTGGCAGCGCTCACATAGACCGCATTTGCACCAGTTTTTACGGCGCCGGAGTTGATGTCTACCGTGTAGCCGCCGGTGTAGTTGTCGGTACCGGTGGCTTTGAAGCGGCTGATCAAATCGCCGGCGGTGGCCTGGCGGGCACCATCAATCTTGAAGTTGTCGAGGCCCAGACTCTTGGCATCAACCTTCTTCAGGTCGACAGTGATGGTTTCGCCATCATTGGCACCGACCTGTACCTTCATCGTGTTGTCTTGTGCGAGAACCTTGACACCGTTGAATTGAGTCTGGCCAGAGACACGATCAATTTCTTCCAGGCGCTGTTGGATTTCGGCCTGGATCGAGGTCAGATCGCTATCCGAATTCGAGCCAGTCGATGCTTGGACGGTGAGTTCCCGTACGCGCTGCAGGTTATTATTAATTTCAGTCAGTGCGCCTTCCGTCGTTTGGGTCATCGAAATGCCATCATTTGCATTTCGGGCTGCCTGGGTCAGACCCTTGATGTTCGCGGTAAAGCGGTTCGCAATCGCCTGACCAGCGGCGTCGTCCTTGGCGCTGTTGATGCGCAGGCCCGACGACAGGCGCTGGATCGCCGTGTTCAGCGACGATTGCGAAGCATTCATGTTGTTCTGAGTCATCAGAGACAACGAATTGGTGTTAATGACTTGCGCCATGGTACGACTCCTATATGCAAAGTTTTGGGCATTCCGGCTAGTGCCGTAACGTTGGCGGCCTGCTTTGCAGGGCGTAGAGTGCCTCCGTTGCTTGGGTTATCGACCGGGCAAGGCAAAGGTTTAGAGTGATCTCCGCGATAGTTGCGCGGGGTGCCGGCAGGGCCGGCAGAGGCGCCTTGCGGCAGGGAGCGGCGGGGCGGGAAGGCGTGTGGGGCGGGCGTTGGTCTAGCGGCGCTTGCTGGTGCGGGGGATGTAGATCGGCAGGAAGTCCGGCTCCGGGGCCGGATCCGGTGCCACCGCCGGCGCGTCCGGCGCATTGGCCAGCGTGACCAGGCAGATGGCCTGCTTGTAGACCACCGTTGGCCGGATGTCGTCCGGCTGCCGGCCAAGCAGCACCACATAGTCGTCTGACGCCAGGACGAGGCCCTGCAGCCGGGCGCCGGTGGACAGGTGGACGATCACCGGAGCCTGGCTGGAGCTGTATGCCGCAAATTGCAGATGCTGCAGTTGTTTCCGGCTGCGTGACCTGGGCCGGGTTTCCTTCTTCTTCACAACGACTCCGGAAGAGCCCGCAAGGGTTCTGGCGGCTGATAACAGTCCATTGACCGGCGGCTTGGGGTGCGCCACGGCCAGGGCGGCAGGAGAAACATCCGCTCTCGGTAACGGCGCAGGTGCCGGCGGTTGGCGCTGCCAGAAGAGAAGGGGGATACTTCAGGGTCGAGAGTAACAAAGTTTTTTCAAGCGTTGACGAACCGCACGCCATTCTTGGAATAGAGGCTTTGCTCTATAAAAATTGTTGCTCTCGAGGCCGTGATATTGTACCCGATAGTGCGCTATCGCATACTGCGGCCACGTCGGCGAGCCGGCAGGCTCGGTATGGACCGGGCCCGCGAGGAAATTGCCAGCCCATGCAAAAAATGCCCTGATGTAGCGTCAGGGCAAAAATAATTAAAAGTGCCCAATCAGTCTCATATTGTCATGAGGGAATCCCCTGATAGAAGCGGGATTTACACCTCATGTAAGCGCGTTTATATTCTTGGCAAGAGCTTTTCAGCTCGAGCAGTCCTGGAAAGCCTACGAGCACCCCGCGCGTAGGCTTCTTTTTTTTTGCCTGCGTCGTTTGAATCGCGCTCTGTGGCGCTGTGGCTGGTGCGGTTAGTAAAAACCGACCGGCCGTTCGGAATGCCCAGGCAGATTTAACGCCACTTTCGCGCCGCGCAATCCTCCGAAATGGGAGGATTTTTGCCGCCAATTCTCATTTCCGTTCAAGAAGTTCAGCTGAACGCCGATAGCCGGCGCGGCCCTTAGCCTGCCGTCGTGGCGGTGCCGCGGGCCACGCGCCGCCGTGCGCGCGCTGCCAGGCCGGCGCCCAGCACCCAGCGCAGCGCCGGTGCCAGCACATGCATGCCCGCGAGTGCTGCCGGGCGCCGTATCGAGGGGCCGTCCAGGTCGAGCTGTTGCCGTGCCCACGGCGGCAGCAGTGCGATGCCGGCGTCGGCCATGATCCGCACCGCCGGCTGCAGCAGCGGGTTGGCCACCGGCATCTGCCGCACCAGCCGCACCACTTCGCTGGTGCGTTCGCTAGCCAGCAGCGCAGGCCGCATGGCCTCCAGGTAGGCCGTGACTTCGGCGCGCGAGCGCGGCACGTCGGCCGCGCCCAGCATCTGGGCGATGCGCGCAACCTCGTCGTAGTAGCGATCCTGCTCGGTGCCGCTCAGTGGTCCGACATAGCGCAGGTAGCCAGCCAGGAAGCTTGAGACCTCGGCCACGTGCACCCACGTCAGCAACGCCGGGTCGGAGGCGGCATAGTGCCGCCCGTCCGGGGCCACGCCGACCACGCCGGCATGGATGCGCCGTACGCGCCCGATCAGCGCCATGGCATCGGCACGGCTGCCGTAGGTGGTGCCGGCGATGAACTGCGCGGTGCGCCCCAGGCGCCCCTGCATGTCGGTGCGAAAGCTGGAGTGGTCCCAGACCCCGGCCAGTGCCAGTGGATGCAGTGTCTGCAGCAGCAGCGCACTGACGCCGCCCGCTAGCATTGCCGGAAAGTCGGCATGCACGCGCCAGCAGACCGCGTCGGGCCCGAACAGGCCGGGATCGCCCGGCGGGTTGTCGTAGTCGAGGGTCACGCCGGAATTGCTGCGGGTCAGCGCGCGCACGTGCGCGCCGGCGCGCTCACGCAGCCTGGTGGAGAGCTGGTTCAGCGGGCCGCGTCGTGGCTGCGCAGAGCGGCCGGCGGCGGGGTCGGTAAAGCTGGACAAGGCCGGTGCCTGAATGGGGAAGTCAGGGCCAGCATACACGGGATGCGGGGCGATGTGCGCGGGGTCATGCCGCGGCGGTTGCCGCAAAAAGGGCCGGAGCCCCCTTGCGGGAGTCCCGGCCTGTCAATCTCCGGCGTATGCCCCTGCGGCCGCACCGCATGTTGCGGCCGCACATACCCGGAAAGCTGCGTGTTATCGTGGCTGGCGCGGCTTACTTACGGCTGGCGTTGTCCGCCTTGTTGCCCACCCTGTTGCCCGCCCTGGCCGCTTTGCTGGCCGCTGCGTTGGCCGCTTTGCTGGCCCGGTTGCGAGCTGCCGCGATCCTGCTGCTGCTGTTGGTCCTGCTTGCGGTCCTGGTTACCCATCTGACCGCCGCCTTGTTGTTGTCCCGGCTGCTGCTGGCTGCCGCGTTGGCCAGATTGTTCCTGCTGCTTCTGTTCCTGCGGCTTCTGGCCCGACTGCGATTGACCCGGCTGTTGCTGCTGTCCCATTGCTAGCTCCTTGACGCGGCGAACTGCCGCATCCCCTGTTTCGCAATCGCCATGCCAAGGATGGAAGGACCGGGGTGCCGCCAGCAACGGCCTGTAACGGGGGATGCAGCACATCACGCGGCGGGCGCTTTTACAACGGGTGGCCCGATTTACACGCCGTGGGCCCCGCCGCGGACGCCTGGTGCGGCCTGCCCGGCAGGTATGGAGCTTGCTGAAATATGCCTTACCAGTGGTTCCGCGTGCCAGGCAAGTCCGGCAACGGATGCGCTGGTGACCCGAAAAAGGAGGCAGCCATGCGTTTTTCCCGAATTCCCGCGCGCACCGTGCGGATGGCCTGTGTTGCTGCGGCGCTGGCGGTAGCCGGTAGCGCGCTGGCGCTCGACAAGAGCGGCCTGATCCTGGTTGCGGCCGACGATACCCCTGTGGCACCCGTCAATTCCGCGCCGGGCATGCCCGGCCGTGCCGACCCTGACCGGGGCGCCGCCCCGGACATGAGCGCCGACAAGGCCAAGCGGGCCGTCGAGGACGGTGCAATCACCACCAGGATCAAGACCAAGCTGCTCACGACCAAGGACCTCAAGTCCACCGGCATCCGTGTGAAAACCAGGCAGGGCACGGTCGACGTGAGCGGCACGGTGCCGAGCCAGCAGCAGCACGAACTGGCGCTCGACGCGATCCGCAGCGTCGAGGGCGTGACGTCGGTCAATGACAACCTGAAGGTGTCATCGCGGTAAGCGGGTTTGTCCGATGCTGAGGGTTTGCTCCCCTCTCCCGCGCGCGGGAGAGGGAGAACGCAATCGGAATTTGGCCCCCCTGCCTAAGCCGCGTGCTTCCTGCGCGTAGTGCTTGAACTCTTGCGCGCGGCCGGCGCGTGCGACTCGCGCTTGGCCGGTGCACGCTTGGTCTTGGCGGCGGTGCTGGCGCGCTTGGCAGGCGGGGTCGCAGCCCGCTTGGCAGCGGGCTGCTTCCTGGCGGCGGCATGCCGCGCAGGGGCCTTGCGGCGCGCGGGCGTGGCGTCCTCCTTGTCTTCCTTGCCGCGCTGGCCCAGGCTCTGGCGCAGCAGCGCCACCATGTCGATGACCTTGGCGCCCTGGCGCGGCGCTTCTTCCTCTTCCGCAGGCGGGGTCAGCTGGTGGGTCTTGCCGGAGTCGATCTTTTCTTCGATGCGCGCCATCAGGTCGTCACGATAGCTGTCGCGGTACTGTTCCGGCTCCCAGTCTTCGCTCATGTCTTCGACCAGCTTGGTGGCCATCTCGATCTCGCGCGCATGCGCGCCGGTGGGTTTGCCGGTGGCCGCCTTGGGCAGGCGCAGTTCGGAGATGGGCAGCACCTCGTCGGCAAAGCGCATGGTGTTGAGCACCAGCGCGTCGCCGTGCACCAGCATCGCGGCCAGGTGCTGGCGGGCGCGCAGCACCACCAGCGCCAGCGCGGCACGCCCGGTGCGGCGCATGGTTTCGTGCAGCAGCGCGTAGCCGCGCTCGCCGCGCTTGTCGGGTTCGAGGTAGTAGGGCGTGTCGAAGTAGTACGGCGGGATGCTCTGCGCGTCGACAAAGCTGACGATATCCACCGTCTGCGTGGCCTCGACATTGGCCTGGCGGAAGTCTTCCTCGTTCAGCAGCACGTATTCGTCCTTGGCGTACTGGTAGCCCTTGACGATATACTCCTTGTCGACCGGCTTGCCGGTGCTCTTGTTGATGCGCTGGTAGCCCACCGGCGCCATGTCGCGCACGTCCAGCAGGTCAAGGTCCAGCGTCTGGCTGCGCGACGCGGGCCGCAATACTACCGGGATATTAACCAGGCCAAAGGTTATGGCGCCTTTCCAGATGATGCGTGACACGTGAGGGCTCCTTTGCCAGCCGCACGGGCACGTTGCGGCGGCGGTGGCGGCAGATCGCCCGGAGGCGGGTCTGCCACTGGTTCGGGCGGGCCCGGCGGAGGTTCCGGCGGCGGGGTTTCAGGCTTGCGCGGCGGGATGTCGGGATCGGGCGTGGTATGCACGGAGCTTCCTTGTTCAAGGGTGGATGGGAGCGGCGGCTGGCATCGGCATCGCGCTAGGAATGGTCCGCGCTGAGTGCATCCAGCAGCCGTGTCAGCGCGTCCAGGTCGGCCGGCTTGACCAGGTGCTGGTCGAAGCCGGCTTCCAGCGCGCGGCGGCGGTCCTCGGGCTGGCCGAAGCCGGTCAGCGCCACCAGCGTGGCGCCGCGCATCTCGGGCAGCGCGCGCAGGCGGCGCGCGGTCTCGAAGCCGTCCATGGCGGGCATGCCCAGGTCCAGCAGCACCACCTCCGGCCGGGCATCGGTGGCGCGCGCCAGCGCGCTGGGGCCGTCGGCGGCGGTCACCACCGTATGGCCAAGTGTCTGCAGCGTCATCATCATGGCCTCGAGCGCGTCAGGGTTATCGTCCACCACCATGATCCGGCGCGGCACGCCGCGGTGCGGCGCGGTGCGGCCGGAGCCTGGGTGCCACTTCTGCCACGGCTCCACCGGCAGCGTCACGGTGAAGGTGCTGCCCTGTCCGGGGCCGGGGCTGTCGGCGCGGATGGTGCCGCCATGTAGCCGCACCAGCTTTTGCACCAGCGTCAGGCCGATGCCGGGACCGTCCTGCTGGATCGCGCTGCGCGGCGGTTCGGGCTGGGTGCCGTCGTCGCGCGCGGCCAGCGGATCGAACAGCTGCCGCTGCAGTGCCTCGGACAGGCCGGCGCCGTTGTCGCGCACGCGCACGGTGACGCGGGCGCCGGACGCGGCATCGGGCGCGGTGTTCGCCGCGCCGTCCTCGAGACTGGCATCGACGACGATCTGGCCGCCGGCGGGCGTGTAGGCCGCGGCGTTCTGCAGCAGGTTGCTGAAGATCTGCGCCAGGCGCACCAGGTCGCCACGTACCGGCAGGGGCTGCTCGGGCAGCGACAGGCGCAGCGTATGGCCGCAGGCGTCCATCGTGGGGCGCACGGCTTCCACCGCGGTATTGAGCGCGGTGCGCAGTTCCACCAGGTCCTCGCGCAGCGTGATGCGGCCCTGGTTGAAGCGCGAGATGTCGAGCAGCTCGTCCACCAGCCGGGTCAGGTGGTGCAGCTGCCGGCCGATGATGTCGCGCGCGCGGAACATGTCCTCGCGCGAGGGCGAGAGCTGCTGCAACAGGTCCGCGGCGCTGCGCAGCGGCGCCAGCGGATTGCGCAGTTCATGCGCCAGCATCGCCAGGAACTGGTCCTTGCGCCGTTCCTCGTCATGCAGCGCGCGGCCGGCACGGTTTTGCAGCGTCACGTCCTGGCAGGTGCCGGCAATGCGCAACGGCGGCGTGCGGTCGTCGCCCGGCTGGCCTTCCGCGCCGCGTACCGGGAACGCGCGCGCGCGGATATCGCGCAGCTCGCCGTCCGGGCGCGCAAGGCGGAACTCGATGTCCAGCCTGCCGTCGCCCAGCATGCTGGCGAACGCCGCTTCCACGCGCGCACGGTCGGCCGGCGCCACGCGCTCCAGGCAGCGGCGCGGCTCTTGCGTCAGCTGCTCGGGCTTATGGCCGCACAACGTGGCGAGCGAGGGGCTGGCGAACAGCAGGCGGGGCTCGGCCGGGTCCAGGATCCACACCACGTCGGCCAGCGATTCGGCCAGCTGGCGGAACATGTCTTCATGCTCATGCAGTGCCCGCGAGGTGCGGTGATAGGCGTCCTCTGCCCCGCGCAGCCGCAGCAGCGCCTGGATGCTCGACAACACCTCTTCCGGCTCGGCAGGCTCGACCAGGTAGCCGTCGGCGCCGCAGTTCAGCGCCTCTACTCGCTGGCGCGATTGCGCCAGCCCTGGCGAGGTCAGCAGCACCAGCGTGTGCGCGGTCTGTGGATCGGCCTTGAGCAGCCGGCAGACTTCCAGCCCGCTGATATCGGGCAGGCGTGCGGCCAGCAGCACCAGCACCGGCGCATGCTGTCGCACCAGCGACAGCGCCGAATGGCCGGTGGCGGCCTCGATCACGGAATACTCGCCGCGATGGAGGATGCGGCTCTTGACGTAGCGCGGCCCCTCGCGGTCATCGACATTCAGGATCAGCGGGGCCGGGTTGGCGGCATGCGGCGTCATGGCATCACGCTGACAGGCGCTTGCGCGCCCGCGCGGAGGTTTGCTCAGGACCCGGGATGGTCCGCGGCGGCGCCGTGTAAAACCGCGCCGGCCGCGCTGCCCCGCTTGCAAGCTTTGCCGCGCCGGCGCGGCCGCCGGTTGTAGGTATTACATGCGCACAGATGTCGTCCATCGTCATTCCCCCTTATGCATCAGCACGCCTGCGGTCTTTGCCAGGCTGTTGCGCTGGCAGAGTGGCAAGAGGCGTGCCGGGCAGGCGTCGCCCGGCACGCAGCGCGGCAACCGCGTGGCCATGCGTGGCGCGCTTCAGCGGCGGGCCGCCTCGCCGCCATGCGCTTCGGCGCTGGGGGAGGTGCCGCCGTGCGGTCCGGCTGAGCCGGTTGCTTCGACAGCTTTCTGCGGGATCTTGCCGGGCTCGGTAGTGCCGCCGCCGGTGGCGCCCTTGCCAAAGCGCGCAGCGATCCGGTCCTGGACCCGGCTTAATGCCTCGGCCTGCTGTTTGGCCGCTTCGGCTTCCTTCGACTTCTTGGCTTCGGCGGCCTGCTGCTGCTCGGGCGTCGGTGCCGGCAGGCGTGCCTGCACCGGGCTGGCGGCGAAGGACAGCATCGCGCAGGAAACCAGCAGGTGGCGCAAGGCGCGGCGGTTGCGTGGCGCGGCAGCGGTGGCTCGAATCTTCGCGGCGATCCTGAGTTGGCTCATCATCACGTCTCCATGTCGTCGCTGCACTGGCAACAGTGCAACGTGGCGCACGCGGCGGGGGTGCCGGGCCGTGTGTCATGACCGGGATGCGGCAAGAAATGTGCCGCTTGGCGACTGCTGTGGATCTCCGGCGGGAACGGGGGCTATCGGGCGCGTGCCAGTCGCGCCGCGGCGCGCGTGATCGCCTGCCGGGCTTCGGCGTAATCCGCCCATGGGTCGTCGGCCGCCACGGCGTCGAGCCTCGGGCCGGCATTGGCCACGGTCCACTGCGCCGCGCCTTGCAGGCTATCGAGTTCCTCCCACCACACCGGCATCGATACCCCCAGCCCCGGGCGTGCCCGCGCCGAGAATGCCGCCACCGTGGTGGCGCCTATGCCATTGCGCAGGTAATCGATGAAAATCTTGCCAACGCGGTTGCTTGGACCGCTCTTGGCCACGAAGCGCTGCGGCACGGTGGCGGCGACATGGCGCACCGCGTCATGCGCGAACGCCTTCACCTCGTCCCACCCGGCACGCGGCGTGATCGGCACCACCACGTGCAGCCCCTTGCCGCCACTGGTCTTCAGGAAGCTGGCGAGGCCGAGTTCATCGAGCAGCGCCTTCATCAGCGCGGCGGCTTCCTGCATTTGTGGCCAGGGCACGCCTTCGCCCGGGTCCAGGTCGAAGACGATGCGGTTGGGGCGGTCGATGCTGCGCTTGCCGGCGTTCCAGGTGTGGAACTCCACCACATTGAGCTGTGCCGCGGCCACCAGGGCTTCGGCCGACGCGATTTCCAGCAGCGCGGGATGCCCAGGCCACAGGCCCGGATCGAGCACGTTGAGGCCGTCCACCCGCAGCGTGTCGCTATGCCGCTGGAAGAACTGCTCGCCGCCCACGCCCGATGGCGCGCGCACCATCGCGATCGGTCGCCCGCGCAGGTGCGGCAGGATCAACGGCGCGGCGCGTTCGTAGTAGCGCACCAGGTCGCCCTTGGTCAGGCCGGATGCTGTGTCGATGACGCGCTCGGCATGGCTGATCGCGACCTTGCCGCCGGCGGCGGTGGTGCGCTTTGCCGCGGCCTTCGGCCGTGTGCCGGCATGCTTTGCCGTGGTTGCCGCGGGCTTGCCGTTGGCCGCCGGCGTTGCCGGCCGCTCCACCGACACCGCGCGCGCGGGCTTGTCGGTGCGCAGGCCGTGGAACACGGCATGGCGCACGCGGCCTTCGCGGGTCCAGCTGCCGAACGAGACCTCGGCCACCAGCTTTGGCCGCACCCAGTGCCCCTTTACGCCTGCAGGCACGTTCTCAAAGGGCGCGGAATCGGCGCGCAACGCGTCCAGCTGCGTGCGCAGCGCGCCCAGCGTGCGCGCGTCGAAGCCGGTGCCGACATTGCCCGCGTAGCGCAGCCGCCCGCCGCTGTCGTGCACGCCAAGCAGCAACGAGCCGATGCCGGCGCGGCTGCCCTTCGGGTCGGTGAAGCCCGCCACCACGAACTCCTGGCGCAAGGTGCATTTCAGCTTGATCCACGTACTGGTGCGCGCGCTGACATAGGCGGCGTCGGCGCGCTTGCCGATCACGCCTTCAAGCTTCATGCGGCAGGCTGCCTCGAGCATGTCGGTAGGGCCGGCCTCGAAGTCCTCGCTGAACTGCAGGCGCGGCGAGGTGTTGTGCGCGAAGATCCGGCGCAGCAGGGCGCGCCGCTCCACCAGCGGTACCTTGCGCAGGTCATGGCCGGCAAAGTAGGGCAGGTCGAACACGAAATACTGGATGCCCTCGACGCGCGCGGTATCGAAGGCATTCTGCAGCGCCTGGAAGTCGGTCGCGCCATGCTTGCCGAGCACCACGATCTCGCCATCGAGCCAGCCATCGGGCAGGCCCAGGGTGCCGACGTCGCGCGCCAGCGCACGCAGCTTGCTGGTCCAGTCGTTGCCCTGGCGCGTGAACAGGCGCACATCCTTGCCGTCGATGCGGGCCAGCAGCCGGTAGCCGTCGAACTTGATCTCGTAGCGCCACGCCTGCGCGTCGGACGGAGGCTGCTCCACCAGCGTGGCCAGCTGCGGCGCCAGCGCCAGCGGCAAGGCCGCGCGCGGCGCGCCGCGCGGCGGCTTCAGGGATTTCGCCGTGCCGTGTGCATCTGGTGCGGCTTCGTCAGGCGGCTGCGCGGACTTCGCGCGCTTTGCCGCGGGTTTGCGCTGCGTGCCGCCCAGCACGCTGTCCGGCAAGGCCTCGACCACATCGAACTCCGATGCCGGCACGGCGGTCTCGTCGCGCTCCTTGATCAGCAGCCAGGCGTCCTGCTCCTTCTGCCGGCTGCCGTGCATGCGCACCAGGGTCCAGTGACCGTGCAGCTTTTCACCGCGCAGCTCGAACTTCAGCTTGCCGGCGCGGTAGCCGGCCTCGGCATCGCCTACCGGCAACCAGGTGCCGCGGTCCCAGACGATGACCGTGCCGGCGCCATAGTGGCCGGCGGGGATCACGCCCTCGAAGCCGGCATAGTCCAGCGGATGGTCCTCGACATGGATGGCCATGCGCTTGTCGGCCGGGTCCAGGCTCGGGCCCTTGGGCACGGCCCAGCTTTTCAGCGCGCCGCCGAGTTCGAGGCGAAAGTCATAGTGCAGCCGACGCGCCGCGTGCTTCTGGATCACGAAGGAAAGCTCGCCGGCGCGCTTGTGCACCTTGCCGCGGGTGCGCGCGGCGCCGCTGGGCTCAGGCGTGGCGCCGAAGTCGCGCATGCGGCGGTATTTATCGAGCGCGGCGGGAGCGGCCTTGGCGGCTGGCGCGCCGCGTGCCGCCGGGCGGGCCGTGCTGGCGCGCTTGCCGGTGGGCTTGCCGGCGCCTTTTGCCGCGGCGCGGCGTTTGCCTGGATCCTTTGGCGCTGTCGGTCGCGTGGTCTTGGCCATTGCTGTCGCCGGTTAGGTGGGATGTATCCAGCTTAGGCAGCACATGCCGCCGCTGAAATCGGCGCCCGTCCTACAGCGCCCGGCGGCAGCCCCATGCGCGTCGCGCCATGTGGTTCTTACCGGGTGTTGTAAATCTGCGGCAGCCCGCCTGCCGTGGCGCCGCCAGCCAGGGCCGCCCCGGACAGGAACGCTCCTTGCAACTCCCCAGCGGCATGCCCGGCACCGTGCCGGGTCTCCCCGAGGAGAAGCGGCGATGAAACCAACCCTGAAGAACATTGGCTCGCAGGTCATCGTCCTGACCGGTGCCAGCAGCGGCGTGGGCCTGGTGACGGCGCGCAAGGCGGCGCAGCAGGGTGCGCGGCTGGTGCTGGTGGCGCGCAGCGAGGGCTCGCTGCACCAGCTGGCCGAAGAGCTGCGCGAGCATGGCAATGAAGTCATCACCGTGGTGGCCGATGTCGGCAAGCATGAAGAGGTTGGCAAGGTGGCGCAGGCTGCGATCGAGCGCTTCGGTGGCTTCGATACCTGGATCAACAACGCCGGCGTGACCATCTTCGGCCGCCATTGCGACGTGCCGCTGGAAGACCAGCGGCGGCTGTTCGATACCAACTACTGGGGCACCGTGCATGGCTCGCTGGCGGCGGCCGCGCACCTGCGCGAGCACGGCGGCGCCATCATTAACATGGGCAGCGAGGCGGCGGACGGCCCGCTGCCGCTGCAGAGCGCCTATGCGGCCTCGCAGCACGCGATCAAGGGCTTTACCGATTCGCTGCGGCTGGAACTGGAGCAGGAGCAGGCGCCGGTCAGCGTGACGCTGATCAAGCCTGCCGGACTGGAAACGCCGCTGGCGATGCACGCCAAGAATTTCCTCGATGTCGAGCCGCGCATGCCGCCGCCGCTGTATGACCCGGCGCTGGCGGCCGACGCGATCCTGTTTGCCGCCGCGAACCCGCGCCGCGAGCTTTTCGTCGGTGCGGCCGCCAAGGCGTTCTCGGCCGCGGCGTACCACGCGCCGCACACCTTCGACCGCTTCATGCGCCGCTTCATGGGCCGCGCGCAACAGACGCATCACCCCGCGGGTCCGCTCGAGGACAACGCGCTGTATGGCAGCGGCAGTGGCCTGCAGGAACGCAGCGGCAGCCACAACGCGCTGCACTCCTGCCCCTACACCACCACCGCGCGGCACCCGATGCTGGCCACTGCGCTGGTGGTGGGCGCCTCCGCCGCGGTTGCCGCGGTGTACCAGTTGCGGCACAAGCGCTAGTGTCCTGTGCCGCGCACATTGGTGGCGCGTGGGCCGCGAACGCCTATCATTGACTCGAATGCCCGCAGTTGCGGGCATTCGGGCCTCCGCCGGGCGGCGGCGCCAGGCCGCCCGCGCACGGGGCCTGCTGTCTTCCCCATCACACAGAAGGTATGCTCATGTCCGAGCCGCATGCGGCAAAAGGCATCCGTACGTCACTCGTCGGCGAGCCGGACGGCACCCTGGCGGACGATGCCGGCCTCCTGCTGGCGGCACAGTACCGGCGCCTGCTCGACGCGGTGGAAGACTGCGCCGTGTTCGAGACCGATGCGCACGGGTGTATTGCGATGTGGCCGGATGCCGCGCGGCGCGTGTTCGGCTACAGCGCCGAGGAAATCACCGGCCGTCACCTTTCCTGCCTGCATCGTCCTGACGATGTCGCTGCCGGCCTGCCGCAGCAATGGCTGCAGGCGGCCGCACTCGGAGGCAGCGCGCGCGACCAGGGCTGGCGCGTGCGGCGCGACGGCAGCCTGCTGCAGGCGTCCTGCCTCATGCGGGCCATTGGCGCTGCCGACGGGCCGGACGTAGCGGCCAGGCATGGCGATGCCTCGTCCGTGGAGTCCGCGGCAGGCCAGGCCTCCGGCTTTATCGTGTCGTGCCGCGACATTACCGTGCAGCAGGCTGCATCCGAGCATGCCCGGCTCGCCGATACCCGGATGCGGCTGCTGGCTGAAAACCTGCCCGGCACCGCGGTGTGCGAACTTGACCTGGACGGCACCATCCGCAGCTGGAACGTCGGCGCGCAGGCGCTGGCCGGCTACGTCGAGGCCGAAGCCGTCGGCCAGCCGCTGGCACTGCTCTATTCCCGCCAGGATGCCGCCGCGGGGCGCGACCGCGCGGCGCTGGAAGCCGCGCGCGCGTGCGGCCAGTGGGCCGGCGAAGAGCGCGTGGCACGCAAGGACGGCTCGGTGGTGCGTTGCCATATGCGCATGGTGCTGGTGCGCGACGCCGCCGGCTGCCCGACCAGCCTGCTGTGGACCGTGCGCGACCTGAGCGATGCGCTGCGGCTGGAAATGCTGGAGGCCGGCAGCCGCCGGCTGCAATCGTTCCTGGCCATCCTGGCGCATGAACTGCGCAATCCGCTGGCGGCGGTGCGCAACGCGGTCGAAGTGATCGAGCTGACCCCGGATGCCGACACGCGCGTGCGCCGCTGCGCCGGGATCATCGACCGCCAGCTGCACCAGCTGGAGCGGCTGGTGAACGACCTGCTCGACGTAGGCCGCGTGACCGCCGGCAAGCTGAAGATAGAGCTGACGCCCACCTCGTACAACGACGTGGTAACCACCAGCATCGAGGCAATCCGCCCGGTGCTGGAAGCCGCCGGCCAGCGGCTCGTGTTGGCGCTGCCGGCAAGCTCGCCCTATGTGCGCGCCGATGCCGCGCGGCTGGGGCAGGTGCTGCTGAACCTGCTCAGCAATGCGGTCAAGTACACCCCGCGCGGCGGTACCGTCAGCGTGCATGTGAGCGTGGAGTCAGCGCGCGTGATCACCGCCGTGTCGGATACCGGCCGGGGTCTCGCACCGGCGGCGCTGGACCGCATCTTCAACCTGTTCGCGCAGGAGGCCGACGCCGGCAGCCGCAGCGGCCTGGGCATCGGGCTGGCGCTGGCCAAGGCCGTGGTGGAAGCGCACGGCGGCGCGATCCAGGCCGACAGCGGTGGCGCGGGCAAGGGCAGCACCTTCACCGTGATCCTGCCGCGCGCCAGCGCGCGCCGGCGCGAGGCCGGCACGCCGCCGCCGGGGCCGGGGCCGGGGCCGCGGCGACGCGTGCTGGTGGTGGACGACAATGCCGATTCGGCCGACAGCATGGCCGAGTTGCTGGGCCTGCTCGGCCATGAGGCGCGCGCGGCCCATGGCGGCCAGCAGGCACTGGACCTGGTTGCCGAATTCCGCCCGGATTGCGTGCTGCTCGACCTGGAGATGCCCGACATGTCGGGCTTTGAAGTCCTGCCGGCATTGCGCCAGGCGTGCGCCCCGCGCGCGGTGCAGTTCCTGGTGCTGAGCGGGCGCTGCACTGCCGAGGACCAGCGGCGCGGCGAACTGGCCGGCTTCCATGCCTACCTGACCAAGCCGCTGGCGATCGAGGCCCTGTCGCGCGCGCTGGCTGCGCCGCTGCCTTACAAGGAGCGGTAGGCGTCCAGCCGGTTGTACAGCGTTTTCAGGCTGATGCCGAGCGCGCGCGCGGCCTGGCGCTTGTCGCCGTCAAAGCGCGCCAGCGTGGCCATGATGATTTCGCGCTGGGTGTCGGCCAGCGTGGTGCCGACGCGCACGCTGACCACGCCGTCTACCGTGGTGGGCCGCGGCGGCTGCGTGGCCAGGTTGGGGTTGCCGATCTCCACGACCTTGTCGGCCAGGATAAAGGCGCGGTAGACGGCGTTCTTCAGCTCGCGCACATTGCCCGGCCAGTCATAGCGCACCAGCCGCTCCAGCGAGGCGGCCGAGAAGGCCTTGTCGGTGCGCTCCATGGCGTTGTACTCGGCCAGGAAGTGGCGTGCCAGCGGCACGATATCGTCGGGCCGCTCGCGCAGCGGCGGGATATGCAGCGGGAACACGGCCAGCCGGTACAGCAGGTCTTCACGCAACTGGCCGGCACGCGCTGCCTCGACCGGGTCGCGGTTGGTGGCTGCCAGGATGCGCACGTCGGTGGCGATGGGCGTGTCGCCGCCGACGCGGTGGAAGGTGCGGCCTTCCAGCACCCGCAACAACTTGATCTGCATATCGAGCGGCATTTCAGTGACTTCGTCGAGAAACAGCGTGCCCCCATGGGCCTGCTCGAAGTAGCCTGCCTTCTGCTCGATCGCGCCGGTAAAGCCGCCTTTCTCGTGGCCGAACAGTTCCGACTCGATCAGTGTGGGCTGGATCGCCCCGCAGTTGACCGCAATGAACGGGCCGTTGCGGCGCGCGCTGCGCTCATGCACCGCGCGCGCCACCACTTCCTTGCCGGAGCCGCTTTCGCCTACCGCAAGCATGGTGACATCGGTGGGCGCCACGCGCTCGATCTGGGCCAGCAAGCGTTGCATGGCGGGCGACGTGCTTTCCCACAGCAGCGAGACCTGCGAGGGTATGGCGCGGCGTGGCGCGGCCTCGCGTGCCGGCTCGGATGTGCTGGCGGCGTGGCCGGCGGGCTGGCCCGAGGAGGGAGCGGCGTTGCTGCGCTGCGGTGTGCTGGCGGTGACGGGCACGATTAAGGCCTCTGTCGGGGGCGCGCTTGTCGTGAGAAGTTCCTATGCTAGCCTTTGGCGCAGGGGCTTGCCATAGATGTCTGAGCCCGCGCGGAAACATCCGACAGCTGTGTCAGACGGACACCGGCAACGACCGTGCCTGCCCCCGCTTAGACTGGCATTACGCAGTGGACTTGTGCAACCGGCTGATAATGTCGCAGTCGAAGCCCGTGCCGCCCCTGTGCCCGTCGCGCCACGCATCGCATGGAGCGCGCCGGCGGGCATCCCGAGCCCGGCAGCAATGGCCGCCGTGGCGCGCGAAAGCAGGTGCCAGTGGATTTCGCCCAAGTTTCCAATAGGTCTCACTGACGGATCGTATGCCCCACATCCTGATTGTCGATGACGACGAAAACGCATGTGCCGCGCTAGCCGAGATCGTGGCCATGGAAGGCTTCACCTCCGCCACCGCGGGCACCCTGCGCGAGGCGCGGCTGCAGATCGGCTGGCGCATGCCGGAGGCGATTGTGGCAGACCTGCGCCTGCCGGACGGCAACGGCATGGAGCTGTTCGACGAGGTTGGCGCCTCGGGCGTCGAAGTGATCCTCACGACCGGTTATGCCAGTGTGGAAAGCGCGGTCGAAGCGCTGCGCGCCGGTGCCACCGATTACCTGGTCAAGCCCATCAACGTGGCGCGGCTGCAGACCGTGCTCAGGCGCCTGGCCACCACCGGCGAGTTGCGCGCCGAGATCCATTCGCTGCGCGGCGAGTTGCGCCGCTACGGCCGTTTCGGCCGGCTGATGGGCAGTTCCGAAGTGATGCAGGTGGTCTACGACCAGCTTGCGCGCGTGGCCCCGACTGAAGCCACGGTACTGCTGATCGGCGAAAGCGGCACCGGCAAGGAACTGGCCGCGCAGACCGTGCACGAGCTCTCGTCGCGGCGGCGGCAGCCGTTCCTGGCGGTCAACTGCGGCGCGATCTCGCCCACGCTGATCGAAAGCGAGATGTTCGGCCACGAGCGCGGCAGCTTTACCGGCGCGGACCGCCAGCACAAGGGCTATTTCGAGCGCGCCGACGGCGGCACTCTGTTCCTGGACGAGATCACCGAGATGCCCGCCGAGCTGCAGGTCAAGCTGCTGCGCGTGCTGGAGACCGGCACCTTCATGCGCGTGGGCACCAACCGCGAATGCCATGCCGATGTGCGCGTGCTGGCCGCCACCAACCGGAACCCTGAAGATGTGGTGGCCGACGGCAAGCTGCGCGCGGACCTGTTCCACCGGCTGAACGTGTTCCCGGTAGAACTGCCGCCGCTGCGCGCGCGCGGCGACGACGTGATCCAGATCGCCAACCTGATGCTGGACCAGCTCAATGCCGAGCAGGGCACCCAGCGCCGCTTCGCGCCCAATGTGCTGGACAGCCTGCGCCTGCACGCCTGGCCCGGCAATGTGCGCGAGCTGCGCAACTTCGTGCAGCGCGCCTTCATCATGTCCGACGACGACCTCATCACCGAAGTGCAGGTGCCGCTGCAGGTCGCGGCCACGCAGGCGCCGGGCGCGGCGGTGGTGTCGGTGCCGGTGGGCATGTCCCTTGCCGATGCCGACCGGCAGCTGATCTTCGCCACGCTGGAGCAATGCGCGGGGGTGAAGAAGCACGCGGCCGAGATCCTCGGCATCAGCCTGAAGACTTTGTACAACCGGCTGGAAGATTATGCCGCCCGCGGCGAATTGCCAGAGTGGCTGCGCGCCTCGCGCAACGACACCGGTTCGTCGGCTACCGGCTGATGGCGTGAGGCAGCGCCTGCGTTAGCGGGGATCGGGCCCGTGCCAGTGAGCCGCAGCGCCCTGTGCAGCACGTTTCTTGCTTCCTCCAACGCATACAACCCGGCCAATCTGGCCGGGGACGTGCCAATGCCGAGCCGCACATGACGCAGCACCCCCCGCAATCCGCGATGCCGGACGCTCCGCTTTCCTCGCCGGCCGGCGCCGTGCGCAGCGTGCAAGAGGTGAGCGCGCTGATTGAGCAATCGGCGCATGACCTGCGTTCGTCGCTGAACGCCATCCAGAGCTGGGCCTACGTGCTGGACCGTGCCTTCGATACCATGCCGGCGCCCGCGCAGCGCGCGCTGGACGGGATTCGCTTCGGCATGCAGCAGCAGCTGGCGCTGATCGAGGAGATGGAAGAGGCCGTGCGGCTGCTGGCCGACGAGAGCGCACCGCGCTGGCAGCGCCTGGACCTGCTGGCGCTCACGGCCCAGGCCATTGCCGACCGGCGTCCCACCGCCGAAGCCCGTGGCGTGCTGCTGTCGCCGGTCGCCACTGACGGTGCGGCGGATTCGTCGGAAGCAGCCTATCTGATCGATGGCGACGCCGAGCGGCTGGCCCCGCTGCTGCGGCACCTGCTGGTGCATTGCATCTGGCGCGCGCCGGCCGGCGGCTCGGTCGGCGTGCAGGTGTTGAGCGAGCCGGATCACGTGAAGCTGCGCATTACCGAGAGCCCGCCGCTGGACCAGCAGCGCAGCGCCAGCCGGCTGACCGCGCTGACCGATTTCTTCGGGCGCCGGGCGGCGCCGGACGGCGCGACCCCGGCCCGGCAGAGCAGCGCGCTGCTACTGACGCGCCGCATGGTCGAAATGCACGGGGCGGCGCTGAGCGCGGAAAGCGATGGCTGCGATAACGACCGGATCAGGGTTTGCATCGCCGTCAGGTTCCCGCGCCACATGAGCGCCTGAAGCGGCGCCGCGCATTCATGTAGTTTTTACCGGCCTGTCGCGTGCGCTACGCGTAGCGCTTGCCGGCCGGCCCTGGTTGCACTTGCCATACCTGCGGCGTCACGGCAGCGCCCGCACCGCTCCCCCGCCACTCTCCTGTCCTTTCCCGTTTCTGGCCCGCGCCTTGCATGGATGAATGACCCAACCAAGGAGGGTACAACCATGCCCAAAGCCAGCCGCAAATCCGACAAGGCCGCGCAGGTTGCTCACAAGCCGTCCGGCGCGAAATCCGACAAGTCCCTGGCTGCCCGCATGAGCGGGCCATCCGCGGGCAAGGCCCACGCAGGCAGCAAGGCCGCCGCAGGCGACAAGCAACGGGGCAAGGAAGCCAAGACCTACCAGGCCGCCGTGGACGACTCGCTGGAGATGACGTTCCCGGCCAGCGACCCGATCTCGCCGAGCGCAGCCATGCACGCCGAGAAGAAGACGCAGACCGCGCGCGACGATGTCGACTGGAAGCTCAAACGGGGCAGTGACGAGCAGCCCGTGGGCGCCAAGCCGGCCGGCCAGCGCAAGGGGTCGGCCAGCAAGCGCTGAAGCGCATTTCCGCAACCCTGAGTCCAGGTGCCGCGGCGGGATTCTACCCAGGGCCCCGCGCCGCGGCCCGCCAAACGGAGATAGCCATGACCCGAGTCCAACCTGAGCCCCCTGAAGAACGGCCGCCGCACGGCGCATCCATCGTCGGCGGCATCGACCGCGATTCCCCGGGCCCTGGCCCATTCGTGATGGCAGCCGACACGCTCGAGGGCAACAAGGTGGTTGACCCCGCCGGCGACGATATCGGCACCATCGACCACATCATGATCGACGTGCTGGGTGGGCGCGTGGCCTACGCGGTGCTGGCCATGGGCGGCTTCCTTGGCATTGGTGAAAAACTCTTCGCCTTGCCGTGGTCGGCGCTCACGCTCGATACGCGGCGCAAGTGTTTTGTGCTTGGTGTTGAAAGGGATCGGCTCAAGGCCGCGCCGGGGTTTGACAAGGACCACTGGCCCAGCATGGCGGATTCGCAGTGGGCGACCAGCATTCACCAGTATTACGGGATTTCGCCTTATTGGGAGGCGGATCGGTATGACCCTTGGGATGAGAGGAGGAGGTGATGGGGATTGGGCGACGGCCCTTTAGGCTGGCGCCAATGCGGCCGCTTGTCGCCCTTGGCGGGCGTGGCTGTTTCGCCGGCGTAGCCGGCGAGTCACTTTTTGTCCGAGCGACAAAAAGTAACCAAAAAACGCGTCGCCTATGCGGCTGGCAATCAATTCCACGGCGTTGGTCATATGGGCGGCCGTGCTTGCCGTTTGGATGTGGTCGCAGTTCGACCCTGCTAACGCCATGTGAGTGTGTGCCAGTGCCTGCGATAACCGGCTTTTGAACGATCCCCAAGTCGGGCGGTGGCCCGCGCTCTCTAGCGTTATCGCATCAACGCCTTCGGCTGCGCTTCGCGCAAGCGCCCAATGACCGTCAGCGCATTTTGGGCCTGCGTAGCAGCCGTAGGCGTCCCCGCGATGCGGCTGGCAGCAGGCGGCCTACACCCTGCATGGGGATCGTTCAATAGTGGGTTAACGGAGGCACTGCCCCACACTCACATGGCGTTAGCAGGGTCGAACGGGCACCCACGCCGAACGGCAAGCACCACCGTGCGAACCACCAACGCCGTGGAATTGATTGCCAGCCGCTCAGGCGACGCGTTTTTTGGTTACTTTTTGTCGCTCGGACAAAAAGTGACTCGCCGGCTACGCCGGCGAAACAGCCACGCCCGCCAAGGGCGAAAACCGACCGCATGGCACCAAGCCAAAGAGCCACGCCCGCCAAGCGCCATAAGCCACCAAATGACGCCAATCACAAACAAGCCACAACTCTGTGGGAGCGCCAACAATGAACAATTCCAGCCCAATCCCTCCAGGCATTGACCATCGATCCGGATCCGGCAAGCATGGCTTGCTGCATGCGTTTGACCGCTTCGCCGGCGCGGCCACGCGCCAGGCCGGATCGCCGGTCGCATTCGTGCTGGCCGTCGGTGTGGTGGCCGCGTGGGCCATCACCGGCCCATTGTTTTCCTATTCCGAGACCTGGCAACTGGTCATCAATACCGGCACCACCATCGTCACCTTCCTGATGGTGTTCCTGATTCAGCAGAGCCAGAACAAGGACGCGGTCGCGGTCCACCTGAAGCTCAATGAACTGCTCGCCTCGCACCGCGAAGCCAGCAATATGCTGGTGTCGATCGAGGACCTGGACGAGGAAGAGCTGCGCCAGCTGGTGACCTTCTATCGCCACCTGGCCGAGCTGGCTGACAAGGAAGACGGTATCAAGTCGAGCCATTCGCTGGACGAGGCGCGCGAGAACCACGCCGCCAAGCGGCAGGCGCGCGCAGCGCGCGGGCGCCGGCTGGACGGCAGCGATGCCGGGAGCCGCTCACCCACCGTGGCACCCAGCTCTTAGCCCATGCGGCCCCTTCCATTCCATCGAGCGACAGCCACCAGCAAGGAGCCGCCCGTGTCCGAACCGAGCAAGGCAACGAATCAAAAGCGCGCCGCCCCGGGCAACCTGCCGGCGCGCAGCCGCGCGGTGATGGTCTACGGTTGCGAGACCCTGGGCAAGGCCGACAGCCACCATGGCACGACCCTTGCCAATATTGCCCGCAAGGTCGCCGACATCGCGGGTCTCACCTTTGCAGGCGCCTACGCCGCGCCTGATGCGGGGCTGCCTGTGCCGTACCTGGTGCCCGCGCAGACGCTGGTGGGGCGCAAGCTGGCCCAGGACCTCGGCGTGCGGGGCGCGGGCGACCTGTTTGGCGGGGTGGTGCCTTACGCCTTCGTGGCCACCAAGGCGATCACGCACGGCCTGGTGGCACCCGGCGCGGCAGCACCGCAGGGCTGGTCCGAGGACTTTGTGCAGCGCGTGGTGGGCGCTACCCTGCCGGGCTTCACCGCCTTCACGCTCGGCGACGCGCGGATTGCGGCAATGCGCCTGCTGGCGCTGGGGCCGGTACGGCTGAAAGAACCGTATGGCGTCGGCGGGCTGGGCCAGCGCGTGGTCCACGACGAACGCTCGCTGGACGAGGCGCTTGCCGCGATGGCGCCCGACG
The DNA here is from genome assembly GCF_058794355.1 of Cupriavidus sp. GW823-FHT07B10. Taxonomy (NCBI): domain Bacteria; kingdom Pseudomonadati; phylum Pseudomonadota; class Betaproteobacteria; order Burkholderiales; family Burkholderiaceae; genus Cupriavidus; species Cupriavidus sp. GW823-FHT07B10. Next base: position 103,236 of record NZ_JBXAGS010000004.1, read on the forward strand.
TGGTGGAAGCCCATGGCCTGGTGGCGGAGCGCGACCTGGACGCGCCGCAGACCTACAGCGTGGGGCAGGTGGAACTGGCGGGCCTGCGGGCCAGCTATTGCGGCACGCAAGGGCTCACTGCCAACAACCACGGGCAGAAGGTCTATGGTGGCTCGACGCTGACGATGGTGCGCGGCGGCCTCGAGGCGCTGCTGCGGCACCCGTTCGACGCGCGCACGCTGGCCGCGGTGCGGGCCGCGATGGTGTACCACGAAGCCGCGCTCGCGTGCTATGGCGATGCCGGGAACATGGTGCTGTCGCGCTGCAACTACGACGTCGCCTTCGGCCCGCCCGCGGGCAGCGCCGGCCACGGGCAGGTGCTTGGGGGCGTGCTGGAACAGTCCTGGCGGGTGGGCGGCGCGACCGGCGCCGAACTGGCGGCGCTGGCCGCGCTGCGCGAGGATCCGCGCCGCGCCCGCGTGGTGGCTGCCACGCGCGAGGTCTATGGCAAGGGCGTGCGCGTGCCGGACGACGCCGAGATCTACTTCCAGGGAGAAGACCGGCACGCCGGTCCGTTGACCAAATACGCACGACTGGAGCCTGATTCCGATGGCAACGCATGAAGACCTGCTGCAGATAGAAAGCGAAGGCGGCACCATTGCCGGCACCCTGATCAGCCCGCAAACCAGGCTGCCGGGCGTGCTGTTTGTCCACGGCTGGGGCGGCAGCCAGCAGCAATACCTGGCCCGCGCGCGCAAGGTGGCAGGCCTGGGCTGCGTCTGCCTGACCTTCGACCTGACCGGGCACGCCGGCACCCAGGCGCAATACGAGACCGTCAGCCGCATGCGCAACCTGGCCGACGTGGTGGCCGCCTACGATGTGCTGGTGCGCCAGCCCGAAGTGGACCGCAACGCCATCGCGGTGGTGGGCAGCAGCTACGGCGGCTACCTGGCTGCGCTGCTGAGCACGCTGCGCCAGGTGCGCTGGATGGCGTTCCGCGCGCCGGCGCTGTACATGGACTCGGGCTGGGAACTGCCCAAGCGCCAGCTGCATCGCGAACAGGACCTGGTGGCCTACCGGCGCAGCGTGGTGCCGCCCGAGAGCAACCGCGCCCTGCGCGCTTGCGCGGAATTTGCCGGCGACGTGCTGGTGATCGAATCCGAGCACGACCAGGTGGTGCCGCACGCCGCGGTGATGAGCTACGTGGATGCCTGCGTGCACGCCAGCTCCATGACCTACCGCGTGATCAAGGGTGCCGACCACGGCCTGACGGAAGAGGAAAGCCAGCGCGGCTACAGCAGCCTGCTGGTCAACTGGCTGCGCGAGATGATCACCGTCGCGCGCGCCGGCCCGGTCAGCGCCGAGCGCGCCGAGCGGCCCGCGGAGCGGCCCGCACCGCAGGCGGCCACCGGCGAGCCGGGCATGCCGCAGGCCGAGTCCGCAAGCGTGCCGGCGGCGGTATCCGGCGCCCAATAGCGGCTTGCGCCATGTCGATGGCAGCAGGCCAGGACAGCTGAACCGGCTCAGCACCCCAATGGGCCGATGTAGCCCGGCAGGCCGCGCGCGCCCGCGGCGTGGGCCAGCCGGAACGCCTGCGCCAGCGCGATGGCAAAGTGATGCGGGGTGTCGAACGGGCCCGCCACGTGGCGGCGGAAATAGTCGGCCCAGCGGAAATCCATATAGGCGGTCTTGACCTTGCGATAGCCGCCGGCCAGCTGCACGAAGGCCTCGAGGCTGCGATACGGGTCGTCGCGCATGTCGTGGATGCCGGCAGGCAGTTCCGTCAGCGGACGGCGGCGCCCGTGTTCGTCGTAAGGGTGGACCATGTGCTCGGCCACCATGTGGCGCCAGAACGCCGGCACGTCCATGTCGCTCAGGTCGGCGCGCACCACGCCCGGCACATGGGTGAGCCCCAGATCGTGCCAGGCGCGCACCCAGTGATGGTGATCGACCACGTACAGGGCCTGTTCAGGACCGATCACCAGGTGTACGCGGTGCCGGTCCAGGAACGCGGCGCGGTCCTCCGGCGGCACGCGCCGGGTGACATGGACCTTCTGCGCGACGTGGTAGCCGCCTACTGTGATCTGGGTGGGACGCAGGGCATCCAGCGGCACCATCAGCTTGCTGTCCGGGCACAGCTTGCGAGGCTGGCGGCGCATGGGCGCATCAACTCTTGTTCAGCGTGCGCTCAGGCGAGATCCCCGAAGTATCGGTGCCGGCCGCATCGTCGCCGCCGACCTCGGAGCCCGCCGCCCACGCGGCGCCTGGCTGGCGCTGCACGCGCAGGTGATTATTCACCTCGGTGACTCCGAACACGGCATCGGCGATGTCCTCGATCACGTACTTCTCGCGGCGCTCGCGCACGGTGCCGTCCAGCGTCACCACGCCGTTGGCCACTTCCACGCTGACATCGTGGACATCGACATAGGGGTTCATCGCCAGGCGTTCGCACACATCCTCGCGTACGCGCTCATCGGCGCGGCGGTAGCCCTTGGGGCCGACCGGACGGCGCCCGGCGCGCTGGCCGCCTGGCGCTCCCGCTTGCGCCGTATAGGACGCGTGGCGCCGGTAGCCCGGATCATCCGGGTACACACGCTGGCCGCCACTGTACGACTGGCCACCGCTGCCGGCATCGCCAAAATAGCCGCCGCCATAGCTCGGCTGCCCGGCGCGCTGCGCGCGGTCGCGTTCCATGCCTTCGCGCCAGTGCATGGCGCGGCCGCCGCGTTCACCCCATTCTTCTTCACCACCATGCCAGCCGCGGCCAGGCTGGCGCGGGTCATCCTCATCGCTGAGTTCGCTGCGGCGTCCGCGCGGGCCGAAGCGGTCTTCATCGCGGTAGCCATAGCCCGATTCGCGTTCTTCGCTGCGGTAGCCGCTGTCCTGCGGGGCCGGCCGGTAGCCACCATAGCCGCTGCTGTACGGATGGCCGGTGCCGCCCGTGTCGGCCGCGCCATAGCCCGGTTCGCCCCAACTGCCGCGGCGCTGGCCGGCAGGCGTGTCCTGCTGGTACCACGGGCCGCCATGGAGATCGGACTCGCGTTCGCGGCCCGGAGGCGCGGATTGGCCGCTGCTGTCGCCGCGCCAGTCCTCGCCCCATTCCTGTCCCCAGTCCTCCGAGCCGCTGCCCCGGCCCTGGTCGCGCGTCCGTTGCGCCGGGCCGCGCTCGCGGCGCTGCGTTTCGCTGCCGCTGCGGGGGCCGCTGCGGCTGCGCTCGTTGCGGAAGTTGAACATGGTTGCCTCCTGGCTGTGGGGCCCGGGCGTCCTCCGCCGCACTGCCTGGTGCGGCGGGCCCGTGCGGCAACCGCCGCAGGCGCGCCGGGCCGGTGATGTTCATGCCTGCAATGGCCGCAATATCCGTGCCCCGACGCGCGCGCGGGGGCCAGGCGGGCTGGCCGTCCCGGATCGCTGTAAGGATTGCCGGGCGATGTAAGGGTTACGGGCGGCGTGTCAGCCACGGCCGCGGGCCGCGGCGTGGCCCGGGCTCGCCGTTTGCGGCATGGAATTTGCGCGGCACCTGCAAGGGCCGCGATGCGGCCGCGCAGACAGGAGCCAGCCATGTCCACACCGACCAGCATCCCGCCCCAGCACCAGTCGCGACAACCTGGCCTGGAGTCCGCCATGCGGCCGCAGCCGGACAGCGGCGCTGACGACTATGTCGGCAGCGGCCGCCTGCGCGGGCGCGCGGCGCTGATTACCGGCGGCGACAGCGGCATCGGCCGGGCCATTGCGGTGGCCTTTGCGCGTGAAGGCGCCGATGTCGCCATCGCCTATCTCGATGAGCATGCCGATGCGCGCGAGACCGTCGAGCTGGTGGAGGGGGCGGGCCGCAAATGCCTGGCAATCGCCGGCGACCTCGCCGACCGCGCGCATGCCGAGGCCGTGGCGCGACAGGCGTTGCAGCAGTACGGCAAGCTCGACATCCTGGTCAACAACGCCGCCGAGCAACACCCCAAGGCCTCGCTGGAAGAGGTCGACGCCAGCCAGGTGGAGGCCACCTTCCGCACCAATGTGTTTGCGATGTTCCACCTGACGCGCGCGGTGCTGCCGCACCTGAAGTCGGGCGCGTCAATACTGAACACCACTTCGGTGACCGCGTATCGCGGCAGCAAGCACCTGCTGGATTATTCCGCCACCAAGGGTGCGATCGTATCGTTCACGCGTTCCCTGGCGCTGCAGGTGGTCGAGCGCGGCATCCGTGTCAACGGCGTCGCGCCGGGCCCGATCTGGACACCGCTGATCCCGTCGACCTTCACCGCGGAGGAAGTGGCCGAGTTTGGCAAGAAGACGCCGATGGGCCGCCCGGGACAACCGTTCGAGGTGGCGGCGGGCTTTGTATTCCTGGCGTCCGACGCGGCCAGCTATATCACCGGGCAGATCCTGCACATCAACGGCGGCGAGGTCGTCAACGGCTGAGGCGCCAGGGCGGGGCATGTAGTTCCGGGGCCGCCTTTGCAAATATTGCACGCCGGCGTGCGCGCCATGCAGGCCGTGCGCGCGGCGTGCCGCACAGCAGGCGCAGGCGTGGCTCTTGCAATGTGGATGACAGCAGTCATGACCATCGCCACCATCATGGGAGTCAGTCATCATGTCATCGATCGTAGCCGGACGTTTCGATTCGATTGCCAGCGCCGAAGACGTGGCACGTACCCTGTTCTCGCGCGGCTTCTCCGTGTGGGACGTATCCATCATGTCGGTGGGGCCGGACAGTGCGCCGGAAAGCGGCGCGGTGGACCGCGTCATGCTGGCGGCATGCGTCAACAACGGCCTCGATTCCGTTGCCGTGGACGTGCTGCGTGAAGCCGGGGCGAGCGCACTGGAATGCGCGCAAGGCAACTGGGAATGCGGCCAGTGGACGGATTTCAATCCCGCCCGCCACGGCGAGCCCATACGCGGCGGCGAGGGTGAGTACTGGCCACGCCCGCTCGCACGCGAGGCGGTTGCCGAAGAGAGCACCGGCAACGAAGACCCGGGCAGCGAGCTTGAGCACTTCGTCGACCAGAAGCGTGCCGAGAACGACTGAGCGCCGCGTCGCCGCAGCCGACAGCGCTGAACCAGGCACGCCGCGCAGCGCGCGAGGCAACGCCGTTGCCGAACTGGCTCGCCTGCGCCCGACCCAGCTGACGCTCGGTTATGCCCACGTCAGCTACAAGATGGATGTCACGCAGCGCCACGCGAACCCGGACGACCACGCGGCGCTGCGGCGCTTCATGCGCCGCCATCGCGTCAAGACCGTGGCCGGGCCGGGCGGCAGCCTCTATATCATCGATCACCATCACTGGGCGCGGGCGTGGCTGGATCTCGGCTACGAGCAGGCACCGGTGCGCGTGCTGCATGACTTCAGCCGCCTGAGCCCGTCGGCGTTCTGGAAACGGATGCGCCGTCTCGGCCATGTCCATCCCTATGACGAGCACGGCAAGCTGCTGGGCCCGAAGGCGCTGCCGCCCACTGTGCGGGGCATGCGCGACGATCCCTATCGCAGCCTGGCGGCCTTTGCGCGCGAGGCCGGGGCTTACCGCAAGCCTGGCAGCGCTGCCGGCGATTTCTCCTGGGCCGCCTTCCTGCGCGAGCGGGTGGAACAGGACCTGGGCAGCGTTGCGGGATTCGGGCTGGCGCTGGCGGAGTCGATCCGGCTGGCGCGCAGCGCCCGGGCAAGACGTTTGCCCGGCTATTGCGGCGGGCCGGCGAGGGGGAGGGTCGGGGGAAAGAAGGGCGGTGCCAGATAGCAGGTGGTGGCTGGCCCTGGCAGCCCGCTTGGGCTTGCTCGCTCGCCCACGGGCGGGAGAGTGAGCAAGCTTGCCGATCAACTGTCTGACTTGTGCTTCGGCATGCCCTTGGTCTTGGTCGAAGCCATCTTGTCGAGTTCCTTCTCGCTCATCGATTTATACATCGAGCGGGAAGGTCCCTTGAGCGATCCGGCCTTCTTTTCGCCGCGCTTTGCGGAGAGCGCCGCTCCCGCGGCCTGCTGTTGCGCCTTGGATTTGGCTGGCATCTGGGTCTCCTTGCAAATGGGGGAAGGAACCGGGCGATGCGGTGGCACACGCCCGCGCTTCGTTATAGGGCGCCGGCGCGGCAGCGACAAGGGTAGCCCCGCGCTGGCGCCGCTGCGTGCGCCAGCCGGCGTGCGTTGCCCGCAGGCTGGCCGGGAACGCTAGATCCGGCCAAGCACCACGAGCAGCACCACGATCAGGACGATCAGGCCCAGGCCGCCGCTAGGCCAGTAGCCCCAGCCGGAACTGTAGGGCCAGGCCGGCAACGCGCCGATCAGCAGCAGGATAAGGATGATCAGGAGAATGGTGCCGATTCCCATGGCGTGCTCCTTGTTGTGGATCTGGCAAGCCGGGCTTCCGGACCGGGTGGCCTCGGAGAGCCAACTGCTTACAGTTCAGCCTAGATCAGGGGGCGCCGGCGTCCCCCCGGACTAGGGCTGAAATCGCTGTAGGAATCGGACGACGTTGGGGTGTCGGGCGCGCAACATGCAGGGCTGTCGTGGCGGTCACTGCGCCGCGTTCAGCACGCTGCGTTCAGCCCGTGTTCGACGGCATAGACGGCCACCTGCACGCGGCTGGCCAGGTTCAGCTTCTTCAGGATGTTCTGCACGTGGATCTTCACCGTGCTTTCCGCCACGCCCAGGTCGCGCGCGATCTCCTTGTTGCTTTCGCCGCGCGCCAGGCCCTGCACGATCTCGCGCTCGCGCGCGGTCAGCCGCGGCGCTTCGTCCTGGCGCGCCGCGGCCACCGGTGCGGGAGCGCGGAACTGGGCCACCAGCTTGGCGGTCATGCTGTCGGAGATGACCGGCTCGCCGGCCGCGGCACGGCGGATGCCGGCGATCAGCGCCTCGGTCTCGATATTCTTGATCAGGTAGCCGCGCGCACCGCCGCGCAGCGCGGCAGCCAGTTCCTCGGCTTCCTCGGACACGGTCAGCACGATCACGGCGGTCCGCGGCAGGTCTTCCACCAGCAGCTGCAGGGCCTCCAGGCCGGACAGGCCGGGCATGTTCAGGTCCAGCAGGATCACGTCGGGACGGTGCTGCTTGGCGCGCTTGATGCCTTCCACGCCGTCGGCGGCTTCGTCGACGATCTCGAAGTCGGCCTGCCGCTGCAGCAGCGCACGGATGCCGGAGCGGAACAGGGTGTGGTCGTCGATCAGCAGGATGCGGATGGTCATGGCTGGGTCTCGGTGGTCGTGGGGGCGGGGCGGGTGTCGGCGAACTCGCGGGCGCCGGAAGAGCGGCCGGCGGGCAGCACCAGTTCGATGCGCACGCCGTGGCCGGGGCGGGCCTGCACGTGCAGCTGCGCCCCCAGCCGCGCCGCGCGCTCGCGCATGATGTTCAGGCCGATATGCGCTTCGGCGCGCGTGGCGATTTCCTCCGGATCGAAGCCCTCGCCGTCGTCCTGCACCACCAGCCGGAAATCGCGGCCGTGGCTGAGCGCCACCGCCACGTGCGCCGCCATGGCGTGCTTGCGCACATTGGAGAGCGCCTCCTGCAGGATGAACAGCACCTGCAGCTGCTGCTCCGGCGCCAGCGGCCAGGCGCCGCCGCTCTCGTCAATGGCGAGCGTGGCCTCGGTGCGGCACTGGCGCCGAAAGCGGCCCACGGTCTCTTCCACCGCCGGTCGCAGCTCGCCGGTGCCGAGCCGCGAGCGGAAGTTGTTCAGCAGTTCGCGCACGTCCTGGTAGCTCTCTTCCACGCCGTGGCGCAGCATCGGCACGATCTCACGGGTCTCGGCCAGGTCGTCGCGTTCGACCGCGGCGTCCAGCAGCTGCACCTGCAGGTTCAGGTAGTTCAGGCCCTGGGCAATGCTGTCGTGCAGGCCCTGCGCCACCAGGTTGCGCTCTTCCACCACCGCCAGCTGGCGCGCGGTCGCGGACAGGCGCAGGTGTTCCAGCGCGGTGCCAAGGTGCTGGCCCAGTGTTTCCAGCATCTGGCGGTCTGACGGGGGCAGCGCGCGCGGCGTGCGGAAGTGCAGCGCGAACACGCCGGTGGCGCCGCGCTGGCTTTCGATGCGGAAGGCCGCCAGCGACTGGAAGCCGTTGCGGCTGCAGGGCGTGGCATCCCCGGCGGCGCCCTGGCGCTGCGCCGCGCGCAGGTCGACGATGGCGACCACGGCCTCGCGCGTGGCGTCGCCGCAATGGCAGGCGTTGGCCGCCGCGCAGGATTCGGATTCTGCCAGCGCGGCCGGCAGGCCGGCGGCTGCCAGCAGGTGCATCCTGCCATGGCGGCTGTCCAGCACGCGCACGCTGCCGCCATCGGCATCGAACTGGCGCATCACGCGTTCCAGGAAGCCGCGCGCCATGGCCTCGGCATCGGCGGCCTGGTTCAGGAAGGCGGCCATGTCGTAGAGCGTCTCCAGGTCGCGGTTCTGGCGTTCCAGCTCGGCGGTCTTCTGTGCCACGCGCGTCTCCAGGTCGTGGTACAGCCCCTGCAGTTCGCCGGCCATGCGGTTGAAGCCTTCGCTGAGGGTGCCGAACTCGTCGCGGCTTTCCACCGGCAGGCGCAGCGAGAACTCGCGCGCGGCCATGCGCCGCAGGCCGTCCTGCAGCCGCAGCACCGGCAGGATGATCCACAGGTAGAGCAGGTAGATCACGGCCACGGTGCCGACGCAGGCCATTGCCGCCAGCGCGATCTGCGACAAGCGCAGCCAGTCGGTCTTGCGCGCGCTGTCATGCTCGATCATGCCAACCAGGCGATCGGCCTGCGCGACGAAGCCGGGCAGTGCGGCGATATAGCTTGCCGGCGCTGCGTGCTCGCCCGTTCCGGCTACCGCCAGCGGGCGCAGACGTTGTTGCCAGCCCTGCGTGACACGGGTCATCTGGGCATGGATGGCGGGTTCGTCCGGCAGGAACAGCGGGCGCGCCGCGTCGCCTTTCCTGAGCAGGGCCAGCGTGGCGTCCAGCGCCTGCACCTGCTCGGCCAGTGCATTGTCCTGGCGCGCCTGCGCCAGCGTCAGTTCGATCGCCACGCGGTTGGCGCGCATGCGCAGGCTGCCGGCGTCATTGATGGCGGCACCCGCGCCCTCCAGCTTCCATGACAGCCACAGCGTGCCGGCAATCATGCCCAGCACCACCAGCAGCACGGCCAGCGAGAGCGAGATGATGCGGGTGGAGAGGCGGTCGCGCAGCGCCGGCAGGCCGGCGGCGCGGAAGTCCGCCGCGGCGCTGGCGGCTGGAGGATCGGTTCGGAACATGGCGGTATCGGGGGCTACCAGTCGGGGGAAGCCGGGTGGTGGCCCGGCGGCCGGCGCGTGCATGGCTGCGCGCTGGCATCGAGGGCAATTTTCCCTGCGCAGCACGCGGGGCTTCCTGCGCCAGATCAAGAAAACCCGGCTTCGGCGTCTGGCATGTGCGGCCGGCGGCGCATCGGCTTGTCATTTGCGGGGAATACCGCCCACACACCAGGCCTGTCACGTCGTGACATATCGCTCCACCGCATGGCGCGGGGATACATCGTCGGACTTTATCTGCGGTCAAATCCCCACGACCTGCCCTGGCCTAGCATCGGGTCCCAACATTGATGGGGAGAAGCAAGGCGTGAAGGCAGCCAGTTTCGACTATGAACGCGCCCCGCGCCTGGCCGTGGTGTTCGGCTGCCTGATGCCGGCGCCGTGGCTTGGTGCTGCGGCGGGAGTCTTGCTTGCCGCCGGTCCGCCCGGCGGCTTGCCGGACCGCTTTGCGCCACTGGCGCTGGTGGCGGTGCATGTGCTGGCGCTGGGCATGCTGCTGCCGGTCATGGTGGGCGCGCTGTTCCAGATGATGCCGGTGGTGGCCGGCGTGGCCGTGCCGGGTGCGGGGCTGCTTGCGCCGTTCATGGCCGCGGCCGGCGCGGGCGTGGCCACTGCCCTGGGCATTGGCCTGCTCGGCGGCGAGCCTGTGGCGATGCAGGCGGCTGCGGCCGTGGCCGTGATCCTGTTGCTGGCCGGGGCCATCCTGCTGGCTGCGGGCCGGCGCGTGGCCGCAGTGGATGCCACCACGCGCACCCTTGCCGGCATCGGCGCGCCGCTGATGGTCGCGGTGCTGTGCGGCATGGTGCTGGCCGGCGCCTTCGGCGGCTGGTGGCGCGTGCCGGTGGCGCGCTGGCTCGGCCTGCATATGGCGTGGGCGCTGGGCGGCTGGCTGGCGGCACTGGTGACCGGCGTGGCCACCACCGTGCTGCCGATGTTCTGGCAGGTGCCACGCCTGCCGGCGGCGATCGGGCGCTGGCTGCCCATGGCGCACTGGTTGCCGCTGGCGCTGTTCAGCGCCGCGGCAATGCTGTGGCCGGATCACCGTGCGCTGGCGTATGGCGTGCTGCTCGTGTGGCTGGCGTTCGTGGCGGTGGTGGGCGCATGCGGGCTGGCCGGCACGCTGCGCGCGCGGCGGCGCCATGATCCGCTGTGGCTGCTCTGGCCGGTGGCATGCGCCAGCATGGCAGGCGCGGCGCTGTTGGGGGCGGCGGCCGTGGTGCTGCCCGCCACCGGGCTGCCGCTGGCATGGTGGGCCGGCACCATGGCGCTGGTCGGCGTGGGCGTGCTGCCGGTCACGGCCATGCTCGGCAAGATCGTGCCGTTCCTGGCCTGGCTGCACCTGCGCCGGCTGCTGCCGCCGCGCGCGCGGGTGCCGGCCATGCAGGCCATCATCGTGCCGGGCCGGCAACGGCGGCAGGCATGGCTGCTGCTGGCTGCCTACGTCCTGCTGCTGGCGGTGCCGCTGGCGCCGGCGCCGCTGGCCCGTGCTGGCGGCGTGCTGCTGGCGGGCGCCAATGCGTGGCTGGGGTGGCAACTGCTGGGAGCGTTGCGATGCATGCGGGAGATGAAGAAGCGCGGCGGATTACCGCCGCGCTCAGATTGCTGACAAAGTCTTTCCTGCTGCGGGTGTGCGGCGCCCGTTGCACTTGCCGGCCTTGCGGGTTGGCTCGCTCAGATTGCTGAAGCTGTTGCCGTCAGGCTGGCGCCAGCCCGGCGGGCTTTTCCCCCGTCAACAGATAGTGCATCAGCTCCGCCACCGGCCGGATCGCCTCGCCGAAGGGCAGCGCACCCCGGCCGCGGAAGAACAGGCCGCGCTCCACGTCGCCGCGCACGGCCTGCGCCAGCTTCAGGTCGATGCAGAACTGGCCGATGCGGGCAATGCCGTCGCGCAGCCCGCACGCCTGCAGGCAGTCGAAGCCCTCCAGGCATTCACGCGGCCTGGCGCGGCGCTGCAGCCGCGACTCGCTCGACAGGTAGCGCGACAGCCACGGCGTCAGCACGGCGCGCGCGGGCAGCCCGGCCACGCTGGTGAACTCGCGCAGGGTCTCGGGCCGCGCCGTGGCCAGCACCTGCTTGAAGGCCGGGTGGGCATCGCATTCCTCGGTCACGGCGAAGGCCGTGCCCAGCTGCACCGCGGCGGCGCCCTCGCCCAGCCAGTGGCGCACCTTGGCATGGCTGTCGATGCCGCCGGCCAGGATCAGCGGAATGCTGTCCCAGGCCAGCCCGAGCTGCGCAAACAGTTCGCGGCATTCGGCCAGCACGCGCGAAAACGAAAAGCGCGGCTCTGACAGGTCCTGGATGCTGGCCGCGCCCAGATGGCCGCCGGCATGGGCCGGATGCTCGACCACGATGGCATCGGGCAGGCGGCCCTTCTTCATCCAGCGGCGCAGCACCAGGCCGATGCCGCGCGCCTCGGACAGGATCGGGATCAGCGCCACCCTGGGGTGGCTGGCGGTCAGTTCGGGCAGGTCCAGCGGCAGGCCAGCGCCCATGACGATGGCATCGGCGCCGCTTTCACAGGATTGCCGCACCAGCGCGGCGTGCGAGCCCACCGCCTTCATCACGTTGACGGCGATCAGCCCGCGGCCCTCGGACGCCGTGCGCGCGGCACGGATCTCGCGATCCAGCGCTTCGAGGTTGGCGGCTTCGATGGCGGGCTTGTCACGGCTGCCGCGGGTGCGTTCCATCAGGTCGGGGTGGTGGTGGCGCAGGTCGATGCTGGCGATGGTGCCGACGCCGTTCTCGCGCGCGACGGCGCCGGCCAGCCGGTGGGCCGAGATGCCGATGCCCATGCCGCCCTGCACGATGGGCAGCAGGCGGCGGCCGGCCAGCTTGAGCCAGGGTTGATTCATAAAATCTCCGGAAGAGGATGGGCGCGGGGCCGGCGTGCGGCCAGCCGCGTGGATGACCGGGCAAGCGTGGCACAGCGGCACGTGCCGGCGTTTGCCGCAGGTCAAGCGCGCGGTGGTGGCCTGCCATCGGCCTACGCCGACCGGCATAGGCCGGCGCGGGCGGTGTGCGGTTGGCGTGGGTTTGCGCGCGGTCAAGCCCCTGCTGCAAGCGCTTGGCTAGCATCGGCGGCTGTCTTCATCTTCGCGCCGCCGCCGGCGCCATCACCGATGACCCCTGCCTCCCCAGCTCCATCCACCGCGGCGAACGTGCCGCGCCGGCCCCAGCTCGTTGCGCCCGCCGGTTCGCTGGCGGCCCTGCGCATGGCGCTGCAGCACGGCGCCGACGCGGTCTACCTGGGCCTGCGCGATGCCACCAACGCGCGCAACTTCGGCGGCCTGAACTTTACCGAGGCCGACATCCGCACCGGCGTGGCCGAAGCCCACGCGCGCGGCGCCGAGGTGCTGTTCGCGATCAACACCTTTGCCCAGATGGGCGCGGTGGCCCAATGGCAGCGCGCGGTCGATGCGGCGGCGGACCTTGGCGCCGACGCGGTCATCATGGCCGACGCCGGCCTGATGGACTATGCGTGCGAGCGCCATCCGGGCTTGCGCCTGCACCTGTCGGTGCAGGGTTCGGCCACGCACGCCGACGCCATCGAGCTGATGCGCGAGCGCTTCCATATCCGCCGCGTGGTGCTGCCGCGCGTGCTGTCGCTGGCGCAGATCGGCAAGCTGGCGCGCCAGACCAGCGTGGAGCTGGAGGTGTTCGGCTTCGGCAGCCTGTGCGTGATGGCCGAGGGGCGCTGCCTGCTGTCGTCCTACGCCACCGGCGACTCGCCCAACAACAAGGGCGTCTGCTCGCCCGCGCACGCGGTGCGCTGGACCGAGCAGGACGGCACCATGCAGGCGCGGCTGTCGGGCATCCTGATCGACAGCTATGCGCCGGGCGAGCCGGCCGGCTATCCCACGCTGTGCAAGGGCCGCTTCGAGGTGGAGGGCGAGCGCGGCTACGTGCTGGAAGAGCCCACCAGCCTCAATGCGCTGTCGCTGCTGCCGGCGCTGATCGACATGGGCATCGCTGCCATCAAGATCGAAGGCCGGCAGCGCAGCCCGCGCTATGTGGGCGATGTGGTCGGTGTGCTGCGCGCGGCCATCGACGCGGCCTGCGCCGATCCGGCACGCTTCGTGCCGCGGCAAGAGTGGCAGAGCACGCTGGGGCGCCATGCCGAAGGCGACCAGGTCACGCAAGGCGCCTATGACCGGCCGTGGCGGTGACACCCATGACATCGATCTGCCTTGAACCGGCCATGACGGAGCTTCCCATGCCAGAGATTGCCGCGGCCGCGATGCCGCAAACCGTAGCGATGCCCGACTTCGGCATCGCCCTGGGCCCACTGCTGTACTACTGGCCGCGCGAGGCCGTGATGCAGTTCTATGCGTCGGTCGCCGATGCGCCGGTCGACCGCGTCTATCTCGGCGAGACCGTCTGCACGCGCCGCCATGAAGTCCGCCATGCGCAATGGCTGGAGATTGCGCAAATGCTGCGCGATGCCGGCAAGGAGGTGGTGCTGTCCACGCCGGTGCTGGTGGAGTCCGACACTGACATCGCCTGGATGCGCCGCGCCTGCGCCCAGGACGACTACCTGGTCGAGGCCAACGACCTTGGCGCGGTGCGCTGCATGCAAGGGCGGCCCTTTGTCGGCGGCCCCCACCTCAATGTCTACCACGCCGATACGCTGGCGTGGCTGGCCGGGCTGGGCGCGGCCGGCTGCGTCGCGCCGGTGGAGATGGATGGCGCCACACTGGCCGCGCTGGCAGCGGCGCGCCCCACCGGCATGCGCCTGGAAGCCCTTGTCTGGGGCCGGCTGCCGCTGGCGTTCTCGGCGCGCTGCTTTACCGCGCGCCACCATCGCCTGCGCAAGGACAGTTGCGAGTTCCGCTGCATGGACTATCCCGACGGCCTGGTGGCAGCCACCGGCGAGGGGCAGGCGTTCTTCACGCTCAACGGCGTGCAGACGCAGAGCGCCACCTGCCTGGACCTGTGCGCAGAGGCGTTGGCGATGGCGCGGATGGGGGTGGGGATGCTGCGCGTGAGCCCGCATTCGTCCGGCACGCTGCAGGTGGTGCAACAGCTCGCGGCGATTCGTGCTGGTGAACAGGCACCCGCTGCCAGCGGCATCACGCCGACCGGCGCCCAGCCCTGCAACGGCTACTGGCACGGCAGCGCGGGCATCGCCTGGGAGGCCCGGGCATGAGCGCGCTGCACAAGCTGATCGCGGGCGTGCACCGGCGCATGCCCGCCCGTGCCAGGGCGCTGCCGCTGGTGGCGGCGCTGGAGCTGGCGCGCCGAGCGGGATGGCTGGAGCCACCGGCCGCACTGGACGGACACGCCTTCCTGCTGACGGTGCAGGACCTTGGGCTGGCCGTGCCGTTCCGCTGCGAAGGCGGGCGCTTTCGTGCCGCGGCAGCGGACGCCGAGCCTGAGCTGACGCTGCGCGCCTGCGCGGTCGACTACCTGCGCCTGCTGGGCGGCGAGGCCGATACCGACACGCTGTTCTTCCAGCGCCGGCTGGTGATCAGCGGCGATACCGCGCTGGGCCTGGAGGTCAAGTACTGGCTCGACGCCGCGCCGCGGCCTGCATGGGTCAGCCAGGCGGCGGCGCGGCTGGTGGCCTTGCATGGCGCCACCGTGGGGCGGGCAGGTGCGGCGTCGTAGCCGTGCCGCTCAGGCGTCGCCGTCCAGCATGAAGCGGTTGCGTCCCGCGCGCTTGGCCCGGTACATAGCGCTGTCGGCGCGGTGCAGCAGCGGCTCCAGCCGCGGCGCTTCCGGCACGGTCCAGACCGCGCCCACGCTGATGGTGACCACCGGCTGCACCGGCGTGCCGTTGTGCGCGATGCCGAGATCGCGCACAACGGCCACCATGCGGCGCGCCACGTCACGGGTCTCTTCACGCGTGGCGCCGGGCAGCACCGCCGCGAATTCCTCGCCGCCCAGCCGGGCGCAGAACTGCTCGCCGGAGAGCGTGCGGGCCAGGGCGCCGGCAATCTGCCGCAGGCAGTCGTCGCCGGCCACGTGGCCATGCAGGTCGTTGTATTGCTTGAACTGGTCCACATCCAGGATCAGCAGGCCCAGCGCCTGGCTGCGCTCGCACGCCCGGGTCACGGCCGCGATCGACTCGCGCTGGAAGTAGCGTCGGTTGCGGATGCCGGTCAGGGCGTCGATGTCCAGGTCGGCCTGCACCTGCCACAACTGCTCTTCGGTCTGGCCGAGCCGCGCGGTCAGGGCCAGCTCGCGCGACTGGAAGCGGCTGATGTCGCGCAAAAACAGCAGGCTGCCGATCTGCCTGCCGTCCAGGCGGGCGACACGCTCCACGGTAAGCTCGAAGGGCGCGCCCGGTGGCACGAAAGGCGTGGCCGCGAGGCTGGCAGTGTCGGCAGGCGAGTGCTGCAGCGCGGCTTCCCAGCCGGAGGGCAGTGGGTCGCCGCGGCGCAGGGCCGGCCAAAGCTGCGCGGCGGCCGGGTTGAATTCGACGATGGCGCCATGGCTGTCGACGATCACGCAGCCCTCGCTGAGGGCATCGAACACCTGCAGGCGGGCGTAGTGGCCGATATCGTCAAGGTGCGTGCGCAGCGCGCAGAACCAGACCAGCGCCGCCATCAGCGAGAACGTCGCCGGCGTCAGGTCCCCGCCCAGCGGCCCGGTCCAGCGGTTGAGGTAGGCGACATTGGCAACCAGGGGCAAGGCCAGGCCCGACGCCAGGATGGCGCGGCCCCGCCGCGACAAGGCCCCGTTGGGCACTTCGGCCGTCACCAGGAAATGCAGGCTCACCCCCAGCAGCAGGTACGACCAGGCCGCCACCGCGGCATAGCCGATGCCATGGTCGAACACCGCGCCGGGCAGTACGCCGGGAGGCATCAGCGTGATGCGCGGCCAGATCAGCCGGTGGCGCTCGTTGGTGAAGACCATCACCACGGTGACCACGGCCACCAGCACGGGCAGCCACAGCCTGGACCAGGGCACCACATAGCGCGGGCGGCTCAGGTGCACCATCGCCACCAGCCAACCGATCGGCACGGCGACGATCCCGAGGTACTGGATCTTGGCCCACAGGATGCGCCCTTCCAGGTCCGTGGAGCTGATCTCGAGCAGGCGGCCGCCGCTCCAGGTCGCCGCGCCGAATGCCAGCACCAGGAACGCCTGGACGGTCGGATCGTCGCGCCGCGGCCAGGTGGCGATGGCCATGCCGATGCAGGCGACCACGGCGACGGTAAGCAGGAGAACCAGGGAATATGAGGGCATTGAAGGCGGAGCGCGTCCCGAGACCCGGGCGTTGGTTCCGGCGATCCGCGATCTCGTCAGCCAGCATGATACCGGGCTGCGCGGCTGGCTTGGCAGTGGGTGCGCCGACGCAACAGGTGGCAGGCAAGGGGTGCGCGCGCGCCACTACCTGGCGCCGGGCGAACCGATCGGGATGATCGCCGCGACGGCGCAAGGCGGGGGCGGCCGGGTCATGCCGGCCGCGGGGTTTCGCGGACCAGCCAGAAGGGGACGTCGGTGACGTCCTTTTGCATGTCTTGCCAGTCAGGCATCAGGCCCCGCGTCAGCAGGTGGCCCCAGCCATCGATCCACTTCTGCTGGGCCCGGGCGTACAGCTCCAGCATGGCCGATGCATAGTGCAGCGGGCCGCCGATCAGCGGCAGCTCGCAGGCAATCTCGCGCGCATAGAAGGCCTCTGGCTCCGGCGCGAGGATCGCGCCCATGGCATCGAACTGCAACTCCTCATACATGGTGCGGGCGAACTCCAGGTTGAGTTCGGCCATGCGGCGCCAGTTGTCCGCCAGGTCGGCCTGCATGGCCTCGACCTGCTGCGCGCCGGAGAAGAAGGTGGGAAACGGCCGGAAGCCGAGCGGCCAGAAGGTTTGCATTGCGGTCATCATCACGGGAATCTCCGGTGGTGGGCGTGCGCGCAGCGGGGCGGCAGTTGCTGCACACGGCGATGCCGACATGCGGGCGGCACACCCGGACTAGCTTATGCGGTAATGGCGCGCATCGCCATGTCTGCATCCTGGCACCCGAGTGTGTCAGTCACTTGCACCCCAGCCGCCTGGCCAGCTTGTGCAGGTTGCTGGCATCGATACCCAGCTGGCGCGCTGCCTGCGCCCAATTGCCACCCTGGTCCTTCAATGCCTGTTCGATGCAGGCGCGCTGGGTTTGCTCGACCGCGTCGCGCAGGGTGATGCCTGCAGCAAGCGCCGGGGCGGCGAACGCGCTGGCCATGCCGGCGCCGGCATGGTGTGCTGCGGGCACTTCCAGTCCGTCGAGGTCGAGCAGTTCAGGCTCCAGCGTCACGATGTCATTGCGGCCCGCGCCACGGCTGACGGCACGCAGCGCCGCGCGGCTGATCACGTGTTCCAGCTCGCGCACGTTGCCGGGCCAGCGGTAGCTGCGCAGCGCATCCTGCGCACCGCCTGACAGCCGCAGGCTGCGCAGCCCCAGGCGCGCGCGGTTCAGCTCCAGGAAGCGCCCGGCCAGCAGCAGCACGTCGTTGCCGCGCTCGCGCAGCGGCGGGATCGGGATCGGGTAGACCGACAGGCGGTGGTACAGGTCGGCGCGGAACGAGCCGTCGCGCACATGCTCGCGCAGGTTGCGGTTGGTCGCGGCAATCACGCGCACGTTGACGCGGCGCGGGCGGTCCGAGCCCAGCCGCTGGATCTCGCCGTTCTGTAGGGTGCGCAGCAGCTTGGCCTGGATCGCCAGCGGCAGTTCGCCGACTTCATCGAGGAAGAGGGTGCCGCCGTCGGCGGCCTCGAAGCGTCCCGGGCGCTCGCCGGTCGCGCCCGAGAACGCGCCGCGCGCGTGGCCGAACAGCTCGCTTTCAGCCAGCGACTCCGGCAGCGCCGCGCAGTTGACATGCACCAGCGGCTGCGCGCGCCGGCGCGACTGGCGGTGCAGCCGGTGCGCGAACAGCTCCTTGCCCACGCCGGTCTCGCCCAGCAGCAGTACCGGCAGGTCGGTATCGGCCACCACCTCCAGCTCATGCAGCAGGTTGGCGATGGCCTCGCTCTGGCCGATGATCTCGCCGCCGATGTCGCCATGCTGGGCCGTGCCTTCGTCGGCCTCGGGCGTGCCGCGTGCCAGCTGCAGCGCGCGGATCTCGCCTTCCAGCCGGGTGGTGCGGATGGCCGCTTCCACGATCACCGTCAGCCGCTGCAGCTCGGCCTGGGCCGCGGCATCGAAGGTGCCGATCGCCAGCGCATCCAGCGTCAGCGCGCCCCAGGGCTGGCCGTCCACGGCCAGGCTGGTGCCCATGCAGTCGTGCACCGGCAGCGGCTCGCCAACGTGCTCGTCGATCAGGCCGTCGTATGGGTCGGGCAGCATGCTGTCGTGATGGAAGCAGGTCACCCCGCGCCGCGCCAGGATCGCGGCCAGGCGCGGGTGCAGGCCGACCGCAAAGCGCCGGCCCAGCGCATCGCGCACCAGGCCATCGACCGCAACGGGGCGCAGGTGGTCTTCTTCCAGCCGCAGCAGCGCCACCGCGCCACAGCGGAAATGCGTGCGCAGCATGCTGACCAGCCGCTGCAGGCGCACCGCATGCGGCAGGTCGGTGACAAGGTCGGCCAGCAACTCGGGATACATCGCGCTCGGTAGCATGGTTAAAAATACCGTAAGGGTGATAAGTACCGCGAGAAGTATAGGGTATTAATTACCGTCAGTGTTTCAACCCATTGATCTGGATAGGTTTTTTTTAGGCACGCTCCTCGCGTAAGTCGTGCAGGCCATAACTTACACATGGAGCAACCATCATGACCTTGCAGGACCACTCGCTTGGCCAACTGGCCCGCCTGATCCCTGGTGCCACCCGGATCTTCCACGACTACGGGCTGGACTTCTGCTGCGGAGGCAAGCAGACCCTGCGCGACGCCGCGCAGCAAAAGGGTCTCGATGCGGCTGCCGTCGGCACCATCGACGCCCAACTGCGCGCGCTGCAGGACGAAGGGCCGTCGGCACAGGACTGGAACACGGCGGCGCCGGCCGAGCTGATCGAACATATCCTCACGCGCTTCCATGCGCGCCACCGCGAGCAGTTGCCCGAGCTGATCCGCCTGGCGCGGCGCGTCGAGCAGGTGCACGGTGACCGGCCCGATTGCCCGCTTGGCTTGGCCGACCACCTGAGCGAGATGCTGGGCGAGCTGGAAACGCATATGCAGAAGGAAGAGCAGGTGCTGTTCCCGATGTTGTCGCGCGGCCTGCATGCCGCCGCGGGCCGGCCGATCACGGTGATGCGCGCCGAGCATGACGACCACGGCGTGGCGTTGCAGCGGCTGGCGGCGCTGACCAACGACATCACGTTGCCGCGCGCGGCCTGCAATACCTGGCGCGCGCTCTACCTGGGCCTGCGCACGCTGCGCGAAGACCTGATGGAACACATCCACCTGGAAAACAACGTGCTGTTCGAGGTCGCCACCGCCGCCGCGCAAGCCACTGGCTGCGGTTGCTCGACGCACGCCTGAGCCCTCCCGCCACCATAACCAACGACTTCGCATCATGGGTTCCTACCGCAGACTCTGGTTCCTGCTGATCGCCGTGCTGGCGGTCACGTTCTCCCTGCTCGGCTACTACGGCGTCGAGGTGTACCGGCAGGCCCCGCCAATGCCGGCCAAGGTCGTCACGACCGAGGGCCGCACGCTCTTCACCGGTGAAGAGATCCTGGACGGCCAGACCGCCTGGCAATCCGTGGGCGGCATGCAGCTGGGCTCCATCTGGGGCCACGGCGCCTACCAGGCGCCGGACTGGACCGCCGACTGGCTGCACCGCGAACTGAGCGCGTGGCTGGAGCTGGCCGCGCAGGACGCCAACGGCCGGCCCTATGCGCAACTCGACGCGCCGGCGCAGGCCGCGCTGCGCGAGCAGCTGCGCACCGAGTACCGCGGCAATGCCACCGATCCGGCCACCAACGTGCTGACCGTGTCGAAGCGCCGCGCGCAGGCCATTGCCGACACCGCCGCCTACTACGACCAGCTCTTCTCCGACGCGCCGGCGCTGCACACCACGCGCGAGCACTACGCGATGAAGGAGAACACGCTGCCCAGCGCCGAGCGCCGCGAACAACTCACGCACTTCTTCTTCTGGACCGCGTGGGCCGCATCGACCGCGCGCCCGGGGCACGAAGCCACCTACACCAACAATTGGCCGCACGAGCCGCTGATCGGCAACCAGCCCACCAGCGAGAACGTGGTGTGGTCGGTAATCAGCGTGGTGGTGCTGCTGGCCGGGGTCGGCTTCCTGGTATGGGCATGGGCCTTCCTGCGCGGCAAGGAAGACGCGCCGCCGCAGGCGCCGGCACGCGATCCGCTGCTGGCCGTGGCGCTGACGCCGTCGCAGCGCGCGCTCGGCAAGTACCTGTTCCTGGTGGTGGCGTTATTCGTGTTCCAGGTGTTCCTGGGCGGCTTTACCGCGCACTACACCGTCGAAGGCCAGAAGTTCTACGGCATCGACGTCTCGCAGTGGTTCCCCTACGCACTGGTGCGCACCTGGCATATCCAGAGCGCGCTGTTCTGGATCGCCACCGGCTTCCTGGCCGCGGGCCTGTTCCTCGCGCCGCTGATCAACGGCGGCAAGGACCCGAAGTACCAGCGCCTGGGCGTCGACGTCCTGTTCTGGGCACTGGTGGTCGTGGTGGTGGGATCGTTCACCGGCAACTACCTGGCGATCGCGCAGAAGCTGCCTGCTCACCTGAACTTCTGGCTGGGCCACCAGGGCTATGAGTATGTCGACCTGGGCCGGCTGTGGCAGATCGGCAAGTTCGCCGGCATCCTGATCTGGCTGGTGCTGATGATGCGCGGCATCCTGCCGGCGCTGCGCGCGCGCGGCACCGACCGCAACCTGCTGGCGCTGCTGACCTCGTCGGTGGTGGCAATCGGCCTGTTCTACGGCGCGGGCCTGGCCTACGGCGAACGCACCAGCCTGACGGTGATGGAGTACTGGCGTTGGTGGGTGGTGCACCTGTGGGTGGAAGGGTTCTTCGAAGTTTTTGCCACCACCGCGCTGGCCTTCATCTTCTCCACGCTCGGCCTGGTGTCGCGCCCGATGGCAACGGCCGCCAGCCTGGCCTCGGCCTCGCTGTTCATGCTGGGCGGGATTCCCGGCACCTTCCACCACCTGTACTTTGCCGGCACCACCACGCCCGTGATGGCAGTGGGCGCCGCCTTCAGCGCGCTGGAAGTGGTGCCGCTGATCGTGCTGGGCCATGAGGCCTGGGAGAACTGGAGCCTGAAGCGGCGCGCGCCGTGGATGGCAGACCTGAAGTGGCCGCTGATGTGCTTTGTCGCGGTGGCGTTCTGGAACATGCTGGGCGCCGGGGTGTTCGGCTTCATGATCAACCCGCCGATCGCGCTGTACTACATCCAGGGACAGAACACCACGCCAGTGCATGCCCATGCCGCGCTGTTCGGGGTGTACGGGTTCCTGGCGCTGGGCTTCACGCTGCTGGTGCTGCGCTACGTGCGCCCGGCCTACCGGCTCAGCCCAACGCTGATGAAGACCGCCTTCTGGGGGCTGAACCTCGGCCTGGTGCTGATGATCGGCACCAGCCTGCTGCCGATCGGCATCATCCAGTTCCTGGCCAGCGTCGAGCATGGCACCTGGTATGCGCGCAGCGAGGCCTTCATGCAGCAGCCCATCCTGCAGACCCTGCGCTGGGTGCGCACCTTCGGCGACGTGGTGTTTATCGTCGGCGCGGTGTCGTTTGCCTGGCAGGTGGTGCTGGGGCTGGCGAATCGTACGCCGCTGGCGGCGGATGCGGTGCCGGCAGGGATGAAGCCGGCGGCACGTTGAAAGATAGGGAGCGAGAGGCAGTGTTTGCCCGCCCGGGGTTCCGGGCGGGCTTTTTTATCCTGCCGATGCGTGGCGGCTCAACTGTTCCCAGCCTGCTGCGCCTCGGCCACGACTTCCCGGATGGCCTGCTCGAAAGCCTCCACCGGCTGCCCGCCGGTGACCAGGTAGCGGTTGTTGAAGATGATCGATGGCACCGACTGGATGCCCATGCGCTGGTACTCCTGGATTTCCGCGCGCACCGCATCGGCATAGTCATCGCTGTCCAGCACCTTGCGCGCCGCCGCGGCATCCAGGCCAACGGCCTGCGCGGCTTCGATCAGCACCTCGTGATTGCTCGGGTCCTTGCCATCGGCATGGTAAGCGCGCAGCAGCGCCAGCTTCAGCGGCAGCTGCTTGCCTTCCAGGCCCGCCCAATGCAGCAGCCGGTGGGCGTCGAAGGTGTTGTAGACATGGGTGCGCTCGCCAAACGGAAAGCCCACGCCGGCGCCGCGCTCGCGGATCATGGCCTGGGTCTCTGCGATCTGCGCCGGGGTGCGCCCGTACTTCCTGCCGAGATAGTCGACGATCGCCTCGCCCTCCGGGCGCATCCCCGGGTTGAGTTCAAACGGATGCACGACGATCTCGGCATCCACCGCATCGCCAAGGCGCTGCAACGCCAGTTGCAGCGAAGACAGGCCGATGGCGCACCAGGGGCAGGCAATGTCGGAGACGAAGTCGATCTTGATGGGTTGGGGCATGGCTACTCCTGGCATGGGCAGGGGTATGGCCCCGGCCCGGATCTGGAAATTGCCGACAGGGTAGCCTGACTGGCGAATCCTTGCAGGCGGGCGCCGCGGCCGTGGCCGTGGCGCCCGCCCCATACGAACCCGTCAGTCCCAGCGGCGCCCGTGGCCGTAGCCGTCATTGTGACCATGACGGTGTGCCCATTCGCGCTCGCGCCAGTCGCGGCGGTGGTCTCGATAGCCTTCGCGGTAGCCTTCCCGGTAGTAGCCCCGGTGGTAGTCGCTGCGATAGCCGCGGTCATAGTCGTAGCGTACCGGGACCGGTGCCACCACGACGGGGCGCGGTGCCACCACTACCGGGCCGGGCGCATAGGCAACCGGAGCCGGCGCATACACCGGCGCAGGGGCATAGACCGGGGCTGGACGATAGACTGGCGCCGGCTGGGCCACCACCACGCCCGGCACGCCGATGCCGATATCGATATTCACACCGGCGTACGCCCCGGCGCTGGCCACCAGCATTGCACCACCTGCTACCGCCATTGCGATGATTCGTTTCATGGTTGCCTCCCAAGGGGCGTTGGACATGGGCTCACTGTAGGGGGCGGGCCTGTAATATGGGACGCGCGAAGTGTTGCAAGTGTGACGTGGTGTAACCCCGCTGCAGGGCCGGGACGTCCTGGCTACGCCTGTATCATTCAACCCCGTTGCCGAAGCCCTTTCCTTCCCTAGCTGCTCCATGCGCCGTACCGCCTTTGTCCTGCTGGCCCTGGCCGCCTTCACCGCCATCCCCACTGCAGCCACTGCCGCCGATATCCAGGCCGGCAAGGCACTCTTCGCCACGCGCTGCGCCTCGTGCCATCACGTCGGCCGCAACGCGCGCGCAGGCTTTGGCCCGCAGCTGAACGGCATCTTCGGCCGCGCCGCGGGCGGCACCAGCGATTTCCAGTATTCGGAGGCGATGCGCGCTTCAAAGGTGGTGTGGTCGCATGACACGCTGCGTGCCTTCATCCATTCGCCCGGCAAGGTCGTGCCTGGCACCAAGATGCGCTTCTGGGGGCTCAGTGACGACAAGCAGATCAGCGATCTGCTGGCTTACCTGCAGACATTGCAGTAGGCGGGAAATGCGGCCCCGGCCCTTCCCCGGCCAGCGCGTCATGCGGGTTCCGCAACGGGCACGCCTTCAACGACAGACACCCGCACCCGATACACCCATCCAGCTGGTCACGCAATTGCGTGAGCGTCCGGATCCGTTCATCCAGGTCATCGCGCCAGCTCGCCGACAGCCGGCGCCAGTCGGCCGCGGTGGGCGCACGCCCGTCCGGCAGCTTCTGCATGGCATCGGCGATCACCGCCAGCGGCAACCCCATGCGCTGCGCCACGCGGATCACGGCCAGGCGCCGCAGCACGGCACGCGCATAACGGCGCTGGTTGCCGCCGCTGCGGGTGCTGGCGATCAGGCCACGCGATTCATAGAAATGCAGGGCGGATACGGCAATGCCCGTGCGCGCGGCGACTTCGCCGACGGAGAGCAGTTCTTCGGAAGGCGCGGCACGGCGCCGGCGCGGTGAGGGGGGCTTGTTCGCGGAGGCCATCGGCAGTGGAAGACACCAGTGGAACGGAGGAATGCCCATGCTAACACCAAGGCTGCGCTTGACCTCAATTTAGGTTGAGGTTTGATACTTGCGACTCCATTGTTCGCCACGCCTCAAATACAGAGCTGATGACCATGTTCCCGTTCTCGCCCTCATCCTTGCGTTCTCCTTCTATGCCCGCGCTGCCTTCAATGCCCACCATGCCGGTTGCCCGCCCCAATCCCTCGCTGAGCCTCATCAATCCCGAGGGCCTGTACGACCCGCGGCCCAACGGCTATTCGCATGTGGCCATGGTGGAAGGCCCGGCCCGCATCGTCTATATCGCGGGGCAGGGCGGTGAGGACGCGGCCGGCTGCCTGCCGCTCGATTTCCCGCGCCAGGTGGCACGCGCCATGCAGAACCTGCGCATCGCGCTGCAAGCGGCAGGCGCCGACGTGGGCGATGTGGCCAAGCTCACGGTGCTGGTGGTCGACCACTCGCACGACCGCCTGCGCACCTTCGGTGCGGCGCTGCGCGAGATGTGGGGCGACAAGCCAACGCCGGCCTGCACGCTGATCCCGGTGCCGCGGCTGGCGCTGGACAACATGCTGTTCGAGATCGAAGCGACGGCGGTGCTGCCGGGCTGAACGCAACTCAACGACTGCGTGATCGCCGAAGTGGCGCGCGTGGTCGGGCGCGGGCGGGTGAAGGCAATGTTCTTCGGGCCGATGTCAAAGCCAGGATTGCCTGCAGCCGCAAGGTAGACCCGGGCTGCACCGCTGCGGCGCTTTGCCGCAGCGGCTGTCCCATCTTCAGCGCGGTGCGGCGCTGAAAGTCTTGTTGACGATCTTCCAGACGCCGTCGATCTCCAGCAGCGTCATGTAGTCGGTGAAGGTCACGCCCGGGTATTCCAGCACCACCTTGGCCACACCGGCATTGCCCACCACATCGAACTGCGTGATAAAACGCTTGCGCTGCGCCTCGTCCGCCGCGGGATGGCCGGGGCAGCGCGCCGAGGCGAATTCCTCGACCGTCAGCGAATGCAGCTTGCCATCACGGAACGAGACGATGCGCGCGTCGGCGGCAAACGCCTTGTACATGAACTCGGCCTTGCCGGTGATATGGCCCTGCAGGTAATCCTCGATCGGCGCGAGCGCGGCCACGTGGCGGGAAGTCAGGCCCGTTTCTGAATACGTCATGGTCTCCTCCAAAACTGGGGCGGCACCGGGTACCATCCTATGCCGCAGCGTTGAAAGAGCTGATTGTATTCCAGTTTTGTATGCAAACGTGCGAGGCAGCGCCGCTCAGACCGATGTGGCGATGAGTTCACGCAGCCAACTATGCGCCGGATCGCGATGCACGCGCTCTGGCCACAACATCGACATCTCATAGCCCGGCACTTCGACTGGTGGTTCCACCACCTTCAGTCCCGGCACGCCGCGCACCAGCCGCTCGGGCAGCATCGCCACCAGATCGGTGCTGGCAACGGCCGACGTGACAAACAGGAAGTGGGGCACTGACAGCACCACACGCCGCTGCATGCCGGCCAGTACCAGCGCCTCGTCGGTGACGCCGTAGAAGCCGCCACCGTCCGGCGACACAATCACATGGTCGAGCGCGCAGAACTGCGCCAGCGTGGGCCGCCGCTTCAGCCGCGGATGGCCGGCGCGGCCCACCAGCACATAGCGCTCGGTAAACAGTGCACGCCGGTGCAGGCCCGGCGGCGAGCCATCGGTGGTATGGAAGGCCAGGTCCAGTTCGGCACGCTCGGCCTGCCGGGCGATGCGCGGCGGCACCATCTCGACCACGGCCAGGCGCGCGCCGGGCGCCGCCATGCGCAGCGCCTGCAGCGCCGGCAGCACGATGGTCGATTCGCCGTAGTCGGTCGCAGCCACGCGCCAGGTGTGGGTCGAGGCAGCGGGATCGAACGGACTATCGGACGAAACCGCATGCTCCAGTGCGCCCAGCGCCTCGCGCAAAGGTTCGCGCAGTGATTCGGCCTTGGCGGTGGGACGCATGCCGCGCGGGCCCGGCAACAGCAACGGGTCGCCGAAGTAATCGCGCAGCCTGGACAGGTGCACGCTGACGGAAGGCTGCGACAGGTGCAGCCGCTGGGCCGCGCGGGTCACGTTGTGCTCGGACAGCAGCACATCCAGCGTCACCAGCAGGTTCAGGTCGAGCCGCCTGAGATTAGTCATGGCAATACCTGGGATATTGGATATTCATTTCTAATATAGCGGACGACGGCCTATGCTGGTTTCACTCAATCATTGGAAGCTGCTGTCATGAATGTATTGCTTGTCTATGCCCACCCGGAACCGAGGTCGCTCAACGGGGCGATCCGCGACTTTGCCGTGCAGCGCTTGCGCGATGCCGGGCACCAGGTCCAGGTCTCGGACCTGTATGCGATGCAATGGAAGGCCCAGCTCGACGGCGCCGATACCAAGGCGCAGCCGGGCGATGCGCCCTTCCACCCGTCACTGGATTCCAAGTACGCGTTCGAGAACGGGCTGCAGAGCGATGACATTGCGCATGAGCAGGAAAAGCTGCGCTGGGCCGACACGGTTATCCTGCAGTTCCCGCTGTGGTGGTTCTCGATGCCGGCCATCCTGAAAGGCTGGGTCGAGCGCGTCTACGCCTATGGTTTTGCCTACGGCGTCGGCGAGCACTCTGACGAACGCTGGGGCGACCGCTATGGCGAGGGCAGCCTCGCCGGCAAGCGTGCCATGCTGGTCGTTACCACCGGCGGCTGGGAATCGCACTACAGCCCGCGCGGGATCAATGGCCCGATCGACGACATCTTGTTCCCGATCCACCACGGCATCCTGTACTACCCCGGGTTTGACGTGCTGCCGCCGTACCTGGTGTATCGGACCAGCAAGGTTGATGAGGCGCGCTTTGCTCGGATTCGCGAGGAGTTGGGCGAGCGGCTGGATGCGCTGGGGACGACCGCTCCGATTCCGTTCCGGCGGCAGAACGCGGGGGACTACCGGATTCCGCAGCTGACGCTTCGCGAGGAGGTTGCGCCGGGAACGGTGGGGTTCGCGGCGCATGTGGAATAGGGACGGCAACCGACGGCCGCCCTGGTGGACTTACTCCGCCCGAATATCCGCCCGCGCCGCCACCGCCCGCATCTCGGGCAATTCCTTCTCCACCCGCGCCTTCACCGCCGCGCCATTGCCATAAGCCGGCGTCAGCGCCAGTTCGACCATGCGTGCCTTGGTAGCCGGCGCGTTGGCGACGTCTGCCAGGGCCTTCTCCAGTTTCTGCTGTACTGGCGCGGGCAGGCCCGCGGGTGCCAGCAGCGCGAACCACGTGCCCATCTGGAAGCCGGGATACCCGCTCTCCGCGACAGTCGGCACTTGCGGCAACGCCGGCAGTCGCTGCGGCGACAGCACCGCCACCGGCCGGATCTTGCCGCCCTTGATCAGCGGCAGGGTGGCCACGACGGTATCGACGGCGACCTGCACCTGGCCGCCGGCCAGCGCGGTCAGGCTGGGGGCGCTGCCGTTGAAGGGCACGTGGACCATGCGGATGCCGGTGGCGGACTTGAGCATCTCCGCGCCGAAATGCACCGAGGAGCCGGCGCCGAACGAGCCGTAGGAGAACTTGTCGGGGTGGGCCTTGGCCTGCGTCACCAGATCCTTGAGCGTGGTGATCTGCGTGTCCGGGTTGGCTACCAGCACCAGGCTCATGTCGGCGACCAGGCCCAGCGGGGTGAAGCTCTTGATGGGGTCGTAGCCCAGGTGTTGGCGGATGGCCGGGTTCAGCGTCAGCGTGGTGCTGGCCGCCAGCAGCAGCGTGTAGCCGTCGGGCGCGGCCTTGGATGCCTGGGTGGCGCCGATCACGGTGCTGGCGCCGGGCTTGTTCTCGACCACTACCGACTGGCCGAGCTTTTCGCCGAGGCCGACTGCCAGCAGGCGGCCCAGCACGTCAGTGGCGCCGCCCGCGGCGAAGGGCACCACCAGCCGGATCGGTCGGTCCGGCCAGGATTGGGCCTGCGCGGCGGCGGGCGTTGCGGACAGCACCGCGGTCAGGGCGGCGGCGCAGGCGAGAAACGGCTTCGGGGGCATTGCGGTCATCGTTGGCACTCCTGCCGGCAGTTGTAGGAATAGAAGGCAATCGGAAGCAATACGAAGCGGGGCCGGGACCAGCCGAAGGCTCAATCGAGCCAGGGGCTGCGCACGCGCGAGAAGCCGCCGGCCTGGTCATAGGCATGGCCGAGCTGCAGCACGGCGGCGTCGGCCTGCGCGGGGCCGATGATCTGGATGCCGGCCGGCAGGCCCTGGCGGCCGAAGCCGGCGGGTGCGGCCAGGGCGGGCAGCCCGGCCATGGTGACCGGCACCACGACCTGCATCCAGCGGTGGTAGGTGTCCATGTCGCGGCCGTCGATGGTGTGCGGCCAGTCCCAGTCGGCATCGAACGGAAACACCTGCGCGGCCGGCAGCACCAGGTAGTCGAAGCGCTCGAACAGCGAGCGCAGTGCCTGGTACCACGCGCTGCGCTCGCACAGGGCTTCGTACACGCGCGTGCCCGGCAGGGCCAGGCCGCGCTCGATCTCCCATGCGGCCTCGGGCTTGAGCAGCGCGCGCCTGGCCGGGTCGTGGTACAACGCCGCGTTGGCGCCAGCCACCGAGAAGCTGCGCAGGTCGATCCACGCGTGCCACAGCCGCTCCAGGTCGAACTCGGGCAGCGCGGTGTCCACGGTGCAGCCGAGCGTGCGCAGGTGCGTGAGCGCCTGCTCGCAAGTATCTAGCACGCCGGCTTCGGTCGGCAGGTGGCCGCCCAGGTTGCCCAGCCAGCCGATGCGCACGCCGGCCCAGTCGCGTTCGGGCGGCAGCGTGAAGGTGCCGGGCGCTTCGGCGCGGTGCGTCAGCGGCAGACGCGCGTCGAAGCCGGCCTGCACCGACAGCAGCAGGGCCAGGTCCGGCACGTTGCGCGCCATCGGGCCGGCCACGCTGAATTGCTGGAAGAAGACCTCGTCGCCCGGGCCGTGCGGCACGCAGCCGACCGAGGTGCGCAGGCCATACACGTGGTTGAACGCCGCGGGCGTGCGCAGCGACCCCATCATGTCAGAGCCATCCGCCACCGGCAGCATGTGCAGCGCCACGGCCACCGCGGCGCCGCCGCTGCTGCCGCCGGCGGAACGCGCCGGGTCGAAGGCGTTGCGGGTGGTGCCGTAGACCGGGTTGTAGGTATGGCCGCCCAGGCCGAACTCCGGCGAGTTGGTGCGCCCGACGAAGACCGCGCCGCCGGCGCGCATGCGCTCGAAGATCACGGCGTCGTACTCGCTGACCTGCCCGGCGAAGATCGGCGAGCCCTTGGTGGTGACCATGCCCGCGGCCGGGCTGATGTCCTTGGGCGCCTGCGGGAAGCCGTGCAGCGGGCCGCGGCTGGCGCCGCGTGCCAGTTCGGCGTCGAGCCCGGCGGCCTGCGCGCGCAGGGTGTCGCGCTCCACCGGAGCCACGATGGCATTGACGCGCGGGTTGTGGCGGTCGATCTGGCCAAGGAAGGCATCGAGCACTTCCACGCACGAGACCTCGCGCGCATGGATGGCGCGCGACAGGGCGACGGCATCGAGTTCGGTGATGGGATCGGGGGTCCGGGTGGGCGCCATGGCTCGGGGGTCTCCTGTGGTGTCGGGAAAAAGCATACGGGCGGCGCACGGTTTCCCGCAATCGATGATTTTTTCAAATATCCTTGCGTAAAACGCAAACCAGCCCCCGGAGCCGCCCATGCTGTCGCATCGCCTGCAGGAAACCTCGCTGCGCTATTTCCTGGAGGTGATACGCAGCGGCTCGCTGACCGAGGCGGCGCAGCGGCTGAATGTCACCGTGTCGGCCGTGAGCCGCCAGGTCGGCGCGCTCGAAGCGTTGCTCGGCGTGCCGCTGTTCGACCGCCGGCCGCGTGGTATGGTGGCGAGTGCCGCCGGGGAGTTGCTGGCAGCTTATGCGCTGCGCGGCGCGCTGGAAGCCGATCGGGTGGTGTCAGAGATTGCCGCGCTGCAGGGCCTGCGCCGGGGCCGGGTGCGGGTGGCCAGCTCGGCGGGGTTTGCGATCGAGTTCCTGCCGCGCATCATTGCCGAATTCCGCCAGCGCTATCCGGGCCTGCAGTTCCATGTGCGCGTGGCGTCGCCGGCCGAGGTCACCGGCATCGTGCTGCATGGCGATGCGGACATCGGCATCACCTACAGCCGCGCCGCGGAGCAGGGCATCCGCGTGGAGCACCGGCAGCCCGCGCCGGTGATCGCCATCATGCGGCCGGACCATCCGCTGGCGCGCTTTCGCAGCGTCACGCTGGCGCAGATGCAGCCTTATCCCCTGGCGCTGCCGGAGGGCGACAACACCGTGCGCCAGCTGTTCGACATCGCTTGCGGCGAACGCGGGGTGGTGGTCGAGCCGGTGCTGGTGACCAACCACTTCGAGACCCTGACCAGCTTCGTGCTGCACGGTGGCGGGCTGTCGATCTCCGGCGCCGTCACCGTGGGCGACAGGTTGCGCCGCGGTGAACTGCACGCCGCCTCGATCCGGGAGCGCGGCATGCGCAGCCGCGCGGTCGAACTGCAGACGCTGGCCGGCCGCACATTGCCTGAGGGTGTGCGTGCGTTCCTGGGGTTTATCCGCGAACGGCTGGCGGCGGAGGTTGGCGTGGCGGGCGCCTAGGCCGCTCTCGGCCTGGAGCGCCCGCCACCGTTGGCGTTATCCGCGCCAGGTGCTGCCGGTCACATCGCTGGTGCTGCGGGCTTCGGGGGCCTCGCGGCGCACGCGGATGTCGTTGTTGACTTCCTTGACGCCGTAGGTGCCGTCGGCCAGGTCTTCGATATAGAACTTCTGGCCGCGGTCGCGCACGGTGCCGGTCAATGACACCACGCCTTCGCTGACGTCGACGCTGACGTCGCTGACGTCAACGCCGCGCGCGTAGCTGAGCTGCTCGCAGATCTGGTCGCGGATGCGCTCGTCGCTGCGCTGGTAGCCGCGCGGGCCGGTGCGGCGTTCGGAGCTGCCGAACCAGTCGCCCACGGCTTCGCCGATGCGGCGGCCCAGGTTGTAGAGCACGCCATGCGAGCCTTCGCGCTCGTCATCGGGGCTGTCGGTTTCCCAGCCGCGGCGCTGCGCATATTCCCGGTAGCCCGGGCTGTGGCGCCGGATTTCATAGCGCTGCTTCTCTTCCCAGTCCTCGTGCGGGTCGACCCAGTAGCGGGTGTCACTGCGCAGGTCGCCGAAGTGGGTGTCATGGCCGCGCGTGCGCGGCGATTCACGCGGATCCCGTGCGCGTTCGGCGCTGCGGCGCCACTGGCGCTCGGCGTTGTCGTCGTCGCGTTGCCACGCCTGCGGGTCGCGCCATTCGCTGGCACGCTCCCAGCCATAGCCGCCGTTCAGGCCGTAGCGCAGGTTGCTGCCGTAACGCTCGCCGGACGGGTGTGCCGGGTACCTGCGGGCGCCGTACGCTTCGTTGAAATCCCGGTCCGGGCGGGCGGGGCCGCCGTAGCTGGTTTGGCCCGGGGCCATTTGCTGGCGCCGACGCCGCGCTTGCCAGCGCTCCTGTTCGGATTCAGGTTGCCAGTCATCGTCCTGCCATGCCTGGCGGCGTTGGCGCGCGTTGCGCGCATTGCGCTCATCGTAGTAGTAGCCCATGCTGTTTTCCTGACAGTGTGCGTGTGGCGCCATGTGCGGGCGCACATGCCGTGCGCGAACCGCTGGCGGGTAATCAGGAAGGGGCAAGATTCGTACCGTGTGGAGGGGGGTGCCCCGCGGACGGGGATTTGCGGCACTTTGGCGTGCGCTACCGTGCAACGGTTTCAGAGCTTGTAAGGGATGCAGGGCCGGACGGGCGTGCCGTGCCGCAGGATCCACATGGTGCGAGGCAGGGACGCCCAGACGCGCAGCCTGGGGCGAGGCGGCCATACTGCCGCCCGTCGCCGCCTTTGGCTGGTTTACTTCGTGCTGCTGGTCTTGGTCGACTTTGTCGATTTGGTCGACTTGGTGGTCGTGGCTGCCTTGGCGGGAGCGGCCGCGCTGCCGGCAGCTGCCGTGGTATTGGCCGCTGATTCGATCTTCGACTTGCTGAACGCGAAATAGCATTCGGTATTGCTGCTGTTGGCCATTTCCGAATCGCGCGTCGCCAGCACGCCGGTGACGTTGACCTTGTCCCCGGTCTGCAGGTTGCTGATCTTCTTCTGGTTGACCATCAGCGCGTCGCGCATCAGCGCCTTGCCGGTGCACTGCGGATTGACCGAGTCCTTGAAGTAGACGGCGATGGTGTCGTCCGACTTGCCCAGGCCATCCACCTTGGTGATGCGGGAGACCGTACCCGATACCAGGATTGCCTGCGAATCCCACTTCTTCTTCGCGGTGATTTCGTTCTTCTTCCAGTCCGACCAGATATCGCCCAGCGAAGCCGGCTTCGGATCCGCCAGCATGCGGAAGTCGCCGCTCAGCACGTCGCCGGTGCCGTCGAGCACGCCGCTGATGGAGGACATTGCGCCGTCCATCGATTCACAGCCCGCCAGCAACCCGGCCAGCGCCAGCCCTACCACCAGTTTTCCCGTCTTCATTCTGTTTTTCTCCAGATCCGCCAGCCCCGTCGGCTGACGACGAGGCATTGTAGCGTACAGGTTGCAAAATTCGACAGAACTGGCAAAAGCGCTCTAATTTCGTGGAAAAGTGGGAAATATCCCCCAAACGGGGGCTGTGCTACTGGCCGAACGGCAGGGCCAGCAGTTCGGTGCGCAGGACCGCGTTGGCGCGCTCGCGCCCGGACTCGACCGGCTCGGCCGGCCAGGGCGAGGGATTGGCCACGCCGCCATGCTCGGCATCGAAGGCGGAATATTCACGGCCCCAGGCCAGCGAGCATTCGCCATGGCGGCTTTGCAGCAGGGCAGAGCGCGGCTTGCCGCCGCCGCCAGGGGTGAACTGCACGGCCGGCGATGCCAGCGGCGCAGCCAGGCCTTGCAGGTAGACGATCTTGGGCAGCGATGCCCAGTAGCGGGTATCGGCCTCGGCATTGGCCGCCCTGGACATCGCCCCCGCGGCAAGGCTGATCAGCGAGCCGGCAGCCCCGGCTGCGCCCAGTCCCTGCGCCAGGCCGGCATTGCCACTGTTGGCTCCCGACAACGCAGCATTCACCAGGCCCGAGGACAGCGCTCCCGCGGCATCGGCAATGGTCGCGGTGTTTTCCTTGAAGACGGCTTTGCCATCCAGGATGCCCTGGATTGGCCGCCCGCCCCGGGTCAGCGCGACGCGGTCGAGGTCGGCGGCAGTGCCTGAGGCCATCGGCTTCACCGCCGATGCATAGGCGATGCGCGGCGTGCTTCCTGCCGCGCCTTGCGGCAGGAAGCCGAGGATGCTCCTGGTGTCGCCCAGCGTGACTTTCTCCGGGCCGATGCCAAGCTCGAACACGCTCAGGTGCCGCGGCAGCGTGCCGCGCGGCTGGGCGTAGAACGGCTCCGGTGCGTGCCTGGCCGCGCGCGCCGCCAGCTCAGCCGCGCGCGCGCTGTCGCCGGCGCATTGCGAGGCCCAGGCCGCCAGCCAGGCCATCAGCGCAAAGCCGCCCTGATCACCGTCATAGCGCTCGTATTGCCCGAACGCGTTCTGGATGTCGGCCTGCAGGAAGGCTGCGCGGGCGTTCTGGTAGTCGCCGGCGCTGGCATAGAGCAGGCCGCGGTAGTAGAAGGTCATGGCCCGTTCGTACGGTTCGCCCTTCCAGTCCTTGACGCTTTCGGCGGACCACAGCGACTTGGCTTGCTGTGCGTTGGGGTCGTCGGCATAGATGCGCAGGATGCGCGCCGCGGCCATGTCGAAGGCGCGCCCGGCCAGGCGCGGCTGGCCGGCCTCGATCGCGGCCAGGCCCAGCAGGTTCAAGTTGAGCACGGCATTCCACTCGCCTTCCATGTACAGCGTATGCAGGATGCGCTGGAGTTCGGCGGCTTTGTCGGCAACGAAGCGGTCGGCTTCGGCCGCCAGCCGCTTCTCTTCGCCGTCGAACCAGGCTGCCGCCCCCGGCAGGGGCGCGGCCAGCGCCAGCGCGGCCAGCGCCAGCGCGGCCAGTGCGGCGGCGGTGCGCCGCATCCCCCGGGCAGTCTTGCGGATCCGCATTGCCGGCCTCAGCGGTGCTGTGCCAGCGGCGCGGCGGTTTCACGCAGATCGGCCAGCTCCTGTTCGCCGGGCAGTTGGTAGCGCACTTTCATGGTGAAGCCGATCGCCTGGCCCGGCTCCAGCACCACCCGCTGGAACGTGAACTTCTGCACCTGGTCCAGCCGCTCGTGCCGCATCGCCACCTGCTCATCGGATTTCGAATAGTTGTCCATCGCCAGCGTCACCAGCGACAGGAACGGCAGCCCGCTCAGTACGCCCTTGACCATGGTCTGGTCGGTGTACTTGTTGGCGCTGCCCAGCTTGACCAGTTCCAGCTCGGCGGGCAGCAGGTCATAGACCGTCAGGTCGCCGCGGAAGGCCTTGTCGCCGCGGTTGAAGGCCAGGAAGTGGATGGTGCGGTTGAACTCGTCGGGGTCCTTGCTGTGCAGGTCCAGCAGGATCTCGCGGCGGATGAAGTCGCCGCGGTGCAGTTCGCCCTTGATGAATTCGATCCTGGGCACGTCCTTGCGGTTGACCGCCAGCTGCCGCTTGACTTCGGCCTGGGTCACCATGCCGTCTTCATACAGGGTGTAGACCAGCGGGGTCGAGGCCACCACGACCTTGCTGTTGCCGGGGGACACGGCCACGGTATCGCCCACGTTCAGGCTGGACAGGTCGGCCTTGCCGGCCATATCGGCGCGCACCTGGGGCGAGCTGTCGCCGCCGGTGCGGGTGGATTTCAGCGCCATCTGCGGGGCGGCGCAGCCGGCAAGGAGGACGGCGGCGAGGGTGGCCGCCAGCAAGGAAGGACGTGGCATGGAACAAGCTCCGGTCATGGCTGCAGAACGGGATGGATGTCAGGGGTGCCGGCAGGACCGGGCATAACGCATCGTCATGGGCGTGCTGGCCCGGGCAGCGCGGGGTAGAGCTGGCCCGGGCGGTAGGGCTGCTGCGCCCGCTGCGCGTCCAGGATTTCGAGCGCACCCGGCAATGAGCCGGCCATGACGGCGTGCTCGGCGTAGTCGAGCTGCGTGCGCGGCGGCAGCACCAGCGTGCGCCAGGCGCTGGGCGGCTCGGGGGCGGTGCCGCCTTGCTGCGGGCGGAAGCGGGTGCGTACCAGCAGCGCGACGTCGAATTCGGCGCAGTTGTAGAGGCCCGCACTGACGGAGCCGAGCCCGCTGGCGGTGCGTGCGATGCCAAGCTCGCGCACGCCGACCATGTCGGCCAGCTCCGGCGAGAGGAACGAGACGGGCAGGGCGGGGCGCTCATGCTGCTGCCGCCACGGCGTGCAGCCGCGATGGGCGGGGGGCGTGGTGGAGCAGCCAGCCAGCGCCAGCAGGCAGGCCGCCAGCGCGCCGGCGCGCCTACCGATAGACCACATCGTCGGCCGCGGCGCGCTGGAATTCATAGATGTTGCTCCAGACCAGCTCGCCCGATTCGACCTCGACCAGCTCGAAGGAGATCTGCATGTAGCGCTGCACCATGCCGGTGGCGGCGCTGCGGCTGTCGAGCGAGCCGATGCGCCCGGACAGGCTGTAGTCGGCACCGATGCGCGCGCGGGTCAGGCCCAGCGTGCCGGCATCGGTGGCGCCGCTGCGCTTGGCCTGGCGCTCGCGTTCGACCAGGGCAGTCTGCGCGCTGACGAACTGGATGCGGGATTGCGCGGCGCGGTTCAGGCTGACCCGCAGCCGGTCCACGATCAGTTGCCGGTCCAGCGGCTGTGAGCTGTCGTTGATGAAGTTGGCGCTGTCCAGGGCGATGCGCGGGCGCTTGCCATCCTTGCCCGGCGCAAAACGCGGCTGCGCCGCCAGGATGTCGCGCATCATCTGGTCAGCCATGGCCACGATGTCGTGACCGTCCAGGCCGACGCCGGACACCGGGCCCTTGCGGCTGACGTCCAGCTCCATGGCGGCCACGCCGGCCGTGTTCGGTGCGGTGGCCAGGCAACCGGCCAGCAACGCCGCCAGCCCGCACGCGGCCATCCCGGCAGCCAGCCGCACCGCGGCCGTTGCCGGGATGGCGCCTGCGGGCTCCCCCCTTGCATGCCCGATTTCCCGTGCGGCCGGTGTGCCGGCTGTCTTATGTGTCACGGTGGTCTTCCCCGTATTCCCGCTTGTTTGCCTGTCTTGTTGCCCGCACTGCCGGCTGCGGCCGATTGGGCTGTTTTGCCGGATCATAGGGGCAGGTGGATTCAGGCGCCTCCCCAGAATATGGGATGGGAAACCGCGGCAGACTGTGCGATGGGTGGGGGCGGCGGCGTTTACCCTGAGGGAGGCCGCGCGGCCGTCCCTGGTGCGGACGGATATGTCAGAATCCGCCGTCGTGCCCGGCGCAACGGGCGGCACAACGGCATGGCTCGGGAAGAGACAGGCATGGCAAGCACAACTAGTGTCCTGATCGTGGAGGATGACCCGGCGGCGCTGAGCCGCCTGGTGCAGGCCGTCGAGATGCATGCGCCGGCCACCGTGGTGGCAGGCTGCACCGCCAGCGCGGCGGAGGCCCTGGCCTGGCTGGCGCAGCACCAGCCCGACGTGCTGCTGTGCGACCTCGGCCTGCCGGACGGCAGCGGCATCGACGTGATCCGCGCCGCGCGCGAACGTTATCCCGCCTGCGACTGCATGGTGGTCACGGTGTTCGGCGACGACCAGCACGTGCTGGCCAGCATCGAGGCGGGCGCCATCGGCTACCTGCTCAAGGACGAAACCACGGACCGCATCGCCGCCTCCATCGGCGAACTGCGCGCGGGCGGCTCGCCGATGAGCCCGCTGATCGCGCGGCAGGTGGTGAACCGGCTGCGCGGCGCGCCGGCAGAGGCGGTTGCGCGCGATGCCGCGGCCACCGGCGCCGTGGTGCTGTCGGTGCGCGAGAACGAGATCCTGGACCTGATCTCGCGCGGCTATACCTATGCCGAGACTGCCCGCTATCTGGGGCTGAGCGTGCATACCGTGCAATCGCACATCAAGAACATCTACGGCAAGCTGGCAGTGCGCTCGCGCGGCGAGGCCGTGTTCGAGGCGGCCAAGCTGGGCCTGCTCAAGTCCTTGTGACCCCACCCCATGCTGCATCGGCCGCGCCACCTCCGGATCGTGCTTGTCGTGCTGCTGGCATGGGCCTGCCTGATGCTGTCCGGCGTGGCGGCAGCCGCGGGCACGATGGAACTGGCCGCGGCCACGCGCTCGGCCACGCTGACCGACGGCACGGTGCTGCCGGCGCGCCCGCTGACGCTGCCTGACTACTGGGACCGGGAGCAGCCGGGCAAGTCCGGCACGCTGGCCTACGAACTGCGCTTTGACCGCAACTGGCCCGCGGCTGACCCCGGGGGGCTGTTCGTGCCATGGGCCGGCGGCAGCTACGAGGTACGCGTCAATGGCGTGCTGATCGCCGCCGGCGGGCGCCTGGACGCACCCTCGTCGGCGCTGGCCAAGCGCCCCTACTACGTGGCCGTGCCGCCCGAGCTGGCGCGCGCGCACGGCAACCTGCTGCGCATCACCGTGGCGGCGCGCGCCTATGCGCGCTCGGGCCTGCTGCCGGTGACGGTGGGTCCGGCCGCTGAAGTGCGCGCGCAGTTCGAGCAGGCCTTCCGCCTGCGCGTGGTCGGCCCGCTGATTGCGGCGGTGCTCAGTGTCGTGCTGGGCGGCCTCGCGCTGCTGATCTGGTGGCGCCAGCGCGACCCGCTGTTCGGCCTGTACGGGCTGGCCGAGGTCGCCTGGAGCGTGCGCCTGCTCGACTACTTTGTCGATGACCTGGCGATTCCCGCGGAGCTGCGCAGCTATATCGTCGCCGCCGCGCGCGAGGTATTCCTGGGCGCCATCGCCCGCTTCTGCCTGCTGGTGATCCGCGTGCCGTGGCGCTGGCTGCACCGCACCCTCAACGCCTACCTGTGGCTGGCGCTGCCGGTGGTCGCGCCGCTGGCCGCGATGTCGAGCCACCCGATGGTCTTTCCGCTGAGCTGGCTGGTCAAGGTGGGCATCATCCTGACCGTGGCCGGCGCGATGGTATGGGGCGCATTGCGCCGGCCCAGCCGCGAGGCGACGCTGCTGGCCGCCACCGTGGGCGTGTCGGCGCTGCTGTTCCTGGCGGACTGGATCAAGGTCTGGCTGACCGGTGACTACTACTGGGTCCATTCCATGACCCGCTATGTGTCGGTGCCGTTCAGCGTGGTGATGGCGTGGATGCTGGTGGAGCGCTACACCAGCGCGGTGCAGAGCCTGCAGGACGCCAACCAGGTGCTGACCGAGCGCGTCGCGCAGCGCGAGGCGCAGCTGCGCGCGGCCTTCGCGCGCACGCAGAAGATCGCCGCCGAGGAGACCGCGCTGCGCGAGCGCGGCCGCATCCTGCGCGACATGCACGATGGCCTGGGCAGCCAGCTTGTCACCACGATCTCGATGCTGGAATCCGGCAAGGCCAGCTCCCCGGAAATCGCCGTGCAGGTCCGGCACGCCCTGGATTCGCTGAAGCTTTCCATCGACGCCATGCAGGACACCGGCGGCGACCTGGCGGCAGTGCTGGGCAACCTGCGCTACCGCCTGGGTCCGCGCATCGCCGATGGGGGGCTCGACATCCACTGGGAGGTCGAGCGCCTGCCCGCGCTGGCGCATTTCACCGCGCGCAAGGTGCAGGAGCTGCAATACCTGCTGCTCGAAGGCATCACCAACGTGCTGCAGCACGCGCGGGCAACCGCCCTTACCGTGACCGCCCACGCGGACATGGACGCGCAGGTGATCCGGATCACGCTGGCCGACAACGGCCGCGGCTTCGACACCGGGGCCACGCGCGGCGGGCGCGGGCTGCGCAACATGCAGGTGCGCGCGGCGGCCATCGGCGGGCGCTTGCAGATCCGGTCGGCGCCGGGCAGTACGGCGCTGACGGTGGAGGTTCCGCTGGCGCCGGGAGACGGCGAGGAGGCCGGCACGGACGGGGAGGGGCTCGCGCCCGTCGCGTAGAGGTCCGGCAGCCTCGGCGCGAAGGCTCAGCATGCCAGGCCGGGGCTGCCCTCAGCGCGCGCCACGCCGTGGTGCCAGCCGCACGGCCAGCGCAGCCAGCGCGGCGGCGCTCGCCAGCGCAGCCACGCCGGTCCAGCCGAAACGC
Source organism: Cupriavidus sp. GW823-FHT07B10 (assembly GCF_058794355.1). NCBI lineage: Bacteria > Pseudomonadati > Pseudomonadota > Betaproteobacteria > Burkholderiales > Burkholderiaceae > Cupriavidus > Cupriavidus sp. GW823-FHT07B10. The sequence continues at coordinate 142,622 of NZ_JBXAGS010000004.1, forward strand.
GCCAGTGCCAGGCTGCCGAGCGCGGCGCCGACGGCCATGCCGGTGAACATGCAGACGAACAGCACGGCATTCAGGCGGCTGCGCGCGCCCGGATCGATGCCATAGACGATGGTCTGGTGCGCGACCAGGGCGATCTGGACACCGAGGTCGAACCCGATGGCGCTGGCGCCGATCAGCCACAACTGCGCATGCGGCGATACCAGCGGGGTCAGCAGCATGGCGGCAAACGACAGCGCCGCCAGTGCCGCGCCCAGCCGGGTCACCCGCTCCGGCCCGCTGCGGTCGGCAAGGCGCCCGGCAAGCGGCGCGCCCAGCGCGCCGGCGGCGCCGGCCAGGCCGAACGCCCCCGCGGCCTCGCTGCCGAGATGGAATGGTGCGCCATGCAGCATCACTGCCAGCGTGGACCAGAACGCGCTGAAGCCCACCGACAGCAGCCCCTGCGCCAGGGCCGCGCGGCGCAAGGCGCCATGCTCGCGCCACAGGGCCGCCAGCGAGGCCAGCAGCGCACCATACGGCAGCACCGTGGTGGGCGTGAAGCGCGGCAACTGGCGCCGGGCAACCAGCGCGACCGCCGCGATGCTGGCCGCCGCAATCATGAACATGGCGCGCCAGCCGAAGTGCGCGGCGACGAAGCCGCTCACCACCCGCGACAGCAGGATGCCCAGCAGCAATCCGGTCATGACTGTCCCGACCACCTTGCCGCGCTGCACCGCGGGCGCCAGCGCCGCTGCAGCGGGCACGATGTCCTGGGCCATGGTGGCGGCCAGGCCCACCACCAGGCTGGATACCAGCAAGGCGCCAATGCCGGGCGCCAGGCCCGCCAGCAGCAAGGCGCCGACCAGCGCCACTGCCTTGGCCACGATGATGCGGCGGCGGTCATAGCGGTCGCCCAGCGGCGCCAGCAGCAGGATGCCCAGCGCATAGCCGAGCTGCGTCAGGGTCGGGATGGCGCCGGTTGCCGAATCGGAGGCATGCAGGTCGGGTGCCATCACCCCGAGCATGGGCTGGCTGTAGTACAGCGAGGCGACTGACAGGCCCGCGCCGACGGCAAGCAGCAGCACCAGGCGTCCCGGCAGGGGCGGGCTGGCAATGGTGGCGGCGGATGGGGTGGCGGGAACAGAGGACATATCGAGGTTGCGAGATCCGCAGGCAGGTTTGGATGGCTCGAAGTGTTGTCCACGCGGGCTGATTCTGGTAGACGTGCGGGATGAACAATGGTTATACGAGATGCGTATGAAACGCCAGCCAGCATCGCAGCGAACCACCACCATGCAGGGCAGGGCAGCCGCCCGCGGCGCCACCAGCGCCGACCGCATCGAGCTGTTGCAGACCTTTGTGCGCATCGTCGAGGCCGGCAGCCTTTCGATGGCGGCAGCGCAGCTGCAGACGACCCAGCCCACCGTCAGCCGGCGCCTGCAGACGCTGGAGCGGCTGCTCGGCGTGCGCCTGCTGCAGCGCTCCACGCATGCGATGAAGCTGACCGAGGACGGCGAGCGCTGCTATGAGCGTGCCAAGGAACTGGTGGCCGACTGGACCATGTTCGAGGCCGACGTGCGCGGGGTCGGGCATGCGCCGGCCGGCACGTTGCGCGTGGTGGTGCCGCACGCTTTCGGGCAGGAGCTGCTGGTCGGCCCGCTGGCCGGCTACCTGCAGCAGTACCCCGAAGTCTCGGTGGAATGGCTGCTGCATGACCGCACCCCGGATTTCATCGCCGAGGCCATCGATTGCGCGATCCATGTGGGCGAAGTGCATGAACCCGGCGTGGTGGCGGTGCGGCTCGCCGACGTGCCGCGCGCGGTCATTGCCGCACCGTCGCTGTTTGAGGGTAAGCCGCCGCCACGCCGGCCGGAAGACCTGGAGGGCCTGCCATGGCTGGCGCTGCGCACCTTCTATCGCAACGAGGTCGTGCTGCAGAACGCGCAGACGCAGGCGCGCCAAGGCATCGCATTCCAGCCGCGCATGAGCACGGACAGCCTCTACGCGCTGCATTCGGCGACCCGGCTGGGGCTGGGCGTTGCCGTCGGCTCGGCCTGGATCTTTGCTGACGACATTGCCAGCGGCAGGCTGCTGCACCTGCTGCCGCAGTGGCAGGCCGATCCCTTGCCGATCTACCTGGTCTACCCCCATGCGCGCTTCTATCCGGCGAAGCTCAGGTTGTTTGTCGAAGCCATGCGGCAAGCCATTCCCACGCCGGGCATGGTCGGGAGCCCGGGCCCGCGCCGGCGCGAGCGCGGCGAGCGGACCCGTCGCGCATGAGCTTGCTCAGGGAGGCGCCGAAGACGACGCCGTCAAGGGCACAAGGCCGGACAGGCCGCCGTCACCCCTTGCCCGATGCCCCACACGTCTTCGGTGCACGCGGGCAGGCAGCGGTGCCGACGCTGCCCGCAACCCGTGCTTTATGCCCCACTTCAGCGCGTTTTCTGCACTGGATTTGCGCATCATCAAGACCTTCGAAATTCGTGCTTCAGGCCTGCAAATCAAGGCCGATAGGAGGAAAACCAAGCCAAGTTCCGCGACCGCCATGACTCCTATTTTCCTTCCCGCCGAGCGCCTGATGGCGCGCCTGAATATCAACCGCAAGCTCGCGCTGATCGCCGTGCTGTTCCTGGTGCCGCTATGCGGCGCGATGTATGTGGTGCTGAGCGATGCGGCGCGATCGATCCGCACCACCGGCGATGAAGTGCGGGGGCTCACCGTGGTCGGGCATGCGCTCGACTTCATGCGCGAGACCCAGGTCCGGCGCGGCGCCGCCAATGCGGTGTTGTCGGGCAATGCGGCCTTTCGCGCCACCTTCGATGGGGCCGACAACAAGGCCGCGGCCAGCCTGGCGGGGCTGACGCGCAGCATCGCGGAGAATCCTGCTTTCGAACTCGGGGCCGGGGCGCGCAAGCTGGAGCAGGACTGGCAGCATCTGCGCGGGCTTGGCCTGGACACCATGGCCGGGCCGCTGTTCGAGCGCCACAGCGCACTGGTGCGGCAGACGCAGGCGTTTATCGGCGACGTGGCTGAGCGCTCGCAACTGGCGCTGGACAGCGAAGCGGGCTCCTACTACCTGATCAACCTGCTGGTGGGCCCGATGCCGCGCCTGGCCGAACTGAGCGCGCTGGCGCGCGGCCGCGGTGCTGGCATCATCGCGCAGGGCGGCTATGCCGATGCCGCGCAGCAGGCGGGTCTGGGCGCGCTCGCCGAGCAGATCCACGAGGGGCTGGAAACGGTGCGGCGCGACATCGCGCGCGTCGGGAACGCGGCACCGGCGTACCGGCCGCGCATCGGCGCCGCGCTGGCGCGACTCGCCGCGATGGACAATTTCCATCGCACGCTCAAGGTCCGGATGCTGGGCGCGACCGGCATCGACATCGATGCCAAGGCTTACTTCGACGAGGCCACCGCCGCCATCGAAGGCGTGGCGGCCGCCAACAAGGCGTTTGCCGAGGTCGCGGGCGCCATGCTGGCACAGCGTGTGGCGAAGCAGGAAAGGCAGTTCGTGTTACTGGCGGGCATTGCGCTGGTGACCGTGGCCGCCGCGTTCTACCTGTTCATCGGCTTCAGCCGCGGCACGCGCGGCGACGTGCGGCAGGTGGCGGAGATGGTCGAACGCATCAACGCGGGCGACCTGACCCTGCGCATCGCGGTGCGCGGGCGCGATGAACTGAGCGAGATCAAGCGGCACCTGCTGTCGCTGGTGGACAGCTGGCGCGCGCTGATCGGCGACACCAAGGCCGGCGCACACAACGTGCTGGCGGCGGCGGGCGATATCGCGCAGGGCAATATCGACCTGTCGCAGCGCACCGAGGAGCAGGCCTCGTCGCTGGAGCAGACCGCGGCCAGCATGGAGCAGCTGACGGCCACCGTGCAGCAGAACGCCAGCAATGCCGGCCAGGCCAGCGAGCTGGCGCGCGAGGCGTCTGACGTGGCGCGCGCCGGCGGCGACGCGGTCGGGCGCATGCAGCAGACCATGCAGGAGATCGAGGCCGATTCGCGGCGCATCGTCGACATCATCGCGGTGATCGACGGCATTGCCTTCCAGACCAATATCCTGGCGCTGAATGCGGCGGTGGAGGCCGCGCGCGCGGGCGAGGCCGGCCGCGGCTTTGCGGTGGTGGCGACCGAAGTGCGCGGGCTGGCGCAGCGCGCCGGCAGCTCGGCCAAGGAGATCCGCACGCTGATCTCGCAATCGGCGCAGCGCGTGGCGTCGGGCAACACGCTGGCGCTGGACGTTGCCGCGACCATGGAGAACACCGTTGCCGCCATCGGCCGCGTGACGGCGATGATGGATGAGATCAGCCATGCCTCGCGCGAGCAGAGCAGCGGCATCGCCCAGGTCAACCAGGCGGTGACGCAGATGGACCAGGTCACGCAGCAGAACGCCGCGCTGGTGGAGGAGGCCGCCGCGGCGGCGCAGTCGCTGCAGGAGCAGGCGCTGCATATGCAGCGGGCGGTGGCGGTGTTCCGGACCGAGGCGCAAGCCTAGTCCGCCTGCCAGTCCTCAGCGCCGGAAGATCCAGATCACGACCGACACCAGCACCGACACCAGGATGCAGGTCGTGATCGGAAAGTAGAAGCTGAACCCGTCCCGGACGATATGGATATCGCCGGGCAGCCGCCCAAGTGGCAGCTTCGACAGCCAGGGCCAGGCAGCGGCGGCTGCGATCAGCAGGCAGCCAAGGATGAGAAGCAGGCGTTGCATGATCGGATGGATTTGTTCGGGCCGGCGGCTTGTGGCGCCGCGTGTCCTGAGACATTGGACAGGCACGGCACCGCAGGATTGCATCGGCTCGGCGCACCGGGGCCAGGGACTATAGGTCGCGGGTTTCGGAATGTAAATTGAGAGTTGGCGCTGTTTGCATGAAATTTGGTTATACCGCCGAAATACCGCAAGGCTAGTCTGATAGTAAATTTCACGAACAATTGGTTTTCTGATAGAAAGCACTGTTCCCTGATCCAGATGTTCAATCTGGTTCCAAAAAAATGGCGCGTTCCGGTGAAATCCACATGCTGAACGGCCAATTTCCAGCCGGGTTAACGCTAATTCTGAGTCGCAATGCCCGTTGCCTAAGATTCCGTTCAATTGGAGAACAGCAGTTCGCCATTAGAACAAAATCGCATGTCCGGCCTGCAGGATGGCTAGTGCGATTTCCAGGAAAACGGAGACAGCAGTGCAACATCCCACCCAAACGAAGGGCGGCGTCACGGACGTCCAGGCCCTGATCGACGGACAGCGATTCACTGGGTACCAGTGGCTCATTCTTGTGCTGTGCTTCCTGATCGTTGCCATTGACGGTTTCGATACCGCCGCAATCGGATATATCGCGCCGGCGCTGGTGCAGGACTGGGGGATCGAGAAAGCCGCCCTCGGGCCCGTCATGAGCGCGGCCCTGTTCGGTCTTGCTTTCGGTGCGATCTTCGCCGGTCCGCTGGCTGATCGGGTCGGCCGCAAGAAGGTGCTGGTGCTGTCCGTCTTCTTCTTTGGCGCCTGCAGTCTCGCCACCGCGTTTGCGCCCACGCTGGGCTGGCTCACGGTCTGGCGCTTCCTGACCGGCCTTGGCCTGGGCGCCGCCATGCCCAATGCCGTGACGCTGACATCAGAGTTCGCGCCGCAACGCCGCCGTGCCGTGCTCGTGAACACCATGTTCTGCGGCTTTCCGCTTGGTTCCGCGGCCGGCGGCTTTGTCGCCGCCGCGATGATCCCGCACTTCGGCTGGCACAGCGTGCTGCTGCTTGGCGGCATCGTGCCGCTTGCGCTCGCGCTGTTGCTGGTGGCGCTGCTGCCGGAGTCCGTGCGCTACATGGTCCTGCGCAACTATCCTGCCACCCAGATCCGCAACGTGCTGCGACGCGTGACTGGCGCAGACCTGTCCAGGGCCAACAACTTCATCATCGGCGAGCAGGCCCCTGCGACCCGATCCGCCATCGGCACCGTGCTGGCGCCCGGCTATCGCCTGGGCTCGGCGATGCTATGGTCCACTTACTTCATGGGCCTCGTCATCTTCTACCTGCTGACGAGCTGGATGCCGACGCTGATGAAGGACGCCGGTTTCTCGATCCAGCACGCGTCATTCCTGACGGCGCTGTTTCCGCTCGGTGGCGGCATCGGCACCATCGCGGCCGGCTGGTTCATGGACCGCTTCAATCCGAACAAGGTCATCGCCATCACCTATGCTGCAACCGGCGTACTGATCTACGCAGTGGGCCACGGCACCGGCAGCCAGGTGCTGCTGGGCGTACTGATCTTCCTCGCCGGTACGGCCATGAACGGCGCCCAGTCTTCGATGCCTTCGCTGGCCGCGGCCTTTTACCCGACGCAGGGCCGTGCTACCGGCGTTGCCTGGATGCTTGGCATCGGCCGCTTCGGCGGCATCACCGGCGCGCTGCTCGGTGCTGAACTGCTGCGCCTGCACCTGGGCTTCGACACGATTTTTACGCTGCTTACCGTGCCGGCATTCCTTGCCGCCGGTGCACTGCTGGTGAAGCATTTCAGCAGCTGGCCTGCGGGTGCCGCCGACTCAGTCAATGGCGGCGCAAGCGTCGCAAGTCACTGAGCGGAAGCAGGCTGGGCCGCGGCGCGAATGCAGTTTGCCAACGCCTCGGCCATCGGCGTGAGCGTGCGGTCGCCGTGCCGCAGCAGGCCGATCGGTTCCTCGGTGCCCTGCGTATCGATTGGCAGGAGTACCAGATCTCCCTCGGACACCGCGCGCCTGGTTGCGGAGAGCGGCGCTGCCCACACGCTGTCACTCTGCCGGGCCAGCAGGCGTCCGAGATAGGCATCCGAGGTTTCCACGCATCCGCCCGGCAGGGGCAGGCCGTGCCGGGCGAGCAGGCTTTCCGTGTTGTGGCGGGGAATCGAGCCCGCGGCCGGAATCACCAGCGGCCATGCCAGCGCGTCCACCAGCGTTGGCCGCGATACGGCGGCGAGGGGATGCCCGGGACGAACCGCCAGAGCCAGCGAGTCCTGGCCCAGGGACTCGAACCACAGGCTCTCCATGGCCACCGGGTCATCCATGCGGCCAATGACCAGGTCGAGCACATCCGCCTTGAGTTGGTCGATGAGGTTGCGGTTCATGCCGGTCTGCACGGCAAGGCCGACCTCGGGATGCGCGGCGCGGAAACGCAGCAGGGCGTCGGTCAGCACGGCCGGCACCACGCTCGGCAGCGCACCCAGCCGGATGCGCTCCTGCGGCAGCGCATCCGCGCCGGCCATGCTGTCCGCCGCGGCATCGATATCCGCGAGGATGCGCAGGGCGTGGCGCAGGAAGCGCGTGCCGGCGGTGGTCAGTTCGGTGCCGGCCCGCTGCCGCACCAGCAGGCGGGTGCCGGCCAGTTCCTCGAGCTCGCTCAGTGTCTTGGAGACGGCCGGCTGGGTCAGGCCCAGGCGTTCGGCCGCACGGCCCAGGTGCTGGGTCTGCGACACCGCCACGAAACAATAGAGGTGCCGCAGCCGCACGCGATTGCGGAAGATTTCGAGTGCGGGAGGGGCCTGTGGTTTCATGCCTAAAAGTTATCGTATTTAACAGTAATCTTAATTTACATGACTTTATGTGTTGTTTAAAGTCAAACCATTCCAACGACGAGGAGACTGCCCGATGACCCGTCTGGCCCAGTACCGCCGTCCCTACTGGGACACCCAGCCCGAATACCGCTTCGATCCCTATGCCTCGACGCAGAAGCGCTCGCCGGGCGAGCCGCTGATTGCGCTGCCGCAGTCGCTGTCTGAAGTGACCGGTCCCACCTTTGGCGCCGAGTTCGTCCGCGAAGGCGATAACGACCTCACCGTCGGCAACGGCGGCGAGCCCATCGGCGAGCGCATCCTCGTGACCGGCCGTGTGCTGGACGAGAATGGCAGGCCGGTGCCGAACGCGCTGATCGAGGTGTGGCAGGCCAATGCGGCCGGCCGCTACGTGCACAAGCGCGACCAGCATGATGCGCCGCTCGACCCGCATTTCTCGGGCGAGGGCCGCACCGTCACCGATGCCAGCGGGCGCTACCAGTTCAAGACCATCAAGCCCGGCGCCTATCCCTGGCGCAACCACCACAATGCCTGGCGGCCGCAGCATATCCACTTCTCGCTGTTCGGCAACGCCTACGCCACGCGGCTGGTGACGCAGATGTATTTCCCCGGCGATCCGCTGTTGCCGTTCGATCCGATTTTCAACTGCGTGCCGGACGAAAAGGCGCGCGACCGGCTTGTGGCCAGCCTCGACTGGGAGACGACCCAGCCCGAATACGCGCTCGGCTACCATTTCGATATCGTGCTGCGTGGCCGCGATGCCACGCCGATGGAGTAAGACCATGCTCTACGCCACCGCATCCCAGACCGTCGGCCCTTATCTCCATATCGGCCTGAGCGGCCTGAATTGCGCCGACCTGACCGCCAGCGCGCCGGAACTGGCTGGCCAGCGCATCGTGATCGAAGGCCGCGTGACCGACGCCGACGGCGAGCCCGTGCCGGACGGCATGGTCGAGATCTGGCAGGCCAACCCCGCCGGCCGCTACCGCCACCCCGACGATGCGCGCGAGCTGCCGCTGGTGCCCGGCTTTACCGGCTTCGGCCGCGTGCCGACCGAGGCCGACGGCTCGTTCCGCTTTGTCACCGTCAAGCCCGGCACCGTGCCCGGCCCGGACGGCCGGCCGCAGGCGCCGCACATCATGGTGTCGGTGTTCATGCGCGGGCTGGTCAAGCATGTCGCCACGCGCATGTACTTCCCGGACGAAGCGGCCGCCAATGCCGCCGATGCCGTGCTGGCGCTGGTCCCCGCCGAGCGCCGCGGCACGCTGATTGCCAGCGATGCCGGCAACGGCACGCTGCGCTGGGATGTGGCGCTGCAGGGGCAGGGCGAGACGGTGTTCTTCGATATCTGAGGCACTCGCTGCCGGCAACAGACGCATAATCGGGTGGCCGTCGATGTCACGGCCACTCACGCTACCCATCGCCCCCAATGCCAACCGCTACGCGTCTTACCGATCCCATGTCCGGCAGCCCGGCCGTGCTGGACATTTTCTCCGACGCCGGCACGGTGCAGCGCATGCTTGCCGTGGAGGCCGCGCTCGCGCGCGCCGAAGCGGACAGCGGCGTGATCCCTGCCGCGGCCGCGGCCGTGATCTCCGACGTCTGCCGCGATCCCGGCATCATTGACCGCGACGCGCTTGCGCAAGCCGCAGTCGCTGCCGGCAATCTCGCGATTCCCTTCGTCAGGCAACTGACCGCCGCCGTGGCCGCGCGCGATGCCGAGGCGGCGCGCTTTGTCCACTGGGGCGCCACCAGCCAGGACATCATCGACACCGCACTGGTGCTCCAGGCCGGCGACGCGCTGCGCGCGCTGGATGCCGACCTGGTGCGCCTGGGCGAAGCCTGCGCCGCGCTGGCTTCGGCGCATCGGGCCACGCCGATGGTCGCCCGCACCTGGCTTCAGCATGCACTGCCAACCAGCTTCGGCCTCAAGGCCGCGGGCTGGCTCGATGCGCTGCGCCGCGATCTCGGCCGTCTCGATGCTACCCGCGCCCAGGCCCGCGCGCTGCAGTTCGGCGGCGCCGCCGGCACGCTCGCCAGCCTTGGCCAGGCCGCGCCCGCGGTGACCGCCGCGCTGGCCCGCGAACTGGACCTGGCCGCGCCCGTGCTGCCGTGGCACGCGCATCGCGACCGCATGGCCGAGGTTGCCACCACGCTGGGCATGCTGACCGGCACGCTCGGCAAGATGGCGCGCGATATCTCGCTGATGATGCAGACCGAGGTGGCGGAAGTGGCCGAGCCGTCTGGCCCCGGCCGCGGCGGCTCCAGCACCATGCCGCACAAGCGCAACCCGGTCGGCTGCGCGGCGGTGCTGACGGCCGCGGTGCGCGTGCCCCCGCTGGTGGCGACGATGCTGGCGGGCATGGTGCAGGAACATGAACGCGCCCTGGGCGGCTGGCAGGCAGAGTGGGACACGCTGCCGCAGATCGTGACGCTGGCCGCCGGCGCGCTGCGCCAGATGGGCGAGGTCGTGGCGGGGCTGCAGGTCGATGCGGCGCGCATGCGGGCCAACCTCGGCCTGACCCATGGCCTGATCCTCGGCGAGGCGGCGATGCTTGAACTTGGCAGCAGGATCGGCAGGCTGCCGGCGCACCATCTGGTGGAACGCGCCTCGCAGCGTGCCGTCGCCGACGGCACCAGCCTGCGCGACGCGCTGGCCCGCACGCTGCAATCCGATCCGGCGCATGCCCGCCTGCTCGATGACGCCGCGCTGGATCGCCTTGCCGACCCCGCCAACTACGCGGGCCAGTCAGCGGCCTTTGCGGACGCTGCCGTGCAGGCCTGGCAATCCGCACTGGCGGCGCGCCAGTCCTGAGACTGCCCTGAGCCCGGAACTACCGCGATGCGCCGGCCACGCCGCCGGCCGCGCACCCAAGGAGACTGCATTGCCCTACCTCGACCACGCCGGCGCCCGGCTCTTCTACACCGTTGACGGCCCCGAGTCCGCGCCGGCCATCCTCTTCTCGAACTCGCTCGGCACCGACCACACCATGTGGGAGCCGCAGGCTGCCGCGCTGGCCGGTCGCTATCGCGTGGTGCGCTACGACACCCGCGGCCACGGCCGCTCGACCGCGCCGGGCGATGCCTTTACCGTGGCGCAGCTCGGGCAGGACGTCATCGCCATCCTGGATGCGCTGGGGATCGGGCAGGCGGTGTTCTGTGGCCTGTCGATGGGCGGGCTCACCGGGATGTGGCTGGGCATCCACGCGCCGCAGCGGTTCTCGCATATCGTGCTGGCCAATACCGCCGCGAAGATCGGCAATGCCGACGGCTGGAATACCCGCATCGAGACCGTACGGCGCGAAGGCATGGCCGTGATGGTCGCGCCTTCGGTCGAGCGCTGGTTCACGCCGGAGTTTGCCGCCACGGCCGAGCGCGCGCTGGACGGCCTGCGCGATGTGCTGGCCGGGCTCGCTCCGCGCGGCTATGCGGCCAGTTGCGCGGCCGTGCGCGACGCCGATTTCCGCGAGTCGGTCGCATCGATCCAGGTGCCGGTGCTGGTCATCGCCGGCAGCCAGGACCCGTCGACCCCTGCGCAGGAAGGCCGCGCGCTGGCCGACGCGATTCCCGGCGCCCGCTTTGTCGAACTGCCCGCCGCGCATATTTCCAGCTTCGAGCAGCCCGGCCGCTTCACGGCGGCGCTGCTCGATTTCGTGCGCGGCCGGCTGCCGGTGACCGACGACCATGCGCGCTACGACGCCGGCCTTGCCGTGCGGCGCGAGGTGCTGGGCAGCGCGCACGTGGACCGTTCGCTCGCGCGGCTGACCCCGCTCAACGAGGAATTCCAGCACCTCATCACGCGCTATGCCTGGGGTGAGATCTGGACGCGCGAAGGCCTGCCGCGGCATACGCGCAGCCTGCTGACGATCGCCATGATGGTGGCGCTGAACCGCGCCGAGGAGCTGAAGCTCCATCTGCGCGCCGCCGCCAACAACGGCGTGACGCGCGACGAGATCAAGGAGGTCTTGCTGCAGGCCGCGATCTATTGCGGCGTGCCGGCGGCGAACTCGGCATTTCATCTGGCCGAGGAGGTGTTCGCCGAAATCGACCAGGCAGGCTGAGCGGTCAGCCCGCCGCATCCGCGGGCGGTGGCATCGCAAATGCCGGCAGCCGCGCACGCCCCGACTGCCGGAACTCAGTCGGCGCCTGTCCTACCAGCCGTGCAAAGAAGCGCGAGAAGTAGGCCGCGTCAGCGAACCCGAGCGACAGGGCGATGTGCTTGACCTCCAGGTCGCTGAACAGCAGGTCGCGCTGCGCCTCGGCCAGCACGCGCGCGTGGATCATCTGCAGGGCCGACTGCCCGCAAGCCTGGCGGCACACGCGGTTGAGCTGCGTGGGTGTGATGCCGATGGCGCCTGCATAGTGCGTGATGTCCTTGTGCTCACGATAGTCGGATTCGAGCAACTGCTGGAACAGCCGGAAATGCCGCGCGGGCCGGCTGTCGCTGCGCGCCGCGGCCGGCGCGGCGGCATTGGCCAGCCGCGCGATGCCGATCAGCAGCAGCGTCAGCAACGCCGACAGCGACGCCCCGCGCCAGGCGGACACGGTTTCCATCTCGCCGCGAACCAGTGCCAGCGTATCGGCCAGCGCGTGGCCCCGGCGTACGCGGTCGTGGCGCGGATCGGCGAACAGCGGTAGCGCATCCGGCACACCCGCCAGCAGCGTGCGCAGGTGGCTGTCGGTCATGGTCACGACCATGCCGTCGGTATCCGGCGTGAAGACAAAGCCGTGGATGTGCCGTGGCGGCATCGTCACCAGCGAGCCGCTGCGCAGCCGTTCGCGCCGCTCCTCCAGCAGGGCTTCGCCGGCGCCTGAGTGAATGTACAGAATTTGCAGGAAGCGATCATGCCGATGGGGCTTGATCTCCCATCCGTGCAGGCGGCTGCGTGCGGCAATGGATTCGAAATGGAGCTGGTTTTCCAGCAGTTCCGAGGGATTGATGCCATACAGCGAGTACGTCGGGACAGGTTTCACGGTGGCTTAGGTGTTTACCATCGATGTTCCGATTGTCTTGTCATTGGTTCGATCTGTCCATTCCTTGGCGGGTCTCCGCCGACTATCTTTAGCGGCAGAAGACCGATAACCACAAGGAGACAAGACATGCGCACCCAGGTTGCCATCATCGGCGCCGGCCCGGCCGGCCTGCTGCTCGGCCAGTTGCTGACACGCGCCGGCATCGACAACATCATCATCGAACAACGCAGTCCCGAATACGTGCTTGGCCGCATCCGCGCGGGCATCCTGGAGAGCGTCACCGTCGACGCGCTGGAACGCGCCGGCGTGGCCGGGCGGCTGCATGCGGAAGGCCTGGTCCACCACGGCATCGCCCTGTCGTACGGCGGGCAGCGTCACCATATCGACCTGCATGCGCTGATCGGGCGCAGCGTCACGGTGTACGGGCAGACCGAGGTCACGCGCGACCTGATGGATGCGCGCCGCGCCGATGACACCCCCACCGTCTATGAAGCGCAGGAGGTGAGCGTGCACGGTTTCGACGGCAGCACGCCGTCCGTGCGCTATCGCAAGGATGGGGCCATGCACGAGGTGGCCTGCGACTACATCGCCGGCTGCGACGGTTTTCACGGCATCTGCCGCGAGAGCGTGCCGGCCGCGGCGCGGCAGGTGTTCGAGCGGGTCTATCCGTTCGGCTGGCTGGGGCTGTTGTCGGAGACGCCCCCCGTTGCCGATGAGCTGGTCTATGCCAGCCATGAGCGCGGCTTCGCGCTGTGCAGCATGCGTTCGCGCCACCGCAGCCGCTTTTACGTGCAGGTGGCGGCTAGCGAGCGCGTGGAAGACTGGTCAGACGAGCGCTTCTGGCAGGAGCTGCGCAGCCGGCTCGATCCGCAGACGGCAAGCGCGCTGGTGACCGGGCCCAGCATCGAGAAGAGCATTGCGCCGCTGCGCAGCTTTGTGTCCGAGCCGATGCGTTTTGGCCGGCTGTTCCTGGCGGGCGACGCGGCGCATATCGTGCCGCCTACCGGGGCCAAGGGGTTGAACCTGGCGGCCAGTGATGTGCTGGCGTTGTCCGAAGGCTTTGAAGCCCGTTACCGCCGTGCCGATGCCAGCGGCCTCGATGGCTATTCCGCGCGTTGCCTGCAGCGCGTGTGGAAGGCCGAGCGCTTCTCGTGGTGGATGACTTCGCTGTTGCACCGGTTCCCGGATGCGGATGCGTTCTCGTTGCGGATGCAGCGGGCGGAGCTGGATTATGTGGTGGGGTCGGAGGCTGCGTCGCGGGTGCTGGCGGAGAATTATGTGGGGTTGCCGTATTGAGGTGAGTGCACTGCGCGATTGCTGACGGCATCCGCATGCTGCGGGTTTGCTCCCCCTCCCGCAAGCGGGAGAGGGAGCACACAATCGGGTCGCCGGAACTCGGTAGAACTTGCTGGCAGCCGACGCTATGCGGCCAGCGAGCCAGCGTCCGGCACGATCGCGTGCACCGCTTGCAGCGTGTCTGCAACCACCCCACCCACCAGCATCACGGCCGGGCTGGCCAGCCCCGCCGCGAGCGCTTCGGCGAGCGTGCCGAGCGTGCCGGTCCAGCTGCGTGCCTGCTCGCTGCCGGCATGCATCACCACCGCCGCCGGCATGTCGCTGCGCATGCCCGCCGCCAGCAAGCCGTCGCGGATCGCCGCGAGCCGGCTCATGCCCATATAGATCACGAGCGTGGTGCCGCCACGCACCAGCGCCTGCCAGTCGGGCGAGCCGTGCGCGCTGGTATGGCCGGTTACGAAGGTCACGCCGTGGCAGTGCGCGCGGTGCGTCAGCGCAATCCCCAGTGCCTGCGCGGCGGCGATGCCGCTGCTGATGCCATTGACGATCTCGACGGCCACGCCGTGGCCGCGCAGGAAGGCGGCTTCTTCGCCGCCGCGCCCGAACAGCAGCGGATCGCCACCCTTGACGCGCGCCACGCTGCGGCCGGCCAGCGCGTGCTGCAGCGTCAACTTCTGGATGCGTTCCTGGCTGACCGAGCAGCGCCCGCCGCGCTTGCCGACCCACTCAACATGGGTGCCGGGGCTGGCATAGCAGGACATCTCCGGCGCGATCAGGTCATCGACCAGCCAGACCTCGGCCGCGGCCAGCGCGCGCATGGCGCGTACCGTGACCAGGTCCGGGCTGCCCGGGCCGACGCCGACCAGCCAGACCTTGCCGGGTTTCAGGGGTGGATTCATCTCGGGCTCCTGCGATCGGGCATCACCACGCCGGCTCAGTGGCTGGTGCCGGCCGAGCGCGTGGTCTTGTTGAAGACGTTGTACTTGCCGATGGGCTTGTCCATCGGCAGGCGCCTGACCTCCTGCAAGGTGGCCGCGTCGTACACCACGATGGCGCCGTCGCGCTCCATCAGGCTGACCAGCGCGTAGCGCCCGTCGCGCGTGAATTCGACGTGGGCAGCGGTGCGCTCCGCGCTCGGCGTAACGCTGCCGACCACCCGCAGGCTTTGCTTGTCGATCACCTGCAGCGTGTCGCGCCTCGGGCTCATCATGGCGTCGGCCCAGGCGTAGGGGGTGTTTTCATGGCTGCGCAGGAAGAAGCCCGGACCGTTGGTCGGTATGGTGGAGACCGTGTGCCAGTCCTGCATGTCGATCACCGTGATGCGCCCTTGGCCGAGGTCGGGCGAGGCCATCACTTCACGTCCGTCGCGCTGCCAGGTGATGCCGCTGCCCAGGTGCGGCATGCCGCCAAGCGATAGCGCCGCGACCTTTCGACCCTGCTGCAGGTCGATCACCTGGCCGCCACCCTTGCGCGAGGCGCCCAGGATATGGCGATAGGGTTGGTCGAAGAAGAAGTCGTCGAGCACATCGTCCAGCACCACCACGCGAGGTGCCAGCGCCGGCAGCGGCGCACCGGCCGCATCGGCGTACGGAATCTCCCAGACCTCGGCGATATCCTTCAGCGCGGCAATAAAGCTGTGGCGCGGCGCGGCGTCGTAGACGGCGGAGACGCGCGAGGCCTCGTCATTGCGCCCCTTCACGTCGATCACCCGCGCCAGCGACAGGTCTTCGGCATTGAGCAGCACCAGCGTGCGCGGCAGCGTATTGCCGGCCAGCACCCAGCGGCCATCATCGCTGACGGCGATGTTGCGCGTGTTCACGCCGACCCGGATCTCCGCCACATAGGCCAGGTTCCACAGGTCGTACTTGCTGACCCAGCCATCGCGGCTGGCCAGGTAGACATAGCGGCCGTCGCGGCTGAACTTGGGGCCGCCGTGCAGCGCAAAACGGGTGGCAAAGCGATGGACCGGTGCCAGCCGGTCCCCGTCGAGCACGGTCATATGATGGCTGCCGGCCTCCACCACCACGAACAGGTTCTGCGGATCGGCGCCGAACAGCGGCCGCGCCGGCAGGCTGCCGGGGGCGTGGTGGACGATATGGCTGGCGCGGATGGCCTGCGCGTTCCATTGCGGCGTGGCTGCGGGTGCCGTGCGCAGCCAGCGCGCCAGGGCCTGCAAGTCGGGCTCGGCCAGCGTGCCGGCGAATGCCGGCATCTGCGTGGCGGCGCGGCCAGCGTGCAGCACCTGGTCAAGTTCGCTGGCGCGCAGGCGTTCCAGGCTTTCCGGCAGCAGCGCGGGGGCCATGGCGCCGAGGCGGTCCGCGCCATGGCAGGCGGCGCAGTGCTGGCTGTAGAGCGCCGCGGGGTCGGCGGCCATGGCGGCTTGCGTGGCGCAGGCAAAGGCCAGGCCGACCAGCCATCGGAGTACGGTCTTCATGCCGCCACCTCCGTGCCCGGCGCATGCGCGATCTCGGCATCGCTCAGGTAGCAGCCCGGGTCTTCCGCCCAGGCGTTGCCTGTCAGCGCAAAGGCGCGCACCCGGGTATTGCCGTTGCAGATGGCGCGATATGCGCAGCCTGCGCAACGCCCCTGCAGCGGACGCGGCGTGCTGGCCAGGCCCGCCATCAGCGGATCGGCGCGGCTGGCCCAGATCTCGCCGAACGGCCGCTCGCGCACATTGCCCACGGTCACGTGCCACCACATCGTGTCGGGATGGACATTGCCGAGGTTGTCGATATTGGCCACGCCGACCCCGGTGGCGTTGCCGCCCCAGTGTTCCAGTCGCTGGCGCATATCCACCAGGCGATGCGGCAAGCGCCTGGCGATCCAGTACAGCAGGTACACGCCATCCGCATCGTTGTTGCCGGTGACGAAGTCGCCCGCATGGCCCTGCTGCGTGCGCTGCCAGACGTGGTCGAACAGCCAGTCGAGCGCGGCGCGGGTGCGCGCATGGTGCGCGTCTTCGGCGCGATGGCTGCGTGCACGGCCAGCATAGTTGAAGTGCGACAGGTAGAACTTGTCGATGCCCTCATGCTCGGTCAGCGCCACCAGGTCGGGCAGTTGCGCCGCGTTGGCTTCGGTCAGCGTCATGCGCACGCCCACGCGCAGGCCGGCCGCACGCGCGGCGCGCAGGCCCGCCAGCGCCTGCGCAAAGGCGCCGTCGCTGCGGCGGAAGCGGTCGTGCGTGGCGGGCAGGCCGTCCAGGCTGACGCCGACGTAGTCGAAGCCCGCTGCCGCTAGCCGCGCGGCATGCCCCGCATCGAGCAGCGTGCCGTTGGACGACAGCGACAGGTGGAAGCCGAGTGCGCGCGCCCGTGCGGCAATCTCGTAGAGGTCCGGCCGCAGCAGCGGTTCGCCCCCGGACAGGATCAGCGCGGGCACGCGCGCATCGCGCAACTGGTCGAGCACGCGCAGCGCCTCGGCGGTATCCAGCTCGCCCTTGAAGTCCGTGTCGGCGGAGGTGGCATAGCAGTGCCGGCAGTTGAGGTTGCAGCGGCGGATCAGGTTCCAGATCACCACCGGGCCGGCGGGCTTGCGCGGCGGCGGCACCGGGCCGGCATCGCGCAGGGCTTCCATGAAGCGGGACAGGCGGAACATGGGCGGGGTTTCCTATTGGTCTGGGCCGGGCGGCGGCAGGCGCAGCCCGGTTTTCTTGAGGATGCGGGTGGACCACAGCACGTCGTGCGCGCGGCAGGCGTCGCCAAGCAGTGCCGCGATCGCGGCAACCTGCGGCGCGGCGTCCTGGCGGGAGCGCGCATGGACCATCGCGAACAGGTTGTAGGGCCAATGCGGCAAGTGGCGCGGACGGCGATAGCAATGGCTGACGAAGGGCAGGGCGCCGATGCGCTCGCCGAGCATGTCGATGAACGCATCGTCCACGTCCCACACGGTCATGCCGTTGGCGCGCCAGCCCAGCCGGTAGTGGTTGGGAACGGCGCCGATACGGCGCAGCACGCCGCGCGCATGCATCGCGGCGAGCCGCGCCATCACTTCCTGTTCGGTCAGGCCGAGTGCGCCGGCCACTGCCGCGTAGGGCGCCGGCACCAGCGGCAGTCCTGCTTGCGTGGCGCGGATCAGCGCCAGGTCGACGGGATCGACAGGCTCGGGCATCAGGCGGGCAGGTAGAGGTTGACGAAGAACTCGCGTTCCTTCGGGAACGGCAGGATCTCGACGCCGGCCGCCGCCGCAATGCGCGCGAGTACCGGCGCGACATCTTCCTGCCTCGCCACCGCCAGCACGAACCACAGATTCAGGTGATGCGTGCGCGCGTAGTGGTGGGCGACCTCGGGGTGCGCGTTGATGGCAGCGATCACGGCGTCCATCCGCTCGGCGGGTGCATGGCAGGCGCACAGCACGAAGCTGCCGCCCGCGCGCTCGATCTGGTACAGCGGGCCGAAGCGTGTCAGCACGCCTGCGGCAAGCAGTGCGCGCAGCCGCTCCAGCAGTTCGGCCTCGGTGATGCCGAGCGCCGCCGCCGCTTCGGCATACGGATGCGGCACCAGGGGCAGGCCGCGCTGCAGCGCGTTGATGATGCGGCGGTCGAGCGGGTCGAGTGCGGCGATGGCACGGGTCATGCCGACACCTGCATGGCATAGCGTGTGCCGCGCTGCTTGTAGCAGCGCGTGCCGACCAGCACGGTCCCGGGCGCATGTTCCAGCCCGGCGGTGGCATGGATGCGCGCCAGCGCGGGCAGCAAGTCTTGCGCATTGCGCGCATGGACCATCGCAAACAGGTTGTAGGGCCAGTCGGGCAGCCGGCGCGCGCGGCGGTAGCACAGGGTCACGCGCGCCTGCCGCGCCAGCCGCATGCCGATGGCGTCCACGTGCGCGTCGGGCACATCCCACACGCACATGGCGTTGTGGCCGAAGCCGAAGCGCCCATGCTGCAGCACCACGCCCAGGCGCCGGATCACGCCCTGCGCGGACCAGCGCGTCAGCCGCTCCAGGACCTGAGGCATCGCCATCCGCGCTTGCGCTGCCAGTGCGTGGAACGGGCGTGGCGTCAGCGGCAGGCCGGCTTCCAGTGCGGCCACCAGGCGCCAGTCGTCATCGTCCAGGGCGACAGGCGCGGCGGGAGCGGCCGCGCTGGCAGCGCGGCGGGCGCGTGCGCTGCCCGGGCGCGCGAGCGGGAAGCCGAGGTCGATGTGATACTCGCGGGCCATGGGCAGGTCCAGCGGCGCCAGGCCGGTCATTTCCCCGATCGACGCCAGCGTGACATCGAGCATGCGGCGCTCGCGCGCGCCCGCGACGAACCACAGGTTGTACGGATGGCCGCTGCGCGCATAGTTGTGGCTGACCGCCGCGCAGGCACTGACGCGCGCCGCCACGCGGTCCAGCTGGGCCGGCGGCACGGACAGCGCCGCCAGCGTGCTGACGCCGATCACGTTGGGCGCGAACACCGCGCCGACGCGGCTGATGCGCCCGTTGCCCAGGTCGCGCGCCAGCAGGCTCAGCAGCGTGTGCTCACACAGGCCGAGCTTGCCGGCCAGCGCCTGGTAGGGCCGCGGCTGCAGCGGGAAATCGCGCTGCAGGGTGTCGTAGACGCTCAGTTCATCGTACATGGTGTCCCTTTACATGCCGAACCGTTGCGCGCGCACGGTGAAGAAGATGCCGCTGGGGCTGTCGGCGGGCAGCGTGGCAATTCGCGCCAGGCTGGCGGTGTCGTAGATCTCGACACGGTTGTCGTCGCGGCAGGACAGCCACAGGGACTCGCCCTTGGGCGTGAACTCCATGTGCAGCACGCCGCGGCAGGGATGCAGCGTGCGCACCACCTGGCGCGTGGCGGTGTCGATCACCTGCACCGTGTCGTTGTGGGGGAAGGCGAAGTTGACCCAGACCTGGCGCCCGTCGGGGCGTGCCATCACAAAGACCGGCTGGCCGGCCAGCGCCACGCGCGCGGCCTGCTGCCAGCCGTTGGCGGGATCGGCCACCAGCACCTCATGACGGCCGATCGCCGGCAGCCAGGCCAAGCCCTGGGCCATGGCCCAGCCGCGCAGGTGCGGCATCTTGTAGACCGGCAGCGGCGCGCTGCCGCGGCCGTAGCCGGACAGCACGCGGCGCGACTGCAGCGGCGCCTGCCACAGGTCGACCAGCGCCAGGCCGTCCTCACCGAACAGGCCGGCCAGGTACCAGCGGCCATCGGGCGTGACCAGTCCGTCGTACGGCTCGCGGCCGGCGGGCAGGCGTGTCACCTGCGGCTGACGCGGATCGCCGGCATCGATGATCCAGATTTCGCCGGATTCGAACAGGCTGGCGGCAAAGCGGCGGCCGGGCAGGTCGGCCAGGCCCACCACCTTGGAGCGGCGGCCGTCATTGCCGATGGCCGGCAGGTCAGCCAGCGGCTCAAGCGTCTGGGCATCGAACAGGCGGATGCCGCCGGGCGCGTAGTTCTGCGTGGCCACCACGCGGCCGTCCTGCGAGATCGCGCCGCCGATGCTGTTGCCCGCCTGCAGCACGCGGTGGGTGATGCGGGCGCTGAGCAGGTCCACGCGCGTCAGGCCGCCGTCGCGGCCGAAGACATAGGCGTAGCGTGTGTTGCGCGAGAACACCACGCTGGCATGGGACAAATCACCGAGTCCTTCCACGGTTGCCAGCCGGGTCATGCCGGTGGTCTCGACGATCTGCAGCCGTCCGGCGGCGCGCTCCACCACCACGCCCAGGTCGCCGGTGCCGCGCGCGGCGCTGGCACAACCGGCCACCAGCGCGGCGGCAACGGTGGCGCACAAGGCCGCGGCCAGGCCGCGGATCAGTTGCCTTGCGGCGAGGCGGCCGGTGGCTTGCCGGCCTGCAGTCGATCGATCAGCCATTGGGCTTCATCCTGCGTCATGAAGGGTTGCCAGGGCGGCATCGCGGTGCCGGGGCGGCCGTACAGCACGGTGGCGACCAGGCCCTCGGGCGGCTTGCCGGACAGTGCCTCGCGCGTCAGCGGCGGGCCCAGCCCGCCGCCAAGCGTCATGCCGTGGCAGGCGCCGCAGTCATCGCGCAGCCAGTGCGCAAGCTGCGCCTGCCGGGCAGCGGTGGGCTGGGCCGCCGCGCCGGGCGCTGCGCCCAGCAAGGCCGCTGCCAGCCCCGCCAGCGCAGCGCGCCGCCAGGCGATGTGATTACGCATGGTGGCGCCGGCTCAGTACACGTCGTGCTGCGTGTTATAGGCGTTGAACTTGCCGGTCGGGGTGATCAGGCGCTTGTCCTTGATCACGGTCTTGAGCGTGCGGGTCTTGTCGTCGACCACCACCAGCGCGGACTCGCCGTCCTTGGTGCCCCAGACCGAGAACCAGACCTCGTCGCCGGCCTTGTTGTACTCGGCCTGCACCACGCGCCTGGCGCCCGCGCCCTTCAGGCCGGCCCAGTCGGCGATCGGCAGCACCTTGTAGCCGGCTTCCAGGTTGCGCGTGTCGAACACCGCCACCGACTGGTTGAGCTTGGCGTCAGGGTTCAGCGGCGTGTCGACCCACAGGTTGGACGACTTCGGGTGGGTCTTGATGAAGAGTGAGCCGCCGCCCTGGCCCTTGATGGTCTGCACCACCTTCCACGCCTGCGCCGGGTGTCCGGCCGGGTCGGTGCCGATCAGGCTGATGGTCTCGTCGCCAAGGTGGCTGGTGGCCCAGACCGGGCCCAACTTCGGATGCATGAAGTTGGCGCCGCGCCCCGGATGCGGGGTCTTGCCCACGTCGATCAGCGCGGCCAGCTTGTCTTCCTTGGTGTCGACCACGGCAATCTTGTCGGACGCATTGGCGGCCACCAGGAAGTAGCGGCCGGTGGCGTCGAAGCCGCCGTCATGCAGGAACTTGGCCGAATCGATGGTGGTGGTCTTCAGGTTGGACAAGTCCGAGTAGTTGACCATCAGGATCTTGCCGGTCTCCTTGGCGTTGATCACGAACTCCGGATGGAAATGGCTGGCGACGATGGCCGCCACGCGCGGCTCGGGGTGGTATTCGTTGTCCACGGTCATGCCGCGCGTGGAGACCACCTTGAGCGGCTTGAGCGTGTCGCCTTCCATGATCACGTACTGCGGCGGCCAGTAGGAGCCGGCCACGGCGTACTTGTCTTCATAGCCCTTGTACTTGGAGGTCTCGACCGAGCGCGCCTCCATGCCGACCTTCACTTCCGCGACGATATCGGGCTTGGGCAGCCACAGGTCGATCAGGTCCAGCCGCGCGTCGCGGCCGATCACGTACAGGTAGCGCCCGGACGCCGACATGCGCGAGATATGCACCGCGTAGCCGGTCTTGACGATATTGATGATCTGCTTGCTGTCGCCGTCGATCAGCGCGACCTCGCCGGCATCGCGCAGCGTCACCGAGAAGAGGTTGTCCAGGTTGTACTGGTTCATCTTCTTTGTCGGACGCTGGGCCACCGGCAGGATGTCCTTGCGGCTTTTCTCGATATCGGCCAGCGAGTATTCGGGCGGGGTCGGCGGGTCGAGCTGGATATAGCGCGCCATCAGGTCGACTTCCGGGTCAGTAAGATCGCCCGAGGTGCCCCAGTTCGGCATGCCGGCGGGGCTGCCGTACTTGATGAAGGTCTTCAGGTACTCGGTGCCGCGTGCGCGGGTGATGTCCGGCGTCAGCGCCTTGCCGGTCGCGCCCTTGCGCAGCACGCCGTGACAGCCGGCGCAGCGCTCGAAGTAGATCTGCCGGGCGTGGTCGAACTCAGCGGCAGTGAGGGTGGGGATGGCGGCTTTCGGTTCCGCCTTCGGTTCTGCCTTGGTGGCTGCATGTGGCAGCCCGAGCCAGAGTGAGAGCGGCAATGCCGCGATTGCCGGGTACAGCCAGTTTTTTGCTTTCATGGGTGCCGTGGATCAGCGGTGAGGAAAGCTGTTTCGCGGTGCCCATGCCTGCGTGGCGGGCACCTGTCGTCGTGTGGAAATCATGCGGACACACTGACGACATGGAATTGACTGGCATCAAACGGTGGCGGCGGTGCGGGAACGAAGTGTGGGGTGGTGTTGATCCTTGTCGTTTGCAGCGGGGCAAGCGCGCCGCGGAGGCGACGCGCTTGCAGGGCAGGCTTCAGGTCGCGCTCAGGCGGTCGCGCGTGCGCCTGGCCACGTTCGTTGTCCACGGGAACGCGCTCCGGTATTGCTGGATGAACTGCTCGATCTCGCCGCGCTGCCGCAGCGACAGGCCGATCATGTCCAGCCCTTCGATAAACATGCGGCGGTGCCGTGCCGACAGCTCGAAGGCGTAGTCGCCGGAGGGCGTGCGCACGCGCATCGCCTCGACATCGATGCTGATGGTGTTGGCCGCGTCCGCATCCACGTCGTTCATCAACGGCCCGATCACCTCGCGTGGCAGCATCACCAGCAGCAGCCGGTTGTTCATCGCGTTCGAATAGAAGATCTCGCCGAAGCTCGGCGCAATCACGGCGCGGATGCCGAATTGCTGCAGGCCCCAGACGGCGTGCTCGCGGCTGGAGCCGCAGCCGAAGTTGGCGCCGCTCACCAGGATGCTGGCGCCGGCGTACTCGGGCCGGTTCAGCACGAAGCCAGGGCGCGGCGCGCCGCTGGCGTCGAAGCGGTGGTCGTAGAGAATGCCCTCGGCCAGCCCCGACTTGTCGATCCCGCGCAGGAACTGCTTGGGGATGATCTGGTCGGTATCGAGGTTCTCGAAGCGGATGGCGGCGCCTTTGCCGGCGATGCAGGTGGGTTCAGGCATGGGTGATCTCCAGCTTGCGGACGTCGGTGATGACGCCGGTGACGGCGGCCGCAGCGGCCATGGCCGGGCTCATCAGGTGGGTGATGGCACCGCGCCCCTGCCGGCCCTCGAAATTGCGGTTGGTGGTGGAAGCGCAGCGCACGCCGTCGGCGAGCACGTCGTCGTTCATGGCCAGGCACATCGAGCAGCCCGGTTGTCGCCATTCAAAGCCGGCGGCGGTGAGGACTTCGGCCAGGCCCTCGCGCTCGGCCTGGGCCTTGACCGCGCCCGACCCGGGCACCACCATGGCCCTGACCCCCGCGGCCACCTTGCGGCCGCGCACCACGCTGGCCACCGCGCGCAGGTCCTCGATGCGGCCGTTGGTGCAGGAGCCGATGAAGACGTGCTGGATCGGCGTGCCTGCCAGCGCGGCGCCCGGTTGCAGGTGCGTGTACGCCAGCGCGCGCTCGACCGAGCGCTGCTCGGCCTCGTCGAGCTGGTCTTCCGGGAACGGGATCTGGCCGGAAACCGGCAGTACCTGGTCCGGGCTGGTGCCCCAGGTGACGTAGGGCTCGATCTCGCTTGCGTCGAACACGAAGTCCATGTCGAACACGGCGTCCGCATCGCTTTGGAGAGTCGCCCAGTAGCTGAGCGCGGCGTCGCGCTGCGGGCCTTCGATATCCACGGCGCGGCGCAGCACATAGTCCGTGGCGACCGCGTCCGGCGCGATCAGCGCGCCGCGCGCCGCGGCCTCCACAGTCATATTGCACAGCGTGAAGCGGGCCTCGATGCTCAGGTCGCGGATCGCCGATCCGCAGTACTCCACCACATAGCCGCGTGCACCTTGCGCGCCGATCGCGCCGATGATCCTGAGGATCAGGTCCTTGGCGGTGGTCCCGGCGGGCAGCTTGCCGTCCACGCGGATGCGCATGGTCCTGGCCATCCGGTAGACCAGCGTCTGGGTGGCCAGCACATGCTCGACCTCGGAGGTGCCGATGCCGAAGCCGAGCGCGCCGAGCGCACCGTAGGTGGTGGTATGGCTGTCGCCGCAGATCACCACCATGCCCGGCCGGATCATGCCGTGCTCGGGCGCGATCACATGCTCGATGCCCTGCAGCGTGTCGTTGGTGTCGAACAGCGGGATCGCGTGCCGCTCGCAGTTGGCACGCAGGTTGGTGGCCTGCAGCGCCGAGGCCGGATCCGCGATCACGCGGATCGCGGTGGGGTGCGTCGGGATGATATGGCTGACCACCGAGACGTTCTGTCCGGGCACCAGCACGCCGCGGTCCTGTTCATGCAGCCCGGCGAAGGCCTGCGGGCTGGTGTACTCGTTCATCAGGTGCAGGTCGCAGTACAACAGCACATTGTCGTCGTCGAGCCTGGCCACGGTATGGGAGTCGACCAGCTTCTGGTATAGCGTCTTGGGGGTCATGGCAACTGCCTTGTCTGTCGTTATTCCGCGGTGATGCCGCGCTGCCTGATCAGGTTGGCCCACACGGGCATCTCCTTTTCCAGGCGCTGGCGCGCGGCCTCGGGCGTGGTCGGGGTGGGCTCGAAGCCTTCCTTGAGCATGCGCTCACGGGTTGCCTGCGCGGCCAGCGCGGTGTTCAGCGCCGCGTTCAGCTTGTCGATCACGGGCCTGGGCGTGCCGGCCGGGGCAAACACCATGAACCAGGTCTCGAAGGCATAGCCGGGCAGGCCCGCCTCGGCCGCGGTCGGCACATTGGGCAACTGCGGCGCGCGCTTGCTGCCGGTGACGGCGAGCGCCTTGAGCTTGCCGCCCTGCACATGCTGCTGCGCGGCCGAGATCACCGGGAAGCTCATGTCGACCTGGCCCGCGATGGTGTCGACCAGGGCCGGGCCGCCGCCGCGGTACGGCACGTGGACGATGGAGACGTTGGCCACTGACTTGAACAGCTCGGCCGACATATGGAAGGTGCTGCCGTTGCCCGCGGACCCGTAGGTCAGCTTGCCCGGCGTGGCCCTGGCAGCGGCGATCAGTTCCTGCAGGTTCCTGGCGGGCACGTTGTTGTTGACCACCAGCACGTGCTGCGAACTGGCGACCATGCCGATCGGGGCCAGGTCCTTCAGCGTGTCATACGGCATGCGCGGGAACAGACCCGGGTTGATGGCCAGGGACACCGTCTGCAGGCCGATGGTGTAGCCGTCGGCGGCGGCCTTGGCCACGGCATCGACGCCGATATTGCCGCCGGCGCCGGCACGGTTCTCGACCACGATGGTGCCGCCCAGGCTCTTCGACCAGGCATCCGAGACCAGGCGGGCGGCGATGTCGGCACTGCCGCCCGGGGCGTACGGCACGACCAGACGCACCGGGCGCTGGGGATAGGACTGCGCCGCGGCCGTGCCGATCGACGCGGCACACAGCAGCAAGGCCGTGAGGTGGGCAACTTTCATGGGTGTCTCCTGGTTTAGGAATCGTTATGGAAACCATCGTATCATTCACCTATGGGCACATAATTTAAACTCAGTTACTTCTTTGTTTCCTGGTATTCACCAATGGATAACCTCTCGGACGTCGCGTTCTTTGCGTGCATCAACAAGCAGGGCAGCCTGACCGGCGCCGCGCAGGAGCTTGGCGTGACGCCGCCCGCCGTCAGCAAGCGGCTGGCGGGGCTGGAGGCACGGCTGCGCGTCCGGTTGCTGCACCGGACCACGCGCCGCATCAGCCTGACGCCGGAAGGGGAGAGCTATCTGGTGGAGGGAGCGCGGATCCTCGCGGAGATGGAGGCGCTGGAGCGATCGATCGCGGGCACCGGCAGCACCCCGCACGGCTTGCTGAAGATCGGCGCCACGCTCGGCTTCGGACGGCGGCATATCGCGCCGGCGCTGTCGGGGTTCTCGCGCCGCTGTCCGAATATCGAGGTCCAGCTCTACCTGACCGACCGGCCCCTGAACCTGGTCGAGCAGGGCCTGGACGCCATGATCCACTTTGGCGAGATGCCGGACGTGCGCCTGACG
Source organism: Cupriavidus sp. GW823-FHT07B10 (assembly GCF_058794355.1). Lineage (NCBI taxonomy): Bacteria > Pseudomonadati > Pseudomonadota > Betaproteobacteria > Burkholderiales > Burkholderiaceae > Cupriavidus > Cupriavidus sp. GW823-FHT07B10. The sequence goes on from NZ_JBXAGS010000004.1 coordinate 169,003, forward strand.
GCGCGCCTGCTGGCCAACAACCGCCGCCTGCTCTGTGCCGCGCCGTCCTACCTGGAAGCGCGGGGCGAGCCATCGAGCCCGCGCGAGCTGGCGCGGCACAACTGCATCTTCATCCGCGAAGCCGACGAGACCTTCGGCACCTGGCACCTGCGCCATGGCGCGCAGCAGGAGACCATCAAGGTCCGCGGCACCATGAGCACCAATGACGGGGAATCGGCGCTGGCCTGGGCGCTCGATGGCCAGGGCCTGATCGTGCGCTCCGAGTGGGATGTTGCGGAGCCCCTGCGCAGCGGCGCCCTGCGCCGGGTGCTGCCCCAATGGCAGTTCGCGCCCGCGGATATCCATCTGGTGTTCCCGGCGCGCAACCATCGCCCGGACAAGGTGCGGGCGCTGGTGGACTTCCTGCTGGAACACTTTGCCAGCCACCGTGCCTCCGGCGCGGGCAGCTCGGACAGCAGCTGGTAGCCATCTGGCGGCGATCCTGCGCGGCACCGGAGCCGCGCCACCCGATACTGGGGGGCGATTCCGGCGCCGCTAGCGTCCATCATGACCGGCAATATTAGAAGCCCGACGGACACACGCATGGAAACAGCCCCCACGCCCCAACCCGGACGCACGCTGCGTCACACCCGCCAGATCGAATGCCGCGGCTATCTGCGCGACGATGGCCTCTATGACATCGAGGCCGATATGGATGATATTTCCGCCGACGCCACCGAACTGCCCTTTGTCAGCGTGCCCGACGGGGGCTTCATTCACCAGATGCGCCTGTGCATGACGATCGGCGCGGACCTGGTGATCCGGCGCTTCGAGGCCCGCACCGAGACCGGACCGACGCCATACTGCGCGGAGATCAACGCCGCCTATCGGCAGCTCGAGGGCCTGCGCATCGGCGGCGGCTTCCGGCAGCAGGCCAGGGCGCGCCTGGGGGGCGCCAAGGGCTGTACCCACCTGACCGAGCTGCTGGGGCCGCTGGCCACCACCGCGATGCAGACCATCATGTCGGTGCAGCGCGAACAGTCGCCGTGGCATGCCAAGCTGGCGGGAGACGAGCCCGTACCCCGGCCCTGGATACTGGACACCTGCCACGCCTACCGCAACGACGGCGAGGCCGTGAACGTCATCTGGCCGTTGCACCGTCGCGCGAGCGACTGAACGCGGCGGCCGCGCTCGCCGCCCCCGCCTCGTCCTTCATGGCGAGGATGAAGCCCCCCACCTGTGCAATGTCGTCAAGGGCCATGCAAGGCAGTACCGAGTCCATGCGCGCGTCGGTGGCCAGCGCGACGATCGAAGGGTCGCCCGGGTAGTAGGGCGCGCGCCCGTGCGCCGGCCGGTAGACCTCGATGCGCGGAATCGCCTCGCGCCGGAAGCCTTCCACCAGCGTGATATCGGCCGGCCGCAGGCGCGCCACCTGCTCGGCCAGCGTCGGCTCGGCCTCGTCGGCCAGTTCGCGCACGATGGCGAAGCGATAGGGCGATGCCACCATCACCTCGGCCGCGCCGGCGCCGCGAAAGCGCGCGCTGTCCTTGCCCGGCGGCTCCAGTTCGAGCGGATGATGGCTGTGCTTGATCACGTTGACGGTCAGGCCCTGTGCGCGGAACCACGGCAGCAGTGCCGTGATCAGCGTGGTCTTGCCGCTGCCGGAGGTGCCGGTAATGCCAAGGATGAAGGGATGCATGGGGTCAGGGTTCGCAGGGTTCGCGGAGTTCAGTTTGGGCGGGCAGCGGGCACACCAGCGGCAGGAAGCTGTCGGCACGCTGCGAATAGGCCAGCAGCGCGCCGGCCTGCAGGTCGAAATACCAGCCGTGCAGCGTCAGCGTGCCGGCCTCCAGTGCGCGCCGCACGAACGGGAAAGTCTGCAGGTTGCGCAGCGACACCAGGATCGCCGCCTGTTCGCAGGCGCGCTGGCGCTCGGCGGCGCTGGCCGCGGCCAGGGCTTCCTCCACCTGCCTGCGCGCCGGTGCCGCGATGCGCACCCAGGCGCCGATGTAGTCGGGGTCTTCGCTTTCGTCGGGCGCATGGTCGCCGGCGTCGGCCGGCTGCGCCAGCAAGGCGCGGATGCCGCCGCAGCCGCCGTGGCCCATCACGATGATGCGGGCCACGCGCAGCTGCTGCACGGCAAACTGGATCGCCGCGCATACGCCGTGCAGGCTGCCTTCATGGCGGCCGGTGCACGGTGGCACCAGGTTGCCGATATTGCGCACGGTAAAGAGCTCGCCCGGATCGCAGCCCAGCAGCAGGCCAGGATCGACGCGTGAATCGCTGCAGCCGATCAGCAGCGTGGGCGGGCGCTGGCCGGTGCGCAGCGTGTCGAACAGCCCGGGCTCGTCGTCGAAATAGCGTTGCTGGAAGCGTTCGAAACCTTTGAGCAGTTGTTCGATGTGATGCATGGCGGCATCCAGGCGCTACTGCACCAGCGGGCTGTCGGCGCCCTCCAGCTCGATGCCTTCGATGCGCGCGCGCCCGATCAGCAGGCTGGCGTACTGCTTCCAGGCTCGGTCGCGCGCGGCACTGGCCAGGGCGCGGGCAATGTCGCCGCGCACCGCATCGAAGGGCAGGCGCGTGCCGGGGCAGCGTTCCAGTACGCGCACGATATGCAGGCCATAACGGGTTTCAAGCAAATGCGGCAGCACGCCGTCCTGCTGCGCCGCGAACAGCGCGCGCTCGAATTCCGGCGCGGTCTCGCCGCGGAACACGCGGCCAAGGCGGCCGCCGTTGGCGCCGCTCGGGCAGTTGGACAGCGCGCGGGCGTGCTCGGGAAAGGTGGAAGGATCGCCGCGCACCAGTGCCAGCGTCTGCGCGGCGATCTCGCGCAGCGCGTCCAGCGGCACGCGCGGCGTGACCTGGAACAGGATATGGTCGGCCTCGACCCATTCGCCGTCGCGAAAGCGCTCGGGGCGGCTGTCGTAGTGGCGGCGGCAGCTGGCTTCGTCGGGCTCGGGGATGCCGGCCTCGCGTTCCAGCAGGGCCAGCGCCAGGGCGTCGTCGTCCAGTCCTTCGGCGGCAAGGCCGATGCGGTCGGCTTCGGTGCGCACCAGTTGGCGCAGGATGGCCGAGATGGTGGCCAGCCGCGCCGGGTTGGCGGCATCGTGATGGTGGTCCAGCTCGCGTTCGATATCGGCGTCGCGCAGTTCCACGCCGTTGACGGTGACAGGCATGCTGTTTCTCCTTGTCGGGTGGCGGCGCTCAGCGGCTGCGCACCAGTTGCCAGGCGCGGCCGAGATAGCCGACCGAGGCGAAGCCGCTCCACACATGCACCAGCCGCGTGAACGGGAAGATCGCGAACAGCGTGATGCCCATGAACAGGTGCGCCTTGAACAGCAGCGGCGCATCGGCGATATAGCTGGCGGCGTCGCCGCGCAGCGTGACGAGGTGCTGGGCCCAGGTCATCAGTTGCACCATCATGTGGCCGTCCATGTGGCTGGCGGATTCGAAGATGGTGGACAGGCCCAGCAGCAGCGTCACCAGCAGCCACAGCAGCAGCACCTTGTCGCCGGTGCGGGTCACGGCCGACACGCGAGCGTTGGTCAGGCGGCGGTGCAGCAGGATCAGCAGTCCGGCCAGGCACATGGTGCCCATCACGCCGCCCGCGGCCATTGCCACGGCCTGCTTGAAGCCGTGCGCGACACCCAGCGCATCCCACACCGCCACCGGCGTCAGCAGGCCGACCAGGTGGCCGAAGAACAGGCCGAGGATGCCGACGTGGAACAGGATGTTGCCGGTGCGCAGGTTGCCGCGGTACAGCACCTGCGAGCTGTCGGTCTTCCAGGTGTATTGCTCGCGCTCGAAGCGGGCCAGGCTGCCGAACAGGAAGATGGCGGCAGCGATGTACGGATAGATGCCGTAGAGGAATTGGTGGAGGGTTGCCATGGTGTTTGTTCTGTAGCTGCCTTTGAGGCAGGTTCGGTCGTCTCAATTGCCAACTGTGTTCCCCTCTCCCCTCAGCGGGAGAGGGGTAGGGGAGAGGGGTGGTTTAAGCACCGGCGCTTCGTGGAAGCTCCTGCCCTCTCCCCCGCCCCTCTCCCGCAAGCGGGAGAGGGGAGAACACCGCGGGTCCGCATGAGGAGTCAGCAGGCAGCCGGCATTGGCGCCCTGACACGCGGATCGCGCGGATAGAACTTCACCGCCTGCGGCCCGCCTTGCGGCGCCAGCAACGGCTCCACGCCATCAGCCCCCGGCCCGAAGGTCTCCAGCGCTTCATCCATATCCCGCACCGGCGGCTCCTGCTGCGGTTGCGGCTGCACGTCGGTCAGCGTGCGCAGCACCGCGAACACGCCGGCGTACGGGCTTCCGTTGCGCGCCAGGCGCTCGCCGATCGCGGCCAGCACGTGGATCGCGTCGCCCAGCAATTGCTCGGCGCGCGCTTCCTTGCCGTCGGCCACCAGCGCGCCGAGGAACTCCAGGAACAGCGGCACGTAGTCGGGCAGCTCGGACGCGGCGGGTTCAAAGCCTTCGCGCCGGTATTCGTCGATCAGGTCGACCATGGCCTGGCCGCGGTCGCGGCTTTCGCCGTGCACGTGCTCGAACAGGTGCAGCGAGTGCGCCGGGTTGCGGTCGAAGGTGGCGACGTAGTTCTCCTGCAGCGCGATCAGCGACTCGCTGCGCAGCAGCCCGGTCACGGGGGCCAGCAGCTCGCACGCCTGCGGCCATTCGGCCAGCGCGGCATCGATCTCGGGCAGGGCGTCGAGCAGTTCCTGCTCGGGATAGCCGAGCAGGGCGCTGAGGATGGGATAGAGGGGCATGTTGTTCTCCGTGCGGTTCGTGGCAGGCATCAGCTCATCACTGCCTTCTTGCGCGACTTGGGCATGTCGGCGAAGTGGACGCTGCCCTGTGGCTTCTTGCCGAACAGCGAGCCGTCCGAGGCGCCGCCCGAGCAGCCGTTGCCGAAGGTGAAGCCGCAGCTGGCCTTGTCGTTGAAGCTGTCCTCGACCATCTCCTTGTGCGAGGACGGGATCACGAAGCGGTTCTCGTAGTTGGCGATGGCCATGGTCTGGTACATGTCCTCGACCTGCGCGGGCGTCAGGCCCACCTGCTCCAGCACCCCCAGGTCCTGCACGCCGTCCACCACCTGCGAGCGCTTGTAGGCGCGCATCGCCAGCATGCGGTCCAGCGCGGACAGTACCGGCATCACGTCGCCCGCGGTCAGCAGGTTGGCCAGGTACTTCACCGGGATGCGCAGGCTCTTCACGTCCGGGATCACGCCGTTCATGCCCATGTGGCCGGCCTCGGCCGCGGACTGGATCGGCGACAGCGGCGGGACATACCAGACCATCGGCAGGGTGCGGTACTCCGGGTGCAGCGGGAAGGCGATCTTCCACTCGCATGCCATCTTGTAGACCGGCGACTTGCGCGCGGCATCGAGCCAGGTTTGCGGGATGCCCTGGCGCAGCGCCTCGGCCTGCACCGCCGGGTCGTGCGGATCGAGGAAGACGTCGAGCTGCGACTGGTACAGGTCGCGCTCATCGGCCACCGACGCCGCCTGCTCGATGCGGTCGGCGTCGTACAGCATCACGCCGAGGTAGCGGATGCGGCCGACGCAGGTCTCGGAGCAGACCGTGGGCTGGCCGGCCTCGATGCGCGGATAGCAGAACAGGCACTTCTCGGCCTTGCCGCTCTGCCAGTTAAAGTAGATCTTCTTGTACGGGCAGCCCGAGATGCACATGCGCCAGCCGCGGCACTTGTCCTGGTCGACCAGCACGATGCCGTCGTCCTCGCGCTTGTAGATCGAGCCCGACGGGCACGAGGCCACGCAGGCCGGGTTCAGGCAGTGCTCGCACAGGCGCGGCAGGTACATCATGAAGGTGTTCTCGAAGGTCGAGTACATCTCCTTCTGCACGTCGTCGAAGAGCTTGTCGCGACCGCGCGAGCTGAACTCGCCGCCGAGGTCGTCTTCCCAGTTCGGGCCCCACTCGATCTTCTCCATCTTGCGGCCCGTCAGCACCGAGACCGGGCGCGCGGTGGGCGGGGTCTGCACCAGCGGCGCCTTCTGCAGGTGCTCGTAGTCGTAGGTGAAGGGCTCGTAGTACTCGTCGATCTGCGGCAGGTTGGGGTTGGCGAACAGGTTCGCCAGGATCTTCAGCTTGCCGCCCTGGCGCGGCTCCAGCGTGCCGTCGGCGTTGCGCTTCCAGCCACCCTGCCACTTGTCCTGGTTCTCCCATTCCTTGGGGTAGCCGATGCCGGGCTTGGTCTCGACGTTGTTGAACCACGCGTACTCGACACCGTCGCGGCTGGTCCAGACGTTCTTGCAGGTCACGGAGCAGGTATGGCAGCCGATGCACTTGTCGAGGTTCAGCACCATGGCCACCTGGGCACGGATCTTCATTGCGAGGCTCCTTCCTTAGTCTTTTCCACGAGCGGCCCTTCCAGCCAGTCGACCCTCTTCATCTTGCGCAGGATCACGAACTCGTCGCGGTTGCTGCCCACGGTGCCGTAGTAGTTGAAGCCGTAGGCCAGCTGCGCGTAGCCGCCGATCATGTGAGTGGGCTTGGTCACGGCGCGCGTGACCGAGTTATGGATGCCGCCGCGCATGCCGCTGGTCTCGGCGCCGGGCACGTTCACGATTTTTTCCTGGGCGTGGTACATCAGACACATGCCCTTGGGTACGCGCTGCGACACCACCACGCGGGCGGTCAGCGTGCCGTTGACGTTGAACACTTCCACCCAATCGTTGTCGCGGATGCCGTTTGCCTTGGCCTCGGTTTCCGAGATCCACACGTGCGGGCCGCCGCGCGACAGCGTCAGCATGCGCAGGTTGTCCGAGTAGGTGGAGTGGATGCCCCACTTCTGGTGCGGCGTGATCCAGTTCAGCACCAGCTCCGGGTTGCCGTTGGGCTTCTTGCCCAGCATCGGCGCCACCGTCTTGGTGTCGATGGCCGGCTTGTACACGCACGCGCCTTCGCCGAAGTCCAGCATCCAGCGGTGGTCCTGCCAGAACTGCTGGCGGCCGGTCAGCGTGCGCCAGGGGATCAGCTCGTGCACGTTGGTGTAGCCGGCGTTGTAGCTGACCTCTTCCGATTCCAGGCCCGACCAGGTCGGCGCGGAGATGATCTTGCGCGGCTGCGCCTGCACGTCGCGGAAGCGGATCTTGTCGTGCTCGCGGCCTTCGGCCAGGTGGGTGTGGTCGCGGCCGGTGATCTTCGACAGCGCCTCCCATGCCTTGACGGCGACATGGCCGTTGGTCTCGGGCGCGAAGGTCAGGATCATCTCGGCGGCATCGATCGCGCTCTCCAGCCGCGGGCGGCCCTGGCTGACGCCGGGCTCCTTGACGGTGTGGCTGAGCTGGCCGATCTCCTTGACTTCATGCTGGGTGTTCCAGTTGATGCCCTTGCCGCCATTGCCGAGCTTGTCCAGCAGCGGCCCGATCGAGGTGAATTTCTTGTAGATGTCGGCGTAGTTGCGTTCGACCACGGTCATCGACGGCGCGGTCTTGCCGGGGACCAGGTCGCACTCGCCGGCCTTCCAGTCCTTCGGTTCGAACGGCTGGCCGAGTTCGCCCGGGGTGTCGTGCAGCAGCGGCGTGCACACCAGGTCCTTGCGCGTGCCGAGATAGGGCCCGGCGATCTCGCTGAATTTCTTCGCGATGGCCTTGTAGATCTCCCAGTCGGTCTTGCTTTCCCACAGCGGCTGCACGGCTTCGGACAGCGGGTGGATGAACGGGTGCATGTCGGAGGTGTTGAGGTCGTCCTTCTCGTACCAGGTGGCGGTGGGCAGCACGATGTCGCCGTACAGGCAGGTGGTGCTCATGCGGAAATCCAGCACAGTCAGCAGGTCCAGCTTGCCTTCGGCGGCCGGGCGCACGTTGACTTCGCTTGGCTTGATCGCGTCGTTCTCGTCGCCGAACACGGCGTTCTGCGTGCCCAGCAGGTACTTCAGGAAGTACTCATGCCCCTTGCCCGAGCTGCCCAGGATGTTGGAGCGCCACACGAACATATTGCGCGGGAAGTTGGCCGGGTTGTCGGGATCGTCGCAGGCGAACTGCAGCTTGCCGGACTTCAGTTGCTCGACCGTGTAGGCGACCGGGTCCTGTCCGGCGCGCTCGGCCGCATCGACCACGTCGAGCGGATTGGTGCCCAGTTGCGGGGCCGACGGCAGCCAGCCCATCCGTTCGGACTTCGCGTTCAGGTCCAGCAGCGACAGGCCGTCATAGCGCTTGCGGTCGGCAGTCGGCGACAGGATCTCGTCGACGGCCAGCTTCTCGTGGCGCCACTGGCTGGTGTGGTTGTAGAAGAACGAAGTACCGTTCATCTGGCGCGGCGGGCGCGACCAGTCCAGGCCGAAGGCGAGCGGGGCCCAGCCGAACTGCGGGCGCAGCTTTTCCTGGCCGACGTAGTGGGCCCAGCCGCCGCCGCTCTTGCCGATGCAGCCGCACATCATCAGCAGGTTGATGATGCCGCGGTAGATCATGTCGTTGTGGTACCAGTGGTTGAGCGCGGCACCAACGATGACCATGCTCTTGCCTTGCGTGCGGTCGGCGTTGTCGGCGAATTCGCGCGCAACCTGCGTCACCAGGCGGGCCGGGACGGAGGTGTGCTTTTCCTGCCAGGCGGGGGTGTAGGGCACGTCATCGTCGTACGAGGCGGCGACGTTCGGCCCGCCGAGTCCCTGATCCACGCCGTAGTTGGCCATCTGCAGGTCATACACGGTCGCCACCAGCGCAGTGCTGCCATCGGCCAGCGTCAGCCGGCGTGCCGGCACGCGGCGGCGCAGCAGTTCATCGCGTTCGCCGCCGAAGTAGGGGAAGCCCACTTCCACCACCTCGTCTTCCTTGCCGAGCAGCGACAGGCGCGGCTCGACCGGGCGGCCGCTGCCGCCGTCCTTCATCTCCAGGTTCCAGCGGCCGACCTTCTCGCCGCCGTTGTGGGCGCCTTCGCCCCAGCGGAAGCCGATCGAGCCGTTGGGCGCGACGATCTCGCCGGTGGCGTCGTCGACCAGCAGGGTCTTCCACTCGGGATGGTTGGCTTCGCCGAGGTTATCGGCCAGGTGCGAGGCGCGCAGGAAGTGGTCGGGCACCAGCGTGCCCTGGTTGTCACGCAGCAGCACCAGCATCGGCATGTCGGTGTACTGCTTCACGTAATCGCGGAAGTAGGCGGACTTGCCGCTGGCGTGGAATTCCTTCAGCACGACGTGGCCCATGGCCATCGCCAGTGCGGCGTCGGTGCCTTGCTTCGGCGCCAGCCAGATGTCGCCGAACTTGACCATCTCGCCGAAGTCGGATGACACCGCCACGGTCTTGGTGCCCTTGTAGCGGACCTCGGTGTAGAAGTGCGCGTCGGGCGTGCGGGTCTGCGGCACGTTCGAGCCCCACACCATCAGGTAGGTGGAGTTGTACCAGTCGGCCGATTCCGGCACGTCGGTCTGCTCCCCCCACACTTGCGGGCTGGCCGGCGGCAGGTCGCAGTACCAGTCGTAGAACGACAGGCAGGCGCCGCCGAGCAGGCTCAGGTAGCGTGCGCCGGCGGCATACGACACCATCGACATGGCCGGGATCGGCGAGAAGCCGATCACGCGGTCCGGGCCGAATTTCTTCACGGTAAAGGCGTTGGCCGCGGCGATGATCTCGGTGGCGGTGTTCCAGTCGGCGCGCACGAAGCCGCCCTGGCCGCGCACGCTCTTGTAGCGCGCGGCCTTTTTCGGATCCTGGCTGATCGATTCCCACGCGGCGATCGGGTCCATGGTCTTGCGGGCCTCGCGCCACATCTCCATCAGGCGGCCGCGGATCATCGGGTACTTGACGCGCTGCGCGGAGTAGACGTACCAGCTGTACGAGGCCCCGCGCGGGCAGCCGCGCGGCTCATGGTTGGGCAGGTCCGGGCGCGTGCGCGGGTAGTCGGTCTGCTGGGTTTCCCACGTGATCAGGCCATTCTTCACGTAGACCTTCCACGAGCAGGAGCCGGTGCAGTTCACGCCGTGGGTCGAGCGCACGATCTTGTCGTGCTGCCAGCGGCTGCGATAGCCGTCTTCCCACTTGCGGTCTTCGTTCACCACCGCGCCGTGGCCATCCGCATAGGTGGACTTGACGCGCGACATGAACTTCAGTCGATCCAGGAAATGACTCATTGCTTTGTTCTCCGCGAGTGCTTTGCTGCGGGCGCTCCGGTGGTTTCAGGAGCTTTGCAGGGACACTCTCAGCTTATGGGGGAGGCGGGCGGCAGCCAATTCGCTGGTGGAACAGCCGCCGCATGGCGATCGGGCTAGGCGCCGGGCACGGGACTAGTTCGGAAGAACTAGCCCGGCCGGCGGGACTGGTGACAGGGTCAGCAGGGCATGGGCGCGTTGCGGCGCGCGTAGTGCCACCACGTCACCAGCACGCAGCTGAGGTAGAAGGCGATAAAGCAATACAGCGCGGCGTCGGCGGCGCCGGTCAACTCCAGCGAGGTGCCGAAGCTCTTGGGGATAAAGAAGCCGCCGTAGGCGCCGATCGCACCGGAGAAGCCCAGCACCGCGGCGGATTCCTTGCCGGCGTCCTGCAATGCCTGCTTCTGTGCCGCGTCGCCCTTGCCCGCGGCAGCGCGCTGGCGCTCGGTCAGGAAGATCACCGGAATCATGCGGAAGGTCGAACCGTTGCCGATGCCGGTCAGCGCGAACAACGCGATAAAAGCGGCCAGGAAGAATGTGAAGTTGCCGCCGGCGCCGTCATGCGGCAGCGCCGCCAGCACCGCGAACACCGCGGCGATCATGCCGACGAAGGTCCACAGCGTGACCCGCGCGCCGCCCAGCTTGTCGGAGATCCAGCCACCCACGGGACGCGTCAGCGCGCCTACCAGCGGCCCCAGGAAGGCATAAGCGGTGGGATTGACGCCGGGGAACTGCGACTTGGTCAGCAGCGCCAGCCCCGCCGAGAAGCCGATGAACGAACCGAAGGTGCCCACGTACAGCCAGCACATCAGCCAGTTGTGCTTGCGCTTGAAGATCACCGCCTGCTCGGCAAACGATGCCTTGGCATCCGCGATGTCATGCATGCCGAACCACGCCGCCAGTGCCGACACGATGATGAACGGCACCCAGACAAAGCCCGCGTTCTGCAGCCACAGGTCATGCGTGGCGCCGTTGGCCGTGTACTGCTGCGGCTCGCCGCCGAGCGCGCCGAACACTGCGATCGACACCACCAGCGGCGTGACGAACTGCACCACCGACACGCCGAGGTTGCCGATGCCCGCGTTCAGCCCGGTGGCCAGCCCCTTCTTCGCCTTGGGGAAGAAGAAGCTGATATTGGCCATTGAGGAGCTGAAGTTGGCGCCGCCCAGTCCGCACAGCAGCGCCAGCACCAGCAGCGTCGGATAGCCGGTGGACGGGTCGCGCAGCGCGAAGCCCATGCCCAGCGCCGGGATCAGCAGCAGTGCGGTGGAGATCGCGGTGAAGCGCCGCCCGCCGAACACCGGCACCAGGAACGAATAGAAGATGCGCAGCGTGGCGCCGGACAGCGCCGGCAGCGCGGTCAGCCAGAACAGCTGGTTCTTGGTGAACTGGAAGCCGGCGCGGTCGAGGTTGACCGCGACCACGCTCCACAGCATCCAGACCACGAAGGCCAGCATCAGCGCCGGGATCGAGATCCACAGGTTGCGGTAGGCGATGCGCTCGCCCTGGCTTTTCCAGAAGACCTTATTCTCGGGCTCCCAGCGGGTCAGTACGGAAGAGGACATGACAGTGTGCCTTGGTTGTTGTGCGTAACAGGGGCCGTCGCTCAGGCGGCCTGCGTGAGGCCGACGGCCTGTGCCTTGCGCTGGCGTTCAGCGCGCTGGCTGTAGTGCATCCACACCAGGCTCACGCACACGGTGCCGTACATCAGCATGAAGCAGCTGCTGCGCACGCCGGTCAGGTCGGCCAGCATGCCGAACAGCACCGGCAGCACGAAGCCGCCCAGCCCGCCAGCCAGGCCGACCACACCGGAAACCGCGCCGATGTTGTGCGTGAAGTCGTTGGAGATGAACTTGAATACCGAGGCCTTGCCGATGGCAAAGGTGATGCCGACCACGAACAGCAGGAAGGTGAAGACCGTGGGCGTCAGCGCGATGCGAAAACCCTGCGGGCCGCTGGTGGTCTGGACGATGAAATCGGTCTGCGGGTAGCTCAGCAGGAAGAAGCCGACCCAGCTCACCCACATCACCCACCAGGTGGTGCGGTGCGCGCCGTAGCGGTCGGAGATCCAGCCGCCGATGGCGCGCAGCACGCCGCCGGGCAGCGAGAAGCACGCGGCCAGGAAGGCGGCGGTCTTGATGTCGAAGCCGTATTCGCCGATGTAGTACTTGGTCATCCACAGCGACAGGCCGACATAGCCGCCGAACACCACCGAGTAGTACTGCGAGTAGCGCCACACGCGCGGGTCGCGCATCACGGCGAGCTGCTCGCGCCAGCCGACGCTGGACTTGACCAGGTGCGCCGGGTTGCTGCGCGAGAACACCCAGAACAGCAGCGCTGTGACCAGCATCGCCACCGAATACACGCGCGGCACCACGGTCCAGGTGCCGGCGGCCAGGATCATCGCCGGCGCGACGAACTTGGTCAGCGCCGCGCCCGAGTTGCCGGCGCCGAAGATGCCCATCGCCAGCCCCTGGCGCGAGCGCGGGAACCAGCGCGCCACATACGGCGTGCCGACCGAGAACGAGCCGCCCGCCAGGCCGACGAACAAGCCCAGCACCAGCAGCTGCCACAGCGTGTGCGCATACGAGATCAGCCAGATCGGGATCACGGTGGCCAGCATCAGCACGAAGAAGACGATGCGCCCGCCGTAGCGGTCGGTCCAGATGCCCAGCGGCACCCGGATCAGCGAGCCGCTGAGGACCGGCGTGGCGGCCAGCAGGCCGAATTCAGTGTCGCTCAGGCCAAGCTCCTGCTTGAGCGGGATGCCGAGGACCGCGAACAGCATCCAGACGGCAAAGCAGATGGTGAAGGCGAAAGTGCTGGACGCCAGCGTGATTGCGGCGCCGGGCGCAATGGGCTCCGGCGCGCGTGGGTGGGTGGCCATGGCCATGCTCCTGTGTCAACTTTGGCGGGGGTGATGCCAGAGTAGGGGCCGCCACTGGTGCTGCCTATTCGCCGGCCGTACAGCGCACGCGGGCGCGCAGCCTGCCTTTGGAGGTAGTTCTACCGGCGGAGGTCGCCGGCGCGGCGGCGGTGCTATCGTGCAGTCAGCGTGAATGGCATCCGTTTGCGCACCTGCGGCAGACCGTGCGCCGGATCAAGAAGCCGGCGCGCGCCGCACCACCCGATTCCCGTAGCCAGCCATGGACACCATTCCCATTCTTCCCGCGCGGCGCTCGCCACCGCCTGGCAAGGCGCCCGCCGGACCGCCGCCGCGCGGCTTTGCCTTGTTTGCACTGGGCTTCCGGCCGTTCTACCTGGGCGGGGCGGTGTTCGCCGCGCTGGCCATCGCGGCGTGGTCGGCGATGCTGGCGGGCGCCGCCGCAGTCGGCCCGGCGCCGGTGATGCCGGCGATGTTCTGGCACGCGCACGAGATGGTGTTCGGCTTTGCCGCGGCCATCGTGGTGGGCTTCCTGTTCACCGCGGGGCGGGCCTGGACCGGCCAGCCGACGCCCACTGGCGCCGCGCTTGCCGCGCTGTTCCTGCTGTGGCTGGCCGGGCGCGTGGGCATGTGGGTGGCGCCGGGAACGGCGGCCTTCGTGATCGAGGGCGCGTTCCTGCCGCTGGCCGCGCTGGCCTTCACGCGCACGCTGGCCCGCGCCGGCAACCGCCGCAACTATCCGCTGGCCCTGGCGCTGTGGCTGCTGGGCGCGGCCGATGTCGCCAGCCTGTGGCTGCAGGCGCGCGGCCATGACGCCGGTGCGATGCTGGCCTGCCGCGCGGGCGTGGCGCTGGTCACGCTGTTCGTGGTGGTGATCGGCGGGCGCGTCATCCCGATGTTCACGACCAACGCGATCCCGGGGTTCCGCCTGCGGCAATACCGGCAGGTGGAGCGCATGGTGGTGCCGGCCGCGGTGCTGGGACTGGCTGCGGGGGTGCTGCCCTTGCCGGTCTGGCTGGCGGCGGCGCTGTCATTGCTGGCCGCGGCGGTGCTGGCCGTGCGCGTGGCTGGCTGGCGCAGCCATGCGGTAGGCAACCGGCCGATCCTGTGGGTGCTGCACCTGGCCTATGCGTGGCTGCCGGTGGCGCTGCTGCTGCAGGCGCTGGGTGCGCTGGGGCTGGTGATGGCGGGGCTGGCGACGCATGCCTTCACTGTCGGCGTGCTTGGCGTGGCGATCATCGCCATGATCACGCGCACCGCACTGGGTCACACCGGCCGCATGCTGGTGGCCGGCCGTGCGGAAACCGCGGCGTACTGGCTGGTGGCCACGGCGGCGGTGTTGCGGGTGTTCGGGCCGATGGCCTGGCCGGGTGGCTACCTGCACTGGGTGTGGGGAGCCGGGGCGTGCTGGGTGACCGGGTTCGGCCTCTATGCGCTGGCGTATGCGCCGCGCCTGATTCGGCGGCGGGTCGATGGCAAGCCTGGCTGAGTGAGTGGAGTAGTCTGATTTCTGCGTCTTGCCCTACAGGCCGCTGTGGCGCCATGAAAGAATGGCCGCCATGTCGAAACGTCTCGCATCGCAGCGCAATGCCATGCCCGGCGCTGCCGAATATGCTGCTTGGCTGGGCCGTCTCAAGGAAGAAGTCCACCGTACTCGCCTTGCCGCGTCGCTTTCAGTAAACCGCGAACTGATCCTGCTCTACTGGAGGCTTGGGCGTTCGATTCTCCCGCAGCAGACAGCAGCAGGCTGGGGGACAAAGGTGATCGACAGGCTTGCGGGCGATTTGCGTCAATCGTTCCCCGAGATGGCTGGTTTTTCATCGCGAAGCCTGAAATACATGCGGACGTTCGCTGCAGCTTGGCCAGACGAGGCAATAGTGCAACAGGTTGTTGCACTATTGCCTCGACTACATTGTGCGAATGACGGAAACGCTGCCCGAAGATTTGCACGGGGCGCTGCCAACGTTAGAACAGCTGGAATCCTCGCCGGAGGATGAATGAGCATTACCGCGCGGGCGCCAACCAACGGGCCGATGACATGACGCTGCGACTTGTGGTCTAAGTTCCGCGAAACGTCAAATCGATTCCGGAATCGGCGCTACTTTCGCTGACCCCAGTTCCAGCCGCACACTGAATAGCGCCACCCCCAGCGCAGCCATCGGCGCCAGTGCCGCAACCCACGGCAATGCCGCCAGACCCGGTCCGTGATCGACCACCACGCCGCCCATCCACGCACCCAGGCCGTTGCCCAGGTTGAATGCCGCGATATTGAAGCTCGAGGCCAGGTTCTGTCCCGCGCCCTGGGCGTGGCGCAGCACGCGCAGCTGCAGCGGCGAGACCGTGGCAAAGGCCGCGATGCCCAGGATGCCGACGAAGGTCACCACCAGCACTTGGCTGTGGATGGCCAGCGTCATCGCCGCCAGCACCAGCGTCAGCGTGGTCAGCGTGGCCAGCACCGCGCGCGTCGGGGTGCGGTCGGCAAAGCGGCCGCCGAGCACGTTGCCAAGGATCATGCCGGCGCCGAACAGCAGCAGGATCGGTGACACCGCCGCCTCGCCAAAGCCGGACACGCGCGTCAGCAGCGGCTGCACGTAGGTGATCACGGCAAAGATGCCCATCGACTGCAGCACCGTCATCAACAGGCCCAGCAGCACCTGCGGGCGGCCGATGGTGGCCAGTTCGTCGCGCAGGGCCACGGGGGCGCCGTGGTCCTGGCTCTTCTGCACCAGCAGCGCGATCACCGCCAGCGACAGCAGCCCGATCACGGTCATCGCCCAGAAGGTCGAGCGCCAGCCCAGGTGCAGGCCCAGCCAGGCGCCGGCGGGCATGCCCAGCAGCGTGGCCAGCGTCAGGCCGGAGAACATCACCGAGATCGCGGAGGCGCGGCGGTCCTCCGGCACCAGCCCGGTGGCCACCACCGCGCCGACGCCGAAGAAGGTGCCATGCGTGAGCGAGGTCAGCACGCGCGCGATCATCAGCGTGGTGTAGTCGGGCGCCAGCGCGCAGGCGGCATTGCCGACGGTGTAGATCACCATCAGCGCCAGCAGCACGGCCTTGCGCGGCATGCGCCGCGTCAGCAGGGTCAGCACCGGCGCGCCGGCGAAGACGCCCAGCGCGTAGCCGGACACCAGCATGCCGGCGGCGGCGATGGTCACCCGCAGGTCGGCGGCAACCTGAAGCAGCAGGCCCATGATCACGAATTCGGCGCAGCCGATGCCGAAGGAACCGGCGGTGAGCGCGTAGAGCGCAACCGGCAGCCGGCCGCGGGCGGATGCAGCGCCGGGTGTGGAGTTGGTGGAGACTGGGGGGGCCATGTTCGGGGGATGCGTCGGCAAAAGGAAGGAAGCCCGCAGTCTGTGCCTTTCCGTCTTCAGTAAAAACCGGCATGATCCATAATCAGTTTCAATGGAATCTTGAAAATCATGGACCGGATCGGCGATATCGGCCTGTTCCTGCGCGTGCTCGACCTGGGTTCGATCAGCGCCGCGGCACGCAGCCTGGACCTGTCGGTGGCGGTGGCCAGCCAGCGGCTGCAGCGGCTGGAGCGTGAACTGGGCGTGCGCCTGCTGCATCGCACCACGCGGCGGCTGCACGCCACCCCGGAAGGCGCGGTGCTGGCCGAGCAGGGGCGTGCGCTGGTGGCCGACCTGGAAGCGCTGGGCACCTCGTTGCGGCAGGCCGGCACCGGGGTATCGGGCACGCTGCGGGTGACCACGTCGTCCTCGTTCGGGCGGCTCTATATCTCGCCGCTGTTGCCGGAATTCCTGGCGCTGCATCCCGGCCTGACGCTCAGCGTCAACCTGACCGACAACGTGCTGGACCTGGTCAGCGCGGGTTTCGACCTGGCCATCCGCATCGGTGCGCTGGACGATTCGACGCTGGTCGCGCGGCGGCTGGCCAATAACCGGCGGCTGCTGTGTGCCGCGCCGGACTACCTGCGCCGGCGCGGCACGCCGCGCACCCCGCAGGACCTGGCGCGGCACGATTGCCTGGTGCTGGTGGGCAGCCAGGGCCGGCAGGATGTCTGGCGCCTGGGCGACGGCGCCGGCGGGGAGATTGCCGTGCGCGTGCGCGGCCGGATCGAGGCCAATACCGGCGAGCTGTTGTCCGATGCGGCGCTGGCGGGCTTTGGCATCGCCCTGCATTCCACCTGGCATGTCTGCGCCGACCTGCGCGCCGGGCGGCTGGTGCAGGTGCTGCCCGATTACCCGCTCGCCGACACCGGCATCTACGCCGTGATGCCGCAGCGGCGGCTGGTGCCCCCGCGCGTGCGCGCCTTTGTCGATTTCCTGGCCGGGCGCTTCGGCGACACCCCGCCGTGGGAGCAACCCCACGGCGGGTGAGCCGGCCTGCCCTACGCGGGTGGAGGCGCCGCCGCGCGCCGGTAGTCGCCCGGGGTCATGCCGGTCCAGCGGCGGAAGGCGCGGAAGAACGAGTTGGCATCGTCAAAGCCGAGCCGGAACGCGATTTCTCCGAGCGACATCGCGCCTCCGGCCAGGTAGCCGCCAGCCAGCTCGCGGCGCGCCTCTTCACACAGCGTGCGGAAACTCGTGCCCGCCGCCATCAGCCGGCGCTGCAGCGTGCGCTCGCTGATGTCCAGGTGGCGTGCCACCGCGGCCAGGCTGAGGGCGCGGTCGCCGGCCAGCGCCTGCAGGGCCGCGCGCACGTCGTCCAGCGACGCGGACGCCGGCCGCGCTTCGCGCGCGGCATGGCCCGCGCCCGCGCCGGCCGGTCCGCTGCGCACGCGGGCAGCCAGGCGCAAGGCCAGGTCGCGGCGGCCGAACACGATGGCGTCTTCGGGCTCGCCAAAGCGCACCGGGCAGTCGAATGCCTCGGTATAGCGCAGGTGCCAGTCCGGCTGGCCGATGCGCAGCGACACCCGCAGCGGATGCAGCGGCTTGCGCGTGAACTGGCGCCCGAAGGCCAGCAGCGAGCACAGCTCCATGTCGATGCGCGGTCGGGTGTCGGGCGCCTCGGGATCGCTCGGGCGGATACAGACCCAGGCTTCGTCGCCCTGGCGGCGCAGTTCGATGCGGTCGCCGGCGAGCAGCTTCTGGTAGCGCGCGATGCGCCGCAGCGCGGTGCCCAGCGACGGCCCGGCCATGGCCGTCAGGCCCGCCAGCCCGAGCAGGTCGGTCTGCATCCGGCTGCCCAGCCACAGGCCGATGGTTGGATCGCCGGTGGCACGGTAGACCGCGCAGAGCACGTGGCAGGCCTGTTGCGGGCCGGCCGCCGGCATGGCGGGCCTGAGGTCGCTGGGGTCGGAGTCGGTATCGGATTCCGGGGCAGGCGCGAGTCCCGATACGTCGTAGCCGCCGTCACGCAGTGCGTGCAGCAGGTCACGAGGCAACGGCCCGGCCTGGATAGGCTCTTGTTGTGTCATTGTCATTATCTGGCTGGCAAGTTGGCGCAAGTGCGCCAGTGCAGCCCCCGGTAACACTGAGATTACGCGGTGCCGGTGCCCCCTTCAAGGGAGTGCGGGGGGATGAAGTGTGGCCTGGGCAGCGCAACGGCGTGCTGGCGGCGGGGGTGCCGCACCGTTGCCGGGTTCCGGGGCGCCTGCAACCCGTTGCCTAAAATTTGGGCGCTCCGGTGGGTTGCCGCACAGACCGGGGCTTTCGGGGAATGTAGGGCCAGGATATCCACAGATTCTGTGGATATCACACGCAGGTTTTCAACATGGGTTTATGCGGCTGCCGCCAAGCGCCGGATGCAGGTATGCTGGTTGGTTTGAGGGCGCGGCGTGTTGCCTGGCCGCGCCGTCATCGTGTGGCATCCCTGTCGGATTTGCCGCCATCGTGCCGCCAACGTCCGCTGTTGGCCCAATCGTTCTACCTGCCCGCCGCCATGCGCCATGACCGGTCGTCCGCAGTCCTGCCTCGTCTTGCCTTGTTGCCGATGCTTGCCGCCGCCGTGGCGCTGTCCGGCTGCGTGGCGCAATACCGGGTGCCTGCCGGCGCCCCGGCCGCCAGCGTGCGGCTGCTGACCAGCACCGACGACAACACTTCGTTCACCGTGGTCGATCCGGCCAAATGCCCGGTGCCCGCGCGGCCGCTGGTGCTGGCGGGAACCGGCAGGCAGTTGTCTGCGATGGGACGGGACCGGAGCCTGGACATGGCCGGGCGCTCGCCCGAGCCGCCGGCGCGCACGCGCGAGCGGCTGGTGGAGGCGGGCCGGCGCATCTACGTGGCGGTGACCTCGGCCGCGGCGCCGCCGCTGCCCGAGCTGCGTTGCGCGGCGGGCGTGTCATTCGTGCCGGTTGCCGGCGGCCAGTATGAGATCCGCTACCAGCGGGACGAAACCGCGAGCCAGTGCTCGGCGCAGGTATTGCGCATGCAGCCGCTGGCCGGTGGCGGCGCGCGCCTGACGGCGGAGCCGACCCAGCAGGGCTTCAGGGCGCTGCGCAAGGAGTATGTCTGCCAGGCGCAGTGACGCGCCCGGCAGGCCGATGGCACCATCGATTGAAGCGGGCGCGTGAGACGGGCGCGCGCTGGCCGCGCTGGCGGCTTACTGCTCGATCAGGAAACGCTCCGGGCGCTTGCCCAGCCATGCCGGCGCGCGGCCGCGGCCCGACCAGGTCTTGCCGGTCTTGGGGTCCATGTACTTCGGCGGCAAGGCGGATGCGGGCTTCTTGGCACTCGAACCAGCCGGGCGGCCACGCTTGCGGCGCGGCAGGATGTCTTCGGCGGTCAGGCCGTATTCAGTCATCAGGTCCCGGATTTTGTCGATCACGCCGGCGACTTCCGTCGCACGCACTTCATTCAGCTTGGCTTCCAGCGCTTCCTTCTCAGCCAGGAGTTGCTTGTATGTCGCCATTTATATCCCCTTTCTGCAAATAGGCCGCTGCATGGTACTAGAAGTGTGGTGTCGGTTCACCTAAAAAAATTTTACAAAAAATAACGGAGATTGCACGGACTGATTGTTTGCTGGCCTGAATTGACGGTCGCACAGCCCACGATGCAGCCGGTATTGGGCTGGGCATCGCCCGTTTTGCCCGCATTTAAGGACAATGAAAATACGCACGCCCCCGGCCTTTAGCGCCTAGACTGCTTGTCTGCGCCCGGCGCAGCCCCCTCTGACACGACTACCGGAGCCCCTGATGAGCCAGCAGATTTTTGTCAATTTGCCCGTCCGCGACCTGCAAAAGTCGATTGCCTTCTTTACGCAGTTGGGTTTTTCCTTCAATCCGCAATTTACCGACGACACTGCCACCTGCATGATCGTCGGCGAAAACATTTTCGTGATGCTGCTGACCGAAGCCAAGTTCCGCAGCTTCTCGCCCAATGAAATCTGCGATGCACGGAAATCGACCGAGGTGCTGGTTTGCCTGTCGATGGAAACCCGCGCGCGCGTGGATGAAATGGTCAATGCCGCGGTCGCGGCGGGTGGCAATACCTACAAGCCGCCGATGGATTTGGGATTCATGTACGGGCATGGATTCCAGGATCCCGATGGCCATGTCTGGGAACTGGTGTACATGGATGTGGCGGCAATGCAGGCCGGGCAATGAAGGCGATTTAGCGAAACGCCATTCGCCAAGCGCGGGACCTTTCAGGCAAGCCACCAAAAAAACAGCCCGGGAAAGCAGGAAGCCCGGGCTTGAAATCCACCTGGATCACGGTGGAGGAGACATCTGGTTGTCAGCGTCCCGGGCGTGGCGCCCGGGACGCGGCAGTAGCTTTCGGCAGGATCAGATGGCCCAGCCCCCGGCATAGAACGCAGCCAGCACGACCGCGATGGCCACCGTGCCGACATTGAGCTTGCGCCATTCGCCAGCCACCACGCGGCCCACCACCAGGGTGCAGAAGCCCAGCATGATGCCGGTCACGATATTGCAGGTCAGCACGATGAACACGGCGCAGACCAGGCCAGCCATCGCGTCGACCAGGTCGTCCATGTGCAGGCGGCTCACGCTCGACAGCATCAGCAGGCCCACGTACATCAGCGCGGGCGCGGTGGCGTACGACGGCACCAGCCCGGCCAGCGGCGAGAAGAACATCACCGCAACGAACAGCAGGCCCACCACCACGGCGGTCAGGCCGGTCTTGGCGCCGGCCGCAACGCCGACGGTCGACTCGATGTAGGCTGCAGCCGGAGCGCCGCCGAACATCCCCGAGAAGATCGAGCTGACCGAATCCGCGGTCAGCGCGCGCCCGCCATTGTGGATATGGCCGGCAGCGTTGAGCTGGCCGGCTTGTCCGGCGACCGCGCGGATCGTGCCGGTGGCATCGAACACCGCGGTCATCACCAGGGCCAGCACGCTCGGCAGCACTGCTGCCGTCAGCGCGCCGCGCACGTCCATGGCGCCGATCAGCGATTCATGGCCGGGTGCGCTCAGCGACGGCAGCGCGAACACGCCGGTGAACTTCACCGCCGGGTCGAAGGCCAGGCCCAGCGCGGAGATCGCGATGATCACCAGCAGGATGCCGCCCGGCACCTTGCGGCGCTCCAGGCCGAAGATCGCGGCCAGGCCCAGCACCGACATCACCACCGGGAACGAGGTGATCTTGCCCAGTGACACCGGCAGGCCGGGGTGAGCGTTCTTGACCACCAGGCCGACTTCATTCGAGGCGATCAACAGCAGGAACAGGCCGATGCCGATGCCGGTGCCGTGCGCCACGCCGGCGGGCAGGTTGCGCAGGATCCAGGAGCGCACGCCGGTGACGGAGATCGCGGTGAAGATCACGCCCATCAGGAACACGGCGCCGAGCGCGACCGCCGGCGACAGGCCCTGCCCCAGCACCAGCCCGAAGGCCATGAATGCGGTCAGCGAGATGGCGCAGCCGATGGCGATCGGCAGCTTGGCCCACAGGCCCATCAGCAGGGAGCCGAAGGCGGTGGTCAGGCACACCGCGACAAAGACCGCGCTGGTGTCGAAGCCGGCCTTGCCCAGCATGCCGGGAACGACAAAGACGGCGTAGACCATCGCCATGAAGGTGGTCACCCCGGCGACCACTTCCTTGCGCTGGGTGCTGCCGCGCGCGGTGATCTCGAAAAACGCGTCGATCCGGCTCCGGACTTCGGGGACTTGGGGGCGTGCAGCATCGGCTTCCGTCGCGGACGACGGATAGGGCTGTTCGATCATGATGAGCTGTCTCCTTGCGGGCGCTGCAACGTCCGTCGTACGGACTGTCGTCAGGCGTGTCTCACGTGGTTCTGGTCTGGGCTGGAGGCGCAAACCTGGCCAACCCGCTGTTATCGGTGTGCCGCTTGTCGGTGCCTCTGCGGGCGCGATCCGGGCAAGGCTGAAGGCTAGGTGACCACGCGCCATGCATCATCACCGGCAGGCAATGCGCGGCATGTGCATCGAGGAATATCGAATGTGACGATTGGGCACCTTGGATTGCCGGATTGGCATCAGGTGGCGCGTGCGGCAGGCGGCCATTATCACGCACCCCATATACGGCCTATAGGTACAGACCCGGATGATTCAGGCGCAACTTCTCTATACTAGGGATAACCCTGAGCTGCCTCCCGATCCGGGCCGAACCACGGCTGGATGTGCTTCGTGAGGCGCACCAACTTCCATCCAACCGGAAAGGATATTCGCCATGCAAGTACTCGCCGACACCCTCTATCGCCAGCCCGCCCAAGCCAAGGCATCGAAGCCCGCCGCCCAGCCGGCACGCGATGTTGCCTACTACGCCCGCGTGGGCGGCGGCCAATCGCTGGCCGCGCGGGTGCGCGCCTACTTTGCCCAGGGCTGGACCCTGTACGTAGCCAACGCACGCGAGGCCGCGCCGATCCGCTGGCTGTAAGCGGGCGCGCTGCCTCAGTACATGCCGGTGCGGGCCATGAACGTGTCCAGGGTCCAGCCGCGCCCGAGCAGCAGCATGCGCGTATGCAGGCCCTCACGCACTGGCGCGTCGACGGCCTGGCCCAGCCAGGTCAGCGTCTCGTGGCGCAAGTCCACATAGCCCATCGGGTAATCGGCGGCCAGCACCTGCCATAGGGCGTTGGCGCCGGCCGACTGGCGCGCCCCGCTCAGCAGGCACAGCCCGCCATCCAGCGCCCAGCGGTACAGCGCCCGAGCCAGGCCGCGGCGCTGGTAAGCGGGCGCAAACTTTGTGTGCGGCGCCTGTACCCATGGGTCGGCCCGGCGGCCGACCTCGATCAGCCGGTTGAAGACGGTATAACCGGCCAGCCGGCGCTGCATCACATCTTCCACATACACGTAGTACTCGCCGTCGGCCTCGCGATAGCGCAGGCGCAGGCCTGGCGCGCCCGCGGGCAGCGCCGGCATCGCATGCAGGCAGTCGCCGGGTTGGCCGATGCGGTCGTGCAGGGCACCCAGCTCGCGCTCGATATCGCCCGGCGCGAGCTCAACGTCGATGCGCAGTTCGAGCGCGCGCGGCAGGGCCGGCGCCGGCAGGCGCAGGGCATGGAAATTCACCATGGCAAGACTCCACTGGGGCTCAGGGATTGAGGATCAGGTAGAGGGCGGCAAGCGCCACCATGGCGCAGAAGGTATGGCGGTAGAGCGGGGACATGTCTGGCTTTCTCCTGGCTGCATGATCAAGCGGGTGCCGGATGGCATCCGCGACATGGGCCGTGCGGGAAAGCTCAGGACTGGAGGGTGGCGCCCCGAGCTGCCCGCACGGCCAGGAAAAGCACGGCGCGGCGGACCTGGGCGTACGCGTGGAAGCGGTCGGCCAGGTCGATGGCGGCGCCCGGGCGCTGCGCGGCGCGCACGCCTGCCGCCGGCAGGGCCGGGCGGTTCAGGGTGGCGAAGCGGACAGTGCGAAGCATGGGTGTCGGGGCGCGAAAGCATCGGGGAACATTGCTTATGCCACACTTCGCGCGCAATGTCCAGGCAAGTTGCGGGCTTCCGCTTTTAACTCCGTGCTACTTCGTAATCATGGTGGCTGTGGCCGGCCTGCCGGCCACAGCTCTGCCATCTTTAATTGTGAACACTGTCTACATGTACTAGACTCAGGAAGCATCGTTCACCGGCCTTCTTGCAGGAGCCAAGATGACGACTTCCCCCACACCCGAAACCGACACCGGCCCCGTCAGGCTGCTGGTGGCCACCACCAAGGGCGCCTGGTTCCTGACCAGCGACGCCGCGCGCCGCAGCTGGCAGATCGAGGGCCCGACGTTCCTCGGCCATACCATCCACCATATCGTGCAGGACCCGCGCGACCCGTCGCGCATGCTGATGGCGGCGCGCACCGGCCACCTGGGCCCGACCGTGTTCCGCTCCACCGACGGCGGCCGCAACTGGACCGAAGCCGCGCGCCCGCCCGCCTTCGACAAGGCCCCGGAGGGCGAGACCGGCCGCGTCGTCGACCACGTGTTCTGGCTCACGCCCGGCCATGCCAGCGAGCCCGGCACCTGGTATGCCGGCACCTCGCCGCAGGGCCTGTTCCTCAGCGCCGACCACGGCGTGACCTGGGAGCCGGTATCAGGCTTCAACGACCACCCGAACTGGCGCACCTGGACCGGCGGCGAGCAGGACGGCACGCCCGACGGCCCCAAGATGCATTCCGTGCTGGTCGATCCGCGCGACGCGCGCCACCTGTATATCGGCATGTCCAGCGGCGGCGTGTTCGAGAGCACCGACGGCGGCGCGGACTGGAAGCCGCTGAACCGCGGCAGCCTCGCCACCTTCCTGCCCGATCCCAATCCCGAGTACGGCCAGGATCCGCACTGCATGCTGCAGCATCCCGCCGACCCGGACATCCTGTACCAGCAGAACCATTGCGGCATCTACCGCATGGACCGCCGCGAAGGCGTGTGGAAACGCATCGGCGAAGCCATGCCGGCGGAAGTGGGCGATATCGGCTTCCCCATCGTCGCCCACCGCCGCGATCCGCGCACGGTCTGGGTGTTCCCGATGGATGGCAGCGACGTCTGGCCGCGCGTCAGCCCGGGCGGCCGCCCGGCAGCGTATGTCACGCGCGATGCCGGCGAAACCTGGCAGCGCCAGGACCGCGGCCTGCCCGCCGAACAAGGCTGGTTCACGGTCAAGCGCCAGGCCATGGCCACCGACGGCCACGCGCCGGTGGGCGTGTACTTCGGCACCACCGGCGGCGAGATCTGGGCCAGTGCCGATGAAGGCGAGGGCTGGCAATGCATCGCCCGCAACCTGCCGCAGGTCTACGCGGTTACCGTGGCGCGCCCTGCCTGAATGCCATCAGCCGACCGGAGAACTTCCATGCAGGTCCGTATCGCGACGCCGCTCTTCTCCTATACCGGACAGCGCGAATACGTCGAGGCCCGTGGCGCCAGCATCGCCGAGCTGCTCGACGACCTTGACCGCCAGTTCCCCGGCATGCGCTTTCGCATCGTCGATGAGCAGGGCAAGCTGCGGCCGTATATCCGCGTCTTCGTCAACCGCACGCAGCTGATGCGGCTGGACGCGCCATTGAAGGAAACCGACGAGGTGCATATCCTGCAGGCGCTGGCGGGCGGGTAAGCGCCCGGCTACAGCGCCTGCAGGTACGGCCACGGGTAGATGCCGCGGTCGTGCCCGTCGCTGAACACGATCTGCACGCCATAGCCCATTTCGCCGAGGGCGACGATTTGCGTGTCGCCCGGCCCGGCCTCCGAGGGCTTGCCGCGGCAGGCGGCGCAACGGCAGGCTGCGCGCAAGCGGCCCGGGTCCAGCGACTGGCACTGGCCGTCTGGCCAGCAGACGCGCAGCGCGCCGTTGGCGCGGGAGAGCTCCAGGCGCGTGGGTACGACCATGCCGCCGCTCATGCATGAGCCTCCGGCGCGCCGATCTGCGCCAGCGCAATGCGTACGGCCTTGCGTACCTCCGGATCGGCATCGTCGGCGGCCGAGGCAAGGGCCGGCACGGCTGCCGCATCCCGCAGGCTCCCCAGCGACAGCGCGGCCTCCTTGCGCAGGTTGCTGATGGCGTGGGCCAGCTGCATCGTCAGCGGCACCAGCGCCGCGCGGTCACGCAGCTTGCCGAGAGCCCTGGCGGCCTGCAGGCGGACCTGCCAGTAGCGGTCTTCCAGCGCGTCGATCAACGGGCCCACGGCTTCAGGGAATTTCAGTTTTCCCAGCGTCTGCGCGGCTTCTTCCCGCACCTGCCAGGCGCCGTCGCGCAGGGCCGCCAGCAACGCATCGCGCGCCGACGGGTCGGCAGCCAGGCCGAGCGCGCCGGCGGCGGCGCGCCTGACGTCGGTATCGGCATCGCTGGTCGCAGCTTGTGCCAGCGCGGGCAGGGCTTCGCTGCGCCTGAGCCAGCCCAGCACGGCCACGGCTTCGCGGCGCACCGGGGCGGCCGCGTCGGACAGGGCCGCCATGGCCGCATCGAAGCCGGCCGCATAGCGCAGCTCGCGCAGGCCGCGCCACGCGGCCGCCCGGACAAAGGGATCGCCGTGCGTGACCCACGGCAGCAAGGCGGCACCGGAGGCGGGCGCCTTCAGTTCCGACAATCCCTGTGCTGCCGCTTCGGCCACTTCGCGGCTGGGGTCGGCCAGTGCCGCGGCCAGCGCCGGGACGACCGCTTCCTGTTCCCAGCTGGCCAGCGTGCGCGCGGCTTCCGCGCGCACGGATTCGGCAGGGTCCGATTGCAGGCGCTGCAGCAGCAGCGGCACGCCGTCTTCATCCTCCAGGTCGGCAAGTTGCAGCACGGCCACGCGTCGCACCGCGGGGTCGGGGTCGGCCAGGCGCAGCGTCAGCGCGCCGATGGAGGGATCGAGATCAAACAGGGATTCGTCAGGCAGGGTGGAAGCTTGCGGCATGGATGGCAGTCAGGTCGATAGCGGTCAGGCGGCGGTCGCGAGCGCGCTGGCCTGGGTGTGGTCGTGCAGCAGGTCGCGGCAGCGGCGCTTGAGCCGGATGAAATCGTCATCGGTCATCAACTCGGCGCGGCGGGGCCGCTCGAAGGGGATAGCGATATCTTCAAGGATGCGTCCGGGCCGTGGCGACATCACCAGCACGCGGTCGGCCAGGAACAGCGCCTCGTCGATGTCATGGGTGACGAAGACCACGGTGGTGCGCATCCGCGCCCAGACCTCGAGCAGCAGGGCTTGCATATGGGCGCGGGTCTGCGCGTCGAGCGCACCGAAGGGCTCGTCCATCAGCAGCACGCGCGGCCGGTTGATCAGCACGCGCGCAATCTCCGCGCGCTGCTGCATGCCGCCGGAAAGCTGGGCGGGGTAGCGCTGCGCGAAGCCGCCCAGGCCGACCAGGTCCAGCAGGGCCTGCGCCTCGCGCTTGCGCTCGGCGGTGGGCACGCCCTGCATCTTCAGGCCGAAGGCGACGTTGTCGAGCACGCGCTTCCACGGGAACAGCGAGTGCTGCTGGAACACCAGCCCGCGCTCCGGCGCGGGGCCGCGCACCGGCGCCCCGTCGAGCAGGATCTCGCCCGCCGCCGCCGGCAGGTGTCCGGCGATGGCGCCCAGCAGCGTGGACTTGCCGCAGCCCGACGGCCCCAGGATGCAGACGAACTGCCCGGCGGGAATGTCGATGGATAGCTGGTGCACGGCGGTGAAGGCGGCATCGCCCTGGCCCAGCGCCACATCCAGGCCGCGCACCTGCAGGTGGCCCGCGCGGATCGGTTGGCTCGTCATGCGCGCACCTGCTGCAGGCGGGTCCACGGCATCAGCCACGCGCCGAGGCGCTTGATCAGCGCGCTGCTGCCCATGCCGAAGGCACCGATCAGGAGCATGCCGACGACGATGTCCGCATAGTTCTGCAGGTTGTAGGCCTGCCACGTGTAGTAGCCGATGCCGTACTGGCCGGCGATCATCTCGGCGGTGACCAGGCAGAACCAGGACGTGCCCATGCCGATCGCCAGCCCGGTGACGATACTCGGCAGCGCCGCGGGCAGCAGCACCTCGGGGAAGACGGTCCAGCGGCGCGCGCCCAGGCTGCGCGCCGTGGCGACCAGGCGCGGGTCGGTGCGCTCCACGCCGTGGATGGTGTTGAGCAGGATCGGGAACAGCGCCCCGATGAAGGTGATGAAGATCATGCTCAGCTCCGAAGACGGGAACATCAGGATTGCCAGCGGAATCCACGCCACGCCGGGGATCGGGCGCAGCACCTCCAGCGGTGGCAGCAGCAGGTCTTCCAGCCAGCGCGAGCGGCCGATCGCCATGCCGAGCACGATGCCAGCCACGGCCGCCGCGCCAAAGCCGGCAAACACGCGGTACAGGCTGTTGCTCAGGTGCAGCACCAGCTTGGGTGACTGCAGCAGTTGCCAGGCCGCCGGAACCACGTCGCTGGGCGCGGGCACATTGGCGAAGGTGACGAGGCCGAGGTGGGCCCGGTGGGACGAGGCCAGCTGCCACAGCACGATGCAGCTGGCCAGCGCGGCCAGGCGCACCAGCCAGCGTGCCAGCCGCACGCGTGCCGCGCCCGGCGCGGCCGGTGCCACCGGGGGCGCCCCCGCTTCAAGGCTGATCGAGGTCATGGGCGCGCTCCGCGTCAGTTGCTGGCCACGGCGACCGCGGCGCCGCTGACTGCGGCAAAGTCCCGCACATTGCCACCATTGGCCTTTGCCCAGCCATCCGCTGAGCCCTTGAGCAGGAAGGCGCTCACCTGCCCCTTGCCGTCCTGCACGTACCACGCCTTGCTGGCCAGCAGCTTCAGGCCGGTATTGCGGTCATGCACATACAGCACGCGCGCCTGCTTGCCCTCTTTTGCAGCCTGCCTGAGCGCGGCGAATGCTGCAGCCGGCGAGGCATAGGCGCGCACCCTGGACTCGCCCCGCAGCCACAGCTGCGCGGCCAGCTTCGGTTCGGCGATGGGTTTGCCGCTGCCCGCGTCCTTCGCCGCGAGGGGCTGTTTGTCGTAGGACTTCAGGCGCGCTTCATAGTCCAGCCCCTCCAGCCTGAAGGCTTCGCGGATGTAGCGCTCGTCGATCACGGTGTCGGCGCTGAGGTCGGCATCGGTGCGCTTGAGCAGCTTCAGCGTCTCGATCGAGGTCTGCAGCGCCTGGCGGTACTCCGGCTTCCAGGTGTAGTCGCGGTTCTGCAGGCCGAGCGGGCCATGGAACAGGTAGTCCACCTCGGCGTCGATGCCGGTCACCCGGGCAATCAGCTCGCTGTATTTCTCGGGCTCCGCCGCCATCAGGCGGTCGGCCTCGATCGCGGCGCGCAGGTAGGCCACCACGATCTCCGGGTACTTCTGCGCGTATTCCGCGTTCACCAGCGCGCCGTGGAAGGTGGGGGCCTCGGCCTGGGCGCCGTCATAGATCTTGCGGGCAAAGCCGCGGAAGACAAAGAGCTCGGGGAAGGGCACGAAGTTGGCATGGCCGTCCACCTTGTGTGCCTGCAGCGCCGAGCCGCCGACCTCGGGCGACTGCGACACCAGGGTCACGTCCTTGTCCGGGTCCCAGCCCTGGCGCTTGATCGCGCGCAGCAGCATGCCGTGCGCGGTGGAGCCGAACGGCACCGAGATGGTCTTGCCCCTGAGTTCCGCCAGCGACTGGACCGGCGAATCCGCCGGCACCACGATGCCGTTGCCGGTGCCGATCGCGTTGCCCGACAGCGGCGCGATGAACAGGCTCTTCTTGCCGGCCTTCTGGAAGGCCGCGGCATTGAGCGAGCCGGGGAAGTCCGCCATGGCGCCGATATCCAGCTTGTCGGCCACCATCTCGTTGGTCAGCGGCGGGCCGGAGGTGAAGTTCTTCCATTGCACGTCGTAGGTGACGTCCTTGTACTTGCCGGTGCGCGGCAGGTACTTGTCGAGCAGCTTCAGTTCGCGGATCAGCAGGCCGCCGGTGGCGCAGTTGATGGTGGTGTCCTGCGTGCCGATGGCAACGCGGATGGTTTCGGCACTGGCCGTGCCGGCCAGGCTGGCGGCGGCCAGTGCCAGGAGCAGGTGGATGCTGGTGGAGGCTTTCATGGGGTTATCTCTGTGGTGCTGTTGTCATGAAGCGGGGCAATCAACGCAGCAGGTACGGGATCTCGACCCTGACCGCGCCCGTCGGGCAATCCTTCTCGCAGGGCATGCAGTACCAGCACTCGTCGAACTGCATGAATGCCTTGCCTTTGGTCAGGTCGATGGCCAGCAGGTCCATCGGGCAGACATCGACGCAGACCGTGCAGCCCTTGTCGGCAATGCACTTGTCTTCATCGATGGTGACCGGCGCGCTGCTGCGCTGGGCGATCTCATGCGGGGTGTAGGCCATGGCGTGGGTTCCTTCAGGCGGCAGCCAGGGTGGCGGGTTCGGCAGTGGCGGCCGTGGCGGCGGCCTGGCCGCGGCTGACGCGCAGCCGCTGGTAGGCGGTGGCGTCGTCGCCTGCCACCGGGACGATGTACGGCTCGATCGCGCGCTTGTGGCTGACCATGCGCCCGGCTTCATCCTTGCTCAGGTGCGTATGGCAGAACCAGTCCGCATCATTGCGCTGCGGATAGTCGACGCGATGGTGGTAGAGACCCCAGCGGCTCTCGGTGCGGAACAGGGAGGCGCGTGCCGCCATCTCGGCGCAGTCGCGGATTGCCATCACCTCGACCGCGCGCATCAGCTCGTGCGGATTGGCGGCGCGGATCTGGCCGATGTCCTCGGCGATGGCGTCAAAGCGCTGCAGGCCGATTTCCATCTTGCGCGTGACCTTGGGCGGCTGCAGGTAGTCGTTGACCATGCGGCGCAGCTTGTATTCCACCTGGGCGGGCGGCAGCCCACTCTCGCGCGCCAGCGGTGCGAACACGCGCGCGCGCTCCGCCTCGACCTGGGCCGCATCGGCTTCAGGCAGGCCGCGGCCGGCGACGTAGTCGGCCGCGTTGTGCCCGGCAAACCAGCCATAGGTGAAGGCGCCCAGCATGTAGTTGTGCGGCACGGCGGCCATGTCTCCGGCCGCGTACAGGCCCGGCACGGTAGTCTCGGCGCGCTCGTTCACATGCACGCCGGAAGCGCTGTGGCCGCTGCAGAAGCCGATCTCCGAGATATGCATCTCCACCATCTGCCTGCGGTAGTCGGTGCCGCGCCCGGCGTGGAACTGGCCGCGGCTGGGCCGTTCGTTGGTGTGCAGGATCGTCTCGATGGTCTGGATGGTTTCTTCCGCCAGGTGGTCAAGCTTCAGAAACACCGGGCCGTTGCCGCCCTGGAGCTCCTGGTAGAACTCCCACATCATCTGGCCGCTCCAGTAGTCGCATTCGATAAAGCGCTCGCCCTTGCCGTTGGCGGTATAGCCGCCCAGCGGGCCGGTCACGTAGGCGCAGGCCGGGCCGTTGTAGTCCTTGATCAGCGGATTGATCTGGAAGCACTCCAGGTTGGCCAGCGCGGCGCCGGCGTGATAGGCCATGGCATAGCCGTCGCCGGCATTGGTCGGGTTCTCGTAGGTGCCCATCAGGTAGCCGGAAGCGGGCAGGCCCAGGCGGCCGGCCGCGCCGCAGCACAGGATCACGGCGCGCGCGCGGATCACGTGGAAGTCCGCGCTGCGGCAGTCGAAGCCCATCACGCCGCCGGCGGCGCCGCTGGCGTCGGTCAGCACGCGCGTGGCGACGATGCGGTTGGTGATCTCTACCCGCGCGCGCTTGAGCTGGCGGTACAGCACCTTCTTGACGTTGTGTCCTTCCGGCATCGGCAGCACATAGGAGCCCATGTGATGGACCTTCTTCACTGCGTAGTCGCCGGTCTCGTCCTTCTCGAACCTGACGCCCCAGCGATCCAGCTGCTCGATGGTGGCAAAGCTGTGGCGCGCGTAGGCATAAACGGTGGACTGGTCGACGATGCCGTCGTTGGCCACGGTGATCTCGCGGGTGTACTGCTCGGGCGTGGCGTGGCCGGGGATCACGGCATTGTTCAGCCCGTCCATGCCCATCGAGATGGCGCCGCTGCGCTTGACGTGCGCCTTGTCGAGCAGCAGCACGCGCAGCGCGGGGTTGCGTTCCTTGGCCTTGATCGCGGCCATCGGGCCGGCGGTGCCGCCGCCGACGACAACGATGTCGTATTCGTGAGTCAGGGTATTCATGCGGAGGGCTTCCCCTTGCTGGCTGGTTTGCGGGGCCGTGCATGGCCGGCTGGGCTGGTGACGCTGGCGGCTGGCGCGGTCTTGTGCCGGTCTGCGCGCAGCCGGTACTGGAACGCGTCGCCGCGGAAGTAGAGGAACTCGTAATCGATAGGCGTGCCTTGCGCGTCATGGGTCAGGCGTTCGATGCGCAGCACCGGCGCGCCTTCCTCGATGCGCAGGGCCTGGGTCAGCTCGTCGTCGGCGAGGATGGCGTCGACACTCAGGTCGGCATGGCCGAGCTTCACGCCACAGTCGTTTTCCAGGATCAGGAAGATGTCGCGCGTGGCCAGGTCGGCAGTGAGCAGGCGGCGGCCGACCGCCTCGGACACCCAGGTCAGCTCCAGCGACACCGGCTCGCGGTTGAGCAGGCGCACGCGCCGGATCTCCACCACCGGATCGCCTTCGCGCAGCCGCAGCTGCGTGGCAACGTGACGGCTGGCAGGTACGCATTTGCAGTTGCGTATCTGGTTCAGGATCTCGTAGCCCATGCTCGACATGGCCTCGGCAAAGCCTTGCAGCGAAGTCACGTTCTGGAAGGCGCGGGGCTTGGAGACGAAGGTGCCCTTGCCATGGATCTTGAAGATCAGCCCCTCCTTCTGCAGGTCGCCCAGCGCCTGGCGCACGGTGATGCGGCTGGCGCGAAAGCGCTCGCCCAGCTCGCTTTCCGACGGCATCTGGTGGTGCGGCGGATAGGTGCCGTCCAGGATGCTGGCGCGCAAGGCGTCCTTGATTTGCGTATAGAGCGGCAGCGGGATCGGTGCCGGCATGGCTGCGGCGGCGGGGACGGGTACCACGTTGGTCCGGGTCGTCATGGGGATCGACATAGCGTGTTATGACAAGTTGGGAACCACTATATGGACGACGCTGCGCCGGAGGAACGAAGCAATCCGGATATGCAAGGATGAAATCCGAACACGCGCTGCGTGCGCCTCTCAACTCCCGTTGCCCCGCGCCGATATCCAGTCATGAACCCTGCCGTCCGCCATCCGCCGCGGCCGCAGGCTGATGACAACGACGGCGGTAAAAACCACACGCACGGCACGGGAGCGCAGCATGAGCA
The DNA here is from genome assembly GCF_058794355.1 of Cupriavidus sp. GW823-FHT07B10. Taxonomy (NCBI): domain Bacteria; kingdom Pseudomonadati; phylum Pseudomonadota; class Betaproteobacteria; order Burkholderiales; family Burkholderiaceae; genus Cupriavidus; species Cupriavidus sp. GW823-FHT07B10. Next base: position 201,935 of record NZ_JBXAGS010000004.1, read on the forward strand.
GTTCCATGAGGGACATCGACGAACGGACCAACCTGACCAACAACAACCAGTTCGAGCTGCTGCTGTTCCGGCTTGGCGAAGCCGAGCATTCCGGCCAGACGGAGCTGTTCGGGATCAATGTCTTCAAGGTGCGCGAGATCCTGGTGATGCCGCACGTGACGACCGTGGTGGGGGCCGACCCGTCGATCCTGGGCATGGCGGATATCCGCGGCCAGGTGATCCCGGTGATCGACCTGCCCCGGCTGGTGGGCTGCAAGCCGCGCAGCGGCCTGGGCATCCTGCTGGTGACGGAATATGCACGTTCGACGCAGGGCTTCGCGGTGGAGGCAGTGGAGGAAATTGTGCGCCTGGAGTGGAACCAGGTGCATTCGGCCGAGGCCAGCGTGCGGACCGGCCACGTCACCAGCATCGCCAAGCTGGACGGGGACACCGCCGGGGGCGCGGACCCGTCGCGGCTGGTGCAGGTGCTGGACGTCGAGCAGATCCTGCGCGATGTGCTGCCGACGCGGCAGCCGGACGTGGACCCGGGCACGGTCGGCCCGCAGTTGAGCCTGCGCCCCGGCGCCAAGGTCATTGCCGCCGACGATTCGGCACTGGCGCGCGGCCTGATCGAGCAGGGGCTGAAGGCGCTGGGCGCGCCGGTGGTGATGACCAAGTCCGGCAAGGAGGCGTGGGAGCTGCTCGACCGCATCGCCGCCGAGGCGGCCAGCCATGGCAGGTCAGTGCAGGACGAGGTGGCGCTGGTGCTGACCGACCTGGAGATGCCGGAGATGGACGGTTTCACCCTGACCCGCAAGATCAAGGCGGACAGCCGGCTGAAGTCGCTGCCGGTGGTGATTCACTCGTCACTGTCGGGAGAGGCCAGCGAGGAGCATGTGCGCAAGGTGGGCGCGGACGCTTATGTAGCGAAATTCGTGGCCAAGGAACTGGCCGACACCATCCGCGAGGTGCTGACGCGCTGAGCGCCCGGTGGCGGAAGAATCGCAACAGGCACAAAATTCGAACGCCCGCAACCATTCCCGTAGCCCGGAGGGTTGCCTATAAAACGGGCACTCCAGTGAATTCCAGCACCGGCGCGCCCTTTGCGGTTGTCAAGAGGGGGGATATCCACTGAAGCTGTGGATAGTTCCTGTGGACAAGTCGGGCCTCCCGGCCGTGACTGCCCGGGAGGCCCGGCGGCGGCCGGCGTGACCCCCACGCCCGGCCGCACTCCCTGGTGCTGGCGCTTCTCGCTCCCCTTACTTGGGCTGCTCCACCGTGCGCAGGTAGGGCTTCAGGGTCTTGAAGCCCTGCGGGTACTTCTTCTTGGCCTCCTCGTCCGAGACCGATGTGGGGATGATGACGTCCTCGCCCGGCTTCCAGTTCACCGGCGTGGCCACGGTGTGCTTGGCATTGAGCTGCAGCGAATCCAGCAGGCGCAGCACCTCGTCGAAATTGCGCCCGGCGCTCATCGGGTACACCAGCATGGCCTTGACCTTCTTGTCCGGGCCGATGATGAACACCGAGCGGATGGTGGCGTTGTCTACCGCCGTGCGCGGGCCGCTGCCGCTGGCCTCGGGGTGGATCATGTCGTAGAGCTTGGCCACCTTCAGGTCAGCGTCGCCGATCATCGGATAGTTGATGGTGCAGTTCTGCGTTTCCTCGATGTCCTTGACCCAGCGCTGGTGGTCGCCGACCGGGTCGATGCTCAGGCCGATGATCTTGGTGTTGCGCTTGTCGAATTCGGGCTTGAGCCGGGCCATATAGCCCAGTTCGGTGGTGCACACCGGCGTGAAGTCCTTGGGATGCGAGAACAGGATGGCCCAGTTGTCGCCGATCCATTCATGGAAGCTGATCTTGCCTTCCGTGGTGTCGGCGGTGAAATCAGGGGCTTGCTCGCCCAGTCGAATCGCCATGGTTGCGCTCCTTGCAGTTGGCGTGGTTTGGAAACGCGCGTCGCCGCGCACTGTTGCCCGCTATCGCGCTGTCTCGTTGTTCGCCCGGCCGCCTAGCGGAAGACCAGCACCGGGATCGTGCTGTGGGTCAGGACCTTGTGGGTTTCGCTGCCGATCAGCAGCGCCTGCAGCCCGCGCTTGCCATGCGACGACATCACGATCAGGTCGCAGTCGCGCTGCTGCGCGCACTGGATGATGGCCTGCCAGGGATGGTCGTCGGTGGCCGTAACGGTCTCGCAGGCCACGCCGGCCTGCGCCGCGGTGTGGCTGAGCGCGGCGAGGAAGGTATCCGCGTGGCGCGCTGCTTCTGCGGCAAAGGTGTCCTTGGTGTCCTGCAGGCTGGTCAGCCGGTAGGTCAGTACGTGGTACTCGGGAATCACATGCAGCCCGGTCACGCGGGCGCCGATGCGGCTGGCAAAGGCCATGGCGCGGGCCGCCATCGCGTCGGCGCGTGCGGAGCCGTCGGTAGGCACAAGGAGGTGCTTGAACATGATGGGCCTCCGATTGCAGAAGATTGCCGCGTCCGCCCTGGCCCATACCCCGTACGCCCGGGCGAGCCAATCCAGTATAGGAATTGAGTGGCATAAGCGACAGTGCAGGCGTGGCGAATATCACGGCGCGAGCCGCAAGCCGGCGGGCATTAACATGCTGTTATCATCCAATGCACCATCATCATCCTGCACGAACCCGAGGGATTGACGCATGATCGCGCTGCGCGAAGCTTGGCTGGCCGGACTGTTCCGACGCGGCAACTGGCTGCCGAACATCGTGTCGGGCGTGATCGTCGGGGTGGTGGCGCTGCCGCTGGCCATGGCGTTTGCGATCGCGTCAGGCGCCAAGCCGGAGCAGGGCCTGTACACGGCCATCGTCGCCGGGCTGGCGGTGTCGCTGTTCGGCGGCAGCCGGCTGCAGATCGCGGGGCCCACCGGCGCGTTTATCGTGGTGCTGTCCGCCGTGACCGCGCGCCATGGCATCGACGGCCTGCAGATCGCCACCCTGATGGCTGGGCTGATCCTGCTGGCGATGGGGCTGACGCGGCTGGGCAGCGTGATCCGGTTCGTTCCCGCGCCGGTGATCGTCGGCTTCACGGCTGGCATCGGCGTGATCATCTTTGTCGGCCAGTGGCGCGATTTCTTCGGTCTGCCGCCGGTCGCCGGCGAGCATTTCCACGAAAAACTCTGGCACCTGCTGCAGGCGCTGCCGCAATGGCACCCGGCCACCACCGCGCTGGCGCTGGGCAGCCTGGCGCTGGTAGTGGGCGCGCCGCGCGTGCGCTGGCTGCGGCGCATCCCCGGGCCGCTGGTGGCGCTGCTGGTTGCCACCGCGGTGCAGGCGCTGTTCCGCTTTGACGGCGTCGCCACCATCGGCACCGCCTTTGGCGGCCTGCCGCGCGGGCTGCCCGTGCCCGCGCTGCCGGACATCACGCTGGCACGCGTGCTGGAGCTGGCCGGGCCGGCCTTCACCATCGCCATGCTGGGCGCGATCGAGTCATTGCTGTCCGCGGTGGTGGCCGACGGCATGGCTGGCACGCGGCACGATTCCAACCAGGAGCTGGTCGGCCAGGGCATCGCCAATATCCTGGCGCCGCTGTTCGGCGGGTTTGCCGCCACCGGCGCCATCGCCCGCACCGCCACCAATATCCGCAATGGCGGCAACAGCCCGCTGGCCGGCGTGGTGCATGCGCTCACGCTGGTGATGGTGCTGCTGTTCCTGGCGCCGCTCGCGGCCAGCGTGCCGCTGGCGACGCTGGCCGCGATCCTGTTCGTGGTGGCCTACAACATGAGCGAGGGGCGCCAGTTCGCGCGCATGGTCCGCCGCGCGCCGCGCGCCGACGTGGCGATCCTGCTGATCACCTTCACCCTGACCGTGCTGACCGACCTGGTGGTGGCGGTCAATATCGGGGTGATCCTGGCCATGCTGCAGTTCCTGCGGCGCATGTCGGCGTCAGTGGAGGTGGCGCGCCAGGATGTCGTGGACGTAGAGCGCGAACTGGGCGATACCGGCGCCGGCCTGCCCGCGCGGATGCCGCCGGGCGTGCTGGTCTATGCCATCGACGGACCGTTCTTCTTCGGTGCCGTGGAAGCGTGCGAGCGCGCACTGGTGCAGACCCATACCGAGCCGCGCGTGCTGCTGATCCGCCTGGGCCGCGTGCCCTTCATGGACATGACCGGACTGCAGACGCTGGAGGCCGTGATCGTGACGCTGCAGAAGCGCGGCGTGCCGGTGGTGCTGGCCGAAGCCAACGAGCGGGTCAGGGAAAAGCTGGCGCGCGCAGGCGTGCTGGCGGCGCTGGGGGAGGGCAACTACGTGGATTCGCTGGCGCAGGTGGTGCAGCGCTGCGGCGAGCTGGCAAGCGAAGATGCAGGCGAGGGCGACGCCCCGCGCTGAGTCACTTCTTCTGCCGGGTGCTGCCCGCAGGCTTGGGCTTGGTGGCGTATTCCACGCCATGCTGGGCCAGGTATTCGCGGATCAGCTGGCGCACGACCTGCGACGGTGTCAGGTCCTGTGAGGCGCACAGGGTTTCAAAGGCCTTTTTCTTGACCGGATCGATCAGGATGGTAAGGCGGGCGGTCTTGGATTCCATGAGGGGGGGCCGGCTGTCCGGATAGGTCCGGCTTGACGGCAGCGGCGATCGGAAACGCATTATATACAGGGCCACCGCAGCGCCCGATTCCCGATCGGTGCCAGCACACCGGCGGTTTGCTCCCCTCTTCCGCTTGCGGGAGAGGGGAGCGTACACGAGGGGCGGCAGTATTCTCCGAGGCTATTTGCTCGTCGGCTCCCTGTTGTCTTCGACCGCTACACCGCCATCTCCAGATCCGCAATCACCGCCGCCAGAAACCGCGCCGCCTCCCCACCCGTCACCACGCGATGGTCAAAGGTCAGGCTCAGCGGCATCACCCGGTGCACCGCCGGCACGCCGCCGGCTGCTACCACTTCCTCGCGAACGCGCCCCGCACCCAGGATTGCCACGGTCGGCGGCACCACGATTGGCGCGGCATAGCGCCCCGCGATCATGCCGAAGTTGGACAGCGTGATGGTGTTGCCGCGCATCTCCTCCGGCGCGATGGTGCGCGCGCGGATGTCGGCGCGCATGCGGTCCAGGCCGTGGCGCAGGTCTGCGGCATCGCGGTTGCCGACGTCGCGCAGCACCGGCACGAACAGGCCTTCGGGCAGGTCGGCCGCGATGCCGACGTCGATCTTCTTCAGTACGTGGCGGCGGGCGGTCTGGCCTTCGTACCAGGCATTGAGGCCGGGTTCGGCGCGGCAGCCGGCCACCAGGGCGCGCACCAGCCGGATGGTGACATCGGCGCCGGGCTGCCAGGCGTGGATGTCGGCGTCGTCCATCACGGTGGCGGCGGCCACTTCGGCTTGTGCACGCGCCATGTTCTGCGCCATCGCCCGGCGCACGCCGCGCAGCTGTTCCGGCGCGCCCAGTTCGGCCAGCGTGCTGGCTACCCGTTCCACGTCGGCGGCGGTGACGACGCCCTCGGGGCCCGATGCCGTGGCCATTGCCAGGTCCACCCCGAGCCGGCGCGCCAGCGCGCGCACCGCCGGCGTGGCCTTGACGCGGGCGGCCATGGCCGCGGCGGGTGCCGCGGAGCCCGCGGGCGCGGCTTCATTGACCACGTGCGTGCCGACCTGGACCGAGCCCACCACGGTGCCGGCGTCGGCATCCTCGCCCGCACCCTCGACGCCGACCAGCGGCGCGCCCAGGTGGACGATATCGCCGGGCTGGGCAAACAGCTTGGCGATGGTGCCTGCATAGGGCGACGGGATTTCCACGATGGCCTTGGCCGTCTCCACCGACAGCAGCGGCTGGTCAGCGGCCACGGTGTCGCCGGTCTTGACGTGCCAGGTCACGATCTCGGCCTCCTGCAGGCCTTCGCCCAGGTCGGGCAGCTTGAAGACTCTCATCGGCACTCCTTGCCTATCGTCGGCAACTCTCGCATTACGCTGCCATCGCCTTGCGCGCCGCGTCGACGATGCGGGCGACGCCAGGCAGGTAGGTGTATTCCAGCCGCGCCAGCGGCACCACGGTGTCGAAGCCGGTCACGCGCTGCACCGGCGCGGCCAGTGAGTAGAGGCCCGCGTCGGCCAGCTGCGCCGCGATCTCGGCGCCGAAGCCGGCGGTGCGCGGGGCCTCGTGCACGATCACGCAGCGGCCCGTGCGCGTCACCGATTCCAGGATGGTCTGCATGTCCAGCGGCTTGAGCGTGGCCACGTCGATGACCGTGGCCGTCACGCCTTCGCCTGCCAGTGCGTCCGCGGCGGCGAGCGTCTCCTGCACCATCGCGCCCCAGCTCACCAGCGTGATGTCGCTGCCTTCGCGCAGCGTGAAGCAGGTGTCCAGCGGCAGCGCGGCGCCGTCGTCGGCCACTTCCTGGCGGAACAGGCGGTACAGCCGCGTGGGTTCGAGGAAGATGACCGGGTCCGGATCGGCGATGGCCGCCAGCAGCAGCCCGTACGCGCGCGCGGGCGATGAAGGCACCACCACGCGGATGCCGGGCATATGCGCGAACATCGCCTCCGGGCTTTCGGAATGATGCTCGGGTGCATGGATGCCGGCACCGCACGGCGAGCGCACCACCATCGGACATGACAAGCGCCCGCGCGTGCGATGCCGCATGCGTGCGGCGTGGTTGATGATGTGGTCGACCGCGGGGTAGATAAAGCCGGTGAACTGGATCTCGGCCACCGGCTTGAGCCCCATTGCCGCCATGCCGATCGCCGCGCCGACGATGCCGCCTTCGGCCAGCGGCGTATCCATGACGCGCGCCGCGCCAAAGCGCGCCTGCAGGCCTGCGGTGGCGCGGAACACGCCGCCATTGACGCCGATATCCTCGCCCAGCAGCAGCACATCGGGATCGTGCTCGAGCGCATGGGCCAGCGCCAGGTTGACTGCTTCGACCAGATTGATTTCCGCCATGGTTCGCTCGCTGTGGTCGCCAGGTGAAGGCGCAGGGTTTGCTGGTTATCCGTGCGGCGCCAGGAAGCGCCGGGCAATCTCCAGCTGCGCCTGCAATTCGGCCGGCATGGTTGCGTACAGGCAGTCGAACATCGCGGCCGGGTCCGGCTGCGGCACGGCCAGGTAAGTCTCCACGGCCTGCGCCACCTGCTGTGAGCAGGCCTTGACCAGCGCTTCCTCGCGCGCCGCGTCCCACGCGTGCAGCGCCAGCAGGTGCGTGCGCAGCCGCAGCAGCGGCTCTTCCTGCCAGTGCGCCTTGACGCTGGCCTCGTCGCGGTAGCGCGAGGCGTCGTCGGCGGTGGTGTGGTCGCCCAGGCGATAGGTGATGGCCTCGATCAGCGCCGGGCCGCCGCCGTCGCGCGCGCGCGCGATGGCCTCGCCGACGCGGTGCCGCACCGCGACCACATCGTTGCCGTCGACCTGCTCACCGGGGATGCCGGCGGCAATGGCCTTCTGCGCCAGCGTCTGCGCCGCGGTCTGGCCGCTGCGCGGCATCGAGATTGCCCACTGGTTGTTGTTGATCACGATCACCAGCGGCGCGTGCCACGCGCCGGCCATGTTCATGCCCTCATAGAAATCGCCCTTGGAGGTGCCGCCGTCGCCCAGCAGGCAGACCGCCACGCGCGGCTCGCCGCGCAGCTGGAACGCATAGGCGGCGCCGGCCGCGTGGCAGACCTGGGTGCCGATCGGCACGCAGTTGGCAAAGTCATGCGGCGCCGCCGCAAAGCCGCTGCCGCGTTCGTCGCCGCCCCAGTAGAGCAGGCTCTCGGCCATCGTGACGCCCCGCACAAACTGCGCCGCGTGGTCGCGGTACGAGGGCACCAGCACGTCTTCGGGCCGCATCGCAAAGGCCACGCCCACGCCGATGGCTTCCTGGCCGAGGGCCGAGGCAAAGGTGCCGATCTTGCCGGTGCGCTGCAGCGCAATCGCTTTCAGGTCGAACTGGCGCGTCAGCACCATCGCCTGGTACAGCGGCAGCAGCGCGTCGGGGTTGCTGGCAAGGGGTGGGGGAGGAGAAGTGGGGGAGGAGGTGTCGCCCGGCGGGGCAAGGTAGCGGGTGTAGCCGATCTCAAAGCGCGCAACCGTGGACATGGCAGGTCTCTCGATGCGGTTGTCTCGACAGGATCCGCTGGGACGGCCGCGAGGATCTTCGCAGCTATCCGCAGCAATGATCGCGTTGTGATCCCTGCCGTGCTTTTTGGGCGCGGGGGACTTGAGCTTGAGTGTAGGGCATTTGCGCGGCGCGCGCGGCGCAAAATTGTCTTGCTGCGCACAATGCGCGCGACAGCTGTCCCAAATGCAAGAAAGCGCCTGGCGGCGCTTTCTTGCTGGCGAGAGCGCGGTGGCTCAGCGCTGGTACGGCGGCTGCACGAAGCCCGCAAAGCGCTGCTGCGTCACGGCCTTGAACTCCGCCGACTCGTAGGCCTCTCGGATGTCCTTGACGAAGGGCTTGTTCAGGTCCGCCGTCTTCACCGCGACCAGGTTCATGTAATAGTCGGGAATCTTCTCCAGCGCCAGCGCCGAGGTCAGCTTCAGGCCGGAGGCCAGCGCATAGTTGCCGTTGACGAAGGCATAGTCCACGTCGTCGAGCGAGCGCGGCAGCTGGGCGGCTTCCAGCTGGATCAGCTTGAGCTTGTGCGGGTTGGCGTCGATGTCGCGCTCGCTGGCGCGGATCGGGTCGGTGCCCGGCTTGAGCGTGACCCAGCCGATCTGCTGCAGGATGGCGATGGCGCGCGCCAGGTTGGTGGGATCGTTCGGCAGCGACACGGTATTGCCGGGCTTCACCTCGGCCAGGCCCTTGTGCTTGCGGCTGTAGATGCCGATCGGCGCGGTCGGCACCTGGATCACGTCGGTCAGCGCCAGCTTGCGGTCGGCCGAGAACTTCTTCAGGTAGGCCACGTGCTGGAACGCATTGGCGTCGATGGCGCCGTCGGCCAGCGCCAGGTTGGGCTGCACGTAGTCGCTGAACTCAATGATGGTGACCTTGTAGCCGCGCTTTTCCAGCACCGGCTTCACGCCATAGCGGATCTGGTCGGCGTAGGGGCCGGCGGTGGCGCCGAAGCGGATTTCCTTCTTGTCCGGATCGGCCGCGCCCGCACCCTGCATCACGCCCAGTGCCAGCACCGCTGCCGCCAGCCGTGCGACGAAGCCGAATTTCCCGTATTGCATCTGATGCTCCCCGTTATGTTGTTGGAGGCCGGCAGCGTCCCGCCGCGGCGTCGGCTCATTGTATGGAAAGGCAGGCAATAGGCGAACGAGTTATTACGCATGGTCATATGCCGCTGGTGAATAAGGGCGCCGGCGCCTGGCTGCACTACGCTGAAGGACAGCGTCACCCGTATGGAGGCCGCCATGCCCGAACAACTTACCCGGCATCCCGAAGTCACGATCCAGGTCTTGCGCAGCGCCGGGGCCAGCTGCGGCGAGGGCGCCCCGCAGGCCATCCTCAAGGCCTGCCCGCGCGAGCGCTTCTGCAAGCTGCCGGGCGGGGAGATCTGCGTGTATGGCCTGGACGGGGCGCAGGCGATGACGCAGTTCACGGCTGCCGACTGGCAGTCGCTCGCGCCCCTTGCGCGGGGCCGTGCAGAGGTTGCGGCCGCGGCGGGCTGGGAGGGGACCACTGCCGCGGTGTTCATTGCCGGGCTTGCCGCTGGTGCGCTGGCGGCCGCAGCCCTGGCGCGCTGGCGGCGCAGCCGTGGCCGTGGTTGACGTGCCCGTGCTGGCACGGTGTTTGCGGCTTTCTCAGGTCATGACACCGATGCAGTCCGCCTCCAATCGTTTCCGCCGGCCAGGGCACGGCGCAGAGCGGCGCCTGTCGTGCGGGGCCGGCGCCATCCCGTGCGCGCGCGAAAGCGCACTGCCGGAAACTTTTATCCTGTTTGAAGCCGAGGCAGGCCAGAAATTGCATGCCGGGCTGGCGCGCGCAGGCTTGCATTCCTGCACATTCCTGACGCCGGTTTTGCGGTGCGCGGCGACGAGGGGAGGCGCGCAATGATGGGCGCGACGACCTTCTCGGCCATCCGCCAGCACGCGCACTGGCCCGCGTGGCGCCGTGCCATCGGCATCCTGTTCATTGCCGCGGTGCTGGCGCTGATCGCGCGCAAGCTGGGCACCATCGACTGGGACGCGGTGCTGGCCGCGCTGCGCGGCTTCAACGCCCGCACGCTGGCGCCGGCGGCGGCCTTCGTTGCGCTGAGCGGCTTGTTGTACAGCCAGTTCGACCGCCTCGGCTGCCACTATGCCGGACACCCGTTGCCGGCGCGGCGGGTGATGGCGATCTCTTATGTCAGCTACACGCTCAGCCTCAACCTCGGGGCCACGCTGGGCGGCGCGGGCGTGCGCTATCGCCTGTACACGCGCGCCGGGCTGACCCTGCCGCAGATCTGGAGCCTGTTCGTGGTGGTGGTGAGCAGCAACTGGCTCGGCTATGCCTTGCTGGCGGGGGGCATCCTGGTGGCGCAGCTGGTGGTGCTGCCGCCCGAGTGGGGCGTTCCCGCCGCGCTGACACGGGTGCTGGGCGCGCTGATGCTGGCGGTGCCGGCTGCCTACCTGGCTGCCTGTGCCACCTGGCACGGCCGGCACCGGACCGTGCGCGACCACGATATCTACGTTCCGTCGGTCGGCTTCGCGGCGCTGCAAATCCTCTTGTCGGCGGCGCACTGGATGGCGATGGCGGCGATCCTGTTTTCGCTGCTGCATACGCATGCGGGGTACTTCACGGTGCTTGGGGTATTGCTCGCGTCGGGGCTGGCGGGCGTGGTGGTGCGGATCCCCGGGGGCCTCGGCGTGATCGAGACCGTGTTCCTGACGATGCTGGGCGGCCAGGTGCCGCACGGGCTGCTGCTGGCGGCGCTGATTGCGTATCGCGCGATGTATTACCTGATTCCGCTGATGATCGGGGCGATCGGCTACTTTGTGCTGGAGGCGCACGGCAAGCGTGGTGGGGGGTAGGTTGTGCTGGCGGTATGCGACCGCCTGCCCTCACCCCCTGCCCCTCTCCCGCGAGCGGGAGAGGGGAGCAAACCAGCGGGTCGCTCTGACGTCGGTAGCCTGCGGTCAGGCCGCCGCCAGCGCGCGATCCAGGTCCTCGATCAGGTCATCGATATGCTCGATGCCGACCGACAGCCGCACCATGTCCTCACTGACGCCCGCTGCCTTCAGTTCCTCCGCATTGAGTTGCCGATGCGTGGTCGACGCCGGATGCGTGGCCAGCGACTTGGCATCGCCGATGTTGACCAGCCGCGTGAACAGCTGCAGCGCGTCCAGGAAGCGCGCGCCGCCTTCACGGCCGCCTTGCTTCAGGCCGAACGACAGAATGCCGGGACCGCGCCCACCCAGGTACTTCTGCACCAGCGCGTGGTCGGCATGGTCGGGCAGGCCGGCAAAGTTGACCCAGTCCACCTTGGCATGCTGCTGCAGGTGGCGGGCAATCGCCAGCGCGTTCTCGGTGATGCGGTCCAGCCGCAGCGCCAGGGTTTCGATGCCTTGCAGGATCAGGAAGGCATTGAACGGCGACAGCGCCGCGCCGGTATTGCGCAGCGGCACCACGCGCGCGCGGCCGATATAGGCGGCCGGGCCCAGCGCCTCGGTGTAGACCACGCCGTGATAGGAGACGTCGGGCTCGTTCAGGCGCTTGAAGCGTTCCTTGTGCTGGGCCCAGGGGAACTTGCCGCTGTCGATGATGGCGCCGCCGACGCTGTTGCCGTGGCCGCCCAGGTACTTGGTCAGCGAATGCACCACGATATCCGCGCCATGCTCGAACGGACGGCACAGGTAGGGCGACGGCACCGTGTTGTCGACGATCAGCGGCACGCCGTGGTTGTGCGCCACGCGCGCGATGGCTTCGATATCGACCACGTTGCCGAGCGGGTTGCCCACCGACTCCACGAAGATCGCCTTGGTGCGCGCGTCGATCAGGTCGCCGAAGCTGGCCGGGTTGCGGCCATCGGCAAAGCGGGTCTCGATGCCGGACTGCGGCAGCGTGTGCGCCAGCAGGTTGTAGGTGCCGCCATAGAGCTGGCTCGACGAGACGATGTTGTCGCCGGCCTCGGCAATGGTCTGGATCGCATACGTGATTGCCGCCATGCCGGACGCCAGCGCCAGCGCGCCCACGCCGCCCTCGAGCGCGGCCAGGCGCTGCTCGAGCACGTCGTTGGTCGGGTTCATGATGCGGCTGTAGATATTGCCGGCCACCTTCAGGTCGAACAGGTCGGCGCCGTGCTGGGCGCTGTCGAAGGCGTAGGCCACCGTCTGGTAGATGGGCACGGCCACCGCGCGCGTGGTGGGATCGGGCGAATAGCCGCCATGGACGGCCAGGGTTTCGAGTCTCATCTTCTTCTCTCTTCGTCTCGCTGTTGGGTGCCGGACCGGCGCGACGGGGCAGTGCCTGCCATGGCGCCGGGCATGCCGAGCGGTGCGCCGCGCGGGCGCACCAGGCCGTGCGATGGTACCAGCCGGCCCGCGCACGCCGCTGCGGCGTGGCCGCTATGGTTGCCGACGGCGCTCGCGCGAGGCAAGGAAGCTTATTGCATTTGGATATGCGCGGCGCCGCAGCGCAGCGGTCATGCCCCGACCGCGAGCGGCGGTTCGACCTGCCGCCAGCGCTGGTTCTCGGGCCGGCGCAGCCCCAGGTGCTCGCGCAGCGTGGTGCCCGTATAGCGCTCGCGAAAGAGCCCGCGCCGGCGCAGTTCCGGCAGCACCAGTTCGATGAAGTCATCGAGCCCGCCCGGCAGCCAGGGCGGCATCACGTTGAAGCCGTCGGCGGCCTCACCCTCGAACCACGCCTGCAGCTGGTCGGCGATGGACTGCGGCGTGCCGTGGATCGACCAATGGCCGCGCGCGGTGGCCACGCGCAGGCACAGCTGGCGGATGGTGAGCCCGTCGCGACGGGCCAGGCCGGTAACCAGCTGGAAGCGGCTCTTGGCGCCGTTCGGTTCGGCCAGGTTGTCGGGCAGCGGGCCGTCCAGCGGATAGCCGCTCAGGTCGATCCCGCCCAGGTGCTGCGACAGCAGGGCCAGCCCCACCGATGGATGGATCAGGCTTTGCAGCGCTTCGAACTTCTCCTGCGCCTCGGCCTCGCTGCGGCCCACCACCGGGAACACGCCAGGCAGGATCTTGAGTTGATCAAACGTGCGGCCATAGCGCGCGAGCCGCGCTTTCAGGCCACGATAGAAGGCCTGCGCATCGGCCAGCGACTGCTGCGCGGTGAAGATGACCTCGGCGGTGCGGGCCGCCAGTTCCTGCCCGGCCTCCGACGAGCCAGCCTGCACGATCACCGGATGGCCCTGCGGCGGGCGCGCGACGTTGAGCGGTCCGCGCACCTGGAAGTGCGCGCCGCGATGGTCGAGCGTGTGCAGCTTGTCCGCATCGAAATGCCGGCCGCTGTCCTTGTCATACAGGAAGGCATCGTCCTCCCAGGTGTCCCACAGCCCGGTGACCACGTCGACAAACTCTTCGGCGCGGGCGTAGCGATCCGCGTGCGCGGGATGACGTTCGAGGCTGAAGTTGCGCGCTTCGGCATCCGACCACGACGTCACCACGTTCCAGCCCGCGCGGCCGCCGCTGAGGTGGTCGAGCGAGGCGAACTTTCGCGCCACATGAAAGGGCTCGTTGTAGGTGGTGGAGACGGTCGCCACCAGGCCGATGCGCTGCGTCACTGCCGCCAGTGCCGACAGCAGTGTCAGCGGCTCGAAGGTGGCGGCGCGCGCGGTGCGCGGCAGGGTGGCATCATCCATGCCGCGGATGGCAACGCCGTCCGCCAGGAACAGCGCATCGAACCCCGCGGCCTCGGCGCGCTGCGCCAGCGCGATGTAGTGCGCCAGGTTGCGCCCGGCATCGGCCTGCGCGCCCGGATGGCGCCACCCGGCGACATGGTGCCCGGTGGCCTGGAGAAAGGCGCCCAGATGCAGCTGGCGCGCCGGCTTTTGCTGTGACATGGATCGTGCTCCCCGGAAGCAACTGGCTAAATCAGGCCGCTTGCCGTTGCGCGGCACCGGCGGACTGGTTGGCCGGCGCCGCGCCTTCGTTGCGCACGCCCGCCTTCACCGCCTTGCTGCGGCGGCCATCCACGCCGACCGGGATGTCGCCGGCCACGGTGGCCCGGCATACCACGCGGTGCGCGTCGCCATAGTCGTTGATGGCGTAGTGCTGGGTGGCGCGGTTGTCCCAGATGGCGACGTCGCCCGCGCGCCAGCGCCAGCGCACGGTGTTCTCCAGCCGGTGCACATGGCCCTGCAGCACGGCAATCAGGTGCGCCGAATCGGCCGACGAGTAGTCCAGCAGCTTCTTGACGAAGTGGCCCAGCACCAGCGTGCGTTCACCGGTTTCCGGATGCACGCGCACCACCGGGTGCTCGGTCTCGTAGAGCGCCGAGGTAAATAGCTCGCGGTAGCGCTTCAACCCTTCGTCGCTCGGATTGACGCGCGTGGCCGCGTAGTCGTAGTCGTTGGTGTGCAGTGCCCACAGCTTGTCGGCCAGTTCGCGCAGCGGCTCGGGCAGGTCCTGGTACGCGGCAGCGGTGTTGGCCCACACCGTGTCGCCGCCGGCGGCGGGAACGGTCACGGCGCGCAGCACCGAGACCGCGGGGTAGGCCAGGTCGAAGGTCACGTCGGTATGCCAGGAATTGGCGCGGCCGCCGTGCTGCGAGTCGAGCTCAAGCAGTTGCGTGCCGTCGCGCGAGGGCACGGTCGGGTGCGGCACGGTGTCGCCGAACAGGCGCGCAAAGCCCTGCTGCGCGGCATCGTCCAGATGGACCTGGTCGCGGAAGAACAGCACCTTGTGCCTGAGCAAGGCTGCGCGGATGGCGGCGAAGGTGGCGGGCGGCAGGTCGCCGTGCAGCGCGACGCCGCGGATCTCGGCGCCGATGCGGCCGGCAACCGGGTGGATGTCGAGCTGGACGGTCTGGTCTTGCGTGGCGTTGGCTTGGGTCATCACGAAGCTCCGGGGATGTAAGAGGGTTGGGTCAGGCGAGTTCAGGTTCGGGGGTCCGCTGCACGACAGGCTCCTGCCCGGCGAATTCGCGCAGCACGGCATCGCGCACGCGCGCGAAGGGAAGTCCGGCGCGTTCGCGCGGATGCGGCAGGTCCACCGGCAGGATGCGGCGGATGCGGCCGGGCCGGGGTTCCATCACCACCACGCGGTCGCCCAGGAAGACGGCTTCCTCGACGTCATGGGTGACCAGGATCATGGTGATGCCCTCGGCCTGCCAGATGCGCTGCAGTTCCTGCTGCAGGTAGGCCCGCGTCATCGCGTCGAGCGCGCCGAAGGGCTCGTCGAGCAGCAGGATCTCGGGGCGCGTCACCAGTGCCCGCGCAATCGCCACGCGCTGCGACATGCCGCCAGAGAGCTGGTGCGGATAGGCCTGCTCGAAGCCGCGCAGGCCAACCAGCGCGATATGCTCGGCAACGTTGCGGTCTTTTTCCGCGTCGCTGCCCGGCGTGTTGAGCAGCGCCAGCCGGATGTTCTGTTCCACCGACAGCCATGGGAACAGGCGATGCTCCTGGAACACGATGCCGCGCTGCAGGCTGGTGCCCGATACGCGCTTGCCGTCCAGCAGGATCTTGCCGCGGTAGTCCTCTTCCAGGCCCACCACCAGCCGCAGCAGGGTGGACTTGCCGCAGCCGCTGGCGCCGACGATGCTGACGAACTCTCCCGGGGCGATGGTCAGGGTGATGTCCTCGAGCACGGGCAGCGCCCGGCCCTCGACTTCGTACTGCTTGTGCAGGTGCGCGATGCTTAGCGTGCCGGCATGTGGCATTTGCGGTCTCCGTTCAATAAGGTGCAGCGTGGCTCAGCCCGCTGCCACCGAGCGCCCGCGCCAGGCGAGCAGGCGCGATTCGATGCGGCTGGCAATCCAGTTCAGCGTGAAGCCGACCAGGCCGACCACGATCACGCCGAAGATCACCAGGTCCATCCAGAAGTTCTCGCGGCCGTCGGTCATGGTGTTGCCGATGCCCTTGCCGGATACCAGCAGGTACTCGGCGCCGAGCGTGGCCAGCCACGCATAGATCAGCCCCAGGTGGATGCCGGCGAAGATCGACGGCGCCGCCGACGGCAGCACCACGCGCCACAGCACCTGGGTGCGGTTGAATCGCAGGACGCGCGCAACCTCGAGCAGGTCCGCCGGCACGGCGCGGATGCCTTCGAAGGTGTTCAGCACCACCGGGAAGAATGCGGCCAGCGACAGGAACACCACCTTGGCGGCATCGCCGAGCCCGAACCAGACCGAGATCAGCGGGATCCATGCAAACAGCGAGATCTGCTTGACCGTGTGAAAGCTCGGACCGACCATGCGTTCGAACAGGCGCGACAGGCCCAGCGCCGTGCCGAACACCAGCCCGGCGCTGGCGCCGATGGCAAAGCCGGCCAGGTCGCGCCACAGGCTGGCGGCCAATGCCGTGGCCAGCGCGCCGCTCTGCACCTGGCGCACCGCGGTGTCCCAGACGCTGGATACCGGCACCAGCAGCGGCGAAGTGGTCCAGCCAAAGCGCACGGCGGCCCACCACAGCGCGAGCAGCGCGAGCGGCAGCACCCAGCCGCGCAAGGCGCGGTGCAGGCGAATACGGGGGCGGATAGCGGACGTGGTCATCGCGGCCTCGCCTCAGAAGCCCGGCTTGCGCCAGCGCAGCACCGCGCCTTCGGCCAGCGCCAGCGTCTTGTCCAGCGCAAAGCCCACCACGCCCACCACCACCACGGCGGCCAGCACCATGTCGAGCTGGAACAGCTGGCGCCCGTAGACGATCATGTAGCCCAGCCCCTCGGACGAGGCCAGCAGCTCCACCACCACCAGCGCCAGCCATGCGTGCGTAAGGCCGTAGCGCACGCCGTTCCACACCGGCGCGGCCGCGGCGGGCAGCACCACGCGCGACAGCGTCTGCCAGCGCGTGAGCTGCAGCACCCGCGCCACTTCCAGGTAGCGGGTCGGCACGCTGCCGATGCCCTTGTACGTGTTCAGCGCCACCGGCACGAAGGCGGCCTTGGCGATCAGGATCACCTTGAGCGCTTCGTCGATGCCGACCAGCAGCATCAGCAGCGGCAGCCAGCCCAGCACCGGCACCTGGCTGAACGCCTTGAAGGTCGGGTAGACGTAGTCGCGCAACGTCGGCGACAGGCCCATGGCCGCGCCCAGTGCCAGGCCGCCGGCCAGCCCCACGGCGAAGCCGCCGGCCACGCGCAGCGCGCTGATGGCCAGGTTGGCCTGCAGTTCCCCGCTTTGCCAGAGGTCGGCCAGCGTGCGTGCGACGTCTTCGGGTGCGGGCAGCACCTGCGGCGGAATCCAGGCATTGCGGGCGGCCACGTACCAGACCAGCAGCAGCGCCAGCGGCACCGGCCAGGCCAGCAGCCAGCGTGTGGCATCCTGCCAGCGCAGTGGCTTGCGTGAGGAAGGCGCGCGCGGTGCTGCTGCGGCGGGCAGTGAAAGCGATTCGGCGACGGACATGGTGTCAGGCTCCCAGGATCTTGCCGTTGGGCTGGTAGACGGGCCAGTAGCTCTGCAGGCTCAGGTCGTTGAGTGCGGCCTTCAGGAAGCGCTGGTCGATCCACTGGTCCACGTCAAAGCGCGTACGGCTCAGTTTGAAGCGATAGGCCTGCTCGACCGCATCCTTGTAGCGGCTGACCAGGAAGGGATCGAAATTCGGGTTCAGCCGCACCCGCAGCGGCTCGCCGTCGAAGTCCTCCTTCCAGTGGTCATAAGGCGTACCCGCGCGCGCCCAGGTGCGCAGCACCTCCTCGCGATGGCTCTCGTCCGAGGCCCACCGCGCCGCCTCGACCGCGGCCTTCACCAGGTGCTGCGTGGCTTCCGGATAGCGCCCGGCGAAATCGTCGCTCACCAGTACGTGGCTTTGCCGTGTGTAGATCGGCGACTGGTTCTTGCTGGAGTACAGGATGCGCACCGCGCCCTTGTCGCGCAGGCGCAGGATGTCCATGGCGCCGATGGCGGCGTCGATGTCGCGCGTGGACAGCGCCGCCAGGTAGCCGGCCGTGTCCAGGTTCAGCAGGCGCAGGTCCTTGTCCGACAGCCCGTTCGCTTCCAGCAGGCGCAGCGCCGGCAGATGCATGTTGGTGCCCTTGAACAGCGACACGCGCTTGCCGCGCAGGTCGCTGACTGTCTTCAGCGGCGAATCGGGCGGCACCCCCACGTAGATGTTGGCGCGCACTCCAGTGGCCAGCACCAGCCGCGTCTTCAGGCCCGCGGAGCGCGCCACGATGGACGGCAGGTCGCCCTGCAGCGCGAAGTCGAGCTGGCGGTTGGCCAGCGCCTCGTTGACGGCGGGGCCGGCGCCCTTGAAGAAGAACCACTCCACGCGCGTGCCGGTCGGCTTGAACGATTCCTCGAGCCAGCCGCGCGCATGGGCAATCGCCAGCGAACTGCCGGCAAAGCCGGGCGGGGTGCCGGTGGCGGGCTGGGCCACGCCGACGCGGATCACGTCGGGCCGCGCGGCCGGGCTGGCGCTGAACGCGGACAGCGGCGACAGCGACGCGGCCATGCCCAGCCCGGACCAGGCCGCGCAGCGCAGCAGCTCGCGGCGGGTCAGCGTGGGTGCAGCGGTGGCATCTGGGCGCGGGGTCGTCATCGTGCAGACCTTCTTGAAGTGGAGGACGGCTCCACGATAAGCGGCGCTGCGCGCGGACCTGAACGAATGATTCCGGCTTTGGTTATCGGCCCCGCGCATATGGCGCGCAGCGCGGCGTTGGCATATCGGCATGCATTCTTCTTCGTTGGCCGAGTGCCGGTGCTGTCCTACAGTCTGCGCATTTTGATCGCTACCAGACTGACCACGCCCTCACGATGAGCAATGACCTGACTTCCGGCCGCCGGCGCTTCCTGCAGCGCGGGGCGGTGCTGGGCGCCGCCGCGGCCGGCGCCGCCACTGCGGCGCGCGCTGAGCCCCTGACGGTTGCGCCGTGGACGCGCACGCCGGGCGAGCCCGTGCTGTGGCATGCCTACGGCCAGCCGTCCCCGTTCGAGAAAGACGTGGTGCGGCGCAGCCGCAGCGCGGCGCCGCTTCCCGGCGCCAACTCGTCGATGACGCCGCTGCAGGACCTGCGCGGCATCATCACGCCGACCGGGCTGGTGTTCGAGCGCCATCACGCCGGCATCCCGCTGATCGACCCGGCGCAGCACCGGCTGGCGGTGCACGGGCTGGTGGCGCGCCCGCGCATCTTCACCATGGACGACCTGGTGCGCCTGCCGTCGGTATCGCGCATCCATTTCCTGGAGTGCTCGGGCAACACCGGACGCGAGTGGAAGGCGCCCGGCGCCAAGTCCGTGCAGATCAGCCACGGCCTGCTGTCTTGCTGTGAGTGGACCGGCGTGCCGTTGTCCGTGGTGCTCGATGAAGTCGGCGTGGCGCCGGATGCGGCCTGGGTGCTGGCCGAAGGCGCCGATGGCGCAGCCATGACGCGCAGCGTGCCGCTGGCCAAGGCGCTGGAAGATGCAATGCTGGTCTATGCGCAGAACGGCGAGATGCTGCGGCCCGAGCATGGCTATCCGCTGCGGCTGTTCCTGCCGGGCTATGAGGGCAACATGTCCATCAAGTGGCTGCGGCGCCTGAAGCTGGGGCGCGCGCCGTTCATGTCGCGCGAAGAGACGTCGAAGTACACGGACTCCTTGCCCGACGGCAGCGCGCGGCAGTTCACCTTCCTGATGGACGTGAAGTCCGTGATTACCTTCCCCGCGCCGGATCACAGACTGCGTGAGCGCGGGTTCTATGAGATCTCGGGCCTGGCGTGGTCGGGCCATGGGCGCATCCGCCGCGTCGAGGTGTCGGTCGACGGTGGCCGCAGCTGGCGCGAGGCGCAGTTGCAGGAGCCGGTGCTGGACCGCGCGCTGGTGCGCTTCCGCCTGCCGTGGCGCTGGGATGGCGGGCCAGCTTCGCTGGAGAGCCGCGCCATCGACGAAGCCGGCAACGTCCAGCCCACGCCGGACCAGCTGGTGGCCGCGCGCGGCGTGGCTTCCACCTATCACTACAACGCGATCCAGCGCTGGCGCGTGGCCGCGGACGGGAGTATTGCCAATGCGCGCGCTTGAACGAATCAGTGGCGCCGCCGCCGTGCTGGCGCTGGCTTGCGCGGCCCAACCGGTCCTTGCGCAGGCCTACGGCATAGGCCGCCCCGCCAGCGAGCGCGACCTTGCCGCGTGGAATATCGACGTGACCCCGGACGGCACGGGCCTGCCGCCGGGCAGCGGCACGGTCGCGCGTGGCCAGCAGGTCTATGCGCAGCACTGTGCCGCATGTCACGGCGTCAATGGCGAAGGCAAGCCGGCCGATGCGCTGGTGGGCGGGCAGGGCACGCTGAAGGACGCCGCCAGGGGCAAGGACCCGGTCAAGACCATCGGCAGCTTCTGGCCTTATGCGACCACGGTATTCGACTTCATCAACCGTGCCATGCCCTACAACGCGCCGCAGAGCCTGGCACCGGACGAGGTCTATGCCGTCACCGCGTGGCTGCTGCACAAGAACGGCATCCTGCCCGCGGATGCGGTGCTGGACGCGCGCACGCTGCCGCAGGTGAAGATGCCGAACCGCGATGGCTTTGTCGCCGACGCGCGCCCGGATACGGCCAACGTGCCGTGCCGCAGCGCTTGCCCCGGCAAGCCCTGATGGCTGGCAAATGGCGAGACATGGATATGCGATAAGCGGATAAGGGCCAGCAATATGATTCGTTGACGGTGCAATGGCCGGCTCTCTACAGTGCAAGCTTGTACGCGGCATCCCGGATGCCGCATCGGTTTCCCCCGTGCCAGAGCTTGCCATGACGACCGCAACCGCCCACGCCAGTGTTTCGCGCCAGCAGAGCGCGCCGCTTTCCACCGCATTGTCAGCAGACGCGGGCAACTTCGAGATCCGTCCGCTGGACGCGCCGCTGGGCGCGGAAGTGATCGGGCTCGACTTGTCGCAGCCGCTGTCCGACGCGGATGTTGTCCGCATCCATCGCGCCCACCTCGACTACCACGTGGTGGTGTTCCGCGACCAGCAGATCACGCCCGCGCAGCAGATCGATTTCAGCCGCCGCTTCGGGCCGTTGCAGATCCACGTGCTGCACCAGTTCCAGCTGCCGGGCCATGCGGAAGTGCTGGTGGTGTCCAACGTGGTCGAGAACGGCAAGCCGATCGGGCTCGGCGATGCCGGCCACTTCTGGCATTCGGACCTGTCGTACAAGGAAAAGCCCAGCCTCGGTTCGCTGCTGCATGCGCGCGAGCTGCCCGCCGAAGGCGGCGACACGCTGTTCGCCAACATGCATCTGGCCTGGGACACGCTGCCGTCGGCGCTGCAACGCGCCGTCGATGGCCTGCACGCCGAGCACACCTACCTGGCGCGCTATGCCGAGCTGCAGCAGCGCAGCCCGTGGCGGCCCGACCTGACGCCGGAGCAGATCGCGCAGGTCAGGCCGGTGCTGCAGCCGGTGGTGCGCACCCATCCGGAGACGGGGCGCAAGGCGCTCTTTGTCAGCGAGCACTTCACCACCCGCATCGTCGGCCTGCCCGAGCAGGAAAGCCGCGACCTGCTGGACCAGTTGTTCGCGCACAGCGTCAAGCCCGCCCACATCTACCGCCACCAGTGGCAGCCACATGACCTGGTGTTCTGGGACAACCGCTCGCTGCTGCATCTTGCCGCGGGCTGTCCGCCGGAACAGCGGCGCGTGATGTACCGCACCACCATCGAAGGCGACGTGCCGCGCTGAAGGCGGCAACGGTGTCGCAAGTCATCCCAGGGCGCTCGCAGCGGCGAGCGCCAATCCACTGTATTCCCCGGAGTTCTGTCATGTTTTCTCGTTTTTCCCGCAAGCTCGGCCTGCTGGCGCTGAGCGCCGGCCTGGCCATCACCGGCAACGCGCACGCCGAAGGCAAGCTGCGCATCGCCGAGCAGTTTGGCGTGGTCTACCTGCTGCTCAACGTGGCGCGCGACCAGCAGCTGATTGAAAAGCACGGCAAGCAGCAGGGTGTCGACATCAAGGTCGAATGGACGCAACTGTCGGGCGGCGCCGCGGTCAATGACGCGCTGCTGTCCGGTGCCATCGATATCGCCGGCGCCGGCGTGGGCCCGCTGCTGACGCTGTGGGACCGCACCCACGGCAAGCAGAACGTGCGGGGCGTGGCATCGCTGGGCAACTTCCCGTACTACCTGGTCAGCAACAACCCCAAGGTGAAGTCGATTGCCGACTTCACCGAGAAGGACCGCATCGCGCTGCCGGCGGTGGGCGTTTCGGTGCAGTCGCGCGTGCTGCAACTGGCTGCGGCCAGGCAATGGGGCGACAAGGAATACAACCGCCTCGACAAGTGGACCGTGGCGGTGCCGCACCCGGATGCCGCCGCGGCGATCATTTCCGGCGGCACCGAGATCACCGGCCACTTCGGCAATCCGCCGTTCCAGGAGCAGGAACTGGCGGGCAACCCCAACGCGCGTATCGTGCTGAATTCGTATGACGTGCTGGGCGGTCCGAGTTCTTCCACGGTGCTGTACGCGACCGAGAAGTTCCGCAGCGACAACCCCAAGACCTATCGCGCCTTCGTCGATGCGCTGGCCGAGGCCGCGGCCTTTGCCACCGCCAATCCGGAAGCGGCCGCCGACATCTACCTGCGGCAGAGCAAGGCCAAAACCGACCGCGCGCTGCTGCTGCGCGTGCTGAAGAATCCGCAGGTGCAGTTCCGCGTGGCGCCGCAGAACACCTTTGCGCTGGCCGCTTTCATGCACCGCGTTGGCGCGATCCGCAACCAGCCCAAGTCCTGGCAGGACTACTTCTTCCAGGACCCGGTCACCGCGCAGGGGAGCTGAGCATGGCCACCCATAACCTGCGCGTGGTGTCGGAGCGCGCCACGCCGTTGCTGCAGGTCGATGGCGTGTCGCTGGAATACCGGACGCCCGAGCGCATCGTGCGCGCCACCCATCGTGTCAGCTTCGACGTGCATGCCGGCGACCGCTTCGTGCTGCTGGGCCCGTCCGGCTGCGGCAAGTCCACGCTGCTGAAGGCGGTTGCCGGGTTCGTTCCGCCCAGCGAGGGCGAGATCCGGCTTGAAGGCCGGCGTGTGCTGCAGCCCGGCCCGGACCGCATCGTGGTGTTCCAGGAGTTCGACCAGCTGCCGCCGTGGCAGACGGTGGCGCAGAACGTGATGTTCCCGCTGCGGCAGGCGCGCAAGCTGTCGCGGGCGGAGGCGCGCGAGCTGGCGCTGGACAGCCTGGACAAGGTGGGGCTGGCCGGTTTTGCCGATGCCTATCCGCATACGCTGTCGGGCGGCATGAAGCAGCGCGTGGCGATCGCGCGCGCGCTGGCGATGCGCCCCAAGGTGCTGCTGATGGACGAGCCCTTTGCCGCGCTGGACGCGCTCACGCGCCGGCGCATGCAGGAAGAGCTGCTGGCGCTGTGGGACGACGCGGGCTTCACGCTGCTGTTTGTCACGCATTCGATCGAAGAGGCGCTGGTGGTGGGCAGCCGCATCCTGCTGCTGTCGCCGCACCCGGGCCGCGTGCGCGCGGAACTCAACAGCCACCAGTTCAGCCTGGCCAGCCAGGGCGGCGCCGAATTCCAGGCCGCCGCGCAACGCATCCATACCTTGCTGTTCGACGAGCCCGCCGCCGAGGCCGCGCCGCGTGCGCGCAGCGCGGCGGGCCGCTGAACCGGGACATCGCATCATGACGCAACCGACACTGACATTGGCCGACACGCTTCGGCCCGAATACGAACGCGAGCCTGAACCCTTCACCGAAGCCCCGCTTGCGCGCGCGCTGCCGTGGCACCAGCGCCTGTGGCAACACGGCTGGCTGCGCAAGGCGGTGATCCTGCTGGCGCTGGGGCTGATCTGGGAGCTGGTGGCGCGCGTACAGGACAACGACCTGCTGCTGCCGTCATGCCTGGCCACGATGCGCGCCTTCGGCGACGCGGTGGCCAGCGGCGAGCTGCCGGGCAAGGCGGCGATTTCGCTGTCGGTGCTGCTGCGCGGCTATGCGGCCGGCATCGTGCTGGCGTTCGTGCTGACCTCGCTGGCGGTGTCCACGCGCTTCGGGCGCGATGTGCTGGACACGCTCACCGCCATGTTCAACCCGCTGCCGGCGATCGCGCTGTTGCCGCTGGCGCTGCTGTGGTTCGGGCTGGGCACCAAAAGCCTGGTCTTCGTGCTGGTCCATTCGGTGCTGTGGCCGCTGGCGCTGAACATGTACGCGGGCTTCCGGGCGGTGCCGCCGACGCTGCGCATGGCGGGCCGCAACTACGGCCTGCGCGGGCTGCGCTATGTCGCGCTGGTGCTGGTGCCGGCGGCGCTGCCGGCGATCCTGTCGGGCCTGAAGATCGGCTGGGCCTTTGCGTGGCGCACGCTGATCGCGGCCGAGCTGGTGTTCGGCGCGTCGTCGGGGCAGGGCGGGCTGGGCTGGTTTATCTTCCAGAACCGCAATGAGCTCTACACCGACCGCGTTTTTGCAGGGCTGGCCGCGGTGATCCTGATCGGGCTGCTGGTGGAGGGACTGGTGTTCACCACGCTGGAACGGCTGACGGTGCGCCGCTGGGGCATGCAGCACTAGCCGCCCGCTTGCCCCGTGCCGGCATGGGGCGTAGGCTACGCCTCCGGTACGCAACCGGAGCTCGCCCATGACCGCCATCCACCAGGCCGCCGCACAGGGATTCGCCAGCCAGGCCGATACCTACGCGCGCGGACGCCCCGAATATCCCGCTGAAATCGACGCCTGGCTGCGCGGCACGCTGGGCCTGCGCGCCGGCCGCACCGTGCTGGACCTGGGCGCTGGCACCGGCAAGTTCACGCGCCGGCTGGCGGAGACCGGCACGACGGTGATCGCAGTCGAACCGGTGGCGCAGATGCGCGCTCAGCTGGCCGTGGCGCTGCCGTCGGTACAGGCGCTGGAAGGCAGTGCCGAGGCCATTCCGCTGGCCGATGCCAGCGTCGATGCCGTGGTCTGCGCGCAGGCCTTCCACTGGTTTGCCAATGCGGGCGCGATGGCGGAAATCGGCCGCGTGCTGCGCCCTGGCGGCCGGCTCGGGTTGGTATGGAACGTGCGCGATGAAAGCGTGGACTGGGTGGCGCAGCTGACAGCCATCATGACGCCGTATGAAGGCGACGCGCCGCGTTTCTACAGGGGTGACTGGAAGCGGGTCTTTCCCGCCGAGGGCTTTGGGCCGCTGGCGCTGCAGTGCCAGCCCTACGCGCATGTGGGGGCGCCGCAGCAGGTGATCGTGGACCGGGTGATGTCGGTGAGCTTCATTGCCGCGCTGCCGGCGGCGGAGCAGGCCCGCGTGCGCGCACGGCTGCAGGCGGTCATCGACGGGCATCCCGCGCTGGCGGGCCGTGCCGAGGTTGCCTTCCCTTATCGCACCGAGGCCTATTGCTGCGAACGGCTGGCCTGACGCTACATCGTCGCCTGCCGCACCCAGAATGCGGCGCCGTAGCGCGCAATGGCGCCGGGCTCGGCTTCCCGGGCCGCCGCGGCAGGCTGGCTGGCACGGATGCCCGCCTCGATCTGATCCCAGATGGCCAGCATGGCGACGACCTTGGGCAGTGCGGTCACGCCCATGGATGTCGGCAGCCAGTCCGGGCTGCAAGTGCTGAACAGCGGTTTGCCGAGCGCGGCCTCGAGGCCGCGGATGTGGTAGTACAGCCTTTGCGGATGGATGCGCAGCGCTTGCGCGGCGCGGACGGCATCACGGTGCTGCATCACTGCGACATAGGCGCGCAACGACAGGAAGCTGACGCGCCGGTTGCTGGATGGGTAAGCCATGGCTGGGCCGTGGCCGGGGCATGCTTGGCAGTTGACTGAAAGCACGGTGCCCGGCGAATCGAAAGGAAATCGATCGTAGCGGGACGCAGGCAGGCTGGAGGGTGCGGTTTTCCGAAATGATCCGGGGAAATTTCTGCAATGTGGGGTGGCGTGCGCCGGGCTCAGTGCATTGGCAAATGGCCGATCGCGGTCAGTGCCTGCACCACCTCGGGCGACAGGCGGCGTTCCCTGCATGGCACGCCCGCGGTCTCGAGCGTGGTCCACAGGTCTGCGTCGCCGGTGACGATACGCTGCCGCAGGTGGGCCAGGTATGTGTACTCCGCGGAAGTCAGCGGGCGCGGGGCACTACGCAGGTCATCCAGGATGGCGCCAAGCGAGAGAGCGGGAACGGTCATACCAGGGTCGGGAAAAGCACGGCGGTGAGACATTGCAGCGAGGGTACGGAAAGCAGCGCAGGGATTGCGCGAAGGTCAGCAACACATGATTTTATCCACCCCGTGCAGCGGCTGCTGAATCAAAAGCAGGTAACTTTCCCTCTAATTCCGCTTGCAAAGCCGGGAGTGGCGAGTACGCGCAAGCAATGTGGCGCATGCGGTAGCCGAGGGGGCGGCGAAGACGCTTTGGCAGCGGCCCGGGCGGCGGCAGAGGCCGGCCACGGTGTTGCAGAAAAACGCCAGCGCGCCGGGCGGATACGTGGACGCATGCGGCATCTGTTGCGCGAGCTCGCCGCACGTGTGCCGGGTCATTGACACGGAGCAGGGCGGATTGACAAGCCGGGGTGCGTTCTATACGTTGGCGCATCGTTCCGTCATCCGGTCCAGCCAGGATCGCCGCCGTCCGCCATGCCACGCAAAGCCGCACAGGTTTCAGAAGCCGACAAGCACGCCGCCGCGGGCGGCGCCATCGCCGTGGACCGGGCGCTGTTCGTGCTGTCGGTGTTCCGTCTCGGCGATACCGCGCTGGGGCTGGCCGAGCTGGCGCAACGCAGCGGCCTGTACAAGAGCACGCTGCTGCGCTTGCTGGCCTCGCTTGAGCACGCCGGGCTGGTGCGGCGCCAGTCCGACGGGCGCTATGGCCTGGGCCCCGAGGTGGCGCGGCTCAATGCCGTCTACGCCGCGTCGTTCTCATTGGAGGCGGTGGTGATGCCGGCGCTGCGCGAGCTGGTGCGCATCACGCGTGAAAGCGCGGCCTTCCATGTCGAGCAGGGCGAGCACCGGCTGTGCCTGTACCGCGTCGATTCGCCGCAGCCGGTGCGAGACCATGTCCGCGCCGGCGAACTGCTGCCGCGCGACCGGGGCGCCGGCGCGCGCGTGCTGCGCGCCTTTGCCGGCGAGTCCGGCACGCTCTACGAGCGCATCCGGCACGAGGGCGTGGCGGCACTGGTGGGCGACCGCAGCCCCGATCTTGCCGGGGTGTCGGCGCCGGTATTCGGTCCCGGCGATGTGCTGTGCGGCGCGCTGACGCTGACCTGCCCGGCCTCGCGCTACCGTGAAGACTTCCGCGTCGATGTGCTGCATGCGGCGCGCGCGCTGACCCAGGCGCTGGGCGGCACCTTTCCGGACAGCATTGCGGACAATGCCTCCGCGGGCTGAGCCGCCGGGCTTGCGTGTGCAGCCGGCCCGACCCGGCTTGTCGGGGGTGCCACGCGCCTGCATGCGCGGGCTATCATGCGGCTGGCATTGAAAACAACGCATGTCACATTTTGTGAAAACAAGTGCGAGAGATGCCTGCGTCGCGCCCCTGTGGCCTGATGCCCGCCGCTCGATATGACGGCGCGGCAGACGGCATCCTTGAGGAAATCCCCGTGCACCTGGACCAGCAGACCATTGCGGTGGTGATGATGGTGTTTTTTTGCAGCACGCTGATTATTGCGGCGGGGCTGGTGTTCGCGCTGCGCGCGAGCGAGGCGGGGCGGCTGTGGGCGTTCGGGCACGTACTGGTGTCGGCCGCGGGCCTGGCGCTGGCCATCAGCGCGGCCAGCGGCACCGGCCAGCTGGGCACGCTGGGAGCGTTGGCGTTCGTGGCTGGCTGGTTGCTGATCTACCGCGGCGTGCGGGTCTATTACGGCGTGCCGGCCCATCCCGCGGCGCTGGCCGCCGCGGGCGTGATCGGGCTTGGCCTGATCGCGGCCACCAGCGGCATGCCCGACGGGCAGCAGGTGGTGCTGCGCATCGTCTACGGCCTGCTGGCGCTGGTCTCGCTGGCCACCTTTGCCACGCTGGCGCGTGCCGGGCGTGGGCGCCGCAGCATCGGCGCGCCGCTGGTGCTGGTGGCCAGCCTGGTGCATCTGGCCACGCAGCTGGCCGGCTTCAGCCATGCCATGAACCTGCCCGTGGCGGGCGGTGCGGGCGCCGCGCCGCTGACGCTGTTCTTTGCCGGCCCGGCCGGCTCGGCCTGGCTGCTGGCGCCGCTGATGGCCACGCTGCTGGGCCTGTTCGGCTTCACCGTGATGGCGATGGAGCAGATCGTCGCGCACAACGAAAGCGGCGCGCGCGTGGATGCCCTGACCGGGCTGCTCAACCGCGGGGCGCTGGAGATGTCGGCACTGTCGCTGGTGGCGCGCTGGCAGCGCGACGGGCAGGCGCTGTCCTGCCTGGTGATCGACATCGATTATTTCAAGCAGGTCAACGATACCTTCGGCCATCACGCTGGCGACGCCGTGCTGCGCGAAGTCGCGCATGCGCTGGACAACTCGCGCCGCGCCTCGGACGTGGCCGGGCGCTACGGTGGCGAAGAGTTCTGCATCCTGTGCCCGCATACCGACGAGCAGCAGGCCTCGGCGCTGGCCAACCGTATCCTGCGCAAGGTGCGCGCGATTGAACTGCCCGCCGGGCGCGGCCATGCCAGCGTCAGCATTGGCGTGGCGCAGCTGCGCGGCGGCCCGGGCAGCAAGGAAGCGCTGTGGCGCCTGTTGTTTGCCGATGCCGACCGCGCCCTCTACCACGCCAAGGAACATGGGCGCGACCGCTATGTGCTGGCCTCGTCCATGGCGGCGCCGGCGGCCGCGAGCGCATCGCCCGCGCCGCTGCTGGAGCCAGAGCCCGACCTGGCCGGCTGACCCGGTTATGCCTGCCGGCCAGGCTCCGGCACGTCGCGCTGCGGCGTACCGTCATAGGTCCACAGGAACTGGCGCGGCATCGGGCCCTTGTTGCGCCCGCCCTCGCAGGTCTGCTCCCAGGCATGCGCCAGGATGCCGACCGAGCGCGACAGGCAGAACAGCCCCCGCGCCAGCGGTGCGGCAAAGCCCAGCTCGGCATAGATCACCGCGGTGGCGCCATCGATATTCATCGGGATGGGCTTGCCGCGGCCGGCACCCAGCGCCGCCTCGACCGCGCGCGCGATCCCCGCGTAGCGCCCGCTGACCACGCCATCGGCCGCGGCCTGGTCGACCAGCGCCAGCAGCCGTGGCGCACGCGGGTCGACCGGGTGGAAACGGTGGCCAAAGCCGGCAATGAACTTGCCGTGCAGGTCGCGGTAGTGCCGCAGCGCGGCGGTGACGGCGTCGTCCATGGCGCCGCCCGCATCGAGCCGCTGCGCCACGTCCTGGTACAGCGCCACCGCCTGTTCGCCGGCGCCGCCATGCACGTCGCCCAGCACGTTGACGGCGGAAGCCATGGCGTTGTTCAGCCCCACGCCGCAGGTGGCCGCCATGCGCGCGATGGCAATGCTGGGCGCCTGCGGGCCGTGGTCGACCGCGGCCATCAGCGCCGCGTCCAGCAGCTCGCCCTGCCCGGGGCCGGGCAGCTCGCCGCGCAGCATCAGCCAGATCATCTGCGCAAACGAGACCCGGCCGATCAGTTGTTCGATCGGGTAGCCGCGGTAGCGGATCTCGCCCGGGCGCATGTCGATGATGCCGGTGCGCCACCAGTCCTGCGACAGGCGCTGGCCCGGGTCCATGGCGTCATCCCGGGGCTGGCCGCTGGTTTCGATGCCGCTCATATCGCGCGCTCCTCGCTCAGTTGGTCGATGTCCGCATCGCTGTAGCCCAGGCTGGCCAGCACCTGCCGCGTATGCTGGCCCAGCTCCGGCGGCGGCGTGTCCACGGCCGGGGCCTCGCAGTTGAGCTTGAAGCCGGTGCGCACCACGCGGATATCGCGGCCCACGCCGGGCGCATCGGCAAACTCGCCGATCATGCCGCGCTCGCGCACCTGCGAATGCGCCAGCGTCTGTGGCACGTCCAGCACCGGGCCGGCGGGCACGCCGGCCTCGGTCAGCAGCGGCCACCATTCGGTGGCCGGCTTCTTCGCCAGCTCTGCTTCCAGCGCCTGTGTCAGTTCGCCCCGGTTGGCCAGCCGCGCCTGGCGCTGCGCGAAGCGCGGATCGGCGGCCAGCTCGGGGCGGCCCAGCACGCGGCACACGGCTTCAAACTGTTCCTGCTTGTTGGCGGCGATATTGAGCAGCCCGTCCGCGGTGCGGAAAGTGCCGGAAGGGCTGGCGGTCATGTTCTCGTTGCCCATCGGCGCCGGCACCTTGCCGGCGATCAGGTGGTTGGACACCACCCAGCCCATGGTGGCCAGCGTGGCTTCCAGCATCGATACGTCGACGAAATAGCCTTCGGTGCGCTGGTGGTCCGCCAGCGCCGCCGATACCGCCAGCGCCGCGGTCAGCCCGCCGATGGTGTCCGAGACCGGATAGCCGACCCGCAACGGTGCGCTCTGCGCATCGCCGGTAATGCTCATCACGCCGGCCATGCCCTGGATGATCTGGTCATAGGCCGGCAGCCCGGCCAGCGGCCCGTCCTGGCCAAAGCCCGAGATCGCGCAGTAGATCAGGCGCGGGTTGTCCTGCTTCAGGGTCTCGTAGCCCAGCCCGAGCCGGTCCATCACGCCGGGGCGGAAGTTCTCCACCAGCACGTCGGCGCTTTGCACCAGCTTGCGGAACACCTCCTTGCCGCGCGCGTGCTTCAGGTTGAGCGTGACCGACTGCTTGCCTGGGTTCTGGGCCAGGAACGACACGCCCATCAGGCGCTGGTTCAACTCGGCATCGGCGCCCAGCTGCCGGGCCAGGTCGCCGGTGCCGGGGGTTTCCACCTTGATGACTTCGGCGCCCAGGTGGGCAAGCTGGTGGCAGCAGAACGGCCCGGCCAGCACATTGGTCAGGTCGAGCACGCGGATATGGCGCAGTGGCTTTTTCATGTTCTGTACAACAGAATGATGATCTTTAACAGAGAACATGCGGAGGATAGGAGCCGCGTTTGGGCGTGTCAAGCCGGGCGCCTGGCCGGCACCTGCCATACAATGGCGCCCCGTCCGCGCGGCCCGCTGGCGCGCGGGCCTTTTTTAGTGGTGTCTTGCAGGAAACGGAATCAATGATGTCAAACGCATGCGGCCTGGACTTCGGCACGTCCAACTCAACGGTCGGCTGGAGCCATCCGGCGCGGCCGGCGGCGCTGCTGCCGCTGGAGGACGGCAAGGTGACGTTGCCCTCGGTGATCTTCTTCCACGCGGAGGATCCGCTGGTCAGCTATGGCCGCGCCGCGCTGGGCGATTACCTGGCCGGCTATGAAGGCCGGCTGATGCGTTCGCTCAAGAGCCTGCTTGGCACCTCGATGATGGACGACAGCACCGAGGTGATGGGCCAGGCGATGCCGTTCCGCAAGCTGCTGGCGCACTTCATCCGCGAGCTGAAGACGCGTGCCGAGCAGGCCGCCGGCGCGGAATTCTCGCGTGCGGTGCTGGGCCGCCCGGTGTTCTTCATCGACGAGAACCCGGCCGCCGACCAGATCGCCGAAGACACCCTGGCCGAGATCGCGCGCGACGCGGGTTTCGGCGAGATCGCGTTCCAGTACGAGCCGATCGCCGCGGCCTTCGACTATGAGGCCCGGATCACGCGTGAGGAACTGGTGCTGGTGGCCGACATCGGCGGCGGCACCTCGGACTTCTCGCTGGTGCGCCTGTCGCCCGAGCGCGCCGCGCGCAGCGACCGGCGCGACGACATCCTGGCCAATGGCGGCGTGCATATCGGCGGCACTGATTTCGACCGCGCGCTCAGCCTGGCGCGCGCAATGCCGCTGCTGGGCCTGGGCAGCGCGCTGCGCAACGGCAAGGCGATGCCTTCCAGCCAGTATTTCGACCTGGCCAGCTGGCACACCATCAACCTGGTCTATACGCGCAAGGCGTGGTCGATGGTGATGGACAACTACCGCGACGCGGCCGATACGGTGAAGCTCGACCGCCTGGTGCGGCTGATCCGCGAGCGCGCCGGGCACTGGCTGGCGATCCAGGTGGAAGCCGCCAAGATCGCCTTGTCCGACGCCGGCAGCACCGACGTGGACCTGCACCGGCTGGAGCAGGGGCTGACGCTGACCATCATGCGCGACGAGTTCGATGCGTCGATCGACAAGCTGGTGGTGAAGACCGAGCAGACCGTGCAGAAGCTGCTGGTGGAAGCCGGCGTCGATGGCGCCGCGGTCGATACCATCTTTTTCACCGGCGGCTCCAGCAGCGTGCCGCTGCTGCGGCAGCGGCTGGCGGCGCTGTTGCCGCAAGCGCGTTGCGTGGAAGGGGACCGGTTCGGCAGCATCGGCAGCGGGCTGGCGCTGGATGCGGTGAGGAAGTTTGGGTGAGGGGCAGGCTGGCGTCTGAGCAGCCCAGCGGCCAGCTCAGACGTCAGCCGGCCTGCGTCCGCATATCGCGCAAGCCGTATTCATCCCCCAGCGCCAGCCGTGCCGCCCGCAGCGCGCCGCGCGCGGCCGCCGCATCGCCCGCCAGCCGCATCAGCGCCGGCAGTTCCCACGGCGCGCGCAAGAGCCCGCCCAGCACCGCGCCGACATCCGTCTTGCCGTCTTCACCCATGCCTGCCGCCGCGGCAGCCGGAACCGCGCGGCTGGCCGGGTCGATCACCACGCGGCAGGCCGCGAACGGCAGCCGGCAAGCCGCCGCCATGCGCGCGGCGAGGTGCGATTCCATGTCGACGCAGAGCGCCCCCGTGGCCCGGTGCAGCATCTGCTTGGCGGCAACCGAAAGCACCGGCTGGTCCGCGCCGGCAAGTATCCCGACCCTGGCATGCGGCAGCGCCGCGTGCATCGCCCGGGTCCAGGTCATGTCGGTGTCGTAGCGTTCGCCGGCCGCGCATACCGAGTCCGCCAGCACGAGGGCGCCCGGCGCCAGCGCGGGATCCAGCCCGCCCGCCACGCCAAAGCTGAGGATGCCCATGCAATGCCGGCTTGCCATCGCGGAAACGCCTTGTTCCAGTGCAAGTCCGCGCAGGCCGTGCACCACGCGGCAATGCGGACCGGCGGCGGTGCGCGCCTCGAACGCCATGCCGGTGACGACCAGCACGAACGGTGCCGTCACAGCCCCCACGACACCTGGTGCGCGCCGCCGCGCTGCAGGTTGCGGTAGCGCGCCAGCGCCCACAGCGGGAAGTAGCGTGCATAGCCGTGATAGCGCAGGTAGAACACGCGCGGAAAGCCCACGGCGGTGAAGCGCGGCTCATGCCACAGGCCGCCGGATTGCTGCGTGCGCAGCAGGTAGTCGATGCCGCGCGCCACCGCGGCATGCTGCGCGGCGCCGGCTGCCATCAGCGCCAGCAGCGCCCACGCGGTCTGCGAGGCCACGCTCGGCGCGGGCTCGTAGCCGCGGTAGTCGAGCCGGTAGCTGCTGCCGTCCTCGCCCCAGCCGCCGTCGGCGTTCTGGATCTGCTCGAGCCACGCCACGGCGCGGCGCATCTCGGGGGCTTCCGGTGTCAGGCCCGTTGCGTTCAGCGCGCACAGCGCGCTCCAGGTGCCATAGATATAGTTGGTGCCCCAGCGGCCAAACCAGCTGCCGTCGGGCATCTGCTCGGCCAGCAGGTAGCGCAGGGCGCGCGCGGCGGGCTCGCTCTTGCCCGGCGTGGCGCCGATCTGGCACAGCATCGACAGGCAGCGCGCGGATACGTCCGCGGTGGGCGGGTCCAGCAGCGCGCCATGGTCGGCAAAGGGGATGTTGTTCAGGTAGAGATGCGTGTTCTCGGGCTCGAACGCGCCCCAGCCGCCGTCGCCGCCCTGCATGCCGACGATCCACTCGGCGGCGCGCGCCACGGCTTCGTCATAGCGGCCCGGCACATCGTGCGCGCGCATGTAGCGGTTCATCGCGGCGGCCACCACGGCGGTGTCGTCCACGTCCGGGTAATAGGCATTGGCGTACTGGAAGGCCCAGCCGCCGGGGCGCACCAGGGGGCGGCGCACGGCCCAGTCGCCGCGCACGTCCAGCACTTGCAGCGGCCTGAGCCAGTCCAGGCCGCGCCCGGCCGCGGCCGTCGCGCGCGCCTCGCCGGCTTCCAGCAGCGCGTGCGCGGCCAGCGCGGTATCCCACACCGGCGACAGGCAGGGCTGGCAATAGGCTTCGTCGCCGTGCTCGACCAGCAGCCGCTCGACGGATTGCCGCGCCAGCGCGCGTGCCGGATCGTCGGGCGGCACGCCCAGCACGTCGAACATCATCACGCTGTTGGCCATTGCCGGGAAGATGGCGCCCAGGCCGTCCTCGCCGTTGAGCCGCTCGCGCACGAAGGCCTGCGCCGCGGCAATGGCGCGCCGGCGCAGCGTGCGCGGGACGAGCGGCTCGGCCACGCGCAGCAGCGCGTCCAGGCCGCGGAACACCGTGTACCAGCCGGCGTGCTGGTGCGCCGCGCGCGGCGGCAGCCCCACCGTATGGCAGTTGCCGACGAACAGCTCATTGATGCCGACCCCGCGCGGGTTGCGCGCCTGCGGGCGCAGGCTGTTCAGCACCAGCAGCGGCACGATCACCGTGCGCGCCCAGTACGAGACCTTGGACAGGTGGAACGGAAACCACTGCGGCAGCAGCATGATCTCGACCGGCATCATCGGCACCGCCGACCATGGCATCACGCCGTACAGGGCCAGCAGCGTGCGCGTGAATACATTGCTGGCCTCGGCGCCGCCCAGCGCGTGGACGGCCCGGCGCGCGCGCTGCATATGCGCGGCCTGGGGGTCGTCGCCGGCCATCTTCAGCGCGAAATAGGCCTTTACGCTGGCGCTGACGTCGGAGCGGCCTTCATGGAACAGCGGCCAGCCGCCATCGGGATTCTGGATGCGGCGCAGGTAGCGGGCCAGGCGGGCTTCAAGCTCCAGGTCCGGGGCTTCGCCGAGGTAGTGCACCATCAGCACGTATTCGGCGGGAATGGTGGCGTCGGCTTCCAGTTCGTAGACCCAGTGGCCGTCGGGGCGCTGCTGGTGCAGCAGCGCGTCGATCGCGCGGCCGATGCCCTGGTCCAATGCCTGCGCGGCGTCGCGCGGCGCGGGGCTGTCCCCCGCGCTGGCCGGCGCGATCCGTGGCACTGCCGTGGCAAAGGCGGTCTCGTTCATCGACATGCAGACTCCTTGTGCCGGCGCACGGCGCGGCCGCGCCCGGCATGCATCGGGGGCAGCGCTCAGCCAATGGCGTGGCGCAGCAAGATCCAGAGCAATTGGGCGCGCGGCAGGCGCACGCGCTGGCGCGGCGCGCGCCAGCCCTGCGTGCGCAGCCGCGCCAGGATGCGGTGGTAGACCTCGGCCATGATGCGCGGCGAGCGCACCTGCCGCGACGGGCAGCGCGCCATGATGGCGTAGGCCTGGTCGTAGTGCGCCTGGGCCTCGCGCGCCACGGCCGCGCAGGCCTGGCCGACGGCGGGGTGGGCCACCACGGCCTGGGGCGTGTCCGCGCCGATGCCGGCCGCGGCCAGCGCTTCCGCCGGCAGGTAGAGCCGGCCGATGGCAGCGTCTTCGTCGATATCGCGCAGGATATTGGTCAGCTGCAGTGCGCGGCCCAGGTGGTGCGCGAGCGCGATGCCGCACGCTTCTTCCAGGCCGAACACGCGCACCGCCAGCCGGCCGACAGCGCTGGCGACGCGATCGCAATACAGGTCGAGGGTGGCCGCGTCGGGGGCGCGGATGTCCTGCACCACGTCCATGGTCATGCCGTCGATCACGGCGAGGAAATCCTGCTGCTGCAGGTCGAAGGCGCGGATCTGCGCGCTCAGCGGCTGCAGGGCGCGAGGCGGATTGCCGGTGTAGCAGGCGGCGATGTCGTGGCGCCAGGCATCGAGTGCGGCAAGGCGCTCGGCGCGCGGTGCGTTGCCGTCGGCGATGTCGTCGACCGCGCGGCAGAACGCATAGATCTCGAACATGGCCTGGCGCTGCGCTGGCGGCAGGATGCGCAGCGCGGCATGGAAGGAACTGCCGGCCGAGGCCGCCGGGCCCGCCTGGCTGCCATGGTCGGCGGCGACAGGGGTGTCTTGCGTTGCGATTTGAGTACCGGCCACGTAACTCCTCGACACGCTGCATACCGTCCCGCACTGATCGCGCAGCATCCGTGCGCGCCCACTGGCGGGAGGGCGGTTGTGGGTCGGCCGATTATAGCAATTTCACTCGTCGCAAGACTGCCGCAGCGGCGGCCCCGGTGCCGGCGCGCCAATAAAAAAAGCCCCGCGCCGGAGCTGCGGGGCTTTCCTTCCGGCCGGTCCGCTGGACCGGCCCGGAATCCACCGGTATCAGAGGGCCTGAATCTTGGTGGCTTGCTCGCCCTTCTGGCCCATGGCCTTGACGTAGCGTACCTTCTGGCCTTCCTTCAACGACTTGAAGCCATTGCCTTCGATTGCGGAGAAGTGCGCGAACAGATCGTTGCCGCCTTCATCCGGCGTGATGAAGCCGAAGCCCTTGGCGTCGTTGAACCACTTAACGGTACCGGTTTCCATATCTATCTCAACCTTGAATTTCAAAATGAGCGAAAACGCTCGTTATACACCGTGTGCAACGCACCCAGCGGATCCTTTTTATGTTCCCCGCCAGCGCATTCCATATGACTTCGATATGTCGCTGTCGTGACAACCGAAAACGTCACGGAACGACAACACCAAAAGACACACCGCATGGGCGCTGCACAAGTGGGAATCATTCTGCCGAATTTTCCCGGCGTGTCAATCAGGCTAAGCGCCTAATCATGATGAGAGGTTCCGATAGGAGATATTAGCGTTTTCTACTTCAGCTTCAGTTCAGTGAATTCCCTGATTTTTTTATCGCGGGTTTGGTTGTGCGTGCACCGCCAGCGAGCGCGATGCCACACCGCCGTGCATAATGGCTGTCGTCCGGTGCATGGGCGTGCCATCTTTTTTACAAATTCTTACGGCACCCAATCCCTACCGCGTTCGGGGGAAGCCGGCGCGGCCCGGATATATCATTATGCTGACAATAAAGGCCAGGCCGGTGGCCGCGCTCGCGTCGTGCATAGACATACATGAGCGCGCCCACTGTATGCGGGCCCATACATAAAAGCTCGGAACGGGGAACATCATGGCGTTTCAAACCTAGCTGTCCGGAATTTCGGTTGCGGACAGCCCCACCACCCGTCGCGCACGGGACCTGGACTGTTTTCGTTGTTTGCATTTGAGCCGAGCCGAGCCGCGCCCGCCGTACGCCCGTACCGCAAGCGCGGCTGACGTGCGCCCGCAGCACGGTGGCGCGCGTTAACGCGCGAGCCGGCTCAATGTCTCAGTGTTGGGACAATTGTTGACAATGTGATCCATGCGTCTGTCCTAGCATTCGTTTCCGGATACCATCAGATTTTTCCGATTCTGAGATCCACAGTCGGACACAAGGCGGCAGCGACCGCCTCAGGGAATGTCGTGCGTGAGGCACTTGCCGGCGTGCGCAGACAAGGGGAAGTAAGCCTGTGAAGCAGCTGGAGGAAGCACAAGGGAACCGGGGCGGCCGCATGCCGTTCCGATCGGGGTGGGTAGGGATGCGCATGGCGCAGCGGGTGCACGGCATCGCGCTGGCGCTGGCCCTCGGGGCGGCGACGGCTGCGGCCGCGCCGGCGCCCGCGGCGCAGGCGCCATCCATGCCGTCGATCGCCTTGCACTACGGCGCCAAGCCGCCGGTTGACGCTCTGCAAGCCTTCGACATCGCCGTGGTCGAGCCCGACAGCGGCTTCGACCCGCGCCAGGCGGCGACGCCGGCCACGGCCTGGTTTGCCTATGTCAGCGTGGGCGAGGTGCTGGAGAGCCGCGCCTACTTCAAGGACATCCCCAAGGCCTGGTTCGTCGGGCGCAATGACGCCTGGAACGCGCCGGTCATCGACCAGGCAGCCGACGGCTGGCCCGCCTTCTATGTCGACAAGGTGATCGCGCCGCTGTGGCAGCGCGGCTTCCGTGGCTTTTTCCTCGATACCCTCGATTCCTACCAGCTTGCCGCCAGGACCGACGCCGAGCGCGCACGGCAGGAAGCGGGGCTGGTGCGCGTGATCCGCGCGATCAAGGCGCGCTACCCCGAGGCGCGCCTGGTCTTCAACCGCGGCTTCGAGATCCTGCCGCAGGTGCATGACCTGGCCTATGCCGTTGCCTTCGAGTCGCTGTTCCGCGGCTGGAACCAGGCCCAGGGCCGCTATGTCGACGTTGCGCAGGCTGACCGCGACTGGCTGCTGGCGCAGGCGCGCACCATCCGCGAGCAATACCGCCTGCCGGTGATCTCGATCGATTATTGTCCGCCGGCGGACCGCCGCTGCGCACGCGAAACCGCGCAGCGCATCCGCGCGCTGGGGATCACGCCCTATGTGGCCGATCCCGGGCTGCAGACGGTCGGCATCGGCAAGGTCGAGGTGCTGCCCCGGCGCGTGCTGGTGGTGCAGGAGCGCCGCCCCGGGGTGTCGATCGATGATTCCGAGGGTGTGCGCTTTGTCTCGATGCCGCTCAACTACCTTGGCTATCGCGTGGATTTCGCCGAGACCAGCGAGGACCTGCCCGAGATCGGGCCGGACCGCTACGCCGGCGTGGTGGTGTACCTGTCAGGCAATGTCACGGCGCAGCCGGGACGCTTCCATGCCTGGGTGCAGGCGCGCATGGCGCAGGGCATGCCGGTGGTGTTCCTCAACGACTTCGGCACCAGCGTGAGCGGCACGGTGGCGCGCAGCTTCGGGCTGAAGGCAGTCAAGGGCCGCGTGTCGGGCCCGGTCGAGGTGCTGGCCAAGGACCGGATGATGGGCTTCGAGATGCCGGTGGCCCCCGACCGCACCCAGGCCGAAGCGATCCAGGTGCCGGACGGCGCCGGCTACCGTTCGCTGCTGCGCCTGCGTTCGGGCACGCTGACCTATGACGCCGCCGCGATCACGCCGTGGGGCGGCTATGTGCTGGGGCCGTATGCGGTGCGCCAGAGCGGCAACGGCAACGGCCAGAGCCGCTGGGTGGTGCAGCCGCTGGACTTCCTGCGCGCGGCGCTGCGCCTGCCCGCCATGCCCGTGCCCGATGTCACCACCGAGAACGGCCGGCGCCTGCTGACCATCCATATCGACGGCGACGGCTTTGCCTCGCGCGCCGAGATTCCCGGCGGCGGCTTCTCCGGCGAGGTGCTGTTCCGGGAGATCTTCGACCGCTACCGGCTGCCGATGACGATGTCGGTGATCCAGGGCGAAGTCAGCAAGGACGGCATGTACCCCAGGCTCAGCGCCGAGCTTGAGCCGATCGCGCGCAAGATCTTCGCGCAGCCCTATGTCGAGGTGGCCAGCCATACCTTCTCGCATCCGTTCGAGTGGTCGCGCACCGTGCCGGCCCAGCCAGGGCAGCCAACGCAATCCAGCGGCGCCGCGGTGGTCGAGGGCGACGAGGCCTTCCACCTGAGCATCCCCGGCTACAGCATGGACCTGAACCGCGAGATCGGCGGCTCCATCGACTACATCAACCGCACGCTGGCGCCGGCCGGCAAGCCGGTCAGCATGCTGCTGTGGTCGGGCGACTGCCAGCCGCCGGCCGAGGCGCTGCGGCTCACCGAGAAGGCGCGCGTGCTCAACATGAACGGCGGCGATACGCTGATCACGCGCAGCAACCCGAGCTGGACCGCGATCGCGCCGCTAGGCATCAACAAGCCCGGCGGCACCTTCCAGGTGTTTGCGCCCAACCAGAACGAGAACGTCTACACCAACCTCTGGCACGGCCCGTTCTACGGCTTCGAGCGCGTGATCGAGACCTACGAGCTGACCGACAAGCCTTATCGCTTCAAGCCGGTCAATATCTACTACCACAGCTATTCGGGCACCAAGGCCGCGTCGCTGAAGGCGCTGCGCAAGGTCTATGACTATGTGCTGGCGCAGCCGCTGCTGCCGCTGCACTCCACCGACTACGTGCGCAAGGTGCTCGACTGGCAGGACATGGCCGTGGCGCGGGATGTGGGCGACGGCCAGCCGGGCGGCACCGGTGCTGAATGGATCGTTCGCGGCGACGGCAACCTGCGCAACCTGCGCTGGAGCGGCGCGGGCATGCCCGACGTGGGCGCGGCGCACGGCGTGACCGGCACCTCGCCGGCACCGGGCGGCGGCGTCTACCTGCACCTGGATGGCGGCGATGCGCGCTTCGCCGTGCGCGACACAGTCACCGCCCCGGCCGCGCCGCAGCTGGCCGAAGCCAACGGCATCGTACGCGAATGGTCGCAGCGCGATGGCGTCACGCGCTTCGCCTTCAGCGGCTACTTCAAGCCATTCTTCCGTCTTGCCAACGCCGGCAACTGCCGTGTGAGCGTCGATGGCAAGCCCGTACAGGCCGTCCGCGAGCGCAACACGCTGCGCGTGGATACCGCACCCGTCACCGATCCGAACCATGCCAGGCAACAAGTCGAAGTCCGCTGCGCCGGTTGAGCGCGAGCGGCTGCTGCCGCCGGCGCTGGTGCTGACTTTCACTGCGATGGTGGGGATCGGCCTGGCGCTGATGTTCCCGCGCGAGACTCTGCGCGAGCGCCTGCTGGGCCAGGGCCGCACCATCGACGGGCTGACCATGGCCTACCTGGAAGCCTGGTGGAAGGTCACGCCCGACGACCCCGGTTTCATGGGCGTGCTGGCCGAACAATACGCGCGCACCGGCCGGCTGGAAGAGGCGCAGGCCATGCTGGCGCGCATGCAGGCGGTGCAGGGCACCGACCTGTCGGGCCAGATCCTGCGCACGCGCATCGAGATCGCGCAGCAGCGCGCCTGGGCCGCGCTGCCGGATACGCCTGAGCGCGAACAGAACCTGGTGCAGCTGCGCAGCCTGCTGGACCAGGCTGCCGGGCGCAGCTGGGGGCTGGCCGACCTGCAAACGCTGGCCACGCAGTCGCGCCAGGCCGGCGCCCAGGACGCGATGCGCAAGTTCTATGCGGCGCTGGCCAGCCAGGACCGCAACAACGCGGCCTTCTGGAACCGCCAGCTGGCCGACATGGCGATCGCGGGCGGCGACTATCGCAACGCCGCCAACGCCTTGTTCGCGCAGCAGGCGGCCGCCACCACGCTGGCCGAGCGGCGCGCGCTGTTCCTGAAGGCGGTGCAGACGCTGCAGTCAGGCAACCTGCTGGACGAAGCGCTGGCGCAGGCCGAGCGCCACGGCGGCAAGCTGCTGGACGATCCGGAGGTGCTGCGCTATCTGACGAAGCTGGCGCTGGCGGCCAACAAGCCGGAGCAGGCCAGCCGCTATGTCGAGCGGCTGCTGAAGGTTTCGGCGCGCACGCGCGATGCCGGCCCGGCGGCGCTGGCCGCACGCCAGGCCGAGGCGCGGCGTATCGCCGCCAGCCAGCCGTGGGCCGAGCGCGGCCTGGTCTTCCTCGACGGGCCGCGCGGCCTGGCCTTGCGTGAAGCGCTGGCCGCCTCCGGCCAGCTGGGTACGCGCAAGATTGCGGCGCAAGCTGCTGCGCCCGCGCAGGCGCCGGCGGAGCCAGCCGACAAGCCGTTCAACGCCGACGACTACGAACTCGCCTATCGCGTGTTCCTGTCAGCCGGCAAGCTCGACCAGGCGCAGCGCGTGGCCGAGACCGCGGTGCGCCGGCTGCCGGGCGAGGCGATCTGGCGCGAACGGCTGGCGCAGGTGGCCGAATGGAACCGCCAGCCGGCCGTGGCCCTGAAGAGCTGGCTCGACTATGCCCGCGCCACCAACGACGAGCGCGCGTGGGATGCAGTGATGCGGCTCGCCCCGGGCCTGTCCGACGATCGCGCCTACCTGGCCGCGCTGCGCCACCGCGCGGGCGGCTCGGACCTGAAGACCGTGGACGAGGTGGTGGCTGCGTACGAACGCCTGGGCGAGCCGGAAGAGGCCATGCGCTTCCTCGAAGGCCTGAGCCACGGCCCCAGGGCTCGCGACATCATGGAACGCCACGCCGCGCTGGCCGAGCGCGCCGGCAAGGACGAGCGCGCGTTCCAGATCTATACGCAGATGCAGCAGCGCTTCGGCCCGCGCCCCGCCTATGCGCTGAAGCTCGCCAACCTGCTCTATGTGCGCGGCAAGCTGGCGCAGGCGCTGGACGCCATGCTGCCGGCGCGTGCCACGGCCGGGAAGGATGACATCCTCTACTGGCGCACCTTTACCGAGCTGGCGCGGCTGAACCAGCGCGACGACCTGCTCAAGGACGGCTATCGCCAGCTGATGCTGGCGGCGGCGCAGACGCAGGACGAGCACTGCATGGAGAGGCCGGCGGGCCCGGCGCGCAACGACTGCCTGGACGAGGTCCGCGACACGCAGGAGGCGGATTTCTCCAACCTGATCGCCTACTACGACAAGACCCCGATCGACGCCGGGCGCATCGCCGAGGCCGACTGGCGCCGCGGCGGCAAGCCGGAATCGCTGGAACTGGCTCTGTACTACTACACGCGTGCCCACGCCTACCGGCGTATCGGGCGCCTGTTGCAGGACATGACGCCCGAGCAGCGCCAGGCGGCAGCGCAGTCGAGCCGCTTCCTGATGCGGCGCGCGGAGTA
Organism: Cupriavidus sp. GW823-FHT07B10; assembly: GCF_058794355.1. NCBI lineage: Bacteria > Pseudomonadati > Pseudomonadota > Betaproteobacteria > Burkholderiales > Burkholderiaceae > Cupriavidus > Cupriavidus sp. GW823-FHT07B10. The sequence continues at coordinate 244,233 of NZ_JBXAGS010000004.1, forward strand.
CTACCGCGTGACCGGCCAGCGCGACCACGCCCTGGCCGACCTGCGCCGCGCCGCGGGCCTGCGCGATGCCGACAGCGAAACGCTGGCGGCGCTGCTGTGGACGCTGGTCGACCAGGGCAGCGATACCGAAGTGCGCGCGGTGATGCGCCGCGTCAAGGACGACGCGGAAGACAACCCCGACCTGTGGGGCGCCTTCGCCGCGGGCCATATGCGTTTCCAGGACGGGCGCGCGGCCATGCACTACCTGCGCAAGCTCAACGACGGCAAGAGCGCCGATCCGCTCTGGCTCAGCCTGATGGCCGATGCTTATGAAGCCATCGGCCAGACCGACATGGCCTGGCGCGTGCGCCGCCAGGCCTGGATCGACCTGCACCATGGCTGGTCCCAGGGCGGGGTGCGCTATGCCCGGCTGCGGCCCGACAACACCGACGGCGACGAAGAGTACGAGAACGAGTCCGGCGCGCCTTCGCGCGCGGACCTGCGCCGCCAGACCGTGGCGCTGGGGCAGATCTTTGCCTCGGGCGATGTCTCGCGCGCGCTGGTGATCCAGATGCTGCGCGCGGACCGCGCTTCCACGGCGGCGCGCGAACTGGTGCCGCCGATGGCGGGCGCGCCGTCGCAGCTGGGCGAGGTGGCCGGGCTGCCGCCGCTTCATGAGGCGGCAACCGCGCCCGCGTCCGCGGAGGTCGCGCGCAATGCGGCCCGCCGCGATGCCGCGCTGTCCGCTGCCGGGCGCGATGCCGCGCTGGCATGGGCGATGTCCGCGGAATCCAATGAACTGGCGCGAAGCTGGCTGGCCCGCCAGTACGTCAACCGGCTGCAGCGACCGGCCTATGCCGAGGTGGCGATCGCGCTGGACCGGCAGGACATGAACAGCCTTGACCGTATCCTGGAGCGCCAGGCCGGCCGCGTGCCGGTGGCCAACCAGATCGAGGCCAACCAGCAACTGAACCGCATCAGCGCCGCGCAGACGCTGGCCTTCGAAACCCAGGAGCGGGCCCGTTCCGATGACACGCTGCAGGACTCCTTGCAGGAGACGCTGCTCTACAACGCCCAGGCGATCGAGCCGCGCGTGAGCTTCATGCACCAGAAGCCGCTGGAATATACCGAAGGCAGCCTCGCGGGTGGCGTGCGCCTGTGGGACGGGTATGACCTGAACCTGCGCGGCACCTGGCGCGACCAGCGCAGCACCGATCCGCAGCAGCTGGTGAACGTGCCGTCGTCCGACCGGCGCGCCGACCTGTCGCTGGGTTATCGCGACAACAGCAAGCGCTGGCGTGCCACGGCAGGCTACCGCGAGGGGCTGGACACAATGGCGACCGCGCGCTTCTTCGGCGAGTGGAACCAGCAGGGCCGGCTGCAGTTCAGCACGCTGGCCGGGCTGAACCAGCCGGCCGACGAATCGGCGCCGCTGCGCGTGGGCGGGGCCAAGGACGTCGTGGGGCTGGGCGCAACCTGGCGCCTCGGCCTGCGCGAGTTCGTCGGCGCGCGCATCGAGTACAGCAGCTTCCGCGGGCAGGACCGCAGCGCGCTGGGGCATGGCATGGTCTATGACGTCGAGGCCGGCTACAGGATCCGCACCTCGTATCCGGACTACACCGTGCGCGTGGTCGGCACGCATGCCAACTACAGTGCCAACGGCGGCAGCCTGACGCCGCGCATGGCGTCGCTGGTGCCGGTCGGCGACGAAGCCACGCCGGCGTTCTACATGCCGCAGGGCTTCACGCAGGCCGGCGTGCTGTTCGGCTTCGGCACTGAGCTGCTGGACGAATACACACGCAAGTGGCGGCCGTTCGGTGAAGTGGGGCTGCTGCGCGACACGCGCGCACGGCAGAACTTCCGCGTGCAGGGCGGGGTGGCCGGATCGGTATTCGGCAACGACCACCTGGCGCTGTATATCTCGCATGAGACCGCGGCGCGCAACGGTGGCAGGCCGCTGACGGAACTGGGAATGCGCTATCGCTGGCTGTACTGAGCCGGCGGCAGCGGATGGCAGGGATCGGGTAACAACAGGACATGGAAAAGGGGATGAAGATGAACAAGCAAACCACGGCAATGACGGGCAAGACAGTGGCCAGGCGGCTGGCGGCATGGTGCGGCGCGCTGGGCGCGGCCCTGTGGCTGGCAGGCTGTGCGGTGACGGATGTCGGCCGCGCGCCGGCGCTGGCCCGCGGCGAGACCATCGCGGTGCTGCCGATCGTGAACTACACCGAGACGCCGCAGGCCGGCCTGCGCGCCGAGGCGATTGCCGAGAGCCTGCTGAAGACCGGCGGCGTGGCCAGCCTGAAGCGTTATCCGGCCAGCCTGAACCCGGAAACGCTGTTCGAGCCGGCCGAGCGCGAAGCCGTGGGCAAGGCGCTGGAATGGGCGCGTGCCGAGAAGGCCCGCTACGCGCTGACCGGCGCGGTGCAGGAATGGCGCTACAAGGTGGGCGTGGACGGCGAGCCTGCGGTCGGCATCTCGCTGCAGCTGCTGGACGTGAACAGCGGTGAAGTGGTGTGGTCGGCCACCGGCAGCGACAGCGGCTGGAGCCGCGCCTCGCTGTCGGGCACCGCGCAGAAGCTGCTGCGTCGCCTGCTGGCGCCGCTGATGCAAGGCTGAGGCGGCGGCAAGCCACCAGGAAGAGGCTGCACACCGATGCGGCGATGCAATGGTTGAAGCAAGGGGATGAGCGTGGCCAATACGGCTGACAAGACATATCGCGCGCGGCAAGGACAGGGCATCGGCCTGGGTGGGCGCTATGCGCGCCTGCTGGCGCCGGCGGTCAGCGGGCGCGCGGCCGTGGTGGAACTGGTGGTGGCCATGCTGGCCGCAATGGGGCTGGCGTGGCTGGTGCTGCCGCAGAATCCGCTGCTGCTCGGCATGGGCTTTCCGTGGGCCTGGCTGCTGCCGGTGATCCTGGCGCTGCGCTATGGCACGCTGATCGGCGTGGGCAGCGTGCTGATGCTGCTGGGCGGCTGGTACTTCTACCAGCAGACCGGCGTGATGGCAGGGCCCTTCCCGCGCCTGTTCTTCCTCGGCGGGCTGCTGCTGGTGCTGGTGGCCGGACAGTTCGGCGATATCTGGGGCACGCGCCTGGCGCGCGCCCGCGCCGTGAACCGCTACCTGGACGAACGCCTGGCGGCGCTGACCAAGAACCACTACCTGCTGCGCATCTCGCATGAGCGGCTGGAAAACGACCTGTTGGCGCGGCCCACCACGCTGCGCGACACGCTGTCGCAGCTGCGCAGCGTGGCGCTGGACGAGGCCGCGCGCACCGGCCAGGTGCTGGCCGGTGCGCAGCCGATGCTGCAGGTGGTGGCGCAGGCCTGCCAGCTTGAGGCAGCCGCGCTCCATGCCTGCGATGGCGAGCACGTGGGTGGCGTCCCGGTCGCCAGCATCGGCCCGGAATTCACGCTCGACACCACCGACCCGCTGGTGCGCCACTGCCTGGACACGCGCCAGCTGGCGCACCTGAGCGCCGACGGCCTGCAGCATGGCGCGCAGACGCGCTACGTGGCGGTGGCGCCGGTGCTGGCCGGCTCCGACCACCTGATCGGCCTGCTGGTGGTCGAGCGCATGCCGTTCCTGTCGCTGACCTACGAGAACCTGCAGATGCTGATGGTGCTGCTGGGCTACTACGCCGACGGCGTGGAGCACGCCGGCGCCACCCGCACCATCCAGGCGGCGCTGCCGGCCTGCCCATACCCGTTTGCGCTGGACTATGCGCGGCTGTCGCGGCTGCGGCGCGAGACCGGCATCGAAAGCTCGGTTGTGGCGCTGGTGTTCGACGCGGATCCGGAGCGCGATGCGCTGTTCGAGCAGGTGGTGCGCAGCCGGCGCGCGCTGGATGTGGCGTGGCCGGTGGTCAACGCCCATCACCGCGCGATGCTGACGCTGATGCCGCTGTCCGATGCGCAGGCGGTGGCGGCCTACCTGGTGCGCATCGAAGACATGCTGCGCGCGCAGTTCGGCACCGACTTCACCAGTGCGGGCATCGGCGTCTATACGCTGGCGGTGCCCGGCGCCGGCTCGGAAGACGCGCTGGTCAAGCTGCTGCGCCGGGCCCAGGTGGATGGCGCGATCGCGCCGGCCACGCTGCCGGCCGGGGAAGCGCCTCATGTTTAAGCTCGGCGCCAGCGGGCTCGTCGCCCAGATCGCCGCGCTGGCGCTGCTGGCGCGCGCCGGCAACAGCACCGCGCTGCTGCTGGCCTTCTTCGGCATGCAGGCGGTGGCCGCCGCGCTGACGGCGCTGCTGCTGTGGCGCCTGCTGCCGCGGCGCTTTCGCGTGCCGTTCGGATGGAGCTATGGCTTTCTCGCGCTGTTCTGCTTCTTCGTGCCGCTGGGCGGCGCGCTGGTGTGCCTGGGCAGCTACCTGTTCTCGAAGCTGTTCCCGCGGCGCGTGGACACCAGCGGCATCGGCACCGTGGGCTTGCCCGAGTTCGTCACGCACCTGATGTCGCGCGTCACCCACGGCGGCGGCGCGCGCCTGCGTGCGCAGCTGGGCAATGCGCGCGCGCCCCTGCCCGAGCGCATGACCGCGCTGGTGGCGATGCAGTCGATGCCGGCGCGCACCGCCAGCCCGGTGCTGCGCGAACTGCTGGCCGACAGCGTCGACGACGTGCGGCTGCTGGCCTACGGCATGCTGGACGGCGCCGAGAAGCAGCTGACCCAGCAGATCCTGGCCGAGCTGCCGCGGCTGGAGAGCGCCAACAGCGCCAGCGAGCGCGCCGAGATCAGCAAGCGGCTGGCCGACCTGTACTGGGAACTGATCTACCAGAACCTGGTGCAGGGCGACGTCTACCGCTACACTGCCAGCCAGGTCGAGCGCTACGCCAGCGCGGCGCTGCAGTACGACGACAGCAATGCCTCGCTGTGGTACATGCGCGGACGCCTGGCGCTGGCGCGCAATGCCCCGCGCGAGGCGCGTGAATGGCTGCAGCGCGCCGAATCCCTCGGCTTCGCGCGCGAACGCGTGCTGCCGCACCTGGCCGAGGCCGCCTACCTGGAACGCGACTATGCCGCGGTGCGCCAGCTGATGGCATCGTTTGACAGCCCCTCGCCGCTCCCGCTGGTGCGGCCCCTGCTGCGGTACTGGCAATCATGAGCAAGATCCTGGTAAAAGCGACGTCGGCCGACGTCATGTTGCTGCTCGAAGGCACCTTCCCGTATGTGAGCGGAGGGGTGTCGAGCTGGGTCAACCAGATGATCCGCGCGTTCCCGGACCTGCGCTTCGGCATCGTCTTTATCGGCAGCCGGCGCGAGGACTATGGCGACATGGCCTACCAGCTGCCGCCCAACGTGGTACACCTGGAAACGCACTACCTGTACGACTTCCCGCCGCCGCCGCTGGTCCAGGGCAGCACCGGCGATGCCAAGGCGTTCGACGCCTCGGACCGCCTGCACGAGCTGCTGCGCGACCCGGGCCGCGAGGCCGAGGCCGGCGCCATGATGCGCGAGCTGATGCCGGCGCTGCGCGAGGGTGGGGCGCTGGGCGAGGACGCCTTCCTGTACAGCCGCCGCGCCTGGCAGACCATCACCGAGCAATACCGGCGCTTCTGCACGGACCCGTCGTTCACGGACTATTTCTGGACCGTGCGCATCATGCACAAGCCGCTGTGGCAGCTGGTGCGCATTGCCGACAACCTGATCCCGGCGCGCGTCTACCACACGGTTTCCACCGGCTATGCGGGCTTTCTCGGGGCGCTGCTGCGCCACCGCAACCAGCGCCCGCTGCTGGTGTCGGAGCACGGCATCTACACCAAGGAACGCAAGATCGACCTGTTCCAGAGCCAGTGGATCCGCGACAACCGCAATGTGTTCGAGCGCGACATCTCCCAGATCAGCTACTTCCGCGAACTGTGGGTGCGCTTCTTCGAGACCATCGGCCGGGTCTGCTACGACGCCGGCGACGACATCGTCGCGCTGTATGAGGGCAATCGCCGCCGCCAGGTGCAGGACGGCGCGCCTGAGGTGCGCACGCGCAGCATCCCCAATGGCATCGACCTGCCGCGCCTGGCGCCGCTGCGCGCCCGCCGCAAGCCGGGCGTGCCGCCGGTGCTGTGCCTGATTGGCCGGGTGGTGCCGATCAAGGACGTCAAGACCTTTATCCGCGCCATGCTGACGGTGGTGCGCGAGTACCCCGACGCCGAAGGCTGGATCGCCGGCCCCGAGGACGAGGATCCCGACTACGCGCGTGAATGCCGCAGCCTGGCCGAGAGCCTGGGCTTGGGCCAGAAGGTCAAGTTCCTGGGCTTCCAGCGCATCGACGCGCTGCTGCCGCAGGTGGGCGTGCTGGTGCTGAGCTCGATCAGCGAGGCGCTGCCGCTGGTGGTGCTGGAAGGCTTTGCCGCCGGCGTGCCGTGCGTGACCACCGACGTGGGCTCGTGCCGCGAGCTGCTGTTCGGCCTGCCCGGCGACGACGCCGCGCTGGGCTCGGCCGGCGAGGTGGTGCGCATTGCCGACCCCGCGGCCCTGGCCGCGGCGGCGCTCGGGCTGCTGCAGGACCCGGCGCGCTGGCAGGCGGCCCAGGCCGCCGGCGTGGCGCGCGTGGAGCGCTACTACACCCAGGACCGCATGGTGGGCAGCTACCGCGAACTGTATCAACGGCTGATGGCGCAGGCAGACGGCGCCGGGCATGGCGGACCTGAGCGGCAGGGCGGCGGCAACCCCGCGCGCTGCCCGGTCCACGGAGGAGCCTGAGCATGGCTGGCATTGGATTCGAGCTGCGCAAGATGCTGCGGCGGGACAACCTGTCGGGCATGCTGAGCGCCTACGCGTATGCCGGCATCATCAGCTCCGGGCCATGGATCCTGTCGATCGTCGGCATCCTGCTGATCGGCATGCTGAGCCTGCCCTTCGTGGTGCCGGGCTCGCTGATCACGCAGTTCCAGGTGTCGGTGACCTACCTGATCGCCGGCAGCCTGATCCTGACCGGGCCGATGCAGCTGGCGTTCACGCGCTTCACCTCGGACCGGTTGTTCGAGAAGCGCGACCACCTGGTCCTGAGCAACTACCACGCGGTGGCGCTGCTGGCGACGGTGCTGTCGGGCGGCATCGGCGTGGCGTGCGCGGTATTCAGCTTCGGCGAGCAGTCGGTGCTGTACCGGCTGCTGATGGTGGCGGGCTTCGTGGTGCTGAGCAATATCTGGATTGCCGCGATCTTCCTGTCGAGCATGAAGCAGTACAAGGCCATCGTGTGGACCTTCCTGCTGGGCTACGCGATCTCGGTCGGCGCCGCGCTGGTGCTGCGCGGCCACGGGCTGGAAGGGCTGCTGGGCGGTTTCGCCGCCGGCCAGCTGTGCCTGCTGACCGGCATGGTGACGCTGATCTACCGCAACTACACCAGCCGCCAGTTCATGTCGTTCGAGGTGTTCCAGCGCCGCCATGCCTACCCCAGCCTGGTCGCGATCGGCCTGCTCTACAACCTGGGCATCTGGATCGACAAGTTCATGTTCTGGTACGCGCCCTCCACCGGGCAGCAGGTGATCGGGCCGCTGCATGCGTCGATCATCTACGACATCCCGGTGTTCCTGGCCTACCTGGCAATCATCCCGGGCATGGCGGTGTTCCTGGTGCGCATCGAGACCGATTTCGTCGAGTACTACGACGCGTTCTACAACGCGGTGCGCGGCGGCAGCTCGCTCGAGCATATCGAGGACATGCGCAACACCATGGTCCAGACCATCCGGCTGGGTTTGTACGAGATCGTCAAGGTGCAGGCCATCGCCGCGCTGCTGCTGTTCGCGGTGGGCGTGTGGGTGCTGCGGCTGCTGGGCATTTCCGAGCTGTACCTGCCGCTGCTTTACGTGGACGTGATCGGCGCCAGCCTGCAGGTGGTGCTGCTGGGGGTGCTCAACATCTACTTCTACCTGGACCGCCGCCGCGAGGTGCTGCTGCTGACCGCGACCTTCGTGGTGCTGAACTTCGCGCTGACGCTGCTGACGCTGCACCTGGGGCCGGCCTGGTACGGCTACGGCTTTGCGGTGTCGCTGCTGGTGGTGGTGGCGCTGGCGCTGTACCTGCTGGACCGCAAGCTGGACCGGCTGGAGTACGAGACCTACATGCTGCAATAGGCCCTGCCGGGGCCGCGCCGGCCGGCTCCCCGGGCGGCGCGATGGCGGCAAGGATGATGCAGATCGAAAGACGATCGCGGAGGGATCGGCGCAGTTGCCGCCACCACCCCTCGTCGGGGCATCTCGACGGAAGGGCCTGCGATTGGGTAACATGGCGGCAGCCGGCGGGCTTCGGCCTGGCCCGTCGGATCAGATCGACGGCCGCGCCCCCTGGGGGTGAATATGAGGAATGACTTGCCGGCCGAGCCGTCGACATGCCGTGGCAGAGACCGCAGTTGCAGTCGGAAGCTGGCAGAAGGATGTAGAGGTATGCGAATTGCCTCCGTGGAGGATGATCCGGATCAGGCCGAACTGATCCGGCAGATATTGAGCGAAGCCGGCTTCGAGTGCGAGTCCTACGCCAACGGCGCGGATTTTCTGCGCGCGCTGCGCGAGCGCGCCTATGACCTGTTGCTGGTCGACTGGCAGTTGCCGGGCACCAGCGGCTATGAGCTGGTCAGCTGGGTGCGGCAGAAGTCCGGCAATATGCCGCCGATCCTGTTCGTCACCAGCCGCACTGCCGAATCCGACATCGTCGACGGCCTCACCGTGGGCGCCGACGACTACATGCTCAAGCCCATCCGCGCCGGCGAGCTGATCGCCCGCGTGCGTTCGCTGCTGCGCCGTGCCTACCCCGAGGCGGCGCAGGAAGTGGAGCTGATCCGGCGCGGCAACTACATCGTCGATACCCACGCGCGCACCATCACCGTCGGCGGCGAGCCGGCGCTGCTGTCCCCGCGAGAATATGAGCTGGCCCTGTTCCTGTTCCGCAATACCGGGCGCCTGCTGGCGCGCGAGGTGATGGAGCAGGCCGTCTGGGGCCGCGCCATGGGCGCGGGCTCGCGCACGCTGGATACGCATATCTCGCGGCTGCGCCTCAAGCTGGCGCTGCGCCCCGAGAACGGCGTGCGGCTGACCTCCGTGTACTCGCACGGCTATCGCTTTGAAGAGGCTTCCGCGGCAGATGTGGAGGCGGATGAGGCCGGGGCGGATGCGTAAGGTGATCGGTGGTGCCGCGCTGGCCCTGCTGGCCGGCATGGCGGTTCCGGCGCATGCCGGGCCCGCGGGCGCGGAAGGCGCCGATTTTATCTACCTGGTGGAGCCGGGCGATACGCTGATCGGCCTGGCCTCGCGCTACATGGCGTCCGAGCAGGGGTGGCGCACGCTGCAGCGCCTGAACGGCGTGGCCGATCCGTACCGGCTGGTGCCCGGCTCGCGCCTGCGCATCCCGCTCAGCCAGATTCCCGAGCAGGCCGCGTCGGCGCGTGTGGTCCATGTGGCCGGCGCGGTCCGCGCCAATGGCCGGCCGGTGCAGGCCGGCATGACGCTGGACGAAACCACGCGCATCGAGACCCCCGCGGGCGGCTCGGTCACGCTGGAGTTGCCGGACCGCAGCCGCGTCACGGTGCCGCCGGCCACCACGCTCTCGGTCAGCCGGCTGCGCATGTTCGCGCGCAGCGGCCTGACCGACACCGTGATCCGCATCGAGAAGGGTGCCGCCGATACGCGCGTGGCACCGCAGGGCGGCGGCGTCGGGCGCTTCGAGCTGCATACGCCGATGATGGTGACCGGCGTGCGCGGCACCCGCTACCGGGTCTCGGCCGACACGGCAGGAAGCCGCAGCGAGGTGCTGGAAGGGCGCGTCGGCGTCAGTGCGGCGCGGGGTGCCCGCGCCAGGCCGGCAGCAGAGCGTGCCATGACCGCGGCGGCTTCGGTCGGTGCCGGCTATGGCATCGGCGTGTCGGCCGGCGGCAAGCTGTCGCAGCCGGTGGCGCTGCTGCCGGCGCCGGCCCTGCTGCCCCCGGCCGATACCGTGCTGGGCCCGTCCTTCGAAGCCGCCTGGCAGCCGGTGCCGGGCGCCACCGCCTACCGCGTGCTGGTGGCGCGCGATGCGGCGCTGAGCGAACTGGTCTGGACCGGCACCGCCAGTGGCGCCACTGCCACGACCGCGCGCGTCGACGGCCTGCCCGAGGGCACGCTGTACCTGAGCGTCAGTGCCATCGACAAGCACCAGCTGACCGGCCATGACGCCCAGGCACCGGTGTCGGTGCGGCTGAACCCGCCGGCGCCGTTCACGCAGCAGCCTGCCGCCGACGCGGTGCGCTATGCCGAAGCCGTCGCCTTCGAATGGGCCACCGTGCCGAGCGCGGCGCGCTACGAACTGGCGCTGGCCGCCGATTCGGCCTTTACGCGCGACGCCGTGGTGCAGGCGGCCTCCGAGCCCGCCGCCACGCAAGCGCTGGTGCCGGGCCGCTGGTGGTGGCGCGTGCGCAGCGTCGATGCGGCGGGCCGGCCGGGCCCGTGGTCGGACGCGGTCCCGTTCAGCGTCGAACCCAAGCCGCCCGTGCCGACCCTGCAGGACGACGGCGGCGCGCTGCATATCGGCTGGCCCGAGGGCAGCGGCGCCGGCGCGGGCTACCGGGTCCAGGTGTCGGCCGATGCCGGCTTTGCCACACTGCTGGCCGACGAGCACACCACCACCAATGCCATTGACCTGCCGCGCCCCGCGCCCGGCGTCTATTTCATCCGCGTGGCACGTGCGGCGCCGGGGGTGACACCTGACCCGGCGGCGTTCTCCGCGCCGCAGCGCATTGAAGTCAATGCCCTCCTGCGCGACTCGCAGGGCGGCGCAATCGGGTCGGGCGACCGGCCGGACGGTGGTGGCCGCATCCGGCTCAACTGACGCGCCAGGCCCGGCACCGGCCGCGCCCGGGCACGCTTTCGGGCAGCGCACACTGATCGAATGGTGCCTGCTGCTTGCTGCCGTGCTGGCCCTGGTGGTGCTGGCCGCGCGCCAGGGCTGGGCCGAGCGCGCCGACCTGGCCGCCTACGACATCGCCATCAGCGCCCAGCACCATCCGGCCCGCGACGACATCGTCATCGTCGGCATCGATGACGCCAGCATCACCGCCATCGGCCGCTGGCCGTGGCGCCGCGCGGTGCTGGCGCAGCTGGTCGAGCGCATCGCCGCCGGCCGGCCGCGCGTGATCGGCATGGACGTGATCCTGTCCGAGCGCGACACCCGCTATCCGCAAGACGACGCCGTGCTGGCCCGCAGCCTGGCCCGGGCCGGCAACGTGGTGCTGCCGGTGGTGGCCGAATCCGGCCCCGCCGGCATGCTGGTGCGCTACCCGCTGGCCGGGCTGGGCGCCGCGGTGGGCCATATCAACATGGTGGTCGATACCGATGGCGTGGCGCGCCAGGTCTATCTGAGCGAAGGGCCCCATCCGGTGGCCGCCGCCGGCGTGCCGCACCTGGCCGCGGTGATGGCGGCGTTCGGTCGCGCCGCCGAGCCGCCCGGCATCGCGCGCCAGGAGCCGGCCCGGATCACCGAAGCCAACGGCTGGGAGCGCAGCGGCCGCCTGCGTATCCCGTATGCCGGCCCGCCCGGCACCTTTGCCCGCGTGTCGGCGCGCGACGTGCTGGATGGCCGCGCCAACCCCGCCATCTTTGCCGGCAAGGCCGTGCTGATCGGCGCGCTCGCCACCGGCATGGGCGACGTGCTGCCGACGCCGGTGTCGCGCGATGGCCGCGGCATGAGCGGGGTGGAGATCCTGGCCAATACCGTGCAGGCGCTGACCGACGGCGATGCCATTGTGGCGGTGCCGCGCGCGTGGCAGGTCGGCGGCACGCTGCTGGCGGTGCTGCTGGCCGCACTGGCCGCGCTGCGCCTGCCCCCGCGCGGCGCGCTGGTGGCCACCGGGCTGCTGCTGGCGGCCCTGCTGGGCGGCTCGCTGTTGCTGCTGGCGCTGGCGCGGCTATGGTTTGCACCCGCCGCCGCGGCGCTGGGCTGCGTGCTGTTCTACCCGCTGTGGAGCTGGTTGCGCCAGGAGGCGGCCCTGCGCTTCCTTACCGACGAACTGGCGCGGCTGGAACGCGAACCCGGCCTGATTGCCGCGCCGCGCCATACCGGCGCCACGCTCGACAGCCGCATGCGCGCCGTCTACAGCATGAGCGCGCAGCTGCGCGGCACGCGCCGCTTCCTGTCCGATGGCCTGGAAAGCCTGCCCGATGCCACCGCGATCTGCGACCTGGATGGCGGCGTGATGCTGGCCAACCGGCGCTGCGTGGCGCTGGCGCCCGCGGTGCTGGACGGCGAGCCCGCTCATGCGCCGGGCGCGGCCGGGCCGCCGCGGGCCGCCATCCGCGCGCTGATCGAGGCAATCTTTCCCGCGCCGGCACCGGCCCTGGCGTACTGGCAGTCGCTGCACGACCGCCACGCCGGCGCCCGCATCGCTCCGGTCCCGGTTCCCGACGGCGGCATCGAGGTGGCCGGGCGCGGCGACCGCCGCTACCTGCTGCATGGCGCGCCGCTGCACGCCGAGGCCGGCGCCGTGGCCGGCCTGATCGTCAGCGTGATCGACATCACCGCGATCCGCATTGCCGAGCGCCAGCGCGAGCAGATGCTGCGCTTCCTGTCGCACGACATGCGCTCGCCGCAGGCATCGATCCTGGCCTTGATCGAGCTGCATGAGCGCCGCGCGCGGCGCGATGGGGCAGCCGCCGGCGACGTCGCCACGGACAGCGGCGTGCTGGCACGCATCGCCGCCCATGCACGCCGCACGATGACGCTGGCCGACGACTTCATCAGCGTGGCGCGCGCGGAGTCGAAGACCCTGGCGTTCATGGAAGTGGAATTGGGTGGCCTGGTGCTGGATGCGACGGACCAGCTCTGGGCACTGGCCAAGGCCCGCGACGTGACGCTGCAGATCGACCTGCCTGACGAGCCCGCGGTGCTGCAGGGTGAACCGACGCTGCTGGCGCGCGCCATCGCCAACCTGGTCAGCAATGCGATCAAGTTCAGCCCGCAAGCGGGGACCGTGACGGTCTCGCTCACGCGTGAGCCGGGCAGCTTTGTCGTTGCCGTGCAGGACCATGGGCCGGGGATTGCCGAGGCGGACCAGGCACGATTGTTCGAACCGTTCGCGCGCTTGCATGAGGGGCAGCAGGGCGCGCCGGAAGGCGCGGGTCTGGGGCTGGTGCTGGTGCGGGCCGTGGCCGAGCGGCATGGCGGCAAGGCCAGCGTGCGCAGTGCGGCTGGGGCGGGGGCGGAGTTCCGTATCGAATTGCCGGTGGCCTGAGCGGCACAGCATCGGCCGCAAGCCATGCTACGGCCGCCGACACAATTGTTGGCAGTCGCCACAGGCGGATTTGCGTAGCATCGTATTGCCGCTGGAGCCGCATCCGGTGGTCTTCGCGCCCACGCCAGCTCCCCCAATGGCCGTAACTGGCGTGGGCGGCTTTTTTGGGTGCCACTTGAACTCAGTACCCACCTTGCCCGGGCACCCACGCGGTCCCGGCAAGCGGCACCTGTGTCATCGCCGCCGCCTCGATGGTCAGTGCAACGAGGTCTTCGGGCTCCAGGTTATGCAGGTGCGACTTGCCGCAGGCACGCGCGATGATCTGCGCTTCCATCGTCATGACCGACAAGTAGTTTGCCAGGCGCCGCCCGGCCTGTACCGGATCCAGGCGAGAAGCCAGTTCCGGATCCTGCGTGGTAATGCCTGCGGGATCCTTGCCCTCATGCCAGTCGTCGTAAGCCCCCGGAACGGTCCCGAGCTTGTGGTACTCGCCGGCATGGCGCGGGTCGTTGTCCCCCAGCGCGACCAGTGCAGCCGTGCCGATGGCAACGGCATCTGCTCCAAGGGCGAGGGCCTTGGCGACGTCCGCGCCGTTGCGAATGCCGCCCGAGACGATCAGCTGAACCTTGCGATGCATGCCCAGGTCCTGAAGCGCCTTCACCGCGGGCCGGATGGCCGCGAGGATGGGGATGCCCACGTGCTCGATGAACACTTCCTGCGTCGCGGCGGTGCCACCCTGCATGCCATCGAGCACCACCACATCGGCGCCGGCTTTGACCGCCAGGGCCACGTCATAGTAGGGGCGGGTGGCGCCAACCTTGACGTAGATGGGTTTCTCCCAGTCGGTAATTTCCCGCAGTTCGAGGATCTTGATCTCGAGGTCGTCGGGGCCGGTCCAGTCCGGATGCCGGCATGCCGAGCGTTGATCGATGCCTTCGGGAAGGCATCGCATCCTTGCCACGCGCGCGCTGATCTTCTGTCCCAGCAGCATGCCGCCGCCACCGGGTTTCGCGCCCTGTCCGATCACGACTTCGATGGCGTCAGCCTTGCGCAGGTCGTCGGGGTTCATGCCGTAGCGTGAGGGCAGGTACTGGTACACCAGCGTCTGCGACTGGCCGCGCTCCTCCGGTGTCATGCCTCCGTCGCCCGTGGTCGTGCTCGTGCCGGCGATGGTGGCGCCGCGTCCCAGTGCCTCCTTGGCCTGGGCGGACAGCGCGCCGAAGCTCATGCCGGCAATGGTGACCGGCGTCTTCAGGTGAATCGGCTTTTTGGCGTAGCGCGTTCCCAGGACGACGTCGGTTCCGCACTTCTCCCGGTAGCCTTCCAGCGGATAGCGGCTGACCGAGGCGCCCAGGAACAGCAAGTCATCGAAATGCGGCAGCTTGCGCTTGGCGCCGCCGCCGCGGATATCGTAGATGCCGGTGGCCGCGGCGCGCCGGATTTCGGCCAGGGTAGCCGGGTCGAACGTCGCGGAATAGCGCGGTGGAGTCTGGGTGGAACTTGATGCCAGGTCCTGCAGTTGGGTCGGGGCATTCATATCAATAGGCTCCTGCGTTATCGACATGGAAGTTGTAGAGCGTGCGGGCAGACCCGTACAGCTTGAACGACGACGGGTCGACATCCACATGGCCGGCGCGGTGGAGCAGGCCGGCCAGCACCACGCGTTCGCGCGGGCCCATGGTCTTCTCTTCGCAATCGGCGCCCAGGCTCTTCACCTTGCCACGCACATAGATGGCGGCTTCGTAGAGCGAGTCGCCCAGCGCTTCGCCGGCGTCGCCGAGCACCACCAGGTTGCCCGCCTGTGCCATGAACGCCGAGAAGCTGCCGACGGAGCCGCCGACGACGATATCGGCGCCCTTCAGCGAAATCGCGCAACGCAGGCCGGCATCGCCGTCGATCACCAGCAGCCCGCCGTGGGCAGTGGCGCCTGCGGCGTTGGAGGCGAAGCCCTTGACGTGGACCTTGCCGCTCATCATGTTCTCGGCGACGCCGGTTCCGGCGCTGCCGTTGATGGTCACGGTGGCGCCTTGATTCATCCCGGCGGCGTAGTAGCCGGCATGGCCTTCGATGACCACGTCGACAGGCGCATTCAATCCGGCGGCGATCGCGTGCGCGCCGTTCGGGTTGTCGATCTGCACGCGCAAGCCGCCTTGCGCAGGCACGTCCTTGTGCAGGTACTGGTTGACTTCGCGCAGCGGCGTGACCGCGAGGTCAAACTTCACGCTTTCCATACGTACATCTCCTCGGGTGCTGGTTCGAAAACATGGGCGTGCCTGACGCCGGGCAGGTGGGCCAGCGAGCGGAATTCCGACGCGATGGCGACGTAGTCGTCGCTTTCGGCCACTACCGCGGGCTTGCAGGCGAAGGGGTCGCGGATCAGCGCCAGTTCCGTCGGCGTTCCCATCAGGAAGGTGTAGAAGCCATCCAGGACATCAAAGCCTGCCTGCAGCGCCTGCTCTAGCGTGTCGCCTTCGCGCAGCCGCCATTCCAGGAAACGCGTTGCCGCCTCGGTGTCGTTGTCGGTGTCGAAGTGGATGCCATGGGGCGCCAGCATGCGCCGGATGCCGTTGGGATTCGACAGGGAGCCGTTATGCACCAGGCAAAAGTCCTCGCCGGCGGTGAACGGGTGTGCGCGATCGGGCGTGACGGCAGATTCGGTGGCCATGCGGGTATGGCCGACGAGGTGGCTGCCCTGGAGTTCGGCGAAGCGGTAACGGGCTGCCACTTCAGCCGGGGTGCCGATGTCCTTGTAGAGGTCGATGCTGCGGCCCGTCGAGAACACATGCAGCTTGGGGTCGTTCGCGGCGATCCAGTCCTTGACGCGCTCTGGCCCGCCGCGGAAGGTCACGATGCCATGGTTTCCCTGTGCCTGCACGGTTGCGTGCACGTCGAGGGCCGCATTCAATGCGTCGGCCAGGCGATTCCAGTCATAGCGTTCGCCGTCATCGGTGTAGCCGGCATAGACGCTGATCTTCCTGTGGCGTTCTTCCACAGGCGCCGAGAACACCGCCAATCCCGCTGAATCCGGGCCGCGCTCGGTCATGCCGATCAGCATGGGCACCATCAGCTCGCCAAGCTTTTCCCGCAGCGAAGATGTCTTGACTAACAATGCAACAATTCCGCACATAGCGTGATTCCTTCTTCAAAAGAATTCCAGGTACTGCTTCACTTCCCAGTCCGAGACATGCCGTTGATATTCGAGCCACTCCATGCGCTTGAGCTTCAGGAACTCTTGCGCAACGGGTCCCAGTGCGTCGGCTATCAGCGCATCGGCTTCGAGGGCATCCAGCGCGCTGCCAAGGTTCTGGGGTAGCAGGCCGATGCCGGCTTCGGCCAGCTGCGCCTCGCTCCACTCATAGAGATTGGTGTTGCGCGGTGCGCCGGGATCGAGCTTCCGGTCGATGCCGTCAAGCCCCGCCGCAATCACGGCCGCTGTGGCGAGATACGGGTTGGCGGCGCCATCGGGCAGCCGCAGTTCCAGCCGGCCCTTGGGGATGCGGATCATGCTCGAGCGATTGTTGTCGCCATAGCTGATATACGCGGGAGCCCAGGTGGCGCCGGTGAGGGAACGGCCCACCACGAGCCGCTTGTAGGAATTGACGGTGGGCGCGCAAAGCGCCGTGAGCGCCGGCGCATGGGCCAGCAGCCCGCCAAGGAAGTGATAGGCCAGCTGGGACAGGTCCAGCCCGCGCGGGTCGCTCTTGTCAGCAAACAGGTTGCGCTGGCCATCGCCGATCGACATGTGCATATGCATGCCGTTGCCGGGGCGGTTTGCAAACGGCTTCGGCATGAAGGAGCACACCAGGCCCAGCTCGTTGGCGATTTCCGATGCCGCCATCTTGAAGAAGATGAAATGGTCGCAAGACGTCAGGCAGTCGGTGAAGGTGTAATTCAGTTCGAATTGCCCGTTGGCGTCTTCATGGTCGATCTGGTAGACATCGATTCCCGCGGCGCGCAGTCCGTTGGACAGACGCTCCAGGAAAGTACGCGTGCGCGACAGCCCCTTGTAGTCGTAGCAAGGCTTGGCCAGCGTATCGCTCGGGTCGCACGGACCGATGCCGCCTTTGTCGTCACGGCGCAGCAGCGAGAACTCAGGCTCGAGGCCGGTATAAAGCGTGTAGCCACCTTGCGAGAGCCTGGCGATCTGCCGCTTCAGGACGACCCGGCTGTCGTACTGCCATGGCGCACCATCGACATGCCCTTCGCATACGATCCGGGCCAGGCCCGGCTGCCATGGCACCAGCCCGATGGTGTCGAGATCCCCGCGAGCCATGAAGTCCGGGCCATGCGGTTCAATGCCGACGCCCCAGATGGCAAAGCCGGCAAAGCCCGCACCCTCTGCCAGGACCGAGCCAAGATGCGCCACTGGCACCGATTTGGCCTTGGCGACGCCGTGGATATCGACGAACTGCGCGAGGACGTAGCTGACGCCGCGCGCCAGCAGATAGTCTTGAGCGTCTTCGACGGTGTTGAACCGCGGAGCCGGGGTCAGCGCCCCGGCTGGCGCCGCAAGATGCGCACTCAACTCTGACTTCATGGATCGGCTCCTTCCGACTTTGGAATGCGCCTCGCAGCGCCAGGCGCATGACTTGCTCGCTGGGACGCAAATCTGCGATGATTCATGTGGAGCAACAAGTGTGCCCATCAGGAATTATCCTCCTGGTGCGTCAATGACTGAGAGACCCACATGAAGACCCATGCCGAGCCCCCATTTGAAGCCCAAGTGCCCCACATTGAGGAATCGGTGGGCATGGTCATTCGCGAACTGCGGCTGCGGGAAAGGCTGACGATTGCCCAGGTCGCGGAACAGGCAGGCCTGAGCCGCGGGATGCTGTCGAAGATCGAGACCGGCAGCACCATGGCCGGCATGGATACGCTTGCCCGTATCGCCCGCGCGCTGGGCGTGCCAATGGCGGTGCTGTTCAGCAAGTACGATGGCGCGTCGGCTGCCGCGCAGCATGTCAGGCATGGAGCGGGGATGGAGGTGGTGCGGCGCGGCACCAGGAGCGGTCATACCTATCATCTGCTGGCCTATGACCAGGGCCCCGTGAAAGCCTTTGAGCCGTTCCTGATCACGATCGAGGACGACACCGAGCGCTACCCGACCTTCCAGCACCCCGGCACCGAATTCCTGTACATGCTGGAGGGCGTGGTCGAGTATCGCTGCGGACAGCAAACCTATACGCTCGGACCCGGCGATGCCCTGACCTTCGCCGGCGAGATACCGCATGGCCCGGTAGGCCTGACCAGGTGTCCGATCAGGTTCCTGTCCATCACCATCTATCCGCGACAAGGGGAGTGATGGTGCCCTGCGACCCGGATCGGCAGCACTGCAAACGCGGGGCTCAGGACACCGCGCCGAGACCGTACTTGCCAGTCAGCAGCGCACCATTGCGGAAGCGCTCCAGGGAATAGGGGGCGATGTCAATCTCGGTCTCGATGCCCAGCGCTGCCTGGGCCAGCACGCGTCCGACCGCGGGAGCCAGCTTGAAGCCGTGGCCCGAGAAGCCGTAACCCACCACGAGACCCGGTACCTCGGGCAGACACCCGAGCACCGGGTTCCAGTCGGGCGTCACGTCGTAGACGCCGGTCCAGGACGAAGCAATCCCGGCGTCCGCATAGGTGGGGAAGCGCTTGGCGACTTGCGTGCCGACTTCGACCATGTAATTCATGCTGATGTCGCCTTGCTCGTTGTCCGGCGACGACAGCGTCTCACCGACGGTGCCCTCGCTGACCAGCATCTGCCTGCCGCCGTAACTGCGGCAATACAGCATGCCGGGAGAGCCGAGGTCCTTGTACACCGGCATCTGGAACGTATAGGGCGATGCCGCTTCCAGTGCCAGCACGGCATGGCGCTCGGGGACGACCGGGCTGGCGATGCCGGTCCAGCGCTCGATTTCGGTCGCCCAGATATTCTGGGTGCTGATGACGGTGCCGGCGAGGAAGGTTCCTCGCGAGGTTTCAACGCCGGCGACTTTGCCGCCGTCGAGCAACAACCGTTCGACTCCGACGCCTTCGAGGATCCTGACCCCGAGGCGGCGTGCCGCCCGCGCAAAGCCGGTGGCGACCAGGTAAGCGTCGGCAAAGCCGGCTTCCGGCTCGTAGCCGATCAGCGCAGCGTCGTCGAAGCGGGCAATCGGAAGCAGGCTTTGCGCTTCCTTTGCATCGAGCAGCCGCACTTCGATCCCCTGTGCCTGCTGGGCTTCCAGCGAGGCACGCAGCGGGGACAGCCTGGGACCATCCGGCGCGGCGATCAGGTAGCCGCACTTGACCATGCCCGCGGAGGCCTCTTCGTCGCCCAGGTAAGCGGCAAAGTCGTTGAACACCTGCCACGACGCTTGCGCCAGCCGGACGTTCTCGATGACCGAGTAGTGCGTCCGCAGAATGCCGCTGGATTGGGAGGTGGTTCCTGTACCGATCTGCATGCGCTCGAGCACGAGCACGTTAGTGCAGCCCTGGCGGGCGAGATGGCAGGCGACGGAACTGCCGATCACGCCGGCTCCGATAACGATCGCGTCGTAGCTTTGCATGGAGATTTCCTGGTGGGATCAGAACTGGATGCAAGCCTAGGAGCGACGGCAGCCCCGGAGCCTTAGTTGAAGAGATATTTATAGAAAAATTTAGATTTGCTTAAGTTATAGTGGCCGACACCGCTCCCTGTTGCAGGCAAGCACATGGCCAAGTCCGCTCCCATGCCCTCCGCGATTTCCCCGACCCGGCGCCGCGCGCGCGTGCCCGACCTGCACGCGCTACAGGTCTTTATGGCTGTCTGTGAATCCGGTTCCATGGCCCTTGCCGCACAAGGGCTCGGCGTCAGCCAAAGCGCGGTCAGCCAGATGATCCGCTCACTCGAAGTCGAATACGGGATCCAGCTGTTCGACAGGGAAGTGCGGCCTGCCAGGCCCACGCGCGCAGGGAACATCCTGCTGGAGATGGCGGACCGCCTGCTGGCCGAGGCCCGGCATGTGGATGAGGAGTTGCGCAAGCGCGTGCGGCTGGACCACGCCCAGATACGGCTCGGTTGTGTGGACTCCTTTGCAGCGACGTTGGGGCCGGCGTTGATTCGCGGGCTGTCAGGGTCTGCCAGGCAAATGCAGCTATGGTCTGGCCTGACCCCGGGCCTGAATGCCCAGCTGCTGGGCCGGGAGCTGGACCTGGCGATCTGCACCGAAGTGCCGGTAGCCGAAGCACGCATTGCCCAGCGACTTCTGTTTTCCGAAAGCTGGGTGGCCGTATTTCCCAAAGGCAGCCATGTACTGCCGTTGTCCAAGGCGCAAGACCTCGCCGACCGTGTCGGCGATCTGCCGCTGATCCGGTACACGCAGCGCTCGGTCATCGGCCAGCAAGTCGAGCGATACCTGCGCCACATCGGCGTGGAAGCGGCACGTCGATTCGAGTTCGATGCGACCGATCCGCTGCTGAGCCTGGTGGCTGCGGGACTTGGGTGGGCCGTCAGCACGCCCCTTTGCCTCTGGCAATCGCGGGTGTGGCTGGATCAGGTCGAGCTGGTGCCGATCCCGCCATCGCGGCTGGGCCAGCGCGATTTTTACCTGCTTTGCCGAATGGCGGAATGGTCCGACCTTGCCGAAGACATTGCCCGGATCACGCGGACGGTGCTCACGCGGGAGCTCGTCCCCGCGATACGCGCCATGCTGCCTGGGTTGCCGGCGGATGCGATCAGCGCTGGCACGGCGCAGTCTCCCTCACTCCCTACGCCCTGAACGTCAGGACAAAGCGCGTCCGCCCCCCCTCCGACTCCACTCCAATGCCCCCGCCATGCGCAGCCACAATCGCCTGCGTGATCGCCAGACCCAGCCCCAGCCCCGCACCATCGGACTCGGGCCGCGCCCGCGACTTGTCCGCGCGGAAGAACCGGTCAAACAGCGAGGGCAGCAGTTCAGGCCGGATGGTCTCGCCTTCGTTCTCGACGACCACCGTCACCCGTTCGGCAGCGGGCAAGATCTCCACCACAATGCCCTTGCCCGCCGGCGTATGCCGCAGCGCATTCGACAGCAGGTTGCTCAGCGCCCGCCGCAGCATCAGCCGGTCTCCGGTGATGCGGCCACTGCCGCGCACGGCCATGCGCACACCCTTGTCCTCAGCCAACGCATCGTAGAAATCGAACAGCGCAGCGACCTCATCAGCGACCTCGATCGGCTCGGCGTTCGGCAGGGTGATGCCGTGCTCCATCTTCGCCAGGTAGAGCATGTCCGACACCATGCGCGACAGCCGCTGCAGCTCTTCCACGTTGGATGCCAGCACGTCGCGGTACTTGTCCGCATCGCGCGGCTGCGACAGCACCACCTGGGTTTGCGTCATCAGGTTGGTGATCGGCGTGCGCAGCTCGTGCGCCAGGTCCGATGAGAACTCCGACAGGCGCGCGAAATCGCGCTGCAGGCGTTCCAGCATGGCGTTGAGCGTCGCGGCCAGGTCGGCCATTTCCACCGGCACGGCATCGACCGGCATGCGCTCGTCGAGCTTGTGCGCGGTGACGGTGCGCGCGCGCGAGGCCATGGTGCGCAATGGCGAGAGCCCGCGGCGCGCGGCCCACCAGCCCAGCAGCCCGCTCGCCAGCGCGGCCAGCGCGGCGTAGAAGGCCAGCGACTGGCGGAAGGCGTGCATGAAGTGGGCATGCAGTGCCGTGTCCATGCCGACCACGACCTGCAGCGGCCCCGGCTGTCCGGGCGGCACCTGCGCCAGCGCACGCATGCCGCGGTAGGTCTGGCCACCCTGTTCCCAGGTGAAGGCATGCCGCTGCGCCGGCAGTTGCGCGGCGGCGGCCAGGGCCATGCCGAAATCGAAGTCCTGCGTGGCATACAGGCGCTTGCCGTCCGCGGCGCGCACCTCGGCGACGAAGCCGGCATGGTGTTCCAGCACCGGGCCCAGGCGTTGCGCCAGCGACGCCGCCGGGCCTTCGGCCGCGATCTTCTGGATCAGCCGCACGTTGTCGCCCAGCACGGCGTAGTCCTCGTCGGCGAAATGATTGTCGATCGCCAGCCAGATCAGCACGCCCAGCCCCAGCAGCACCGCGGCCGACGACAGCGAGAACAGGATGGTGAGCCGTGCCGTCAGCGACATCCGGCCCTTCATTCAGCGTTCTCCGCTGCCTCGGGGGCTTCCAGCACATAGCCCATGCCGCGCACGGTCTGGATCAGCTTGGGCTCGAACTCATCGTCGATCTTCGCGCGCAGGCGCCGGATGGCGACGTCGATGACATTGCTGTCGCTGTCGAAGTTCATGTCCCACACCTGCGAGGCGATCAAGGAGCGCGGCAGCACTTCGCCGCGGCGGCGCGCCAGCAGTTCCAGCAAGGCGAACTCCTTGCTGGTCAGCGTGATGCGGCGCCCGGCGCGCGTGGCCCGGCGGCGGCCCAGGTCCAGCACCAGGTCGGCCACCTGGATGCGGTCCAGCGCCATCTGCGCCGTGCCCCGGCGCAGCAGCGTGCGCACCCGCGCGAGCAGCTCGGAAAAGGCGAAGGGCTTGACCAGGTAGTCGTCCGCACCCAGCTCCAGCCCCTTGACGCGGTCGGCCACGCTGTCGCGCGCGGTCAGGAACAGCACCGGCACGGCGATCTCCGCCGCGCGCAGCGCCTGCACGATGCGCCAGCCATCTACGTCCGGCAGCATCACGTCCAGGATGACCAGGTCATAGGGCTCGGTCATCGCCAGATGCTGGCCGTCCAGCCCGTTGGCCACCAGGTCGACGACAAAGCCCGCCTCGGTCAGCCCCTGGCGCAGGTATTCGCCGGTCTTGGACTCGTCCTCCACCACTAGCAGTTTCACAGCACTTTCCTTGATCGATCGGCCCTTTGGGCAGGGTCCGGCAACTCTACGCCGGCAACGCGGGCGCCAACATGACCGGAAGATTACCGCAATGTCATGTTCCGGTCAGACGTGCGTAGGGTGGCCTTGGCTACGCTTGGCATGCTTTCTACCAGGACTGATGACATGCGACGCCACCCCAGTACCGGCCTTGTGCTGCCCGATTTACCCCGCCGCCGCTTCGTGCAAGGGCTGGTTGCCGGCGGCGTGGTGGCCAGCCTTGCTGGCGTCGGCGGCAGCGCGTGGGCGCAGCATGCGGGCCAGCGCGCCGGGCAGGCTGCCCCGGCCGGCTCCGGCTCGGCGCCGGTCCTGCGCGGCACCGAGTTCGACCTGGTGATCGGCGAGTCGCTGGTCAACTTTACCGGCAAGCCGGCCATTGCCACCACCATCAACGGCATGCTGCCGGGCCCGACGCTGCGCTGGCGCGAGGGCGACACGGTCACCATCCGCGTGACCAACCGCCTGCGCGAGGCCACTTCGATCCACTGGCACGGCATCATCCTGCCGTTTGAGATGGACGGCGTGCCGGGCATCAGCTTTGCCGGCATCCCGCCCGGCGAGACCTTCACCTACCGCTTCAAGGTCGCGCAGACCGGCAGCTACTGGTACCACTCGCATTCGGGCTTCCAGGAAATGACCGGTGTGTACGGCGGCATCGTCATCGATCCGGCCACGGGCCAGGAAAGTGTGCGGGCCGACCGCGACCACACCGTGCTGCTGTCGGACTGGACCGACGAAGATCCGATGCGGGTGCTGACCAAGCTCAAGGTCCAGGGCGACTACTACAACTACAACCAGCCGACCGTGGTCGACTTCTTCCGCGACGTCTCGCGCGACGGGCTGAAGCAGGCGCTGGACAAGCGCAGCATGTGGAACCAGATGCGGATGAGCCCGACCGACCTGGCCGACCTGTCCAGCGCCACGCTCACGCACCTGGCCAACGGCGTCACGCCGGCCGGCAACTGGACTGGGCTGTTCCGGCGTGGCGAGACCGTGCGCCTGCGCTTTATCAACGGCTCGGGCAACACCTTCTATGACGTGCGCATCCCCGGGCTGAAGCTGCGGGTGGTGCAGGTCGACGGCCAGGATATCGAACCGGTCACGGTCGATGAATTCCGCTTCGGCCCCGGCGAGACCTGCGATGCGATTGTCGAACCGCGCGACGACGCTTACACGCTGTTCGCGCAATCGATGGACCGTACCGGCTATGCGCGCGGCACGCTGGCGGTCAGGGAAGGGCTGGCGGCGCCGGTGCCCGCGCTAGACCGGGCCGAATGGCTGACCATGACCGACATGATGGGCGCGATGACGGGCAACGGCGGGCATGGCGGTCATGCGGGACACGGCGGCATGCAGCACGGCGCCACGCCGATGCAGGGCATGGACCACGCCGGCATGGACCACAGCCAGCACGCCATGGCCGCCGCCGACCCGCTCAAGGTCCCCAGCAAGACCGCCCGCCACGCCCGCACCGAATACGGTCCGGGCACCGACATGCGCGTCGACATGGCCCGCACCAACCTGGACGATCCCGGCATCGGCCTGCGCAACAACGGCAGGCGCGTGCTGACCCTGGCCGACCAGCACACCATCGGCGGCGCCATGGATGCGCGCGGCCCCGGGCGCGAGGTCGAGCTGCACCTGACCGGCAATATGGAGCGCTACACCTGGTCCTTCGACGGCGTCGAGTTCGGCAAGTCGACGCCGATCCACTTCAAGCACGGCGAACGGCTGCGCGTGATCCTGCACAACGACACCATGATGACCCACCCCATGCACCTGCATGGCATGTGGAGCGAGCTGGAAACGCCGGACGGCAGCTTCCAGGCGCGGCGCCACACCATCCCGGTGCAGCCGGCGCAGCGCATCAGCTTCCTGGTCACCGCCGATGCGCTGGGACGCTGGGCCTGGCATTGCCACCTGATGCTGCATATGGATGCGGGCATGTTCCGCGAAGTGGTGGTGGCGTGATGGTTCAACCTGAATTCGCAATCTCCATGCACAGGCACAAGAAGACGATACTGGCCGTGGCGCTGGCCTTGACCGCAATCGGCGCAGCCCAGGCGCAGGACCCGCATGCCGGCCATGCGCACCAGCACGATGCCCCGGCCGCCATGCAGGGCATGGACCATGGGCAGATGCAGGGCATGGAGCAGGACGGGATCCAGACCATGGACGGTGGCGGTGCGCCGATGCCGGACACGCAGGGCATGGCCGCCCCTGCCATGGACCACGGCGACATGAAGATGCAGGGCGGCAGCGCGCCGCCCGACGCCCGCGATCCGCATGCCTATTCCGGCGGCTACCAGCTGGGCGTCGGCAAGTACGCGCTGGGCGACAAACGCCAGCTGGTGATGGCCGACGAGCACCTGTTCGCCTCGGTGCTGGTCGACCGCCTGGAGTGGGCCCACGCCAATGGCAGCAATGCCGCCGCCTATGAAGCGCAGGCGTGGTTCGGCAACAGCTACGACAAGCTGGTGCTCAAGGCCGAGGGCGAAGCGTCGAAGGGCAAGCTGCACGAGGCCCGCACCGAGCTGCTGTGGGGACACGCCGTGGCCAGCTACTGGGATACGCAACTGGGCCTGCGCAACGACACCGGCAGCGGGCGCCCGGCGCGCAACTGGCTGGCGTTCGGGGTGCAGGGGCTGGCGCCGTACTGGTTCGAGGTCGATGCCACTGCCTATGTCGGCACCAGCGGCCGCACCGCGCTGCGGCTGTCCGCCGAATACGAATTGCTGCTGACGCAGCGCCTGATCCTGCAACCAGTCATCGAAGCCAACCTCTATGGCAAGAACGACCCGGAGGTGGGCATCGGCAGCGGCTTGTCCAACGGCACCGTGGGGCTGCGGCTGCGCTATGAGTTCAGCCGGCAGTTCGCGCCGTATATCGGCGTGGAGCGCTACCAGACCTTCGGCAATACCGCCGACATGATCCGGACCTCTGGCGGCAAGGCGGGCGAAACGCGTTTCGTCGCCGGTGTCCGGGTCTGGTTCTGACACCACAACTTCATCATCCCCAAGCGGAGAC
This sequence comes from Cupriavidus sp. GW823-FHT07B10, assembly GCF_058794355.1. Taxonomy (NCBI): domain Bacteria; kingdom Pseudomonadati; phylum Pseudomonadota; class Betaproteobacteria; order Burkholderiales; family Burkholderiaceae; genus Cupriavidus; species Cupriavidus sp. GW823-FHT07B10. The sequence goes on from NZ_JBXAGS010000004.1 coordinate 270,255, forward strand.
AACCATGCATGCCAATCGCCCCCTGATCCAGACCCTGCTTGCCGCAACCGCCGCGCTGGCCAGCAGCATCGCCTTCGCGCACCCGAAGCTGGTGTCGTCCACGCCGGCGGACAAGGCCGAGGTGGCCGCGCCGCAGAAGATCGAACTGCAGTTCTCCGAGAGCCTGGTCACCCAGTTTTCCGGCGCCAACCTGGTGATGACCGGCATGCCGGGCATGGCTGACCATGCGCCGATGAAAATGGCCGTGAAAGTCTCCGGCAGCGACGACCCCAAGACCATGGTGATCACGCCCACGCAGCCGCTGCCGCCGGGCAGCTATCGGGTGGACTGGCGGGCGGTGTCGTCCGATACCCATCCCGTCAACGGCAAGATTGCCTTCACGGTGAAGTGATTGCAGCAGCCGGACTGGGTGGCCGCCGGGCTGCGCCTGGCGCTCTATTTCGACCTGGCCTTGCTGTTCGGGCTGCCGCTGTTCTGCACCTATGCGCTGCATCGGGGGGAACGGGCCTCACGCTTTGCAAAGCGTTGCCAGGCGCTTGCGCTGGGCTGCGCCATCGCCGGCATCGGGCTTTCGCTGGCTGCCCTTGTGGTGATGGCGCTGGCCATGACAGGGGAGTCCGACTACGCCGCGTTGCAGGCCCACGTCTTCGCCATGATCGTCACAGGGACGGATTTCGGGCTGGCGTGGTCGGTGCGCCTGGCGGCCCTGCTGCTGTTCGTGCTGGCCTGCGTGTCCTGGCGCAGGCGGCCGGGCGCGCGCTTCACTGCGCTGGCCGGGTTCGGCGGGATTGCGCTGGCGACGCTGGCCTGGGGCGGCCACGGCGCGATGCATGAGGGCGCCTTGCGCTATCTCCACCTGAGCGCCGACGTGGCGCACCTGCTGGCCGCCGGCGCCTGGGTCGGCGCGTTGGCCGCGTTCGTGCTGCTGTCGCTGGCGCGGCCGGTATCGGACCGGGCGGCGGTGGTGCTGCTGAGCCGCACCTCGAACGGGTTTGCCCGTATCGGCACCATCATTGTTGCCACGCTGCTGCTGACCGGCGCGCTCAACTACTGGTTCATCGTGGGCCCGGCGCTGCCGGATCTTGCGCCGATGTCCTATGGCGGGCTGCTTGTCGCAAAACTCGCGCTGTTCGTGGCGATGCTTGGCCTGGCTGCCGCGAACCGCTTCCGCCTGAGCCCGCGGCTGGCGTTGGCGGTGCAGGCCGGGGAGCATCGGGCGGCGACGCTGGCGTTGCGGCGCAGCCTGCTGCTGGAGGCGTGCGCCGCCGCGCTGGTGATGGCCCTGGTAGCCATGCTGGGGATGCTGTCTCCGGCGCCGCCGTGAGTCCCGCGGCCATCAGACATAAGCAATCAGACGCCCGGCGCAGATCACCAGCGACCACGTCACCATCGAGACAATGGCGCTGACGCGCGCGCCGGCCGGCGGCGCGACGCCGCTGTCCCAGCCCGGTTGCCCGGCATGCAGGCTGCGATAGGGACCGAAGTGGAACCACAGCACATTGGCCAGCGCCAGTGCGATCAGGCACAGCTTGGCCAGGAACGCGGGATTGGCGGCCAGCTCATCGGCATGGGCCAGGAACAGCAGCACGCCGCTGGCCGCGACCGCAATGAAGGCGCCGACGGTGAAGGGCAGCGCATGGCGCAACAGCAGGCTCACCGGCAGCCGCCGGCCGAGCCCGGCCAGGCGCATGTCGACCACGAAGATGGAGCCGAACAGCAGCGCCATGCCGGCCAGGTGGACGATCTCTACCGCGGGATAGGCCCAGGCCGAACTGCGCAGGGCCATCGGGAACGGCAGCCGCGCCAGCGCGCCGGCCCATTCCGTCCATTGCGCGAACAGCACCGACATGCGGCGCGCGCCCGCTCAGCGCAACTCGACGGTCTTGCCGTCCACGGTGATGCGCTCGGCGCGCAGCTCGTCGGCCTTTTCCTTGCTGGCGTAGCCGACCAGCGTGACCTCGCGCCCCACGGCCACCTTGTCGGCGGTGGCGCCGCGCGCCTCCATCCGCGACACGGGTGCCAGCACGGCCAGCCAGCGCTTGCCGCCGGCATCGATGCGGATATGCGCGTGGGGGTTCTCGTAGTGGCTCTCGACGATCTTGCCGGTCAGCGTCAGCGGCTTGGTCTCGTCGTAGGTGGACCAGCCGTGATGGGCAATGGCCGGCACGGCCGCCAGCGCCAGCGCGGCGCTGGCGGCAAAGAGGGCGAGGCGGAACAGGGCGCGGAAGCTGGGCATGGGTGGTCTCCGGTCAGGACAGGTGCAGTATAGGCGCCGATCCCGGCCGCGGCAGGGAGACTTATGCGCGGCACGAGTCGGCGCGCTGCACCAGCCGGTGCAGGCTAGGACTCATGGGCTTGAGCGCGGCGCGTTCGGCCGTGAGCGCGATCGCCAGGTTGCTGCGGCGGCCGCGCAGCGCCGCCTCGAGCAGGGTCAGGCTGACGATGTCGCGCTGTGCATGGCTGCCGCCGAAGCGGTGGGCGATCAGGCGCACCGGCATCAACAGGTCGATGGCGGTGCTGTAATCGCCCTGGTCGAACGCGATCAGGGCATCGGCCACCGGCAGCCCCACATCGCGCGACATCATGGCATTGGTGCCGTTGCCCAGGGCGGCGCGCTCCAGCGCGGCGCGGACCTGGTCGGCGGCAGCGGGCCGGTGCGCGCCCAGGCTGGCCATCACGGCATGGACATCGTTGAAGGCGTAGTAGCCGGCCGCGCCGCGGCCGAGCCAGTCGTCCGCCACCGGCTGCCAGCGCCGGCCCACGTCCACGCCGCGCAGGTGCAGCCGCCACAGCAGCGCGGAGGCATCCACCAGGTCCAGCGCGATCGCCGGCGCGGGGCGCTTGATATAGCGGTCGTACAGCGCCAGCACCTGGTCGGTCCTGCCCGCTTCCAGCTGGAACAATGCCAGGTGCCACCAGTTGTGCACGGCCAGCATATTGTCGTCGGACCAGTCGTCGCGGCGCCCGTCCAGCCAGGCGATACCGTCGTCCAGCCGGCCCTGCATCTCCATCACGTGCGCCACCGCGTGCACGGCCCACGGGTCGCGCGGATTGAGCTCGAGCGCGCGCCGGCCGCTTTCCTCGGCGCGCTCGTAGAGCTGGGTTTCTTCCAGGCCGAAGGCATGCATGCCGAGCAGGTAGCCGTAGCCCGGCATGCCGGCATCCCAGTGCGGCAGCGCCTGCGCCACGCGGTCGCGCAGCATCGATGACTGCCCCAGCAGGAAGTCGCCGAGATGCGCGGTCTGGATCGCCAGCAGGTCGCGTGGATAGTCGATCACGATATCGCCGTAGAGCCGGACCGAGCGCTCGAACTCGCCGTCCAGCCAGGCCCGTGCCGCGGCGATGTGGCGGCGCTCGCGGTCGTTGGCGCGGGCGTGCCGGGCTTCGCCGGCTTCGACGCTCTGGCGCAGCATGGGCTCGGCCGTGCCGTCGCCAGAGGTGACCATCAGCGCGGCGCGCAGCGCGTGGCCCATGGCGAAGTCGGGGTCGGCGGCCAGCGCCGTGTCGATGGCGGCGAGCGGGTCGCCGTAGTAGCCGTTCAGCAGTTGCAGGGCGGTCTCATACTGCTCGACCGAGCGGGCGTTCTGGGTCGAGACCGGAAGGTCCCGTGAATCCGTGAGTGCCATGGCAATCTCCGTGCGCCCGCGGCAGCGGGGCTGTCACGAACCATCGTAGACGGCAAAACGCCCCGTGTAACGGATGCGGCGGGGTGCGCCGCACCATGCCTGCCGCAAGGCGCACGGCCGGGGTGCGTTGTGCGCTATATGCCGCTGCCGCCATATCGTTGCCGTGTGTCGGTTAAACTGCCGCATCCCCAATCACGACCTCACGACCAGGTTTCCCATGAAAACACTTGCGCTTTTCCTCGGCACCCTGACCTTGGCCTGCGCCGCCTCCGCTGCCGCCCCGGCCGCCTCGGCCCCGGCCGCACCCGCTGCGGCGCCGCAGACGCTGGCGTCGGGCATGACCATCCAGCACCTGATCAAGGGCAATGGCGCCTCGCCCAAGGCCACCGACTCGGTGCAGGTCCACTACCGCGGCACGCTGGCCGACGGCACCGAGTTTGACAGCTCGTACAAGCGCGGCCAGCCGATCTCGTTCCCGCTCAACCGCGTGATCCCGTGCTGGACCGAAGGGGTGCAGGCGATGCAGGTGGGCGGCAAGGCCAAGCTGACCTGCCCGCCGGCCACGGCCTACGGCGCGCGCGGCGTGCCGGGCACGATTCCGCCGAACGCCACGCTTACCTTCGAGGTGGTGCTGCTGGGGATCGGCGGCTAAGACCCCGCGTCAGCGCGGCGCCTGCGGCTGCGCGGGCGCAGGCGTGCCCGCCGGCGCCTCCGCGGCGGGTGCTGCGGCCGTGCTGTCGTCGTCGTCTTCGTCGTAGTCCGGCAGCGACGTGTTCTCTCCCAGCAGGTAGCGGCGCCGCTGCAGGTAGGCATCGCGCACAAAGGCGTACTTGTCCAGCGCCGCCAGCTTCAGCAGGTCGGTGGCGCCCAGCAGGTTGGTGCGCACGTCCACCACGTTCATCCCGAACAGCGAATTGCGCACCGCCGGCTCGGCATAGGTGGTCGGGTCGAACTGGAAATTCACATACAGGCCCACGCCGTCGCGGAATGAGCTGGGGCCGAACAGCGGCAGCACCAGGTAGGGTCCGGACGGCACGCCCCACGTGCCCAGCGTCAGGCCGAAATCCTGCGAATGCTTCTGCAGCCCGGCGGGCGTGGCGATGTCGATCAGTCCGCCGATACCCAGCACGGAATTGATCGCGACCCGCATGAAGCTCTCCGCTGCCTCAACGCCCTTGCCCTGCAGCAGGTTGTTGGCAAAGTTGCCGATGTCCGCGATGTTCGAATAGAAATTGGTGACCGCGGTGCGCACCGGCTCCGGCGTGACCGCCTTGTAGCCCTTGGCCACCGGCACGGCCACGTACTGGTCGAGCTTGTCGTTGACGGTGAAGACCGCGCGGTTCATCGGCTCGAGCGGATCGTCGGGACTGGCTTGTGGGCCGGTGGCGCAGCCGGCGAGCAGGGCGGCGGCAATGGCGGTGGTGGCAACGGATGTAGCGCGCTGGCGTAAAGGCATTGTACGAAGGGGGTCGGGGTCGGCCGCATCGGGTTTGTGATTATGACCGGGCGGCCTTGTCATGTTTGTGATGGGCGCCTTCGCGCGGGCGGCCCATCAGGATCGGCTGGAAGAACACCGCGCCGACCAGCGTGCACGCCAGTGCCAGCGCCAGCAGCTTGCCCATGCTGGCGGTGCCGGGATGCTGCGACAGCCACAGGCTGCCGAAAGCGGTGGCGGTGGTGGCCGCGCTGTACAGCACGGCGTGCGTCAGGCTGGACTGCAGCAGCTGGGTCTTGCCGTGCCGCCAGGCAATCACGTAGTAGATCTTGAACGCGACGCCCACGCCCAGCAGCAGCGGCAGCGCGATCACGTTGGCAAAGTTCAGCGCAATGCCGAACAGCACGCACAATTCCAGCGTGACGATGGCCGAAACCAGCAGCGGTATCAGCGTGCGCAGCACATCGCCGAAGCGGCGCAGCGTGATCCATAGCAGGATGGTGATCGACACCACCGCCCAGATGCCGGCCTGCGCAAAGGCGGCCATGATGGTATCGGCCGAGCCGCGGATCGCGATCGGCCCGCCGGTGGCGGTCGGCTCCACGCGCTGCACCGCGGTGATGAAGCGGTCCAGCGCGGCCTCGCGCTGTGCGCTGGCGGGCGGCGGCAGCTTCGGGCTGACGTTGACCAGCGCGCGCCCGTCCGGCGTGATCCAGTCGCGCACCAGTTCGGGCGGCAGCGTCTGCTCGCTGACGGGTTGCGGGCCCAGCGCCAGCTTCAGCCGTGCCAGCGCCAGCTGCAGCGGCACGGCGATGGCGCGCTCGGCGCGGTCGCGCGTGGCGGCGTCGGCGGCCGCCAGCTGCTTCAGCGTGGCGGACAGGTGCGCGGCTTCGGCCGCGCCCGGACCGGGATGCTCGTCGGCGGCGATGGCCAGCTGCCGCGCGGCATTGCGCAGCGCACTGACGCGCGCGCTGTCGGTGGCGGGCGTGGCGGTGGGCTGCGTCAGCGCCGGCATCAGCGCGGCCGAGGCCTGGCCGATGGCCTGCAGCTTGGGCGGCTGGTCTGCGGGGATGAAAGTCTGCAGCGTGACCGCGCGCGCCACCTCGGGCAGCGCCGCCAGCTTGCCGGCCAGATCGCGCGCGGCCGGCAGCGAAGGCGCCAGCACGCTGACATCGTCGGTGCCGGCCTGCGGCGCGTCCTTGAGCGCCAGCAGCGTGGCCATCGATTCGGACCTGGGGTCCTTCAGGTGCAGCGGGTCGAAGTCAAAGCGCAGGTGCGGCAGCAGCGGCGCGCCTGCCAGGATCGCGAGCAGGGTGACCAGCAGCACCGGCTTGCGATAGCGGTCGAAGAACCGGTCCGCGGGCGCCAGCCACGCGAAGCCCGGCGCCTCGGGCTCGCCGCCGGGCTTGAGCACGCAGATCAGCGCCGGCAGCAGCGTGAAGGTGGTGGCGAATGCCACCATCATGCCCACGCCGGCGATCAGCCCCAGCTCGGCCACGCCGCGGTAGTCGGTGGGCAGGAAGCAGAAGAACGCCGCCGCCGTGGCCGCGGCCGCCAGCGCCAGCGGAGCGCCCACCGCGCGCGCGGCCAGCCCCAGCGCTTCGACGATATGGTCGCGGTCATGGCGCTCGGCGCGGTAGCGCACGCCGAACTGGATGCCGAAGTCCACCCCCAGCCCGACGAACAGCACCGCGAACGCCACCGAGATCATGTTCAGCGCGCCAACCATGGCCAGCCCCAGCGCGGCGGTGAGGAGCAGCCCGGCAAACAGGCTGGCCAGCACCGCAACGATCAGCCGCGCCGAGCGCAAGGCCAGCCACAGGATCAGCACCACCACCAGCACCGTCAGCACGCCGTTGAGCACGGCGCCGTCGCTGACCGAGGCGAATTCATCGTCGGCCAGCGCCTGCGGGCCGGTCAGCCGCACCGTGGCCTGGTAGCGCTGCGCCAGCTGCAGCTCGGCCGCCGCCTGCCGGATCGCGCGCGAGGCGGCGGCCCCGGCCTGCAGGTCGCTGTAGTCCAGCACGGGGCTGAGCGCGATGTAGCTGTAGACCTGGCCATCGGGCCCGGGCTTGAGGCTGTCGTCGAGCAGCCCTGCCCAGGACAGCGCGACGGGCTTGCCGGCCAGCACCTGGTCTAGTGTGCGTGCACTGCTGCCCAGCAGCCTGGCCATGTCGCCCAGCTTTACCTGCCCCATCTGCAGCGGCAGCGCCAGCGTGGTGGCGAGGAGATCGGACAGGCCGCGCAGGGTCGGGTCATGCGCGAGCGCGTTGACGAGCGGGCGCGCCTGCATCAGCTGTTGCGTGAGCTGGCGCACTTCATCGGTGTTGGCGAACAGCAATCCGTTGCGCGCGAAGAACGCACCGCCGCCGGGCTGGCTGACCGCGGTGAAGCGTGCCGGCTGGCGGCGCAGCGCCTCGGCCAGCGCGTCGGCGGCGGCATCGGCCAGCTCGGTCGCGGGCGCCTGCACCACCGCCAGGATCAACTGGTTGCGCTGGGGAAAGGCGTCGCCGATGGCGGCATCGCGCACCGCCCAGGGGGCGTCGGATTCCAGCAGGCGGCCGATGTCGGTGTTGATCGCAAAGTTGCGGGCCACGTAGACGCCGCTGACGGCGGTCAGCAATGCCGCCAGGATGATGACGCGCCACGGCCAGGCAGTGGCAAGCCGGACAATGCGTGTCAGCAGCGAAGTCAGCATGGGCGGATCCGGAAGGAGCACGAACCGCGAGTATATCGGCTGGCAGCGTGGCGCATGCGGCATGCGCGGCCCGGGCATCCGCGATTCAGGCCGATCCGCTATAAACTGTCAGCCTGGCATCGGCGCTGCAGCGCCGGCGCCGCTTCACCGTCCTTCCTGGTTCTCATATCGATGACGATTCACGGTTTGCTTCCCCTGGCGCCGCTTGCGGCGGTGGCCATGGTTTCCGTAGCGCACGCCCAGGCAGTCCAGCCCGGCGACCTGCGCGCCAGCCCCGAGCGGCTGGTGCAGGCCGCGGTGGAGGGCGTGATCGGCACCATCCAGTCCAATCCCGACACCCGCGCCGGCGACCTCGCCAAGATTACCGCGGTGGTGCAGAAGCAGTTCCTGCCCTACACGGATTTCCAGCGCACCACGCGGCTGGCGCTGGGCAGTGCCTGGCGCACGGCCACGCCGGAGCAGCAGCAACAGCTCCATGAGCAGTTCCAGATGCTGCTCGTGCGCAGCTATGCGGTGTCGCTGGCGCAACTGCGCGAGCAGAGCGTCAAGTTCCGCTACCAGCCGGTCAAGTCCGGCAGCGGCGCCACCGATGTGGTGGTGCAGACGCGTGTGATCAACAATGCCGACGAGATGCAGATCGATTACCGGCTGCAGCGCACAGCCAACGGCTGGAAGATCTATGACATCAATATGATGGGGGCGTGGCTGATCGAGGTGTATCGCAAGCAGTTTGCGGACATCGTCGCGCGCAGCGGGGTCGACGGGCTGGTGAAGTACCTGACCACCCATAACGCGCGCCAGGCGTCTGACGCCTGAGCGCCGCACGCCATCAGGGCGAGGCGTGGCCCGTGTGCCGGCTGCGCCGCCAGTGGCGCAGCTCCACCCATTGCCATGACAGCAGCGCGGGCACGCCGAACAGGATCTCGCGCGCGCGCTTGACCAGCGCCAGCGCCAGCGAGACCTGCGCATCCATCCCCAGCACCTGCCCCAGCAGCATCACCACCGCTTCCTGCACGCCCAGCCCGGCCGGCACGAAGAAGGCCACGTGGCGCGCGGCCTGGGTCAGCGATTCGATCGCCAGCGCCTGCCAGACCGGCACCGGATGGCCCAGCAGCATCAGCGCCAGCCAGATCTCCAGCGTGCCGCTGACCAGCCCTGCCAGTTGCCAGCCCAGTGCCGCCAGCAGCTCGCGCCGGCGCCGGTTGAGCGCGCGGATATGGGCATCGAGCCGCGCACCGTCGATCAAGGCGACGATGCGGTGATCTTCGCCAAACAGCTTGCGCGCCGCGCCTTCCAGTTTCTCGAAGATCGCGGTGTGCCGCAGCGACAGCGCGAACAGCACCGGCACCGGCAATGACAGCAGCAGCCCGGCCAGGATGATCCAGGCCCCGCCGCTGTCCTGCAGCGCGGCCACCAGCAGCAGCACCCCCATGGCCGAGAACAGGTACTGCGAGAACAGTGTCAGCATCACTTCAACCACGATGCTGGCGGTGACGGCGGTGGTGTCGCGGATGCGCAGCCGCGTCAGGCGGATGCCGACCAGTTCACCGCCGACCCCCACCGTCGGCAGCAGGCGGTTGACCGCTTCGCGCACCGTGGCGACCCACCACAGGAAACCGAGCCCCGCCTTCTCCTCGGGGTCGGCCGAGGTCAGCAGGACGCGCCAGCCTTGCGCATCGAGCAGCAGCGGCAGTGCATGCAGGGGCACCAGCAACAGCAGCAGCCAGCCGCCCTGCGCCACGATGGCGGCGATGTCGCTGGCGCCTTGGTGGATCACCAGTGCGGTGAGCGCCAGCAGCCCGATCAGGCCGGTCAGGTAAGCAATGCGTTTCATCTTGAACAATCAGGGCACCAGCACGTCGGCAAAGCCGCCGCGCCGGTTGGCCGCGCGCTCCAGCGCGGCGCGCACGCGCGGCGACAGCAGCGCGGCCAGCTCGTCGGCGTGGCGATAGCCGCGCATCGATGCGGTAATGGCCTCGCCAGAGACCACGGCCGGATGCAGGTAGATCTCGCCCACGCCCGCGGGCAACTGCGCCAGCGCCTGCAGCAGGGCTGCCTCGTCCATCTGCCCGCTGCGCGCGATGCCGACCACGTAGTCATTGTGCGCGATGCCGGCGCGGTCCAGGCGCCGGCGCAGCAGCGCCAGCCAGGGGCGCAGCGGCAACGGCGCGCCCTGCTCGCGCGGCAGGCGCATCGCGCGCAGGCCGTAGTCGCGCCCGATCGACAGGATCAGCGACAGCACCGTGGGGTGCAGGTGGAAATGCTTGTGCGTGTTGACGTGGTCAAGCGGCAGGCCGGTGGCGGCAAAGGCTTCGAACTGCGCGCGGATCTCCGCCGCCAGCTGGCGGCGCACGCGCGGCAGGAAGAAGAAGCGGCAGCCGTCCAGGGCCATGGCCGAGCCGAAGCGGGCTTCGGCGTCGACCAGGTCGGGGATCCGCGCGCGCGGCAGCGTGGCCGGGCCGTCGGCCAGCACCACGTGCAGCCCCACGCGCAACGACGGCAGCCGGCGCGCGCGCTCGACCGCATCCGCCACGGCGGGCGCGCCCACCATCAGGCTGGCGGCATTGAGCACGCCGTCGCGGTGGGCCAGCTCCACCGCCTCATTGACGGCGGGGTGCAGGCCGAAGTCGTCGGCGGTGACGATCAGCGCGCGTTGCGAGGCACAGGAAAGCGCGTGGGCCAGGATCAGGCCTCGTGCGAGCGCAGGAAGCGGAAGAACTCCACGCCTTCGCGCAGGCGCCGCTTCATCATGTCCCAGCTGCCCAGCATCTCGCGCACGATTTCCCAGATCTTGCCGGGGCGGAAGTAGAAGCGCTTATAGAAGGTCTCCACGCCGTGGTAGATGTCTTCCCTGGACAGGTGCGGATAGCTGATCGCGGCCAGCTGCACGCCCTGGTCGTTGACCAGGTTGATGACCTTGTTTTCCTCGAGCCAGCCGTTCTCCACCGCCTGCCGGTACAGCGTGGTCCCGGGGTAGGGCGCGGCCAGCGACACCTGGATGGTGTGCGGGTTGATTTCCTTGGCGTACTCGATGGTCTTCTCGATGGTCTCGCGCGTCTCGCCCGGCAGGCCCAGGATAAAGGTGCCGTGGATCTGGATGCCCAGCTTGCGGCAGTCCTCGGTGAAGCGGCGCGCAATGTCCGTGCGCAGGCCCTTCTTGATGTTCAGCAGGATCTGGTCGTCGCCGGACTCATAGCCCACCAGCAGCAGGCGCAGGCCGTTCTCCTTCATGATCTTGAGCGTGCTGTACGGCACGTTGGCCTTGGCATTGCAGGACCACGTCACCCCCAGCTGGCCCAGCCCGCGCGCGATCTCTTCCACGCGCGGCTTGAAGTCGGTGAAGGTGTCGTCGTCGAACATGATCTCCTTGACCTCGGGCATGTTCTCCTTGATCCATTTGACCTCGGCGATCACGCTCTCGGCCGAGCGCGTGCGGTAGCGGTGCCCGCCCACGGTCTGCGGCCACAGGCAGAAGGTGCAGCGCGAACGGCAGCCGCGGCCGGTGTAGATCGACACATAGGGGTGCTTCAGGTAGCCGATGAAGTAGTTGTCGATCTTCAGGTCGCGCTGGTAGACCGGCGCCACGAAGGGCAGTTCGTCCATGTTCTCGATCATCGGGCGCTGCCCGTTGTGTTCGAGCGAGCCGTCCGGCAAGCGATAGGACAGGCCCAGGATGTCCTGGAGCGGCTTGCCCGCGGCCACGTCCTGGCAGGTGTAGTCGAACTCCTCGCGGCAGACGAAGTCGATGGCCTCGCTGGCACCCAGCGTGCCGCCCGGATCGACTGCGGGCTTGGCGCCGACCATGCCGATCATCACGTCCGGCTTGCGCTGCTTCAGTTCCTCGGCGAACTTGGCGTCGGTGGGGAACGAGGGCGTGCTGGTGTGGATGATGACCAGTTCATAGTCCGCGGCGATATCCAGCGTCTGCTGCACGGTCAGGCCGTCGGCCGGTGCGTCGAGCACGCGGCTGCCCGGCACCAGTGCGGCGGGCTGCGCCAGCCAGGTCGGGTACCAGAACGACTTGATCTCGCGCTTGGCCTGGTAGCGCGAGCCCGCGCCGCCGTCGAAGCCGTCGAAGGAAGGGGCCTGGAGGAACAGGGTTTTTTTCATTGCGGCCTCTGGGGATGGATGCCGGTGAAGGGTGGGGTTGGGGGTGGGGACTTCGTGGATACGCCGGCCCTCTCCCCCGGCTCCTCTCCCGCAGGTGGGAGAGGGGAGCGAACCGCCGCTGCGTTCAACGTCGTCACATCAACGGACGCTGCCGCAGGACGGCGTGCGGAATAACGCGATGGCGGCTCCCCGTCCGCCTGTTTTCTCCCCTCGCCCGCTTGCGGGAGAGGGGCGGGGGAGAGGGCAGGCGCTCGCCCGGAGTGCTGCCCATCATGTACCGGCAGCACCTGCTCGCGCCACCGCACGCGCTTGCCCGTCAGCGCAACGGCCCAGCCGGCCAGCAGCATCGCATCGCGCAACGGCGCGCGCAACGCAGCGGCCACGCTGCCCGCCATCATGCTGCGCGCGATCACGCCGAGGGTCGCCAGGGCAAGAACAGCAGGGAGCGGCGCCAGCAATACGCCCAGCACCAGCATCGGCCAGGTGAAGGTAATAAAGGTGAAGGCAAAACCCAGCGGATTGAGCGACCTTATCGTGCGCAGCCAGCGCACCTCATGCCGCCAAAGGTCGGCAAAGTGTTCCTCGGTGACATCGGTGCTGACCACCACGTCTGACAGCACCGTGCGCAACCCTTGTCGCCGCGTCAGCTCGCCCAGCCAGAAGTCATCCGCCAGCCGGTCCGCCAATACCTCGAACCCGCCGACCGAAACCAGCGCATCCCGCCGCAGCGCAATCGTCGCGCCAAAGGCAAAGCGTTGCGAGCCGCCCGCGTGGGCGATGCGCACCGACGGCGCGAACCAGTCGTTGATGAACTGCGCGCCGATGCGCGACCACCGCCCGCCAGTCGGATTGCCGCGGTAGAGGCAGGTGACCACGCCCACGCCGGCGTCGGCCAGCGGCGCGGTCACGCGCGCCAGGTAGTCGGGCGGCACGGCGATATCGCTGTCGGCGATCACCAGCACATCGTGCTTCGCTTGTGCGAACAGGTTGACCAGGTTGCTGACTTTCAGGTTGGTGCCGTGCACTTGCGGATCGACCACCAGCGCGATGTCGCACGCCGGGAAGTCGCGGCGCAGCCGTTCGACCACGGCGATGGCGGGATCGTCCGCGGCATGCACGCCGAATACCAGCTGGAACGACGGATGCCGCTGCCGGCACAGCGTGGCCAGGTTCTCGTACAGCCGGGGCTCGGCGCCGCACAGCGGCTTGAGCACGCTGACCGGCGTCGTCGCGGTGCCGCCGCTTGCCGCCGGCGCGCGATGCGACAGCCAGGCCGCGGCCAGCGCATAGGCCGCCGACACGCAGGTCAGCGCAGCGCCTGGGAGGGTGGCGGCAAGTTCCGCGGCCATCGGTAGTGCGGTCAGTGCGTGGCCGCGGCGTTGGCCTCGGCCGGCCGCGGCCGGTTGGCGCGCGGTTTCGCGCGCTGGATTTCCTCGAGCTTGATCTCGACGTGGCGCGAGAACACGTATTCCGCCGGCCGCTGCCGGTCCAGCGCAATATCGGGCGCCATCGGCCCGCTGGTGCGCACGCCGCGCAGGCTCACGCCCAGCGCCTTGAGCGGATGGGCAAAGGTGTCGGCCACGGCGGTGGCCTCATAGCCGCTGTGGACCATGCAGTCGGCGCACTTCTCGTAGTTGCCGGTGCCGTAGGCGTCCCAGTCGGTTTCTTCCATCAGCTCGCGGAAGGTGGCGGCATAGCCCTCGCCCACCAGGTAGCACGGACGCTGCCAGCCGAATACGGTGCGCGCCGGGTTGCCCCACGGGGTGCAGTGGTAGGTCTGGTTGCCGGCCAGGAAGTCCAGGAACAGCGTCGACTGGCTGAAGGCCCAGTTCTTGCCGGCGCGGCCGCGGCTGAGGATGTCGCGAAACAGCTGGCGGGTCTTGCCGCGGTTCAGGAAGTGCTGCTGGTCCGGCGCGCGTTCATAGGCATAGCCAGGCGACACGGTGATGCCGTCCACGCCCAGCGCCTTGACCGAGTCGAAGAACTTCGCCACGCGCTCGGGCTGGGCATCGTTGAACAGCGTGCAGTTGATATTGACGCGGAACCCCCGTTGCTTGGCCAGCCGGATTGCCTCGACGCAGCGGTCGTACACGCCTTCCTGGCACACCGAGCGGTCATGCATCTCGCGGTCGCCGTCCAGGTGCACCGACCAGATGAAATACGGGCTGGGCTGGTACTGGTCCAGCTTCTTTTCCATCAGCAGCGCATTGGTGCACAGGTAGACGAACTTGCGCCGCGCGATGATGCCTTGCACGATCTGCGGCATGTCCTTGTGCAGCAGCGGCTCGCCGCCGGCGATGGACACCACCGGGGCACCGCATTCATCCACCGCCTCCAGGCATTCCTGCACCGACAGGCGCTGGTTCAGGATGGGATCCGGATAATCGATCTTGCCGCAGCCTGAGCACGCCAGGTTGCAGCGGAACAGCGGTTCCAGCATCAGGGCAAGCGGATAGCGCTTCTGTCGCGACAGATGCTTGCCGACGATGTAGGCGCCCACGCGGGCGACCTGCAGTAGCGGAATAGCCAAGGCAGCTTCCTCTGGTTGGGTTCAGCCGGCGATATTCTCGTTGGCGGTGGCCGGTGCGGCCGCGACTGCGGCGGGTTCCTTGCCGGCCTTGCGCGGGGCCGATTGCGGCTTTACGTCGGCCAGTTCGGGCGGCAGCCGGAACTCGGCATGTTCCTCGCGCCCGGCCATGGTGGTGACATCCACCGGGCCCAGCCGGCGCAGCGCGTTGATCACGTCCTCGACCATTTCCTCGGGGGCGGAGGCGCCGGCGGTGATGCCCACCACGTTGGCGTCGCGCACCCAGGCGGGGTCCAGCTCGGCGCCTTCGGCGATCAGGTAGCTGGGCACGCCGCTTTCAGTGCCGATCTCGCGCAGGCGGTTGGAGTTGGAGCTGTTGGTCGCGCCGATCACCAGGATCACGTCGGCCAGCTTGCACAGGTCGCGCACCGCGCTCTGGCGGTTCTGCGTGGCGTAGCAGATATCGCGCGTATCGGGACCGACCAGGTTGCTGAAGCGGCGCCCGAGCGCGGCGATGATATTGCGGGTGTCGTCCACGCTCAGCGTGGTCTGCGTGACATAGGCGACCGGGGTGTCGGCGGGCAGGTCCAGCTGCGCGACCTCGGCCTCGTTCTGCACCAGGATCACCTTGCCCGGGATCTGGCCCATGGTGCCTTCCACTTCCGGGTGGCCGGCATGGCCGATCAGGATCACGGTGCGGCCGCTGGCCGCGTACTGGCGGCCCTGGGTATGGACCTTGATCACCAGCGGGCAGGTGGCGTCGATGGCATGCAACTGGCGCTGGCTGGCATCGGCGATGACCTCGCGCGAGACCCCGTGCGCGCTGAAGATCGTCACGGCGCCGGTCGGGACTTCGTCCAGTTCTTCGACGAAGCGCGCCCCCTTGTCCTTCAGTCCCTCTACGACGTGCTTGTTGTGCACGATCTCATGCCGCACGAACACCGGGGCGCCATGCTTGACGAGGGCGCGGTCGACGATCTCGATCGCGCGCACCACGCCAGCGCAGAAGCCCCGGGGCTGAGCAAGAATCACCTGCATAGAGTAAGCCCCCCGACCCTTTGCAACGGGTTTCAGTGTTTGGGATGGCGGGACAGGAAATGCACCGGCATCCACCGGAGATCCACCGCAGATCACATTTCCGTCGCACGGTGGTTACTATATACCCGACACGCCGGCTTTGTCTGGAGTCGCCTTGGCCAGCGCGAGGCTGGCCCGGGGCGACTCCGCCTCACGGGAAAACGGGTTTATGACGAAAAACGATGACGTGCTGGTGACAGGCGCCTCGGGCTTTCTGGGCTCGGCGGTGGCGCGCAGGGCGCTGGCACGCGGCTTCCGGGTGCGCGTGCTGGTGCGCCCGCAAAGCCCGCGCGCCAACTTGGCCGGGCTGCCGGTGAGCGTGGCGGAAGGCGACATGCGCGACGCCGGCGCGGTGGCTGCCGCGCTGCAGGGCGTGCGCTACCTGTTCCATGTGGCCGCCGACTACCGGCTGTGGGCGCCGGACCCCGAGGAGATCGTGCGCACTAACGTCGACGGCACCCTGGCCGTGATGGAGGCCGCGCAGCAGGCCGGCGTCGAGCGGGTGGTCTATACCAGCAGCGTGGCGACGCTGCGCGTGGCCGGCGCGCGGGCGCCGGTGGACGAGACCGCGGCGCTGCGCCCGCACGAGGCCATCGGCGCCTACAAGCGCAGCAAGGTGCTGGCCGAGCGCGTGGTCGAAAAACTGGTGGCCGAGCGCGGCCTGCCGGCGGTCATCGTCAACCCGTCCACTCCGATCGGCCCGCGCGACGTGCGGCCGACGCCGACCGGGCGCATCATCGTCGAGGCGGCCACGGGCAAGATCCCCGCCTTTGTCGATACCGGCCTGAACCTGGCGCATGTGGATGACGTGGCCGAAGGGCATTTCCTGGCGCTGGAACGCGGCCAGGCCGGCGAGCGCTACATCCTGGGCGGCCAGGACGTGATGCTGCAGCAGATGCTGCGTGACATCGCGCAGCTGTGCGGCCGGCGCCCGCCGACCATGCAGCTGCCGCGCTGGCCGCTGTACCCGCTGGCGTACGGGGCGGAGGCGGCGGCACGCTTTACCGGCAAGGAGCCGTTCATCACTGTAGATGGACTCAATATGTCCCGGTACCGGATGTTCTTTACATCAGACAAGGCGCGCAAGGTGCTGGGCTATCAGCCGCGGCCATACCAGGAGGGTTTGCGGGACGCGCTGGAGTGGTTCCGGGCGCAGGGGTATCTCGACAAGCGCTAAGCTGGCAGGGAGCGCTCAGGACTGCACCGGCGCCTGCGCCCGGCCCTTCCACTGCCCGCCGCGCCGCAGCCAGTAGCGCCGTGCCGAGTCGATGGTTGCCCCCAGGTAGAACAGCGCCGTGACCGGCAGCAGCGGCGCCAGCCACGCCGGCTGCCGGTATTCGCGCAGCATCGGCAGGTAGGCCAGGGTCATCGCGCCCCAGGCCAGCCATGCCGGCCACAGCCGCCAGCCGAGCGCCAGCACCGGCGGCACCAGGTAGGTCAGCACCATGCCCGCCACCGCGCCGGCCAGCAGCGGCGGCGAGTAGCGCAGCTGGGTGTAGGCGCTGCGCGCGATCATGTCCCACAGGCTGCGCCAGTCGTTGTAGGGCCGCAACGACACGCTGTCGTCGGCCAGGTCCAGCCGGATCGCGCCGCCGGGCTTGATGCGCGCGGCCAGGCTGCAGTCGTCGATCAGCTCGCCGCGGATGGCGGCAAAGCCGCCAATGCGCGCCAGCGCCGCGCGGCTGGCCAGCATGCAGCCCCCGGCCGCGGCCGCCACGCGGCAGCGGGCATCGCGCACGCGGGCGAAGGGGTAGAGCTTGGCGAAGAAGAAGACAAAGGCCGGCACGATCAGCCGTTCCCAGGCGGATTCGCAGCGCAGCCGGACCATCAGCGAGACCAGGTCGCGCCGTTCGTGCTCGGCGCGCGCCACCAGACCGGCCAGCACGCCGGGGCCGTGCCAGATATCGGCATCGGTCAGCCAGACGTAGCGGGCCTGCGGGGCGATGCGGTCGGCCGCGGCCAATCCTTCGGACTGCGCCCAGACCTTGCCGCTCCAGCCGGCCGGCAGCTCGCGAGCGCCGATCACGGTCAGCCCCCGCGGGCGCGCGGTGGCCGCGGCGGCGGCGCGGGCGATATCGGCGGTGCCGTCCTGGCTGTGGTCGTCCACCACCACCAGCGCCAGCCGGCCCCGGTAGCGCTGGCCCAGCACGCCGGCCACGGCGCGGCCGATCACGTCGGCCTCGTTGCGGGCGGGGATGACCGCGACCACCTCCGGCCAGGCTGCGGGATCCGGTGCGGCAGCCGGCTTGCGCACGCGCCAGAAGCCCGCGCGGGCAAAGATCAGCACCAGCCAGACCGCCAGCGACAGCAGCGACAATGCCAACGCAAGGTGCATGGGCCGGCCCTACTTGACGAAGCGCCGCGCCAGCCGGGCCAGCCGCGGCACGGTTTCCGGGCGCAGCAGGCGCGCGTCGTAGCCGGCCATGCGCCGGTCGTTCTCGGCCAGGCACAGGTCGATCATCGCGCCCGGCGTCAGGGCTTCGCCCAGCGCCGCCGAGCCGTTCATGGTGAAGTTGGCGTCCTGGGCCACGCCGTCGGTGTCGATGCCGCGCGCGATGCCGATGCGCTCCCAGACCAGGAAGGCCCACACCCGCGCCACCTTCAGCGCAAACAGCGGACGGCGCCACCACGGCAGGGTGCGCCGGTACCAGGCGGCCCAGTTGACGAAGAACAGGATATGCCGGCCTTCCTCCTGGATCACCGGCTCGAAGGTCTCGACCAGCTCGGCGGGGAAGAAGCCGGAGCGCCTGGCCGCGGCGAACAGGCCGAAGGCGAAGAAGCTGTCGATGCACTCGCTGTAGCCGGTAACCAGCCAGCCCCATTCCGGATCGTCCGGGGGCGGGTAGTCAGGCTCGGGCGCGAGCGCGATGCCGTAGGCCTCGACCAGCTTCGACAGCACCACCTTGTGGCGCGCCTCTTCGCCGCCGTCCATTTCCAGCGCGATGCGCAGCAGCGGATCGCTGACGGTCTGGGCAAAGGTCTTGACTCGGATCGAGGCGCGGCCCTCGGTCTGCACGGCGATATCCCAGATCGGCAGCGAGGTGACGCGGTGCAGGGCCTCCGGCGACAGCTTCGGCCAGTCGATCACGGCGGGTTTGTAGGGGTTGTGGGTCTGCAGCAGCATATTGCAGAACATCTGCAGGTGCTGCGCGGAGCCGATGCGTACCGGCCCCGCGGTGGGGTCGGTCCAGTGGCGCATGGCATGGTCGGCCTGCTCGACGGCAGTGCGCGCGACCGTATCGGCAACCGCGATGGCGCGGGCCTCGGCATCGGCGGCGCTGTTGCGCGGCGGCGCAGCCGCCGCGTTGCCAGCAACCTCAGTGGTCTCGGACATTCGGCCCCCTGGCGTTGGATTGCCCGGGAGCCATTGTAGCGAGGCGCGCCGGCCGGCGCACCCCGCTGGCTACGGCAAGCTCAGGCGCGGTAGCTGACTGGCCCGCGCGAGCGCATGTCCAGCGCGTAGTAGCACACCGTCAGCAGCACCAGCCAGCCCGGGCCCACGTACAGCGCCACGCGGGTCTCCGGGAAGTAGGCCATCAGCGCCACCACCAGCGCCAGGAAGGCCAGCGCGATGTAGGAGCCATAGGGCCAGAACGGCATGCGGAAGGCCAGCGCCTTGCGCTCGGCCGCCGACAGGCTGCGGCGGAACTGGATCTGCGTGACCAGGATGATGGCCCAGGTCCAGACCGCGCCGAAGGTGGAAATCGCCGTCACCCAGACGAAGACCTGCTCGGGCACCAGGTAATTGAGCAGCACGCCGCACAGCAGCGCGGCGATCGACACCAGCAGCGCGCGGCGCGGCACGCCATTGCGGTCGACCTTGGCAAAGGCCTGCGGCGCCTGGCCCTGCTGCGCCAGGTTGTACAGCATGCGCCCGGTGCTGAAGATGCCGCCATTGCACGACGACAGCGCCGCGGTCAGCACCACGAAGTTGATGATGCCGGCGGCGGTCTTGATGCCCAGCCGCTCGAAAGTCAGCACGAAGGGGCTGCCCTGGGCGCCGATCTCGTTCCACGGGTACAGCGACAGGATCACGAACAGCGCACCCACGTAGAAGATCAGGATGCGCCAGAACACCGAGTTGATCGCGTCCGGGATCGACTTCTTCGGGTTGCGCGCCTCGCCGGCGGTCAGGCCGATCATCTCCACGCCGAGGTAGGCGAACATCACCATCTGCAGCGACATCAGCACGCCGGAGGCGCCGTTGGGCATGAAACCGCCGTGCGCCCACAGGTTCGAGATGCCGGTGGCGATACCGCCGTTGCCAAAGCCGAACACGATCATGGCCCCGCCGCCGATCAGCATCAGCACGATGGTGACGATCTTGATCATGGCGAACCAGAACTCGAACTCGCCATAGGCCTTGACCGCCATCAGGTTGACCGAGCCCATTGCCGCCAGCGCGGCCAGCGCCCAGATCCAGCGCGGCACGTCGGGGAACCACATGCCCATGTAGATGGCCACGGCGGTGATCTCCGCCACGCAGGTCACCAGCCACAGGAACCAGTAGTTCCAGCCGGTCAGGTAGCCGGCCAGCGGGCCCATGTGGTCCTGCGCGTAGCGGCAGAACGAGCCGGCCACCGGGTTGTGCACGGCCATTTCGCCCAGCGCGCGCATGATCAGGAAGATCACCGCGCCGCCGATCAGGTAGCCCAGCATGATGGCGGGGCCGGCCATCTTGATGGCATTGCCGGCGCCCAGGAACAGGCCCACGCCGATGGCCGAACCCAGCGCCATCAGCCGGATATGCCGTTCGCCCAGGCCGCGTTGCAGATGTTCTGCGCTTGCACTCATGTGTCGTTGTCTCCGTGTCATCAGAAAGGCCGCGCCGGCCTTCGTGGGGCCGGCGGGAGCAGCTATTTTCTCGTCCGCGGCGGGCCGTAAACGGAAAATAGCGGGCAGGTTAATCAGATAACGCGGGTATTTGTTGCTGAATTCGTGGTGAAAATCAGGAAAAATTGCTGACGACCTGAGCGGCGACACCCCCGCGCGCAAGCGTGTGGCTCGGTGGACTGAGTGCAGCCTTGCTATCCGTGTGCGGACACCCGCCCCGGGCGGCTGCCCGAAGCGCCGCGTGAAGCTGCGCGAGGTGGTCTGGCGCAGTTCAGGCTGCGGCGGCGCCGTCGTAGGCGGGATAGTCCGTGTAGCCCTCGGCGCCGCCACCGTAGTGGTGCGCGCGGTCCGACGAGGCCAGCGGCCAGTTGTTCTCAAGCCGGGCAACCAGGTCGGGGTTGGCGATGAACGGCTCGCCGAAGGCGGCAATGTCGATCAGGTCATCGGCAATCAGCTGCTCGGCGCGTGCGCGTGTCATGCCACCCGCAAGGATCAGCGCACCCGTGAAGCGACGTCGGAACCTTGCCAGGAAGTCGCCCGGCGTGGCCGAGCTGCCGCGCGTGCTCTGGTCCATGAGGTGGACGTAGGCGATGTTCCGCTTCGAGAGCTCGTCGGCCAGATGGAGATAGGTCTGCTCCAGCTCAGGGTACTCGCCCATGTCGCCCAGTCCGCCATAGGGAGACAGGCGGATGGCCGTGCGATGCGCGCCGATCCGGGCTGCCACGGCGTCGATGGCAGCCAGTACAAAGCGGGTACGGCCTTCCAGCGTGTCGCCACGGAATTCGTCGGTGCGGTCGTTCACCGTCGGGTTCAGGAACTGTTCGATCAGGTAGCCATTGGCACCGTGAAGTTCCACGCCGTCGAAGCCGGCGGCGATCGCATTGGCCGCGGCTTCCGCGAAATCGGCGATTACGCCGTAGACCTCACCGCTGGCCAGCGCGCGCGGCGCGGATACATCGACCGCACCGGGCGTGCCGTCGGCGGTATAGCCCCAGGCCTTGGTGTTCTTCGCAACCTGGTCGGTTGCGCTGACCGGCTGGATGCCGCCAGGCTGGATCGAGACGTGGCTCACCCGGCCGACGTGCCAGAGCTGCGTGAAGATCGTTCCGCGCTTCGCATGCACCGCGTCGGTCACCTTGCGCCAGCCTTCAACCTGTTGCGGCGTGTAGAGGCCCGGATTGAACAGGAATCCCTGCGCGCTGGGCGAGATCACCGTGCCTTCGGTCACGATCAGGCCGGCGTCGGCACGCTGGCCGTAGTAGAGCGCGTTGAGATCGTTGGGCACCCCGTCCGGGTTGCGCGAACGGGTCAGCGGCGCCATGGCGATCCGGTTGGATAGCGTTTGCTCGGCCATGGCAAAGGGCTTGAAGAGGGGGCTCATTTGTGCTCCAGGGAATGGGTTTCGATGGAGCGCAGTTTGCCCGGTTCATCTTTGCAGATTAAGCCGTGTATCGGTCAAATACTTTTGATCTGGCATCAAATATGAAAACTAGCTCTCGAACGGCTTCTGGCCAAGCACCTTGACCACATACTCGACAAAGCAGGTGATGCGGGACGCCAACGCGGTGTTGCGATAGTAGACCGCGTTGATCGACTGGCGCACATCGAGGGTCTGTTTCGCAAACAGCTGCACCAGCCGCCCGTCTTGCCGATCGTCGCGCGTCATGAAGTCCGACAGGCAGGCAATGCCCTGGCCGTTCAGGGCCAGGCTCCGGAGGGTCTCGCCGCTGGACGAGGCGATGGTTGGCTTGATATGCAGCACGCTGCCGTCGTCGTCGCGCAGCGGCCAGTCGTTCAGCGATTCCGGCTGCGTGAAGCCCAGCAGCGCATGCTGCGCGAGCTGCGCCGGCTTGGTGGGCGTGCCGTGGCGCTTCAGGTAGCCGGGACTGGCCAGGATGCGGATTCGGCTGGTGCCGATGGGGCGCGCATGCAGCGTTGAGTCCTTCAGCTGGCCGATGCGGAACGCCACATCGGTGCGCTTTTCGATCAGGTCGATGATGCCTTCGTTCGAGTTGAGTTCCAGTTCCACTTCCGGGTAGCTGGCGCGAAAGCCCTCCAGCAGCGGCACGATCACATGCAGCATGAACGGCGTTGCCGCATCCACCCGCAAGCGCCCAACCGGCCGCAGGCGGCGCGCCGCGATCTGCTCTTCCGCCTCGTCAACCATCGCCAGGATGGCGCGGGCGTGTTCCAGGAATGCCGCCCCTTCCTCGGTCAGCTCCAGCCGCCGCGTGGTTCGCCGCAGCAGCGTGGTCTGCAGTTTCTCCTCCAGCCGGCCCAGGGTGCGGCTGGCGGCGGAGACCGTCAGCTTGAGCTGCTCGGCGGCCGCCGTGATCGAGCCGGTGTCCACCACGGCGGCAAAGGCCAGCAGTTCGTCGATGGTCGTCTTCATTATTGATTTCAAATCAAATGAATTTCCCTTATACACGGCTTTATCCGCAAAGGTAAGGGCGGCAAACTGCGTGCATTCGAGTTTCCTTCATAGGAGTTGCACCATGAGCGTTCCTTCATTTGGTGTCGGGACTTTCCGCCTGACCGGCCAGGCCGTGATCGATTCGGTGCGCAACGCGCTGGACCTGGGCTATCGCGCCGTCGATACGGCACAGATCTACGGCAACGAGGCCGACGTCGGCCAGGCTATCGCCGAGGCCGGCGTGAAGCGCGATGAACTGTTTGTGACCACCAAGATCTGGACGGCGAACTACGCCGCCGGCAAGCTTGTGCCGAGCCTGCGCGAAAGCCTGGACAAGCTGCGCACCGACTACGTCGACCTGACCCTGATCCACTGGCCGGCGCCGGGCAATGGCGTGGCGCTGCCCGAATACATGGCGGCGCTGGCCGAAGCCAAGGCGCTGGGCCTGACGCGGCAGATCGGTGTTTCCAATTTCAATATCGCACTGACGAAGCAGGCGCTCGATGCGGTTGGCAAGGGCGAAATCGCCACCAACCAGATCGAACTGAGCCCCTATCTGCAGAACCACAAGCTCGCCGCGTTCCTGAAGGAGCAGGGCATCGCCGTGACGTCGTACATGACGCTGGCCTACGGCAAGGTGCTGAAGGACCCGGTGCTGGCGCAGATCGCGAACAAGCACCGCGCCACCGTCGCGCAGGTTGCGCTGGCATGGGCGCTGCAACTCGGCTATGCGGTGATTCCGTCGTCGACCAGGCGCGAGAACCTGGCCAGCAACCTGCTGGCGCGCGACCTGAAGCTCGACGCCGACGACATGGCCCAGATCGCCGCGCTGGAGCGCAACGGCCGCGAGGTCAGCCCCGAGGGCCTGGCCCCGGCCTGGGACTGAGGAGGCCATGATGTCCGATACACACGATCCGCTGTTCCAGCCGCATTCGCTGGGTGCCCTCACGCTGCCCAATCGCATCGTGATGCCGCCGATGACGCGTTCGCGCGCAAGCCAGCCCGACGACGTGCCGAACGAACTGATGGCCGAGTACTACGCGCAACGCGCCAGCGCCGGCCTGATCGTCAGCGAGGGCACCTGGATTTCGCCGCTCGGCAAGGGCTATGCGTGGACGCCCGGCATCCACACGCCGGCGCAGGTCGCCGGCTGGCGCAAGGTCACCGCTGCCGTGCATGAAGCGGGCGGGCGCATCTTCGCGCAGCTCTGGCACGTGGGCCGCCTGAGCCATGTCAGTCTGCTCGATGGCCACGCACCGGTGTCGTCGTCCGCCATCCAGGCGCACGGTGTGAACGTGTTCGTCGCCGATCAGGATGGCAAGCCGGGCTTCGTGCAGGCATCCCACCCGCGCGCGCTCAAGGTGGAAGAGATCCACGCCATCGTCGACGAATTCCGCCAGGCCGCGCGCAACGCGATGGCGGCCGGCTTCGACGGTGTGGAACTGCACGCGGCCAACGGCTATCTGGTCAACCAGTTCATCGACTCGGAAGCCAACAACCGTACCGACGAATATGGCGGCTCGCTAGAAAACCGCCTGCGGTTCCTGGGCGAGGTGACGCAGGCGCTGATCGAGGGCACGGGCAGCAAGGACCGGGTCGGTATCCGCCTGGCGCCGCTGACCACGCTCAATGGCTGCGTCGACGCCGATCCGGAAACCACCTATGCGGCCGCGGCAAAGCTGCTCGGCGAGCTGGGCGTGGGCTACATCCATATCGCCGAGGCCGACTGGGACGATGCACCGCATATGCCCGCCGCATTCAAGCAGCGGCTGCGCGAGGTGTATCGGGGCACGCTGATCTACGCCGGCAAGTACACCGCGGAACGTGCGCAGGCCGCGCTGAACGAGGGATGGGCCGATCTGATTGCCTTCGGCCGGCCGTTCGTGGCCAACCCCGACCTGCCGGAGCGCCTGCGCGCTGGCGCGACGCTCAACCCCCATGACCGCGACACGCTGTTTGGTGGTGGCGCACGCGGGCTGACCGACTATCCCGCACTGGCCGCCAGGGCGGCCTGAGTGGAAATCAGGAGATTCAGAATGTAAACACTGGCGCAAATCGCCGCTGGCGGCGAAATCGTCATCAACGGCATGCCGCCACGACGTCGCGCATGTCCGCGCTGTCCAGC
The DNA here is from genome assembly GCF_058794355.1 of Cupriavidus sp. GW823-FHT07B10. Taxonomy (NCBI): domain Bacteria; kingdom Pseudomonadati; phylum Pseudomonadota; class Betaproteobacteria; order Burkholderiales; family Burkholderiaceae; genus Cupriavidus; species Cupriavidus sp. GW823-FHT07B10. Next base: position 295,099 of record NZ_JBXAGS010000004.1, read on the forward strand.
CCTTCGGTAAATGCGCCGCGGATCTGGTCCAGCAGTTGCCTGGCCGGCTCGGGCCTGCCCTGGCGTTGCCAGAGCCGTGCAAGGCTCAGTGAGGCCCGCAACTCCAGCGACCTGGCATTCTGCTTGCGGGCTACCGTGATCGCCTGGTGAAAACACGCTTGCGCGTCATCTTCAGACAGAAGGCCATCAGAACGGCAGCCGTGAAGGATCATCTCGCCCTTGACCCGATGCCACTCAGCTTCGCAATAGTGCTCACCGGTCCTTTGCACCGCGTCTTGCGCTTCGGCTAGCGCGTCCAGGGCTGAATCCACCTGTCCCATGCGTGCGTAGATCTGCGCCAACAGTTGCTGGAAGTGCGAATGCCCCAGCGCCGCGCCGGTAGCGTGGTACGCCGCCAGCCCCTGGCGCATCTGCGCGATGCCTTGCTCATGCTGCCCTTGCTCGGCCAGGGCCCAACCGCGCAGGAAGGTCGACCAGGCAAGCCACACGGGGAAGCCCTGCTCGCTTGAGAGCGCGATGGCCGCGTCGGCGCACTCGAGCGTGAGCCTTGGGTCGCAGCGGAACTGGTGCAGCTCGGCCGCCAGGCAGAGGCCATGCGCGAGACTGAAGGGATGGCACAGCTGCCGGGCCAGCGTGAGCGAACTCTGTGCTCGCTTGCAGGCCTGGTCCGGATAGCCGAGATTCCACAGGACCAATGCCGAAAAGGATAGCGCCCGTGACTCCGGGTCGACGCCATGCATATTCACATGGACGTGATCCGGTTTGGCGCCATAGAGGGCGAGCGCATCTCGCAGGTGGCCATCGGAGGCCCTGAACTTCCCGCAGTAATACAAGGTCGTGGCGAGCGAGACATGGGCCTCGCCCAATAGCTCCGGGTCCTGCGTCTTCCTGGCCTGGGCAAGCAGTTGCTTGCCCAGCTTGTAAGCCTTGCGATGCTCGGCGCGCAGGGAGAAATACGTGCGCAGGCCGACCAGCGTGGGAAAAAGCTGCGGGGTCTCCCCGACCTCGCCGCACAGCGCCAGGGCACGGCTGTAAGTGGTTTCGACCTCGGACGAGGCAAAGCCCCTGGCGGCGATCAGCGCCGGCCCGATGGCAAGGCGCAGCGTGAGTTCCTGGCGGGCGCGTTCGGGCGAATCGGGCTGGCGCTGGAGCAATTCCAGCGCGGCATTCAGGTGGCGGATCGCTTCGTGGTACGCGGAGCGCTGCACTGCCTGCTGGCCGGTGCACTGCAGGTACTCGACGGCCTTCGGTTCATTGCCGCTCAGGCTGTAGTGCCGGGCCAGCTCGCTGTAGTGATCCTTCAGCTGATGCTGGAACAGGGCTTCGATTGCCTGCGCCGTGCGTTGGTGCAGCGCGGTGCGCTCCTCGGTCAGCAGCGAGCTGCCGGCGACTTCCTGGGTCAGCGCATGCTTGAACATGTACTCCGTATCCGGGAATGCGGGCCGCTCGTAGATGAATTCGCCGGCCTCCAGCCTGGCCAGCAGCGGCTGCAACTGTTCCTCCGGCTGGGAGACCACGCGCTGGATCAGGCTCAGGGAAAACTCCTTGCCGATCACGGCAAGGCTCTGCAGCAAGTCTTTCTCGGGGCGGGGCAGCCGGTCGATGCGGGCGGCCAGTACGCCCTGGACCGTGGTGGGAATATGCAGCGCGATCGGGGTCTGCTCGATCCGGTAGTGGCCAGGTTCGCCGAGCAGGGCCTTCTCCTCGGACAAGGTCTGCACCACTTCCTCCATGAAGAATGGATTGCCCTCGGTCTTGTCCAGGATGAGCCGCTTGAGCGGCATCAGCGCGGGATCGTCGCCAAGCAGCGCGGCGAGCAGTTCCTGGGCCTCGGCCTGGCCCAGCGGATCGAGCCGTAGCTCGGTGTAGCGGTCCGGCTGATGTCGGCCATGCTGGTACTCGGGCCGATAGTTGAGCAGCAGCAGGATCCTGGCACCTGGCAGGTGGCTGGCGAGGACATCCAGGAACGCCTCGGTCTCGCTGTCCAGCCATTGCAGGTCCTCGAAGATCAACTCGAGCGGCTGGTTGTGGCTCTCTCGGACCAGCAGGCGCGTGATTGCGTCGAAGGTGCGCTGGCGCCGGATGCGGGGATCCATGTTCGGCAATGCCGAACCCGGCTCGCTGATACCCAGCAGGAAAAGCAGGTAAGGCAGCAGCTCTTCCAGTGTGCGGTCCAGCATCAGCATCCTGCCGGCGACCTTCTCGCGGCACCTGCGCTCATCATCGAGCGGCTCGATCTGGAAATAATTCTTCACCAGGTCGATCAGCGGCAGGTACGCGAACGACTTGCCGTGCGACACCGAGAAGGTCTCAAGCACCATGCAGCCGCGCTGCGACAGCACCTTGAACTCATGGAACAGCCGTGACTTGCCGACCCCGGCCTCGCCGACCACGCCCACGATCTGCCCGTGTCCCGCCTTGGCCCGCTCCAGCGCGTCACGCAATTGCGCCAGCTCACCCTCGCGGCCTACGAACTGCGCCAGGCCGCGGCGTTGCGCCACCTGCAGGCGCGTGCGCAACACGCCCAGGCGCAGCACTTCATACACGGCAAGCGGCTCCCTAATGCCCTTCACCTGGGTTGCGCCCAGGGCCTTGAAGTCGAAATACCCCTCCGTCAGCTTGCAGGTCGCCTCGCTGACCAGAATGGACGACGGCGTGGCGATGCTTTCCATCCGCGAGGCAATGTTGATCGTGTGTCCTACCGGATCGTAGTCGGTATGCAGGTCGTCGCGGCGGATGGACCGCACCACCACCTCGCCGGTGTGGATGCCCACCCGGATCTGGAGCGGTATGCCTTGCTCCAGGCGGATGCGGTCGCCGTGGCGGCGCATCGCTTCCTGCATCCGCAGCGCCGCATACAGCGCGCGCTGCGGGTGGTCTTCATGCGCGATGGGCGCACCGAACAGGGCCAGTATGCCGTCGCCCAGCGACTTGGCGACATAGCCTTCGTAGTGGTGCACGGCCTCCATCATCAGCGCGATCACGGGATCGATCAGGCGGCGCGCTTCTTCCGGGTCCAGGTCGTGGATCAGCGCCGTGGAACCCGCCATGTCGGCGAACAGCGCCGTGATGGTCTTGCGCTCGCCGGCGGTCGCGCCCCTGGCTTCCATCGCCGCCTGCTGCGCCAGGATGCGTTCGACCAGGTGGCGTGGGGTGTAGTCGATGGGAGCGGGCGCCGCCGTCAGCTGGTTTTCATCGGAAGGGCCGACAGTGGGTAAGGCCAGCGATGCGCCGCATGCGGTACAAAACCTGTCGGCCGAACCCGAGTCGTGGCCACAGTGCGGGCAGCGTCGGCCCAGTCGTGATCCGCAATCCTTGCAGAACCTCGCGTCAGGAGGGTTCTCGGATCCGCAGTTTGTGCAGTGCATACAGACCTCGTCACTTCAGGTCCCTTCTCTTGATGATTAGACGCTTTCTCCACTTTGGGATCAATGGGCGGCTGCTTGGCCGTGTTTTTCAGGTTCGGCTTCAATTCGAACATTTCACGGACCTGGAACCCAAGACCCGCTCAGTATCCTCGCCGAGACGAGGGGCAGGCTTATAGATGGAAGCAGGCGACCTGGAGAACAGGGCCGTCGGGCGGGTGGTTACCACGTCGCCTTCGGTGGGGTGCGTCATGGTCTGGAACAGCCCGGTGCTTTGTACCTGGGGATGGGTCTGGATGGTGTGGATGGAATACATTTCCGCGACCGGGATATCCATCTCGCGGCACACGTCCATCATCTCTTTTGTGGTGTACCGCGCGGTGATGTTGCGCAGCTCCGCATAGATCGCCTGGATGTTCTTGTTGCGCTCGATCCGGCTGCTGATGTTCAACTGTTCGATGAATTCGCCGCGCCCGAAGCGGTGAAAGAAGGCCTTCCAGTGCTGCTCCGTATAGGGCAGCAGGGCGATGTACCCGTCCTTGGTGGGCGAGGGTTTGCGGCCGCCCTTGAGCAGGCGCGCATAGCCGGCGTCGCCAATGGGCGGCTGAAAGCCGTGGCCGCCCAGATGCTCCGTCATCGTGAAGGCGACCATTGTCTCGAACATCGGCACTTCGACGTACTGGCCTTCGCCGGTGCGGACCTTGTGGACGATCGCGCCCAGGATGGCGTTGGCCGTGGCCAGGCCCGCGATCTTGTCGGCCAGCAGGGTGGGCGGGTAGTCAGGGACGCCGCTTTCGTGTCCCACCAGATGGGCCAGGCCGCAGGCGCCCTGGATGATGTCGTCGAATGCGGGCTGGCCGGCAAAGGCGCCGCCCTCGCCAAAGCCGGTGGCGGCGCAGTAGACGATGCCCGGGTTGATCTGCGCCACCGAATCGTAGCCGAACCCCAGCCGCTCGATCGCCTTGATGCGGATGTTGTGCACCAGCACGTCGCAGCGGCCGATCAGCTGGCGTAGCTGTGCCTTGCCTTCTTCCGCCTTGAGGTCGATGCACACCGAACTCTTGTTGCGGTTGATATTCATGAAGGTGGAACTCATGCCGGGCGTGCGGCTCACGCCGTTTGCACGCATCAGGTCGCCCTCGGGCGGTTCTACCTTGATCACCTCGGCGCCATAGTCCGCCAGCACCTGGGTGGCGACGGGACCCAGTACCACCGCGGTCAGATCCAGCACGCGGATACCGGCAAGAGGGCCTCGGGGAGCGGTGGCGTCCGGCTTCTTCTGGTCGTTCGTCATGTCGCTTGCGTTCATGGTTGCCTCGCTTCTCATCGTTATTACCTAGAGCAGATTCGTTGTATCCACTCTATAGTGTTGCTTGTTCGCAAGCAAGTAAGGATAAACATGGATACGTTGCACGTCACGGTCGGGGACCTGCCACCCGAATGCGAGGCGCTCCGGGAGGAGGCAAGAGCCTTTGCCAGGGAGCACATCACAAAGTATTCACGCGTCGAGCGGGCATACAACTGGGCCGGCCGCGACCCGGATTTCTCCAGGAAGATGGGCGAAAAGGGGTGGCTCGGCATGACCTGGCCAACCGACATCGGCGGCGGCGGAAAGAGCATGCTGGAGCGCTATGTGATGCTGGAGGAACTGCTGGCCGTAGGTGCCCCGATGGGCGCGCACTGGGCCGCCGACCGCCAGATGGGGCCGCTGCTCATCCGCTACAGCCGCGACCAGCTTGCTCCCAAAATCATCCCGCAGATCCGCCGGGGCGAGGCGTTCATTTGCATCGGCATGAGCGAGCCGGACTCGGGCTCGGACCTCGCTTCCATCCGGACCCGCGGCACCAAGGTCGAAGGCGGCTGGAAGATCAACGGCCGCAAGGTGTGGACCTCGGGCGCGCACCATGCGCACTACATGGTGGCCCTGGTGCGCACCAGGGAACGTGGCGATGACCGCCACGCCGGCATGAGCCAGATCTTCATCGAGATGGACCGCCCCGGCGTGACGGTGCGGCCCATCGTCTCGCAGCTCGGCACGCGCATCTTCAACGAAGTGATCCTCGACGACGTGTTCGTGCCCGACGACCACCTGGTGGGCGAGGAGGGCAAGGGCTGGAGCCAGGTGATCAATGAACTGAAGTACGAGCGATCGGGCGCGGAGCGCTTCCTGAGCAGCACGCAACTGCTGCTGGAGATGCTCGATGCGGCGCAGGCAGGCAACCGTCAGCAGGCCGTGGCCATCGGCAAGGTGATCGCGCGCTATGCCACCTTGCGCCAGATGTCGCAGGGCATCGCACTGATGATGGCCGAGGGGCAGGACCCGTCGCTGGCCGCCTCCATCGTCAAGGACCAGGGGGCGCTGCTGGAGCAGTCGCTGCCCGACATTGCCTACGAGGTATTCCCCGACAGACTGGGGGATGGAAGCGAGTTCGACCAGGTGCTGAACCTGGTGACGCTGGCGGCGCCATCGTTCTCGCTGCGCGGGGGAACGAGAGAGATTTTGCGCGGAATTATTGCGAAAGGACTGGGGCTGCGATGAGCGACAACATGATTGAAGAAACCGTCAAGCGACTGCTGGCCAACGAGGTGAGCCGCGAGCTGCTGACCGCTGTCGAGACCGGTGAATTTGCCGGCGCACTGTGGCAAGCCATCGCCGACGCCGGCATGACCAAGATTCTCTGCCGCGAGGCGCATGGCGGCATCGAGGCCTCGTGGCCGGAAGCGTTGTCCCTGTTCTACCAGGTCGGCTATACCCAGGCGCCGGTGCCGCTGTCGCAGGCGGTGGTGGGGCAGTACCTGGCATCGCGCAGCGGGCTGGACCTGGCGGCCGGCAGCGTGATTGCGCTGGCCGCCGGCGCGCAGACGCGGGCACTGGCACTGACCGGCAATGAGGCGGGGACGCCCGCCACCCTCACCGGCACGATGACAGCGGTGAAGTGGGCGCGCCATGCCCATTGGCTGGTGGTGGAGGCGGCAGGCCACGTCTGCCTGGTGGATGCCAAGGGGACTGGCGTGCGGGTGGAGCCAAAGGCCGATGCCGCATCGCTGCCGGCCGACACGGTGGTGCTTGACCATGCCCCCGTGGCGCATGTGCTGCCTGCTGGCATTTCCGGGCTGAGCCGGCCGCTGGAAGTGTTCTACGCCGCCACCACCGCCGCGCAGCTGACCGGCGCGCTGGATTACGCGCTGGACCTGGCGGTGCAGTATGTGAAGGACCGCGTGCAGTTTGGCAAGCCCATCGGCAAGAACCAGGCTATCCAGCAGCAGATTGCCGTGCTGGCCGGCGAGGTGGCCTGCAGCTACGCGGCTGCGGCCACCGCACTGCGCGATCTGCCCGCCATGCAGGAGGACAGCGCGCCCCAGGCTGAATTCAGCGCCGCGGTCGCCAAGGTGACGGCCAGCGACGCGGTGCGCACGGGTGCCTCGATTGCGCACCAGGTGCATGGCGCCATTGGCTTTACCTACGAATACCCGCTGAACTTTGCCACGCGGCGCCTGTGGGCCTGGCGTGCCGAGGCCGGCAGCAGCACCGAATGGGCAGAGCGCCTCGGCCAGGCGTTCATCCAGGCAGGCTCGGACCAGTTCTGGCCGCACCTGACCGCGCGCACCCTGCCGTCGGCGGATGCCCCGGCAACGCCGGCTGACCACCAAGCCCAACCCACGCATGCAGAAAGGACCGCCACCCATGTCTGAGACGCCGAACCAGGCCATCCTGACCAGCCGCGACGGCCATGTTGCCATCATCGAGCTGAACCGCCCGCGGCACAATTTCTTTGATGTGGAGATGATTGCCCGGATTGCCGACGAGCTGGACCGGCTGCAGGCCGACAAGACCTGCCGTGCGGTGCTGCTGCAGGCGGGCGGCAGCGCGTTCTGCGCGGGGGCGGATTTTTCGCGGCGCAATGGCGCGGAGGGGCGCAGCGCCTCGCGCATTAATCCCATCTATCTGGAGGCACTGCGCATCTTCAGTTTCAGCAAGCCGATTGTGGCCGCCATCGAGGGCGCGGCCGTGGGTGGCGGCCTTGGCCTGGCGCTCGCGGCGGACTTCCGGGTGTCATGCGCAAAGGCCCGGTTTTCGGCCAACTTCAACCGGCTCGGGATTCACCCTGGCTTCGCGCTCTCTTACACCCTGCCGGCGCTGATCGGCAAGCAGATGGCGGCGTGGTTGCTGTACACCGGCGCCCGCGTAGATGGCGCCCGCGCCAGTGAGCTGGGGCTGGTGGACTTCATCGTCCCCGAGGCGGAGGTGCGCACCGCCGCGATGGCACTGGCCCGGGAAATGGCCACTTCATCGCCGCGTGCGTTGCAGTCCACCCGCCAAACCTTGAAAGCGGACTCGCTCAGCCACATCCGCAACGCCATCTCGCGCGAGAGCGCGGAGCAGGCTACCCAGTTTGCGGGGCCGGACATGGCCGAGGGCGTGAAGGCCATGGCCGAAAGGCGGCTGCCGGTCTTTGAAGACTGAATCCGGCCAAGGCCAAACCATTTCGATATACAGGAGACAAGCACCATGCAACGGAGACAATTTGGCGCCACGCTGCTGGCGGGCGCGGCAGCGTTGGGTTTCCCCTACATCGCCCGGGCGCAGGGCAAGGCGATTCGCGTCATCGTGCCCTTCACGGCGGGCAGCGGCTCGGACGAGGGCGCGCGCTTTTACGCGGAGCTGATCGGCAAGGCGCTGGGACGCTCCATCGTGGTCGAGAACAAGCCGGGGGCCAGCGGCCTCATCGCCGTGCGCACTGTGCTGGCGGAGCCGGCGGACGGCAACACCATCCTGCTGGGCAGTAACTCGCTGATCGCGGTGAACCCGGTGATGGTGAAGGACCTGGGCTACGACCCGTTCAAGGACCTGGTGCCGCTGCACGGCCTGGCGATCTCCGCCGCCGCTTTTGTGGCCGGCAACGATTCACCCTACAACAGCATTGCGGATGTGGTGGCCCGCTACAAGGCCACGGGCAACCCGATCTCGATCGGCAATTATTCCGAAGGCTATCGCCTGGTAGGCGAGTGGCTGGCGCAGGTAACGGGTATCAAGACCACGCCCGTGCCGTACAAGGGCGGAGCGCCCATGGTGACGGACCTGATCGGCAACCGGCTGGACATCGCCCTCAACGACATCACCGGCATCGCCCCCATGGAAAAGGCCAAGAAGCTCCGCGTGCTCGCGATTACCGGCGGGGCGCGCGACAAGCTGTTGCCGAATGTCCCGACGATGAAGGAACTGGGCTATGCGGACTTTGAATCCTACGTGTGGTCGTCCTTCTCGATGAAGGCCGGCACCCCGCAGGACAAGCTCAAGGAGCTTGCCGCAGCGATTTCCGCCGCGCAAGGGACCGAGGCGGCAAAGGCATACCAGTCCAAGCGCGCGGGTACCTTTTTGAAGAAGGCGCTCGGCGAATTGGGGGAATTCCAGCGTGCGGAATACCTGCGCTTCAAGGGTGTGGCGGAAAAAGCCAATATCCGGCCGAGTTGAGCGCCTGGTCTTACTGCTGCGCCGGAAACTGCGCACGCAGGGCCTTGTGTCGACGCAGTTCTGAAAAGTGGCCCGTTCGCTTCGGTACAATTTGGGCGCCGTGCAGCTCCGCGTGAACAGACCCATATCCTGTTCAACGCAGCCACAACGGCGCCATGGACCATTACCACTGCTTCGAGACATAGCCGGCCGATCCATGCATCGGTCGGCGCGCCGCAGGCGACATATCGCTCACTACCTATGAAACAGCAAACCAGTCGCACCCAGGAGCAACGGCGTGAGGAGTCTGTCAGCCGTATGGTGCAGGCCGCAATCGAGCTGATTTCTGAAAAAGGCCTCGCCGGGCTGACGATGAATGAAGTCGGCACCAAGGCGGGCTATAGCCGCGGCCTGGCGCACAATCACTTCGGCTCCAAGGAAAAGCTGCTGGAGGAATGTCTGGAACAGCTCTCGCGTGAATTCAATGCCCAGCGCAAGAAGGACGGCAGCGATACCCGCGGCATTCACGGCATCTATTCGCTGGTGGACGCCTACACCCAGCGGCCGGAAAACGCGGTCAACAGTATCCGCGCGATGTTTTTCATCGTGCTTGACTCGTCCGTTGCCGACTCGCCGCTGCATGGCTTTGTCCACGACTACAACGAAAAGAACATGGCCTACGTCGAGTACAAGCTCAACGAGGCGAAGACCCTTGGGCAGATCCGGGCGGACGTGGACACAAAATCCGCGGCCTTCATCCTGATGAGCCTGCTGCGCGGTATCTCCGTGCACCGCCTGAACCGGGCTTCCATGGACCCTGCAGCCGTGAAGGCGGAAATCCTGCGGATGATCGGGGAGTGGTTGCTATAGAAGAACCATCGTCATGGCGATGCTGAGGGTGGGCTGAGGGCACCGGCGCCTCGGTCCGCGACGCCCTGCGCCGGCACTCGAGCGAGACCGGCGAGACGGTGCTGCTGGGCCGCCAGAGCGGCAAATAGGCTGCAATACCTGTCCGTCATTGCTGTTGCCGGATGCCGTTAAAAAGCCCGGGACGGTTTCTGCCAGGGCCAAGACACTCGCCGCAGGCATAAGTTCTGAGCCGAGGCCCGGCAGTGCCGCGAAGCGACCGACGTTCAGTGCATGGACGCGTTCGCTTCACTGTCGATCTGCTTGCGCAAAGTCGCGAAGCGCCTCTCCATATTGGCGCCGAATAGCGGATCGGCACTGGCCGGATCGATGGCGGCGACCTCCGCCCAGTCCGCTTCGGTCAGGAACCGGGCGGCGCGCGGCATGACCTGTTTCTCCTCGGTGGACAGATGGTTGCGGTAGTACACCAGGTACATGGCGGCGGCCGCTTCCAGTGCCGCTCGCGAGGTGACCACCTCGCTCTGGGCTTCACGCAGGCGGTCGAGCAATTCCGCGCCGACTGTGGCGATCACGCGATGTTCCTGCAGTAACCGGCTGATGATGATCCGCGTGCCGGGATCCCGGTCCACGAGCAGCGCGTAGGCAACATCCTCACGGGGGTGGTGCACGCAATCGCCATAGTTGCGCAGGTATTGGATGATCGTGGCCATCAGGCCGTAGTCGGGCTGCTCGCCCTGATGGAAGGTGCTGACCTGCTTTTCCAGCAGGTCGAGCATTGAGGCGAAATGGATATGGTCGGTATGCCAGGCGGCAAGCGGTGTCGGGCCCGGGGTGGAAAGCGCGGCGGAAGGTGAAGTTGGAAGCGAGGTGGCTAGTGGGGTGGCCATGGCGCCCTCCTGGGAAACTGGGAAGCAGACCGTTGAGTCCGATGCGATATCGGGACTCGCGGGGCCCTATTGACACAATAGCTTCCCTGCATGATCTGAGTCTGACGCAGATCAATGCGGCGCTAAGCGCTCGGATCTTGCAAGGGGCGGAAGCCTTATACGCCGCACATTCAACCTGCGCCGCCCTCTAACTCGCCTCGACGCGAGAGGGTCACCACGGTTAGTCCGGTGCCAGAATCGACTACCGCGCAGGCAGGCTAGCCGCGTGCGGCCGCCCGCCACGCCCCGGGCGGCTGCCCGAAGCGCCGCGCGAAGCTGCGCGTGAAGGTGGTCTGGTCCGGGTAGCCTGACGCCAGCGCGATCTCGGCCAGCGGCAGCGTGGATTGCGTCAGCAGCTGCAGCGCGCGGTCCAGCCGCAGCCGGGTCTGGTAGCGGTGCGGGGTATCGCCGAAGGCCTCGGCAAACAGGGTCTGGAAGCGCCGCACGCTCCAGCCGAAATGCCCGGCGACTTCCGCCACGCGCAGTGGCGCGGCCAGGTTGGCGCGCAGGTAGGCATCAACGGCCATCAGCGGGAATACCTGCTCGTCGCCGGGCATGCCGAGGCAGTCCGCCAGCGCCGCGGCCAGCGTTGCCGCCAGGTGCCAGTCGGTCTGCGGCCCGCGTGCTGCTGCGGCGGCGCGCCATGCCGCCAGCGCGCGCACGCGGCTGCCGAAGGCGCCGTCCAGCGGGAACGTGCGCGGGCGCGTCATCAGCCGCGCGGGCAGTGCCACCGAGCGCGCCGGGAAGTCCGCCACCAGCTGCAGGTTGCCGTCCAAGCCCAGGAATTCATGATGGCTGCCGGCCGGCACGATCAGGCCGGTGCGGTCGTCCACGCGATAGACGTGGCCGTCGATCTCCAGCTCGGTGGCGCCGGCCAGACCGAACAGCAACTGGTGGTAGCCGTGCTGGTGGCCGTCAGGCTGCGGGCGGTAGCGCCGATGCTCGACCAGCGGCGAGGCTTGGGGTTCAGCGGGCTTCGGCATGCCGCAACCTGCCAGGGGTCTGGCACAGCCAGACGCCCGCGCCGGCCACCGCCATGCCCAGCGCCTGCACCGCATCCAGCCGTTCGCCGAACAGCAGCCAGGCCTGCAGCGCGGCCAGCGGCGGCGCCAGGAACATCAGCGCCGCGGCATTGGCGGCCTGGCCACGCCGCACCAGGCTGACCAGCAGCCAGGTGCCGGCGCCCGACAGGCCGATCGCCGCCCATGCCAGTCCGGCCCACAGCGCCACGCCACCATGCCAGTGCAGCGGCGCGTCGGCGGCCTGGATCGCCACCATCGCGGCGGCTACCAGCATGGCGCCCAGGTTTTGCCAGGCGGAACTGGCGCGCAAGTCACAGGCGGCGATGGCGGGCTTCTGCAAGAGGGTTCCCATGGTGATGGAGACAATGGCCAGCACGCCCAGCAGCACGATCCAGGGCGACAGGGCCGACGCGGCCGGGTGAATGCCGGCCTGCATCGCCGGGGCGACCACCAGCGCGACGCCGAGCGCACCCAGCGCCAGGCCCTGCCACGTCCGCCTGGAAGGTAGCTCCTTCAGTAGGGGGATGGCAAGCAGCGCGGTCAGCAGCGGCTGCAGCGCGCCTAGCAGGGCCATGATCGTCGGCGGCAGGCCCCTGGCCACGGCGCCGTAGCCGGCGCACAGGTAGATGCCCTGCATCAGCGCGCCTGCCAGCAGGTGGCGCGGCGCCTCGCGCAGCGGCGGCCAGGCCGCGCGCGCCGCCAGCGACCAGGCCACGAACATTAGCGCCGCCACGGCAAAGCGGCCCAGCAGGAACAGGCTGGTATCGGCCAGCGGCACGATGGCCTTGCCGACGATAAAGCCGGTGGACCAGATCAGGACAAAGCCAACGGTGGGCAGCCAGGCGGCAGCGGACAGGGGGCGCGACATGCAAGCAGGCGTTTCCGCCGGGGGCGGGATCGGAGGGACAGAGCGCAAGGCTAGCCAGGCAGCGCGCCGCTGTCTTGGCAATTCCGGCAATCGGCGTGCTGAAAGCACTGGTAACACTCCGGCGGCGCCTCCGGGTCAACCAATGTGCGCTTGCCACGTAACATAGTGATGTTGATCGAACAGGGCGAGGAGCAAGGCATGAATCCGGCGCAGCATTCGAGACAATCCGGCCGGGGCGCGCTCGCCGCCTGGCGGGCCGCCGCGGCACTGGCACTGGCAGCGTGCCTGGCCGCCTGCGCCCAGGTGCCGGCCGAGGCTGGCGGCAGCACCGCCGCCACCGACCTGCGCTGGCTCAACACTGTCACCTACGGCGCTGACCAGACCACCCTTGGCGACCTGCGCCGGCTGGGCCGCAAGGGCTTCCTCGACCAGCAACTGACGCTGCCGCTGGCCGATCCGCCCGAACTGGCGGCCGTCATCGCAGCCTTGCCCAACCTGCAGGCCGATGCCGCCGCGCAGATCCAGTCCGCACGCGACGCCCGCCAGCGCATCGACGCGCTGCCCGACGACGACAGCAAGCAGCAGGCCCGCCAGGCGCTGAACGCGCAGGGCCGCGAGATCGTGGCCGCTGCCGCGCGGCGCCACCTGCTGCGCGCGCTGTATTCTCCGGCGCAGCTGCGCGAGCAAATGACGTGGTTCTGGATGAACCATTTCAACGTCTACTCGGGCAAGGGCCAGGTCCGGCTGCTGCTGGCCGACTACGAAGAGCGCGCCATCCGCCCGCACGCGCTGGGCCGCTTCAGCGACCTGCTGATGGCCAGCGTGACCGCGCCGGCCATGCTGGTCTACCTCGACAACGCCCAGAGCAGCGCCAACCGCATCAACGAGAACTACGCGCGCGAGCTGATGGAGCTGCATACCATGGGCGTATCGGGCGGCCCCAGCGGCTCCCGCTACACCCAGCAGGACGTGCAGGAGCTGGCGCGCGTGCTGACCGGCGTGGGCGTCAACCTGCGCGGCACGCCGCTGCCGCGGCTGCCGCCGGCGCGCGCGGGGCTGTACCGCAGTGAGGGTTTGTTCGAATTCAACCCCGCGCGCCATGACTTCGGTGCGAAGACGCTGCTGGGCCAGCGCATCGAGCCGGCCGGCTTCGACGAAGTGGCGCGAGCGGTGTCGATCCTGGCGCGCGAGCCGGCCACCGCGCGCTTTATCAGCGCCAAGCTGGCCGCCTATTTCATCGCCGACAACCCGCCGCCGGCGCTGGTCGAGCGCATGGCGCAGACCTTCACGTACACCGATGGCGATATCGCCGCGGTGCTGCGCACCTTGTTCCTGGCGCCGGAACTGGACCGGCAACTGGCGGCGCCCACGCGCAAGTTCAAGGATCCGATGGTCTATGTGGTGTCGTCGATGCGGCTCGCCTATGAAGGTCGTCCCGTGACCAACCTGCGCCCGGTGATGAACTGGCTGAACCAGCTCGGCGAGCCGCTCTACGGCCACGTGGCGCCGGACGGCTATCCATCGTCGGAAAGCGCGTGGGCCAGCTCGGGCCAGATGGTGCGGCGCTTCGAGATCGCGCGCGCGATCGGCTCGGGGCCGGCGGGATTGTTTGCAGGCGATGGCGCGAGGCCGCGCGGCGCGCGCTTTCCGATGATCGGCAACAAGCTGTACTTCGACACCATCGAAGCCACCCTTGGCCCCGCCACGCGCGCCGCGCTGGGCCAGGCGGAATCGCAGGCCGAATGGAATACCGTGCTGCTCGGCTCGCCCGAGTGGATGCAGCGCTGACAGGGAGCAGACCATGCAACGCCGACAATGGCTGAAAACGATGGGCGGCGCCACGCTGGGGCTGGCCCTGCCCGCCATCGCCTCGCGTGTCTATGCGCTGCCGGCGCGGGCCGATGCGCGCTTCCTGCTGGTGTTCCTGCGCGGCGGCTATGACGGCACCAGCGCGCTGGTGCCGGCCGGCAGTGATTTCTATTACGCCGCGCGGCCCAATATCGCCATTCGCCGCCCGCCCGCGGCCGGTGCGGACGCTGACCCCAACGCGGCAGTGGCGCTGGCGCCGGCTTTTGCCGCCGACAGCGCCGCGCGCGGCATCGGCGACTGGGCGCTGCACCCGGCATTGGCCGCGACCATGCTGCCGCTATGGCAGCGCGGCCAGTTGGCCTTCGTGCCGTTCGCCGGCACGCACGACCTGTCGCGCAGCCACTTCGAGACCCAGGACGGGATCGAGGCCGGCTTGCCCGGCGAAGGCGAGGACCGCAAGTCCGTGGCCGCGCTGCGCGGCAGCGGCTTCCTGAACCGCCTGGCGCAGGCCATGGGCGGGCAGGCCGCGCCCGTGGCCTTCACCGACGGCCTGCCGATGGTGCTGTCCGGTCCGCGCGACGTGCCCAATGTCTCGCTCAAGGGCAGCGGCCGCACCCCGTTCGATGCGCGCCAGGCGAAGCTGCTGGCGCAGATGTACCGTGGCACGCGTTTTGAATCGCTGATCGATGAAGGCTTCGAGCTGCGCGAAACGGTGGCGCGCCAGGCGCAGCCGCAGCCCGGCATGTCAGGCAACGATGCCGGCACCATGGCCGCGCGCATGCAGGAAATGCAGGCCGCCAACCGCCGCTCGCTCAGCGCGCGCGGATTCGAGGTCGAGGCCCGGCGCATGGCGGGCTTGATGCGCGAGCGCTTCAACCTGGGCTTTATCGACGTGGGTGGCTGGGACACCCACGTCAACCAGGGCGGCGCACAGGGGCAACTGGCCGGCCTGCTCGACAACCTCGGCCGCGGCCTGTCTGCTTTCGCCGCCGAGATGGGTCCTGTGTGGGACAAGACCACCGTGGTGGTGCTGTCCGAGTTCGGCCGCACCTTCCGCGAGAACGGCACGCGCGGCACCGACCACGGCCACGGCACCGTCTACTGGGTCGCGGGCGGCACCGTGCGTGGCGGCCGCATCATTGGTGAGCAGGTAGCGGTGGAACAAGCCACGCTCAACCAGAACCGCGACTGGCCGGTGCGCAATGAGTACCGGGCGGTGCTGGGCGGGGTCTTCCGCAGGCTGTACGGGCTCGATGAGGCGCGGCTGGCGCAGGTGTTTCCGGGGGTGCGGGGGCGGGATATCGGGTTGGTGTAGCCCCCGCGCCGCGCTGTCCGGAGGGGCGTTCAGTTGCTGCCGTTGGCTGGGGTGATGATGGTTGGCGCGAGGGGCGTGATGGGCGCTGGGGGCGCAGGCGGTGCGGGCGGATTTGCGGAAGCCGGGGAGGCAGGGGCGGCGTTAGGCGCTGGTTCGGCCTGAGGGGGTGGCGCAACCGGAGCGCTGCCCGCGCTCATGTCCTGCGGCACCGCAATCACCGTCTCCCCCCGATCCAGCGCCAGGCTGGACTCATCCGGGCCGACATCCACCGCGGCAGACGATGCCGCGCCGGCCGGCGGCGCGACCTCGGCCTCCGGCGTGGGCAGCGCCGGCCGACGCGGTGCCGGGCGCGGCGCCGGGGTCTCGCTGGCCTTGTCGCGCGTGAACAGCTGGCTGAACCAGCCGCGCAGCTGCGTTCCCAGCGATGCGAACAGGCTGGTCTCTTCGTGCTCGGCAAAGCGCGCGCGGCCGTCGACGATGCGCGAGCGCAGCGCGCGCTGGTAGAAGTCGCCCACCATCGGCAGCGCGCTGTGCGCGCCCTGGCCCCAGTAGTCGCTGCGCAGCGTGACGCGGCTGTCGTTGAAGCCGACCCAGGCGCCCGCCACCAGTTCCGGATGCATCAGGATGAACCAGCCGTCGGCATTGTCCTGGGTGGTGCCGGTCTTGCCGGCCACGTCGGCGCGGATGCCGAAGCGCGAGCGGATGCTGGCGCCGGTGCCGCGGTCGATCACGTCGCGCATCACGTCGAGCAGGGTTTGCGTGGTGGCGGCGGGCAGCGCGTGCTCGGCGCGCGCCGGCCGGAACACCTGCAGCACATTGCCCTGGCGGTCTTCAATGCGCGTCACCATGGTGGGCGCGATGTAGTCGCCGGCGTTGGCGATGGTGCCGTAGGCGGCCACCATCTCCTTGAGCGTGACCGGGCTGGTGCCCAGCGCCAGCGACGGCACCACGTCGAGCTGGCTGTCGCGCACGCCCATGTCGCGCGCCAGCCGCGCCACGCGCGTCGGCCCCACTTCGTGCATCAGCTGCGCGGTGATGGTGTTGCGCGAATAGACCAGGCCGTCGCGCAGCGTCATGGCGCGGCCGGTGGGGCGGCCTTCATCGGTGGGGCGCCAGACCTCGCCGCCAGCCAGTTCGATTTCCACCGGCTGGTCCACCAGCGTGTCGTCGGGGGTCTTGCCTTCTTCAAAGGCCGCGCCGTAGACAAAGGGCTTGAAGGTCGAGCCCGGCTGGCGGCGCGCCTGCTGCACGTGGTCGAACGCGTCCTGGGTGTAGTCGCGGCTGCCGACCCAGGCGCGGATCTCGCCGTTGCGCGGATCGATGGCCATGAAGCCCGCCTGGATGCGCGTCTTCTGCTGGTGCAGCGCGCGCATGAAGGCATGGTCGGACATCAGATGGCGCAGCGCCTCTTCCGGCGCGGTGCCGGCGGCGATGGCGGCACGGTACTCCGGGGTTTCGCGCACGAAGGCCTGCACCAGCGGCAGGTTGGCGGCCCAGCCCGCGCGCGGCGCCCAGGCCGCGTTGGCGATGGCCTGCAGCCGGTTGCCCTGCTGCACCACGGCCTGCGTGGCCATGGCCTGCAGGCGGGCGTCGATGGTGGTATGCACCACCAGGCCGTCGGCGTAGATGTCGTAGCCATTGCGGTCGGCCCAGCCGATCAGCCACTTGCGCAGCTGCTGCGCGAAATGTGGCGCGGGGCCTGGCGGCTCGGTCTGGCGCTCGAAGTCGATGCGCAGCGGGCGCTTCTTCAGCTGCTCGTAGCGCGCCGCATCCAGCTTGCCGCGCTTGACCATCTGGGCCAGCACGATATTGCGCCGGTCGAGCGCGCGCTCGGGGTTGAGCACCGGGTTGTAGTAGCTGTTGCCCTTGAGCATGCCGATCAGCGTGGCGCTCTGCAGCACGTCGAGCGAGCGCGCCGGGCGGTCGAAGTAGGTGCGCGCCGCCATCTCGATGCCGAACGCGTTGTACAGGAACGGCACGGTGTTGAGATAGGTCTCGAGGATCTCGTCCTTGGTATAGAGCGCCTCGATCTTCAGCGCGGTGATGGCTTCCTTGAGCTTGCGCGTCAGCGTGGGCGCGCGGCCGATTTCATCGGGATAGAGGTTGCGGGCCAGCTGCTGGGTGATGGTGGACCCGCCCTGGCGGTCGCCGGAGAAGGTATGCACCGCGGCCGAGGCCAGCCTGCGCCAATCCAGCCCGTGGTGCTGGTAGAAGCGGTGGTCTTCGGTGGAGATCAGCGCAGCCACCACATTGGGTGAAATCTGCGACAGCGGCACCCAGTCGCGGTTGGCCCACTTGAACACCGCCAGCTCCTTGCCGTCGGCGGACAGCACCTGGGCCGGCTGCTCGGACTTGGCCTTGCGGATATCGCTGATGCCCGGCGTGAACGGGATCAGGACCAGCACATAGAGCAGGAGGGCCGCCGGGATGGCGGCCAGGCCCACCAGCACGCCGCGCCGCGTGGGGCGCAGCGACCCGGGCCGGGTCAGGCCGGCGCGTGCAAGGCGCGCGGCCATGCCTGACAGGCGTTGCTGGAGGGGGGCAGGCAATGAAGCCTGCAGCGAGGCGAGCAGCGGGGCAAGCCGGGTCTTGATCTCAGCCAGCCTCATGAGGCGAAGCGGTCGAGGCACAGGCACATGGCGGCACGGGGCACTGGCATTACCGTCGTCGGAAAAGCATGCATCGTACCAAAACGTTCCCCTTGGTTACAGGGAAAACCCCCATTTGGGGCTATCCGTCACTTCCTGCTACGAAGCATGGGTCACAAAGGTTACATATTGCGCCGCGACAATGCCGAGGCCGCAACTTGTGCGGACGATGCGCCGTTGCCGGGTTGCCCGGCTGGACCTGGTTGGCCTTGCCGACCCGGCCTGGGTCCGGCGCGGTGTCGTGCCTCAAACAGAACACAGAGAAATTACAGTGAAGAAAGCTCTCCTTGCAATGACGGCAGCAGCGGCCGCGTCGGCCGTATCCGGGGTGGCGTCGGCCCAGTCCGCGTCGAACGTGACGCTCTACGGCATCGTCGATGCCGGCGTCGAAGTGATCAGCCACGTGCCGGGCAGCAACGGCGCCCAGGGTACGGCAACGCGCCTGAACTCTGGCAACCTGTCCGGCTCGCGCTGGGGCCTGCGCGGCACCGAAGACCTGGGCGGCGGCCTGAAGGGTATCTTCGTGCTGGAGAGCGGGTTCGACATCGATACCGGCACCTCGGGCCAGGGCAACCGCCTGTTCGGCCGCCAGGCCTACGTCGGCCTGCAGGGCGGCTGGGGCGCGGTCACGCTGGGCCGCCAGCAGAACGCGCTGTACGACCTGTTCGGCGCCTTCGACCCGATGGGCGTGGGCCCGCGCTACTCGCTGAACAGCGTTGACTCGGCCTTCAATGGCCGCGCCGACAACGCCATCAAGTACACCGGCAAGTTCGGCGGCCTGACCGCCACCGGCTTCTACAGCTTCGGTCGCGACAACAACGGCGAAGTCCCGGGCGAGCCCAAGGTCGCGCGCAACTTCGGCGGCGGCCTGTCGTACGCCGCGGGCGGCTTCTCGGTCGGCGCTGCCTACGACCAGTACCAGGGCGCCACCGTGGCGTTGCAGGACCGTGCCGCCAAGCGCGCCGCGGTGGGTACGGCCTATGCCTTTGGCGGCGCCAAGGTGTTTGCCGGCTACCGCTGGCTGAAGGACGACGGCGTGTCGAGCGCCAGCGCCATTTCGACCCGCAGCAACGTGTACTGGGCTGGCGCGCAGTACCGCTTCACGCCTGCCTTCCAGCTGACCGGCGCGGCCTACTACAACGACACCCGCAATAGCGATGCGGATCCGTGGATGTTCGTGCTGTCGGCGGACTACTCGCTGTCCAAGCGTACGGATGTGTACCTGAATGTTGGGTACTCGAAGAACAAGTCGGGTTCGGCGTTGGGCCTGAATGGGGTTGGCACGGTGGTGGCTGGTGAGAACCAGACCGGTGCTACCGTTGGCCTGCGTCATCGCTTCTGAGCGTAACTGCCTGATGCCCGCCTGGCAGGTTGTGATGCCTGCATGGGCGGGCGCTTGACTGTCATATCGACACCTGCGGCTGGTATTGCGGGGGGTCGTTGGGCCGGTTGATTTGATCGGCCTCTTTTTCTCTGGTCTTCGCCCTTTGGTTGCGGGGTGTTCTTGTTGTTGCCAAGCGCGACATCGCGATATCCGGCGGCATGGCGATGACTACCGATACCCCGCCGCCCCGATAAACTGCCCAAACCTCTCACACCAAATCACCACCGCCCCATACCGTGCCGGATCCACGCCAGCCGGCAACGCCACGGTGAAGTTGCCAAAGGTCTTCAGCTCACCAACCTGCAGCGACCGGTCCTTGATCCGAAGGAAGGCCTCCTTGTTGTCGACAAACTCCGGCGCCAGGTAGATCCGATAGTCCGGCCCCGGCGCAACGCTGCCTTCAAAGGCAAGCGCCTGCGGCGAAACATGGAGCCGGCCGCTGGCCCAGTGCAGTGCGTCGCTACCCGCCAGGTCCTTGCGAAAGGTGCCGGTATAGCGCGCCTGTTGTGACACAGCCTGCACTTGCTCGGCACTGGCACCGGCCTGCTCCGTCAGGATCGGCAGGACATAGATGCCCGCGGCAAAGCCCACGGCCAGCGCGGCAAGGTGGGTCAGCACAAGGATGGCGGACTTGCGGAGCGGGTTGGGCGGCATGTTTTTCTCCCGAAGGCATGAGGATGCGGGTATGTCGGTGCCGGGGCCGGATCCTGACAGATCTGTGGTGCCTTAGCACATTCTCAACGGTTTCACCAATCCAACACACGGAAGTGGTTATGATTTGGTAGTCGCCTAGTCGAGAAGCTGCCTATGACCCTCCACGTCACGATCCGCACCATCCGTACCGGCACGCTGCAATCCGCCCGCTATCAGGCGCGGGTTTATCTCACCACCGATGCCGAAGCCCTGCCGTTGCTTGCAACGGACTGGAGCGAGCGCGAGGCCGAAGCCTTCCGTACCGCGCAGTTCTGGGCGCAGCGCCACGCCTATGTGGTGTCTAATCCACGCGCCGGGACTTTCTACGGAGTTTCGTGCCGGCGCTGAAGCCGGCCCGCGGTTGGCGCGGTGCCCCCGCGTTGTGGCTGGCGGCCATCCTGGCCCTGGCCGGCTGCACCGCCGAAAGCGTCGTCGGCGTCCTGTCGGGCGGCCGCGATGGCTTGTGGCGCAACGTGCAGCAGCGCTGCCTTGGCAGTACCGCGGCGGCTCATCCCGATTGCGCGCAAGTGGATCGGTCCCAGGGACTGGTGCTCTACAAGGACGCGATCGGCAAGTCGCATTACCTGGTGATCCCGGCACGGACGATGACCGGCATCGACGACGCCAGAGCCTGGGACGGCGCAGGCGCCAACCCCTGGGCCTTCGGCTGGGCCGCGCGCGGCATCGTTGGCCGTTCGCTTGGCAAGGCCGTGCCCGACGACATGCTAGGCCTCGCGATCAATTCCCGCGCCTCGCGCAGCCAGGACCAGCTGCATATCCATCTCGATTGCATCAGCTCGGCCGCGCGCGCCGTGGTCAATGGCGCGGCCGGGCCGATCGGCACCGGCTGGACCACGCTGCGGCTCGAGGACAAGCCGGTGCGCGCGATCTTTGTGCCAGCCAGCGCGCCGGTGCTGGCGGTCGACCCTTTCCAGCTCGTGCGTGACGGCACCAAGGGGGGCGCCGCCGCAGCGCCGCCGGACCGCGGCATCTTTGTCACCTATGTGCGGGAGCGGCAGGGCGGGGCAGGCTTTGTCGTGATCGACCAGCCCGTCGACAGCGTGGCCGGCAGCAACGGCCACGCCAGCGATTTCCTGGACCGGCGCTGCCGGCTGGCTGAAGGCCTGGCGAGCGCGGCGGGCTGATCGGCGGCCCGCCCGCCGGGCCTTACTGCGCACGGGCGCCCGAAGCCGCAGGCGTTGCAACGGGCTTCGCGGGCGTTCCGCCGGGCTTGGCGGGCGGAATGCCGGGTGTCGCCAGCGCGTCCAGCGCCTTGGCCGCCGCCAGATGCTGCGGGATCATCAGCCCTTCACGCGCCGTTGCCACGGCGATCTGCGCGCCCTGGGCGCTGCCGCGGGCGACAAAGTCGCGCCCGTGGCGGTAGACCAGCCGCGTCAGCTCGGCCACTTCGGTATCGGACAGGTCCGGCCCGGTCACCAGGATCGCCGCCGTGGCGATGGTGCGCACCGGCGTGTGCAGGCCGGGATAGGTGCCCGGCGCGATGGTGGCGCGGAAATAGCCCGCCTTCTGCCCGACCATCGCGGTGATGACCCGTTCGTCCAGCGGCAGCAGCCGCAGCGGCATTTCGCCGAGCGCGTCGCGGATGCTGTCGGCCGGCACGCCGATCACCTGGATCACCGCGTCGACCTGCTTCTGGCGCAGCGCCACCAGCCCGGTGCCCAGCCCAACTTCCTCGGCCTTGAAGTCCTTGTCGGTCAGGCCATGCGCAGCCAGCACGCGCAGCGCGGTCACGCGCGAGGCTGAGCCGCGCTCGCCCACGGCGATGCGCTTGCCGCGCAGCTCTGACACCGAGCGGGCGGGATCGGCGTCGCGCACCAGCACGTGCACGGGCTCGGGGTAGAGGCTGCCGATGGCGCGCAGCGAGGCTTGCGGGCCGTCGGCGGCAAACACGCCCTTGCCCTCGTAGGCTTCCAGCGCCGCATCGCCCTGCGCCAGCGCCACCGAGACCTTGCCGGCGCGCAGCAGCCGCAGGTTCTCTTCTCCGCCGTGCGTGACCAGCGGCATCGCGCGCACGCGTGCCCCGTCCACCAGCGCCTTCGCGAAGCGCAGGTACTGGCCGTGTTCGGCGCCGGCGGCAATGGCATAGCCCTCGTTGACCCGTGCCAGCCGCGCGCGGATGTTGGCGTGCGCGGTGGTCAGCTCCTGCTCGATCACGGCGCGCTGCGCCGGCGAGGCATCCTTCTGCACGGACTCGATCACCTTGCGCATCGCGTCCAGGATCGCCGCCGGGCCCCTTTGCGCATCGGTGGCGACGGTCGGGGCTTCAGCGGGGCGGTAGCCGGCCGGCAGCACGCCGACCCAGCGCTCGCCGTCGCGCCGGTACAGCGCCGTGCCATGCGCGCGGATGATGTCGCCGGCCTTGTTGCCGCCGCTGGTGATGCCGGTGATGCCGCGCGGGCCCGCGCCCAGCGCCGACACCAGCCCGGCCACGCCGGGCGAGTCCCAGGCGCCGAAGTCGTAGTCGCGCAGCAGTTTCAGTTCCGCATCGAAGTACACCACGCGGCGGGTTTCACCGGCCGGGGCCTTGGTGTCTGCCTGCGAGCCGCGCCGGTCCAGGCCGGCCAGTTCCACCGTGCCCGGCGGCAGCGCCTGCGCCAGCCGCTCGTTGATGCCGGCGCGGATGCCGTCGGCGGGCGGGCCGCCGCCGCAGCCTGCCAGCCAGGCGCTGGCCACCAAGGCAATGAGGAGGGTGAAGAGGGCGCGGCGCATGTCAGCCTCCGATCAGCGGCAACGCCAGCAGCATGGTCAGCACGAAGGCGTTCATCAGGTCGACGAAGAACGCGCCGGCCAGCGGCGTGATCAAATAGCTGGTGGGTGCCGGCCCGTAGCGGGACGTGATGGCGCGCATATTGGCCATGGCGGTGGCGGTCGACCCCATGTTGAAGCCGATAAAGGCGGCCGAGGTGACCGCGGCCTCGTAATCGCCCCCCATGAAGCGGAAGCACACCAGCACCACATACAGGATGATGAAGACCACCTGCATGGCGATGATCAGCAGGAAGGGGCCGGCGGACAGCGCCACCTCGGCCAGGTCCAGCGCCATCATGGTCATCACCAGGAACAGCGACAGGCAGATATTGGTGATCAGGTCGGTGGCGCGGTCGTCAAAGCGCGCGCCGGCAAAGGGCAGCAGGTTGCGGATGGCGATGCCGAGCATCATGCACCACAGGAAGCCGGGGATGGTGATGGCGCCGGTGGGCATCTGCGCGGCGATCCAGCGCCCGCCGATCACCGCGGCCAGGATGCCGGCCAGCGAGGCCAGCGCGCCCACGGTGGTGATGGGGGAAACCGCGGCGGCTTCTTCCTCGGTGTCGCCGGCCTCGCGCGCGGTCGAGCGCAGCTTGTAGCGCGAGATCAGGTACTGCGCCACCGGGCCGCCGATGATGCCGCCCACAATCAGGCCGATGGTGGCCACCGTCATCGACAGGTCCATCACCGCCTGCAGGTTGTTGACCTCGGCAAAACGCTCGGCATAGGCGGCGCCGGTGCCGTGGCCGCCCACCAGCGTGATCGAGCCGCTCACCAGCCCGAAGATGGGATGCAGGTCCAGCGTCCTGGCCATGGCCACGCCCACCACGTTCTGCACCAGGATGTAGGGCAGCAGGATGATGAGGAAGATCACCAGCGCCTTGCCGCCGCGCCTGAGCATGCGCAGGTCGGCGCAGAGCCCGACGCCGCCGAAGAACATCAGCAGCAGCACCGGCTTCATGCCGGGATCGATCACCACGCGGAAGTTCGCTGCCGCCAGCGCCACCGAGGCGATGATCGCGAACAGCAGGCCGCCGGTGACAGGGTCGGGAATGTTGTAGCGCGACAGCACGCCGACGCTGCGGTTGACCAGCGTGCCGATCAGCAGCACCACGACGGCAGTCAGCAGCGAGCCCAGCAGGTCGAGGTTCATCGGGGGCGTCCTGGCGGAGAGGGTTGCGGGGGTACCTTGCCATCGGGCGCCGCTGGCCGTGCCGGGGGTGCACTGGCCGCCGGCAATGCCTGACGGGGAGCATGCATCACTACGGGTTGTAGACGCGCGGGTGGAATAAGGCAAGGAAAGGTTGGGGGTGGGGCGCAGCGACTACCGGGCCGTGAATGCCGATGCCGTGCTCCCTCTCCCGCTTGCGGGAGAGGGGAGCGAACCCTCGCTCAGCGCGCCCGCAACGCGTCCACGATATTCATTCGCGCCGCCCGCACCGCCGGCAGGAATCCGCCCGCCAGCCCCATCACCATCGAGAACGCCAGCGTCTGCAGCGCGATAGCCGGGGTCAGGATGAAGCGGAACGAGAGGTCCGCGAAGGTCTGGAAGTTGGTGGTCGAGAACGACGCGAACTGCATCAGCGTGGCGCACGCAAGGCCCGCGATGCCGCCCACCAGCCCCAGCAGCGCGGCTTCGATCAGGAAGGCGGTCAGCACGTTGACGCGCTTGAAACCCAGCGCGCGCAGCGTGCCGATCTCCGCCACGCGGTTGGCCACCGAGGCGTACATGGTGATCATGGCGCCGATCATCGCCGCGACCGAAAAGATGGTGGACAGCGTGAAGCCGAGGATCTTGATAAAGCTGGACAGCGCCTTGGACTGGTCGCTGTAGAAGGCCTGCTCGCGCTTGGCCTCGTCGGCCAGCCGCGGGTCGACGTCGATATCGGCGCGAAAGCGGTCGAACAGCGCCGAATCCGCCAGCCGCACCACCATCGACGAATACGCATTGCGCCGGAACGACTGCATCAGCTGGTCCACGTCGCCCCAGATCTCGGAGTCGAAGCCGCTGCCGCCGGCGTCGAAGTGGCCGACCACGGTCCAGTCGCGCTGGGCAAAGCGCAGGTGCTCGCCGATCTGCACCCCGGCAAAGCCGCCGGCGATGCTGCTGCCGACGATGATCTCGGACGAGCCCGGCCGGAACATGCGTCCGGTCACCAGCCGCACCTGCGGGCGCAGGTCCATGCCCGGCGGCGAGATGCCGCGGATCACCACGTTGGACGGCTGCCCGGTGCTGGTCTTGGTAAGCGAGATCAGCACCACCGCCTCGCGCGAGGCCAGCGGCCGGCCAGCGCCGCTCATGGCCACGGCCGGGTGCATCTCCATGATGCTGGCTTGGTCGCGGTTGACCGAGCTCTGGATCTCGGTCTCGGCGCCCTTGCGGATCAGCACCACGTTGTTCTGCTCGCCGGTGGTGACCAGGGTCTTCTTCAGGCCGGCGTCCAGCATCAGCATGGTGGCAAAGACGAACACCACCAGCGCCAGCCCGCCCGCGGTCAGCGCGGTGGTCAGGCGCCTGGCCCACAGGTTGCGCGCGATATAGGTCAGCGGGATCGCCACATCAGCCTCCGCGCGCTAGCCGATGGCCCGCAGGCCCTCGACGATGCGCACGCGCGCAGCCTGCACCGCCGGCACGATGCCGGCAAAGACGCCCACCGCCAGCGCGCAGGCCGCCTGCAGCTGCATGGTCTGGGGCGACACGGTGAAGACCGGGAACACGCCGCCAACGGCCTGCTTGAAGACGCTTGCCACCGGCGGCGTCGCCAGCATGCCGAGCGCGCCGCCGGCCACGCAGATCGCCAGCGACTCGCCGAACACCAGCAGCGCCAGGAAGCCGGGGCCGAAGCCCAGCGCCTTGAGCGTGGCGTATTCCACGGTGCGCTCGCGTGCGCTCATCGCCATGGCATTGGCCATCACCGCCATGATGATCACGATCACCACGTAGGACACCACGCGGATCGCCGCGATGATCTGGTTGGACATGGCGACAAAGCCCAGCTGGAAGGCCTGCTCGGTCTCGGTCAGCGTCTCCGCCAGTGAATTGCGGAACACCGCATCGACATTGCGCGAGATCGCGGCGGTGTTGTCGGGGTTGTCCACGCCCAGCACAAAGACGCCGACCTGGTCGGCCTGGCGCGGGGTGCGCTTGCGCACGGTCTCGTTCAGGTATTCCCAGTGGAACACCATCTGGCGCGTGATGGTGCTCTCGTCGCGCCCTTCCATGATGCCGCGCACCACGAACTCCCAGGTGCCGGGGTAGATGGTGCCCTTGATCGGGACCACGTCGCCAAGCTTGAAGCCGAACTGGTCGGCCAGCTGGCGCCCGACCAGCGCGCCCTTGCGGTCGCGCTGGTAGTCGGCGCGCTGCTGGTCGGGCACGATGAATTCCGGATAGAGGTCGAGGTAGTTATCGGATACCGCGAACTGCGCGAAGAAGTTCTTGGGATCGCGGTAGACGCCGCCGAACCAGTTGGAGCGCGCCACCGAGGTCACGCCGTCGACGCCCCTGATGCGGCTTTCGTAGCTCAGCGGCAGCGGAAACACCAGCGAGATCGCATTGCGCGTGACCAGCCGCGCGCTGGATGCTGCAGACGCGCCCGCATACCAGGCATCGATCACCGTCTGCAGCAGCCCGAACGCCAGTACCGCGATCACCAGCCCGAACACCGTCAGCGTGGTGCGCAGCTTGTGCCGCAGCGCGTTGCGGGTGATCAGCTTGAGTGCGTACATGACGACTTAGGCAATCTCGCCACGGATCAACTCTCCCTTCTCCAGGTGCACCAGCGACCCGGCCGCGGCCGCGGCGTGGGCATCGTGCGTGACCATGATGATGGTCTTGCCGGCATCGGCATTGAGCCGCTGCATCATCGCCAGGATCTCGGCGGCGGAGGTGCGGTCGAGGTCGCCGGTGGGCTCGTCGGCGACGATCAGCGCGGGGTCGGTGATCAGCGCGCGCGCAATCGCCACGCGCTGCTGCTGGCCGCCCGACAGCTCCGACGGGTAGTGGCTCATGCGGTCGGCCAGGTTGACCATGTCCAGCACCAGTTCCACGCGCGCACGACGCTCCGCACGTGGCAGGCTGGTCAGCATCAGCGGCAGCTCCACGTTCTCGAACGCGGTCAGCACCGGCATCAGGTTATAGAACTGGAAGATAAAGCCGACATTGGCGGCGCGCCAGTCGGCCAGCTCGGCCTCCGGCAGCCGCGTGATGTCCAGCCCCGCCACGTGCAGCGTGCCGCTGTCGGGCCGGTCGATGCCGGCGATCAGGTTCAGCAGCGTGCTCTTGCCCGAGCCCGACGGTCCCATCAGCGCAACAAATTCGCCTTCGCCGATATCGAGCGAAATATCGGTCAGCACCGGCACGGTCTGCACGCCGCGCCGGTAGGATTTGGCGAGGTGGCTGATCTGCACCAGCGGTGCTGCGCTCATGTGGTCCTCTCTACGGCTTGGCCACGGTGATGCGGTCGCCGTCGCCGAGATTGTCGGCCGGCGACAGCACCAGCACGTCGCCGGGCTTGACGCCCTGCACGGCCACCAGTTCGCCCAGCTTGTCGCCGGTCTTGACCTGCACCTCATGCGCACGGCCGTCCTTCACCACATAGGCCAGCTCCCGGCCCTGGCGCGTGACCACGGCGGCGGGCTGCACCGCCACCACCGGCTGGCGGTCCTGCGCCGAGGCGGTGCGCGACAGGAAGGCGATCTTGGCGCTCATGTCCGGCAGCACGCGCGCATCGCGGTCGACAAAGCGCACCTTGACCAGCACGGTGGCCTTGGAGCGGTCCACCGTCGGCACGATGCGCGACACTTGCCCCGCCAGCCGCAATCCCGGCAGCGCATCCAGCAGCAGCTCGCACGGCTGGTTGGCGCGGATCTTGCCGATATTGGATTCGGCGACATCGGCTTCCACCTCCAGCGTCTCCATGTCGGCGATGGTCACGATCGCGCCCTTGGTGTCGGCGGCGGCAGAGAAGGGCGTGATGTTGTCGCCCACGTTGGCATGCTTGACCAGCACCACGCCATCGAAGGGCGCGCGCACCACGGTCTGCTCCACCGCGACCTCGGCCGCGCGGGCATTGGCCTGGGCCGAGGCGATCGCCGCGCGCGAACTGTTGACCGAGGCCCGCGCCTTGTCAAAGCGCGCCACGTCGGCGTCGTACTGGGTGCGCGAGATGGCGTTCGGCACGATCAGGATCTTCGAGCGGCGCAGGTTCACCTCGGCGTCCTTCAGCTCGGCCTGCTGCAGCGCCAGGTTGGCCTGCGCCACCTGGACCTGTGCCTGGGCCTGGGCGAACGAGGCGGCGACGTCCTTGCTCTCCAGCCGCGCGATGATCTCGTCCTTCTTCACGCGCGAGCCTTCCAGCACGCCCAGCCATTCCAGCCGGCCCTGCGCCTTGGACGCGACCGCCGCCTTGCGCTGCGGCACGACATAGCCGGTGGCATTGAGCACGGTGAAATTCTGCGTGGGATAGGCGGAGGTGACGGTGGCGGTCTGCACCGCCTGCGGCCCGGCCAGCTTCATGGCGATGCCGGCCAGGGCCAGCGCGGCCAGCGCGATCACTGCATAGCGCAGCCACCTGCGCCGGGGGCGGATGCCGGCGCCGGCCGCGGCGGCGCTCCGGTCGATTTTCAGCCTGGACAGGTCGTGGTCAGCCACTGCGCGCTTCCTCTCGCTGTGATGGGCGGGGCTCCCAGTATAGCGGCGAGTGAAAGGGTGTCCATTGCTTGCGAGAGGGGAGCAAACCGCTGGCGTGCGGGGGGAGGTCAATGCTCGGCTTCCACCGCCAGCTTCAGCTTTGCCAGCGCAAAATCCCATTGCCGCCCGATCGCTTCCAGCGACCGGCGCGCGGCTTCGACCTGGCCGGGCTCGAACTGCCACAGGCGCTCGCGGCCGGCGCGGCTGTCGCGCACCAGCCCGGCCTGCGCCAGCACCTGCAGGTGCTTGGTGACCGCCTGGCGCGTCATGGCGCTGCCCGCGGTCAGCTGCGCGATCGACAGCGCGCCGCCCGCGCACAGCGCTGCCACCAGCCGCAGCCGGGTTTCGTCGCCAAGCGCGGCGAAGACGGTCGCCGCATCGCGCAGTTCGAGCGCGGGCGGGGTTTCAGGCTGCGCTGCTGACATGCTTGCGGATGTTTTCCATCTGACCGTCCCAGCCGCCGCTGTTCATGCGGAAGGCTTCCATGCGGCGTTCGGGCGGGATCTGGTCGAAGCCGGATTCGACCACGGTCAGCAGCGTGCCGCCTTCGGCTTCCTTCAACTCGAACACCACCAGCGTGGGCGGTTCGGCCGAATAGTCGCGGCCGCGCTCCATTGGCGCCGGATGCCAGCGCCAGGACAGCAGCCTCGGTGGTTCCATGCGCTCGACCTCTACGTCGAACTTCAGGTATTCATAACCGGGATAGGTGATGCTGCCCACGGCACGCTGGCCTGGGGCGAAGGTCACGCCGTCGAATTTCACGCCAAACCAGCTGCCGAAGGTGTCGGCGTCGGCCAGTGCATGCCAGACGCGTTCGATGGGGGCGGCCAGCAGGATGCTGCGCTCGATGCGGTCGGTGGATGAAGCCATGTCCGGTCTCCTTGTTCAGGCATTAATGGGCAACGTTGTGGTTGCATGTTAGGAGACCGGACGGGGAAGCGCAACCGAAAGGTTGCGAATGGCCTCAGTATGGTCAGAGATCCAGCACCAGCCGCTGGCCCTTGCAGCGCGACACGCACAGCATCATCGTCTTCTGCGCAGCCTTTTCGGCATCCGACAGGTACTGGTCGCGGTGATCGGCCTGCCCTTCCAGGATGGTGGTCTCGCAGGAGCCGCAGATGCCTTCGCGGCACATGCAGTCCACCTTGATGCCCGCCTTCTCGATGGCGCGCAGCAGCGGCTCGTCGGCGCCGACCTGCAGCGTCAGCCCGCTTTTCTGCAGCACGGCCTCGAAGGCGCCGCCGGTGGCGTCGACCTCGTTGCGGAACTGCTCGAAGTGGATGCGGCCCGCGTCCCAGCCCGCAGCGCGCGCGGCGTTGACCACGGCGTCGTTCAGCGGCGCCGGGCCGCAGACATAGACGTGCGTGTCGGCAGGCTGCGCGGCGATCAGCGCGGCGAGGTCGAGCATGGTGCCGCTGTCGCTCTCGTACAGGTGAAGCTGGCCGGGCTGCAGCGTGGCGGGCAGCACGTCCAGGAAGGCGGTGGAACTGGCGTTGCGGAAGCAGTAGTGCAGTTCGAACGCCGCGCCGCGCGCGGCCAGCGCCTGGATATGCGTCATGAACGGCGTGATGCCGATGCCGCCGGCGATCAGCAGGTGGCGGCCGGCGCCGTGGTCCAGGCTGAACAGGTTGCCGGGCGCGCCGATATGCAGTTCGTCGCCTTCGCCGACCTGCTCGTGCATATAGCGCGAGCCGCCGCGCGAAGCCTCTTCCAGCCGCACTGCGATCTGGTAGTGGCCGGGCTCGCCCAGCGTGCTGGTCAGCGAATAGGCGTTGCGCAGCCGGCCGCCGTCCATATGGACGACCACGTGGCTGCCGCTGTCGAAGGCGGGCAGCGCGCCGCCGTCGCAGGGTTGCAGGGTGAAGCGCTTGATGCCGGCGGCCAGCGGCTCGACGCGGCCGACGCGCACGCGGAGCGTGTCAGTCATGGCGGTACCTCGGAATTCAGGGAAAGCAGGGAAATCGGGAAGGGGGGCAGGCCGGCACCGGGCCGGCCTGCCGGAGCCGTCAGGTGATCACCGTCAGCCTGGCAGCGATCCACACCACCAGCCCGCCGACGACCAGCGCCACGTAGGGCAGCACGCCGGCGCGCGCATTGGGCAGCTCCATGTCGCGGCGCATCGACTCGGGGAAGCGGCCCTTGTCCTGGATGTAGTGGCGGTACACGAACACCGGCACGATCAGCAGCGCGGCGATCAGGCCGTTGCGCAGCGTGTGCTCGCCCTGGAAGTTGGCGCCGGCGCCGACGAAGGCCAGGTCGAAGAAGCCGAAGAACGCGCCCAGTGCCAGCAGCCAGTTCTTGCACTTGTACGGGCGGGCCCAGTCCGGGCGGTCCATGCGGTGGATCCAGCCCGACTGCAGGTTCAGGAACACGAAGATCATGTAGCAGACGTTGCTGATCGACAGCACTGCCATGTAGTTCGACATCAGCAGCAGGAACAGGTTGAACACCAGGTCCGTCCACATCGCGCGCGTGGGCGAGCCGTGCTCGTTCACGTGCGAGAGGTAGCGCGGTAGCCAGCCGTCGACCGAGGCCTGGTACAGCGTGCGCGACGAACCCATCATCGAGGTCATCACGATCAGCAGGATCGCCAGCACCAGCATCACCACGATCACGTTGAACACCACCGCGCCGCCGCCGACGAACTTGGCCATGGCCGCGCCCACGCCGGAGCCGTCGACGATGGCCGGTTCCAGCATGCCCGACAGGCCCAGCGAGCCCTGGAAGGCGATCGGCACCGCGATGAACATGAACAGGCACAGCACGCCGGACCAGAAGATCGCCTTGAAGGTGTCCTTCTGCGGATCCTTGAACTCGCGGGTGTAGCAGACCGCGGTCTCGAAGCCGAAGGTCGACCAGCACGCCAGGAACATCGCGCCCATGGCGGTGCTGATGCCGGCGGCGTTCCAGCCGCCCAGCACCGGGGCGCCGGCGCCGTCATGGGTCAGCGGCAGCAGCGGCAGGAAGTTGGTGGACGGCATGTCGCCGGTGAACATCGGCACCAGCGCGATCAGCACCAGCGGCGTCAGCGAGGCAATGCCCAGGATGCGCTGCGTGGTGGCCGCGGCCGAGGCGCCGCTGTGCTGCAGCTTGAAGGTGACCAGCAGGAAGGCGGTGGCCAGGATGAAGGTGGAGTTCACCCGCAGCGTCAGGCCTTTGCTGACAAAGCCCAGGTCCACCAGTGTCAGTTGCCAGGTGTTGATGACCGAATCGGGCGGGAACAGCGCGCTCAGCATGTAGCCGGCGGCGAGGCTGGTGCCCAGCGCCAGCATCGGCGACCAGGCCACCCAGTTGCACCACACCGAGACCGGTGCGACAAACTTGCTGTAGCGCACCCAGCCGAGCGCGCCATACACCGAGGCGCCGCCGGATTTGTGCGGATACAGGCCCGAGATCTCGGCATAGACGAAGCACTGCGCAAAGCCGACCAGGATGGCGAGGATCCAGATCACCCAGGCCGGGTTGCCGATGGTGGCGGACACGCCGCCGATGGTGAAGAGCACGCCCGCGGGCACGCCGCTGGTGACCCAGAAGGCATCCTTCCAGGTCAGGGTGCGCTGCAGTTCATGCGATTGGGTTTGCTGCGGTTGGGCGGGGGCGATCGGCGCCTGCGCGCCGATCGACAGCACGTCTTTCTGTGAATACACGATGTCTCCTTGCTTCCCGGGTTGCCGTTTATCTGGAGCTGCGCTCCGTCACGGTCTGCCGTCTGCGGTCTGGGTGGGTACGTTGCGGTACTGCCTGCCGGGGGTTACGACGGTCGGGAATGGCTGGCGGGGATTCTGGGGGCGTTTCTCATCCTTGTCTCCTGTTGTCATCCCGGGGTTGCCATGCGGCCCGTTACGGGTCTCAGGCTTTCGGGTTTCTTGTCGATTCACTGTAGGTTAATTAGATTACCAATAGTGTTTCGGGGTGAGTATAGAAACGGCTGGGAGCCAAGGCAACGGAAGATTTGTATCGTCGTTGCCAAGCGTCCTGGCCGTCTCTTCGTTACTGCTGCACGGGCTGTCCCGGGCGCGGTCCGCCCAGCGTTTCCACCACCGCATGCCCCGCCCGCCGGTTGCGCCACCAGCCCAGCAGCGTCAGCCCCAGCCAGAAGCACTGGGTCAGGAACGACGCCAGGTTGAAGGCGCCGGTCAGCGAGATCAGGATGCAGCTCGGCCCGATCACGTTGAGGACGACGGCCAGCCTGCCGGTCGGGGATTTGTGCAGGACCTGCACGGCAAAATGCGCGGCAACGTAGGCGGCAACGCCGACAAGTCCGGTCGCGTCGGTAAGACCCAGGGAGGCCATGGTGGTAGGAAGCGGTAAAACAGCGGTTGAAGATTGCCGTCAGAACGTCTTGGTCACCGAGACCAGGAACGTGCTTTTCAGCGGGTTGGAAACGGACGGGTTGCCGGACGAATCCAGCGCCCCGGTGGTGTACTTGTCGTAGACGTCGGTACGCCCCCAGCCGCGGGTATAGGCGCCGGTCACGGTCCAGCTGCCCTCGAAGGCCTTGGACAGCGCCACGCGCACGTCGCGGAAGTTGTAGGCGGCAAAGTTGCGCACGCGCTCCTGGCCGTAGTGCAGCAGCAGCGTGACGCCGTGGCCCAGGTCGAAGGTGCCGTTGATATCCAGGTAGCCGGAGCCGCGGCTGTGCAGGTCATTGCCGGCGAGCAGCGAGGCGCTGTTGTAGCCGAAGTAGTCGGGCGTATAGGTCAGCCAGTACTTGACGTTGAACCACTTGTACGTCAGCGACGCGACGGCTTCGCCGTAGTTGTACTTGGTCTGCGCGTACTGCAGTTTCGCGCCCGGGTACAGGTAGTAGTAGACCTGCCCGGCATAGGTGAAGTCGCCAATGGTGCCGGTGTAGCCGGCATACAGATCCCATTCGACGGTGCCGCCCTCGATGAACTTGTCGCTGATGCTCGACATCCACGTGCCCGCGGAAAAGCCGCTCGGGTGGGCGTAGTCGATGCCGCCCTGCACCGCAGGCCTGCCCCAGGTCTGGCGGAAGCCGCGCGATACGTATTGCGATGTCAGGGTCAGGTTGGCGCTCAGCGGCGCTGGCGATGCGGCCTCGGCCGGCGGCACGGTCGCCGTGACCTGCGGCACCGGCGCCACGGCCAGCCTGGTTTCGGCCTCGGCACTGGTCTGCGCCTGCGCGCTCAGCGCCTGGCACAGCAGCAGGGGCAGGGCGCCTTGCAGGGCCCGTCTTGAATCAAAGCATTTGCGCAGCATGGAAGTCTCCTCCTTGCAGCCGGTCTGGGTTTGTTCTGGGTAGCCGGCTTTGTGGTGTGGGTGCGCGGCGCGCCGACCGGACGCACGCTGCCCGCCGGGGACCGAAGTCCCGGCAGCACATGCGTCGGTCAGGGGTTCTGGCGGGAAGCCCGCGCGCCGCGCCGCCTGGTCAGGCGGGCATCGGCATCGGCATTCGCGCAGTGGCTGGCGGATGCCGCACCGCGTCTGCCTGCGCCCCGCCGCGCGCGGTGGCGGCCTTGTAGTAAGGCGCCGTCGAGCGTTGCAGCGGTGCGCGGCCGCGGATCACGTCGGCCAGCTTCTCGGCCATCATGATGGTGGGCGCGTTCAGGTTGCCGGTGATGATCTTCGGCATGATCGAGGCATCGACCACGCGCAGGCCAGACAGCCCGTGCACGCGGCCCTGGTTGTCGACCACCGCCATCGGGTCGGAAGCGTCGCCCATCTTGCAGGTGCAGGACGGGTGCAGCGCGGTCTCGGCATGCTCGCGCACGAAGGCGTCGATCTCGGCATCGCTCTGGATCATCATGCCGGGCTTGATCTCGCGGCCGCGGAACTGGTCCATCGCCTGCTGGCCGATGATCTCGCGCGTCAGGCGCACCGCGGCGCGGAACTCGCGCCAGTCGACGTCGTGCGCCATGTAGTTGAACAGCAGGCGCGGCTTCACGCGCGGGTCGCGGCTGGCCAGCTTGACAAAGCCGGTGCTGGGCGAGCGCATCGAGCCCACGTGGCACTGGAAGCCATGCGACTGCACCGGGTTGCTGCCGTCGTAGTTCATCGCCAGCGGGATGAAGTGGTACTGCAGGTTGGGCCAGGCAAAGTCATCGCTGCTGCGGATAAAGCCGCCCGCCTCGAAGTGGTTGGAGGCCGCGGTGCCGGTGCCGCGCAGGTACCATTCGACGCCAATCGCGGGCTTGTTCCACCACTTCAGCGCCGGGTACAGCGATACGGGCTTGGTGCATTCGTACTGCAGGTACATCTCGAGGTGGTCCTGCAGGTTCTCGCCGACGCCCTTCAGGTCTGCCACCGACTCGATGCCAAATGCGCGCAGCTCGTCCGCATTGCCCACGCCCGAGCGCAGCAGCAGTTGCGGCGAGGCGATCGCGCCGTTGCTGACGATCACTTCCCGGCGCGCACGCGCTTCGCGCACATGGTCGCCCTGGATGTACGAGACGCCGATGGCGCGCTGGCCGGAGAACAGGATGCGGTCCGCCAGCGCGCGCGTATGCACGGTCAGGTTGGGCCGGTCCTTGGCCTGGTCCAGATAGGCCAGCGAGGTGCTACAGCGGCGCCCGCGCGCGGTGGTGGTGCGGTCCATCGGGCCGAAGCCTTCCTGCTTGTAGCCGTTCAGGTCATCGGTCTGGCCATAGCCGGCCTGCTCGCCGGCCTTGATAAAGGCGCGGAACAGCGGGCTGATATCGGCCTTGGGCGTGGTCACGTGCAGCGGGCCGTTGCCGCCGTGGTAGTCGTTGGCGCCCTTGTCATAGGTCTCGGCCTTGCGGAAATAGGGCAGGCAGTCGGCGTAGCTCCAGTTCTCCAGCGAACGGTTTTCGGCCCAGCCGTCGTAGTCCATCGCGTTGCCGCGGATATAGACCATGCCGTTGATCAGCGACGAACCGCCCAGCCCCTTGCCGCGGCCCTGCGTCATGCGCCGGTTGTTCATATGCGGCTCGGGCTCGGTCACGTAGGCCCAGTTATAGGTGGTGCCCTGCAGCGGATACGCCAGCGCGGCCGGCATCTGGGTGCGCCAGTCCAGGCGCCAGTCGGGGCCGCCCGCTTCCAGCAGCAGCACCGAGACATCGGCATCCTCGGTCAGCCGCGCGGCCAGCACGCAGCCGGCCGAGCCTGCGCCGACGATGATGTAGTCGTACTCATGGATTGCCTGCATGGTGCAATCTCCTTGTTTGCTTGACGCCGTGCGTGGCGGCCCGGGGGCGGGCCTGCCGCGCGCGCGATTGCGAAGTCAGCTGCGCTCAGGCGCCGAACCAGCCCATCGCCTTGGGGGCCAGGTTGATATAGCTGTGCTTGAGTTCGGTGTACTCGTCCAGGCCGATGCGGGCCAGCTCGCGGCCGATGCCGCTCGCCTTGTAGCCGCCCCACGGCGCTTCCGGGAAGTACGGGTGGTAGTCGTTGACCCACACCGTGCCGAAGCGCAGCCCGCGCGACATCCGGTTGGCCTTGTCCAGGTCGCGGGTCCAGACCGCGCCGGCCAGGCCGTACGGGGTGTCGTTGGCGGCACGCAGCACCTCTTCCTCGGAGCGGAAGCGCTCGGCCGTGATCACCGGCCCGAAAATTTCCTCCTTCGCAATTTTCATGTCTGCCGTCACGTCGGCCAGCAGCGTCGGTTCCAGCCAGTAGCCCGTCTTGAAGACGTCGCCAGCCGGCCGCTTGCCGCCGTGGACCAGCCGTGCACCCTCGGCAATGCCGGCCTGCACCATGCCCAGGATCTTCTCGTGCTGTTGCGCCGACTGCACCGGGCCCATCTGGGTCTCGCCGTGGAAGCCGTTGCCGATCACGATGCGCGGCAGGCGCTCGGCCAGCCGGCTGATGAATGCATCATAGATGCCGTCCTCGATCATCAGGCGCGAGCCGGCGGAGCAGACCTGCCCGGCGTGGAAGAACGCGGCATTGAGCGCGTAGTCGACCGCTGCGTCCAGGTCGGCATCGGCAAACACGATGTTCGGGTTCTTGCCGCCCAGCTCCAGGCCGATGCGCTTGAAGTTGCCGGTGGCGGCCTTCATGATGCTTTCGCCGGCATAGGCGCCGCCGGTGAAAGACACCAGGTCCACGTCCAGGCTCTCGGCCAGCTCGGCACCGACTTCGGCGCCGCCGGTCACCAGGTTGAACACGCCCGGCGGCAGGTCCAGCTCGGCCACCAGTTGCGTGAAGTGGTGCGTGGTCAGTGGCGTCAGGTTGCTGGGTTTGATCACCACGGTATTGCCGGCGCCCAGC
The DNA here is from genome assembly GCF_058794355.1 of Cupriavidus sp. GW823-FHT07B10. Classification (NCBI taxonomy): domain Bacteria; kingdom Pseudomonadati; phylum Pseudomonadota; class Betaproteobacteria; order Burkholderiales; family Burkholderiaceae; genus Cupriavidus; species Cupriavidus sp. GW823-FHT07B10. The sequence continues at coordinate 332,102 of NZ_JBXAGS010000004.1, forward strand.
GCGGGCGCGATCTTCCACGCGGCCTGCAGCAGCGGGTAGTTCCACGGCGTGATCAGGCCGCACACGCCAACCGGCTCGCGCAGGGTGCGGCTGATCACATGGTGCGGGGCTTCGTTGACGGCGCCCGACTCGGATGCGACCAGCCCCGCAAAGTAGCGGAAGGTGGCGGCGATATCGCCCATGTCGGTGCGGCTCTCGGTCAGCGTCTTGCCGGTGTTGAGCGACTCCAGTCGGGCGAGCTTCTCGGCATCGCGGTCAATCAGTTCGGCGATCTTGTTCAGCAGCCTGGCGCGGTCACGGATCGTCGTCTGGCGCCACGGGCCGTCGAAGGCCTTGCGCGCAGCGGCGATGGCCAGGCGCGCGTCGGCGCGGGTGGCTTCGGCTGCCTGGGCGATCACGGACTCGTCGGCCGGGCTCAGGATGGCGCGCGTGCCTTGGTCGATGGGCGACTGCCACTGGCCGTCGATATAGAGCTGGGTCAGGATCATTGCTGCGGTTCCGGTTCGGTGGTTCGTTTCAGGCGGCCAGGGCGTCGAGCACCATCTGCTGGAAGTGCTGCACGCCGTGCTCGCCGATGGCGGAGGTCTTGTCGTCGGTGACCAGTAGCGGGCCCTGCCCGTTGCGGTAGCCGCGCGACTTCAGGCCGCGCTGCACCGATTCGACGATGCTCAGGTCTTCGGGCTTGAGCACGTTCTTGTAGTACTCGATCAGTTGCTCCTGCTCGGCCGTGGGCGTGCTGTCGCGGAAGTAGAACTCGAAGTGCTGGATGGTGGTGTCGGCATCCACCGGGAACATGTAGAACACGCCGTAGTTGCCATCGCCCGGCAGCACGTTCAGCGTCACGTTGGGCCACAGCCAGTAGGCGGCGAAGTCGGTGTTGGGGGCGTCGCTGTCATAGGTGAAGGCGTCGCTGCCCGAGCGCGTCTGGCCGACCTGGCTGGTGTAGAGGCCGCGCACTTCGTGCTTGTAGGTCTCCATCCTGATCGACTCGACCAGCGCCGGGTGCGCGGTCTGGCAGTGCAGGCATTCCAGGTAGTTGTCGACCACCACCTTCCAGTTGGCCTTCATCTCGTAGGTGAGCTTGTGCGCGGGCACCAGCTTGTCGACATCCGGGCAGCGCGCGCGGATCTCGTCGTTGAGGCCGCCTGCCAGCTCGGCCAGCGGTTTCGCGTCCATGTCCAGGTTGACGAAGACCAGGCCGCAGAATTCTTCCACGCGCACCGGCGTCAGGCCGGCGTTGTCCTTGCAGAAGCCCGGCACGTTCTCGGCGTTGCGCACGTGGATCAGCTTGCCGTCCAGGCCGAACGACCAGGCGTGATACGGGCAGGTGATCACATTCTTGGCCTTGCCCGCGCCATCCGCAAACAGCTCATGGGCGCGGTGCGGGCAGACGTTGTAGAACGCGCGCAACACGCCGTCGCGGCCGCGCACCACGAACGCGTTCTCGCCGGCCACTTTCACTGTGGCGTACTGGTTGTTCTCGGCCACCTGGCTCTTGTGCATCACACACACCCAGCTGCGCGCGAAGATGGTCTTCTTCTCCTGCTCGAAGACTTCCTGCGAGGTGTAGTAGTGGGCCGGCAGCGTATAGGCCAGCGGCGGGGTGGTGCCGCAGGCGGGGGCGGTGGTCTCTTGCATGGGTTGTCTCCTTGTTGGTCTCGTTGCCTTATCGATTCACTAGCAGTTAATTAAATTACTGTTGGTGATGTGAAGTGGAGTCTAGTGAGGAGCGCAGGGGTATTGCAATTCAAAAAACCGATGAAATCTGCTCGCTTGATGGTCCATAGCTATCAATTCGCGCGATTTGCGGTGATGGTGTAAGGTTCGAGTTACTCAATTCACCATCGGTTGAAAAAAAGTGGAGGGGATGCCCATGACGGAAGGCACTTTTGCCACGCGCCTGAAGGGGGTGCTGGAAGGCAAAAGGATCATGCTCAAGCAGGTGGCAGAGGCGCTGTCGGTATCGCCGTCGGCGGTGCACAAGTGGACCCGCGGCGGCGAGATCGAATACGAGCGGCTGCTCGCGCTGGCGCGCTTCCTGGGCGTCAACTGGCTGTGGCTGCGCTACGGCGAGCAGGCCATCGCCGACCTGGAGGCCAGCACCGCCTCTGACCCACACATCAAGGAACTGCGCCAGAAGCACCTGGCGGAGATCATGGAGAGCGAGGCGCGCATGAAGTTCGCGCAGGAGGTCTCGGGCATCGTCACCTGGGAATGGAACGTGCTGACCGATGGCCTGACCTACTCGTCCAACGACGTCACGCTGTTCGGCCGCCACATCCGCAACATGGACGACTTCTGGGCCTGCGTGCATCCGGCCGATGTCGCGCGCCTGCGCGAGGTGCTGGCGCGCACGCTGGGCGCGCAGGAGATGCACGAGTGGGAGTTCCGCGTCGTGCACGGGGACACCACGCGCTGGATCTCGTCGCGGGCCACGCTGGTGCGCGACTTCGACCAGCGCCCGGTCAAGATGATCGGCGTCAGCCTGGACATCACCGAGCGGCGCCGCGCCGAGGCTGCGCTGCGCCAGAACGAGGCGCTGCTGGCCAAGGCGCAGGAGATTGCCCACCTGGGCGGCTGGTACTGGAATATCCAGACCGACGACTGCGCCTGGACCGACGAGGCCTACCGCATCTTCGGCTGGGCCCCGCAGGCGTTCAAGGTGACCATGGAGCGCTACCTGGCGTCGATCGTCGAGGAGGACCGCGCGCGCGTGCAGGCGGCCATCCGCGCGGCCATCGTCGACAAGGCGCCGTACAGTGTCGACTACCGCATCCAGCTGCCCGACGGCAGCCATCGCGACATCCATGAGGAAGGCGAGGTCACGCTGGACGAGCACGGCAACGCCCTGACCATGGTCGGCGCCTCGCAGGATGTCACCGGGCCGGCAGCGCCGCCGGCAAGAGGCGGCGGCAAGGCCCCGCGCAAGCGTGCGGCGGACAAGCCGCGCGCACCAGCCTGACAGCGCCACAGGGCGGCATGCATTGCCGCCCTTTTTCATTGGGCGGGTCTTCCGCGTCACGTGAAGGCATAAAACCGTTTGTTTCAGTGTAAACGTTAGTGGAACGTTTGTTTCATATTCCGCTATGATGGCATCTCCATGGCGCCGGATACCGCGCGCCCGTACAAGGAGGAGATCCATCATGTCCCTGGCCAAGCCAGCCATCCCGCAGTCCCCGGGCCACGCCGCGGTGTTGCCGGACGCCGCCGCCGCCGCGTTCGCCAAGGTCACGCGCCGCATCGTGCCGTTTATCGTGCTGTGCTACTTCTTCAGCTACCTGGACCGGGTCAACGTGGGCTTCGCCAAGTTGCAGATGCAGCAGGCGCTGGGGCTGAGCGACGTGGTCTATGGCCTGGGCGCGGGCATCTTCTTCTGGGGCTACATGCTGTGCCAGGTGCCCAGCAGCCTGCTGATCTACCGCCTCGGCATGCGCCGCAGCATGGCGGCCATCATGATCCTGTGGGGGCTGGTATCCGCCGCGACCATGTTCGTGACCACGCCGATGGAGTTCTACGCGGCGCGCTTCCTGCTGGGCGTGACCGAGGCCGGCTTCTTCCCGGCCGCGGTGATGTACCTGAACAAGTGGTACCCGGCCGACCGGCAGTCGCGCATCATGTCGATCCTGTTCCTGGCGATGCCGCTGGGCATGGTGCTGGGCGGCCCGATCTCCGGCGCGCTGATGTCAGCCACGCATGACCTGCACGGGCTGCAAGGCTGGCAGTGGATGTTCCTGATCGAGGCGCTGCCGGCCATCGTGCTGGGCCTGCTGCTGTTGCGCATGCTGCCCGAGTCGCCGGAGGCCGCGCCATGGCTCACGCCGGCCGAGGCGGGCGCCATCACCCACACGCTGACCACCGAGAACGCGAAGAAGAACACCCGCTTCATCGCCGCGCTCAAGTCGCCGGTCCTGTGGATGCTGATGGCGATCTGCCTGCTGTTCAATATCGGCAACTACGGCCTGGTGTTCTGGCTGCCCACCATCATCCAGTCGACCGGGATGTCGTCGCCGCTTGAGATCGCCATGCTGACGGCGATCCCGTATGCGGTCGCGTGCGTGGCGATGAACGTCAACGCCGCGCACGCCGAGCGCACCGGCGAGCGCCGCCTGCACTCCGCGCTGCCGCTGCTGGTGGCCGCCGTCGGCATGTGGGCGAGCACGCTGTTCCCGCACAACACGGTGATGGCGATGGTGTTCCTGACTATCGGCATTTCCGGCCTGATGGCCACGCTGTCGATGTTCTGGGGCCTGCCGGGCCGCGTGCTGGCCGGCACCGCCGCGGCTGGCGGCATTGCCATGATCAACAGCGCGGCCAGCCTGGCCGGCCTGATCGGCCCGGTGCTGATGGGCGGCATCAAGCAGAGCACCGGCAGCATCTCGCTGGGCGTGCTGGCGCTGGCCGGGCTGATGCTGGCCGCGGCGGTGCTGATCCTGGCGATTCCACGCCAGCTGATGCAATCGCGGAGCTGAGGGATGGCGCAAGCAACCATGGCACAAGCAAGCGATGACGATCCCGCCGGCCTGGTGGCACAAGCCGCCGCGGGCCTGCAGGTGCCGGTGGCACCTCAGGATTGCGAGCAGGCCGCCGCGCTGCTGGCCGGCATGGCGGCCATGGTGGCGGGCCTGCGCCAGGCGCTGGCGCAAGCGGAGGGGCAGCATGGTTGCTGACACGCCGACCGCCGCCGCCATGGCCGCGCAAGTACGCAGCGGCGAGCGGCTTGCCCTCGACCTGGTGCAAGACGCCCTGCAGCGCGCCGAAGCCGCCGCGCCGCTCAATGCCTGCTCGGCGCTGCTGGCGGACAGCGCACTGGCGCAGGCCGCCGCGCTGGACCGGCTGCGCGCGCAGGGCCGGCCGCTGCCGCCGCTGGCGGGCGTGCCGTTCGTGGTGAAGAGCCTGCTGGACGTGCGCGGCCACGCCACGCTGGCCGGCGCCGCGCCACGCGCGCAGGAGCCGCCGGCACTGCGCCATGCCGATACGGTCGAGGCGCTGGTCGCCGCGGGCGCGGTGCCCGTTGCGCTGGCGGCGATGGACGAATACGCGTGCGGCGCCACCGGCGAGAACGTGATCGGCGGTCCGGTGCGCAATCCGCTCGATCCGTCGCGCATCACCGGCGGCTCGTCGGCCGGCACCGCGGCGCTGGTGGCTGCCGGGGTGGTGCCGTTCGGGCTGGGTTCGGATACCAATGGGTCGATCCGCGCCCCGGCCGCGTTCTGCGGCATCTGGGGGCTGCGCCCGACCACGGGGCGGTTGTCCCTGGCCGGATGCGTGCCGTATGCGCAGAGCCTGGATACGGTCGGCCCGATGGCCGGCAGCGCCTGTGACCTCGCGCTGGCCTATGCGGCAATGCTCGGCGTGGACGCGCCTGCTGATCCGCAAGGCCGTGGTGCCGCGACGCTGCGCGTCGGCGTGCTCGGCCGCGGCTTCTCCGATTTTGCCGAGCCCGCGGTGCAGGCGGCGGTGCTGCGTGTGGCCTCGGCCTTTGGCGCGGTGCGCACCATTGACCTGCCCGACGCCGACAGTTCGCGCGATGCCGCCTCGGTGATCTCCGCCTACGAAGTCGGGCGCAACCACCAGGCCATGGGCTTCTCCGAGCGCCATGGCGGCTACAGCGCCTTCGTGCGCCAGCGCATCCTGGCCGGGCTGGCGATGCCGCGCGGCTGGTATGACATCGCGCGCCAGTACCAGTCAGCGTGGCGGCAGCGGCTGCTGGCGCTGTTCGATGACGTCGACCTGCTGCTGGCCCCTTCGACGCCCTATGCGGCCACGCCGATCGGTGCCGACACCGTCAACGGCACCGGCCGCATCTATTGCCCACGTGCCGATGCCGGGCACCTGACGCGCCCGTTGTCGCTGGCGGGCCTGCCCGTTGTAGCCGCGCCGTGCGCGGGCGAGGGCTTGCCCGCAGGCATCCAGATCGTGGCCGCGCCCGGGCTCGAGAGCCAGGCACTGGCGGCGGCGCGCTTCCTTGAGGCGCAGGGGCTGTGCCGCAGCGCGACGCCCCGATGGCTGTAACGACTGTTTCATGGAGTTCGGGCCGTTGCGGCAAAGGCATTCGTGCCGGCGTCGCATCGTTATTGTTTCATGATGAGCATTTAAGAAACAAATGTTGCATTGGTTCGGGTCATGCCCCTATACTGCAAACGCGTAGCCGGGTCCAACCCAGGTACTGAACGGGATATCGAGATGCAAGATCAAAGGCAGCAGCAAAAGCGACGGTTCATGGCCACCCTGTTGTGGCTGGGCGCCGTGGGCCTGGCTGGCCCGGCAATGGCGGACAGCTATCCGTCGCGCCCGATCCGCCTGGTGGTGCCGTCAGCCGCCGGCGGCAGTCCCGACGTGCTGATGCGCGCATTGGGCGCCGAAGTCGGCAAGTCGCTGGGCCAGTCGTTCGTGATCGACAACAAGCCCGGCGCCTCGGGCGTGATCGGCATCTCCGAACTGGAACGCGCCGCGCCTGACGGCTACACGCTCGGCTATGCCAACAACGTGACGCTGTCGATCAACAAGAGCACCTTCCGCAAGCTGCCGTACCGGCCCGATGCCTTCGTGCCGGTGGTGCTGCTGTTCAAGGTGCCGAATGTGATCGCGGTCAGGCCGGAGATGCCGGTGAAGACCTTTGCCGAGCTGGTGGCCTACGTCAAGGCCAACCCGGACAAGGTCACCTATGCCTCGCCGGGCCAGGGCACGTCCGGCCACCTGACTGGCCAGCTGCTCGCGGACAAGGCGGGGCTGGCCTGGACGCACGTCGGCTACAAGGGCAGCCCGCAGGCCGCCACCGATGTGATGGGCGGCCAGGTCAATGTGCTGATCGACAACATGCCGACCATCCTGCCGCTGATCAAGGCTGGCAAGCTCAAGCCGCTGGCGGTGACCAGCCTGGCGCGCTCGCCGCTGCTGCCGGCGCTGCCCACCATCGCGGAGTCTGGCGTGCCGGGTTTCGAAGGGGTGGCCTGGGGCGGCCTGGTCGCGCCGCAAGGCACGCCCGCCGGGGTGGTGGGCAAGCTCAACGGCGCCTTCAACCGCGCGCTGGCGGATCCGGCCATCAAGGACAAGTTCGCCGCACTGGGCGCCGAGACGGTCGGCGGCACGCCGCAGGCGCTGGCCGGCTATGCCGCGCGTGAAACCGACAAATGGGCGGCCGTGGTCAGGCAGGCCGGCATCACGCCGCAGTAAGGCCCGCCAACGAGACAAGGATTGACGATGGCATCGCAACCAGCCGCGCACCGGCGCGCCGACCTGATCTTCCGCAACGCCACGGTCGTGGACGGCACGGGCGCAGCCCGCCGCGCGGCCGATGTGGCAGTCGCGGGCGACCGCATCGTCGCCGTAGGCGACTGCGCTGACATGACCGCGGACCATACCGTGGACGCAGCCGGCCGCGTGCTGGCACCGGGCTTTATCGATGCCCACACGCACGACGACGGCTACCTGCTGGTGCATCGGGACATGACGCCCAAGGTGTCGCAGGGCATCACCACCGTGGTCACCGGCAACTGCGGCATCAGCGTGGCACCGCTGGTCAGCAGCGCGCCGCCGCAGCCGCTGGACCTGCTGGGGCCGCCCGCGCTGTTCCGCTTCGATACCTTCGCGCAGTGGCTCGACGCATTGCGCGCGACGCCGGCCAACGTCAACGTGGTGCCGCTGCTCGGGCATTCGACGTTGCGCGTGCGCGCGATGCCGGAGCTGAACCGGGCCGCCAATGCAGAAGAAATCGCTGCGATGCGCGACGAGGTAAGGCTGGCAATGGAGGCGGGCGCCTTCGGTGTCTCGACCGGCACGTTCTATCCGCCCGCGGCAGCCGCCACCGAAACCGAGATCATCGCCGTGTGCGAGCCGGTCCGCACCCACGGCGGCCTCTATTCCACCCACCTGCGCGACGAGACCGACGACATCGTGCCGTCGATCGAAGAAGCGCTGCGCATTGGCCGCGCGCTTGACTGCCAGGTGGTGTTTTCCCACCACAAGGTCGCGGGCAAGCGCAATCATGGCCGCTCGGTCGAAACCCTCGGCCTGCTGGCCGACGCCGCGCGCTTGCAGCCGCTGTGCCTGGACTGCCATCCCTATCCCGCGACCTCGACCATGCTGCGGCTGGACCGCGTGCGCCAGTCCACGCGCACCATGATCACCTGGTCCACCGGCTACCCGCCCGCGGGCGGCCGCGACTTCCACGAGCTGATGCAGGAGCTTGGCCTGGACGAGGACGCGCTCTTGGCAAAGCTGCGCCCCGCGGCGGCGATCTACTTCATCATGGATGAGCGCGATGTCGAGCGCATTGCGCAGTTTCCGCTGACCATCTTCGGCTCGGACGGCCTGCCGTTCGATCCGCGCCCGCATCCGCGCCAGTGGGGCACCTTCCCGCGCATCCTGGCGCGCATGGTGCGCGAAGACCAGCTGATGACGCTGGAAACCGCAATCCGCAAGATGTCCGGCCTGGCCGCGCAGCAATACGGGCTGGCGGACCGCGGCCGGATCGTGCCGGGCGCGTTTGCCGACCTGGTGCTGTTCGATGCGGACCGGGTGCAGGACCGTGCCACCTTTGAAGACCCGCTGCAACTGAGCACCGGCATCCACGGCGTCTGGGTCAACGGCGCCAGGGTCTGGGAACAGTCCACACAGACGGACAGCGAAGGCAGCGCACTGCCCGCGTTTTCCGGCCGCGTGCTGGAGCGCCACCCCGCCGACACCGATTCCGCTCTGCGCCGCTGACGCGCGGCACCACCACCATACCATCATGACCCACGTATTCCATCGCAATCCGCGCCAGAAGCTGCCCGTTGCCGTTGCCGGGCAGGGCATCGAACTGATCGACAGCGAAGGCCGGCGCTATCTCGACGCCTCCGGCGGTGCCGCCGTGTCGTGCCTGGGGCACGGCCATCCGCGCGTGATCGAGGCGATCAAGTCGCAGCTCGACACCATCGCCTACGCGCATACGTCGTTCTTCACCACCGAGGTATCGGAAACGCTGGCCGAGACGCTGGCGCAGGCCACGCCGGGCGAACTCGACCATGTCTACTTTGTCTCCGGCGGCTCCGAAGCGGTGGAGTCGGCGCTGAAGCTGGCGCGCCAGTATTTCGTCGAAGCAGGGCAGCCCAGCCGCCGCCACTTCATCGCGCGCCGCCAGAGCTACCATGGCAACACCCTGGGCGCGCTGGCCATCGGCGGCAACGCCTGGCGGCGCGAGCCCTTCCTGCCGCTGCTGGTGCCGGCGCACCACGTGTCGCCGTGCTATGCCTACCGCGACCAGCAGGCCGGCGAGACCGACGCGCAATACGCACAGCGCCTGGCCGACGAGCTGGAAGCCAAGATCCTGGAACTTGGCCCCGACACGGTGGCCGCCTTCGTTGCCGAAACCGTGGTGGGCGCCACCGCCGGCGCGGTGCCGCCGGTGGGCGACTACCTGAAGCGCATCCGCGCCGTGTGCGACAAGTACGGCGTGCTGCTGATCCTGGATGAAGTGATGTCAGGCATGGGCCGTACCGGCTTCCTGTTCGCGTGCGAAGAGGATGGCGTGGTGCCCGATATCGTCACCATTGCCAAGGGCCTGGGTGCGGGCTACCAGCCGATCGGCGCGATGCTGTCGACGCGCAGGATCTACGACGCCATCGTCGGCGGCAGCGGCTTCTTCCAGCATGGCCATACCTATATCGGCCATGCCACGGCCTGCGCCGCGGCGCTGGCGGTGCAGCGGACCATTGCCGAAGACAACTTGCTGGCCAACGTGCTGGCGCGCGGCGAGCAACTGCGCGCACGGTTACGCGAGGTGCTGGGTGACCATCCCAACCTGGGCGATATCCGTGGACGCGGCTTGTTCGTCGGTGTGGAGTTCGTGGCCGACCGCGACAGCAAGGCCACGCTCGATCCGGCGCTGAAGACGCATGCGCGCCTGAAAGCCGCCGCCGTGCAGAACGGCCTGCTGGTCTATCCGATGGGTGGCACGGTCGATGGCGTGCATGGCGACCACGTGTTGTTCGCACCGCCGTTTATTTGCACGCCGCAGGATATCGACAGGATTGTCGAGCGCTTTGCGGCGGCGGTGCAGGCGGTGCTGCCGGCTTGCGTGACGGCTTGAATTGCTGAAGGGTCCTGCCTCCCGCTGGTTTGCTCCCCTCTCCCGCTTGCGGGAGAGGGGGCGCGCAATCAGTCAGCAATCCGCGCTGCCCACATCAGCCGAACGCCGCAACCTGCCTGAATGCGCCATGCCCCGGCGCCTGTGCTGACGCCGGTTCCGCATCCAGCCTGAACTCGCCCACCACGCGCTGCAGCTCAGTGGCCTGGCCCGCCAGTTCGTGCGAGGCACTGGCCGCCTGCTCCACCAGCGCCGCATTCTGCTGCGTCACGGTGTCCATCTGCGCCACCGCCTCGTTGACCTGCGCAATCCCGGCACTTTGCTGTTCAGAGGCCGCAGTGATCTCGCCCAGCAGCCCGGTCACGCTGGCCACTGCCTGAACGATCTCCTGCATGGTCTCGCCGGCCTGGCCCACCAGTGCCGAGCCGCTGTCCACCTGCTGCACCGAATCGTCGATCAGTTGCTTGATCTCCCGCGCCGCCGACGCACTGCGTTGCGCCAGCGTTCGCACCTCGCCGGCCACCACGGCAAAGCCGCGCCCCTGCTCACCCGCGCGCGCGGCTTCCACCGCCGCGTTCAGCGCCAGGATATTGGTCTGGAAGGCAATGCCTTCGATCACTTCGATGATGTCCGTGACCTTGCGCGAGCTGGCGCTGATCGCCGACATGGTCTGCACCACGTTGCCCACCACTTCGCCACCGCGCGCGGCGATTCCCGATGCGGTTGCCGCCAGCCCGTTGGCGGCGCGCGCGCGTTCGGTGTTCTGCTGCACCATCGAGGTCAGCTCGCCCATGCTTGACGCGGTCTCTTCCAGCGCCGCCGCCTGCTCTTCCGTGCGCTGCGACAGGTCGGTATTGCCCGCGGCAATCTGGTGCGAAGCGGCGGTGATCGAATCGGTGGAAGCGCGGATGCGTGTCACCAGGTCGGTGAGCATGTCTTCCATCTCTCCCAGGCCGCCCAGCAGCCGCCCAAACTCGCCGCCGCGCTCGGTGTCGAACTCCTGGCTGAGGTCGCCCGCCGCCACGGTCTCGGCTATGTAGACGGCTTCTGACAACGGCGCCTCGATGCTGCGCGCCAGCGCCCAGACCGCGCCCACCGCCAGGCATAGCCCACCCACGCCCAACGCGATCAGCAGGCGCCGCGCATCGGCCGCCTCCTGCATCCGCGGCAAGGCCACCGCGATCCCGATCGCCATCAGCGACCACATGGCGCCAAACGCCGCGCCCAGGCGTATGCGAATCCCCAGGTTTTGCATGTCTCTCCCCCGTTTCCACCCCAGAAGTGCAGGCGCCGGCGTGCCGGCTGCCTGTCTTGCCAATGTCTTCGCTGGCCAACTCTTGCTTAACGGCGGGAACGGTGCAGTCTTTAGCGGCTTGCAGGACAGGCTTGTCGCGGCATCGACTTTCAATTGCAATTGAGTTGCGTTAATATGGCGCCGGTCGACACAGCCAGCGCCTCCATCAATGCGTAAGCATGCGAACTTCGTTCGTCTCATCTGGGCCGTGCTCCTGCTCTTGCTAGTGCAGGCGTGGGCCGCGGTGACGCACGTGCATGCGGTACCGGGAACGCGGCTGGAGGCTGTCGTGGCGAACACAAGCGCAGGCGCAATCCCCGATACGGCCGCCACGCCGGACACGTCCGACACGGACCGCGTGCCTGCCGATGGCACGACGGATTGCGATTGCCTGTGGTGCTCGCCCCGGTTGCATCTCTTCATCAGCGCCGCCATCGCGGTGCAATTGCTCTGCGTCATCCTGCGCCTGTTGTCACGGGTACGGCAGGTCGATGTCGCCGCGCCGACATGGCGTACCCGCTTCCTCTCTCCGCCCGCCTTGCGCGCGCCACCGGCGCTGGCCCGCGCCGCCGGCTAACCCCCGGCCGCATCCCTTTCCCGTATATCTGATTGCGCGTCCGCTGCGTCATGCCAGGCGGGCGGCATGCTCACGTCTGAATTTTGTACGGCAAGCCCGGTGCCCGTAGCGGATACCGCCGGGCTGCCGCGAGGCCTCATGAACAAGAACGAAAACACGGGTGCCGCGCGCCCCCTGGCCTGGACACTGCTCTCGCTCTCGTCGGGCGTCTTCAGTCAGGCCGCATTTGCCGAAGGCCAGCATACGGTGCTGCCGGAAGTCAGCGTGGTGGCGACGCAGGACACCAGCCTGCAAGGCAAACGCAAGCTCGTGACCACGGACAGCACCGGCCTGCCGGCCGCGGTCTCGGTCGTCACCGCCGACGAGTTGGGCACCATCAATATCGGCCGGGACATCTCCAACATGTTCCGTCGTGTACCTGGGGTGGTGGCCAACAACATCGACCAGGGCGACACGGGCAACGGTTTCCGCATGCGCGGCTTCGCCACCCAGGGCACGCACGGCGCCGACACCGCAGTCTATGTGGACGGGGTGCCGCAGAACATGCCGTCCAGCCAGGCCGGCGCCGGGCATGGGCCTGCATTCCTGGAATGGCTGACCCCGGACATGATCGGCCAGATCGACGTCATCAAGGGGCCGGTGTCCGCGTTGTATGGCGACCAGAACCGGGCGGGTGCCGTGCCGATCAGCACGCAGTCGGGCGACGTGCCCTCCAGCATCGGCATCGGCTTCGACCGGTACAACGGCAAGCGCGCAACACTGGTCCTGTCAGGCAGCCATGCGTTCCGGCCCGGGCCTGAGCCGATCAAGTCGCTGTTCGTGGCCGATATCTACCGCACCCATAGCTACCGGTACGACGGCAGCACCGACCGCGACAACTTTTTCTGGAAGCTGTCGACCAGGATCGGCGACGGCGTCTACAGCCTGCGGCTCAACCACTATCGCTCCGAATCGACAGCCGCCGGCTACCTGCTGCTGAGCGACCTGCAATCCGGCAAGGTGGACCCGCGCTCCACGCAATACGGGCTGCCGGGCTTCGGCAGCGGCAAGCGTTCGATGTTCGCGCTGAATCGCGCCCCGGCGCATGGCGAGGACGGCTGGTATGCGACGTTGTACGGGGAAGCCTTCGAGCGCGAGCGTGGCATTGCCACCAGCAGCGTGCAGCACACCGTGGGTTCGGATGACCGGAACATCTTCGGCGGCCGGCTGGCCAACAACTTCACCTTCGGAGACCGGGCCGCGCTCATGGTCGGCGCGGAAGTGCGCCGCGACCGCGGCGACGCGCAGCGCCAGATCTGGGTGCGTGGCGTGCCCACTGCGAACTATATCAACGCGCAGCAGCTCGACCTGCTCACCTACGGGCTGTTCGTGCAGGGGCAGTTCAGGCCCGTCGAAGCGGTCAAGCTGACCGCCGGCCTGCGGCGCGACTGGTTCGACTACGACATCGTCAACCGCAAGCTGCCGGCAGCGAGCACCGACTACTTCTCGGGCGTCACCACGCCGAAGCTCGGCGCGGTCTGGTCGGTGCTGCCCCGGCTCGACCTGTTCGCCAACGTCGCGCAGGGCTTCCGTTCGCCGGCTGCGGAGCAGATCAGCAGCAGCGGGGCCACGGGCCCGCTGGGCGCTCCCGGCGGCACAGTCTATGACGTATCGCCGTCGAAGGTGAAATCCTACGACGTGGGCTTTACCGCGACGCCGGCCAACAACCTGACCGTGACCGCAGCAGCCTACTACACGCTGAATGAGGACGAGATCGTGGGGCAGCCGGACGGATCGTTCAAGTCGGTCGGCGACACGACGCGCAAGGGATATGAGCTCGAGGCCCGCTGGCGGCCCATCCGCCCGGTGTCGGTCTACGCCAGCTATGGCCAGATCATCCAGGCCGAAGCGAACAACCCGCTGCCCAACACGGGGGCCAGGCTGTCGGTTCCCCGGCACCTGCTCAAGCTGGGCGCCGAGTACCGCCAGCGGCTGCAGGGCGCGCAGCTGACCGTCAATGCCGATGCCTATCTGACTACCGGTATTCCCTACTACATGGGAACGCCGCAGACCCAGCTGCGTTTCATGCCGGCCTACACGCGCTTTGACCTGCGCGCGGTGCTCGACTGGAAGCAATACCAGTTGTCACTGTTCGCGGTGCTGCAGCCGCACCGGTTCTCGACCGAGGCCGCGTATGGGTCCGCAGCGGGGCTGCTGGTAGCGCCGCAGCCGAAATGGCAAGCCGGCATGGCGGCACGCTATTTCTTCTGACGTATTCGACGGAGACACGACATGCTTGAAATTCGTGACCTGGTTGTCCATCGCGACGGGCGTCGCGTGGTGGACGGCCTGAATATTGCCGTGCCGAAGGGCTGCATCTACGCCTTGCTGGGCGGCAACGGCGCGGGCAAGACCACCACCATCGATGTGACGCTGGGGTTTGTCCCGCCGGCCGGTGGCACGGTGCTGGTCGACGGACTGTCGCCCGTTGCCGATCCGGCTGCGGTCAGGCGGCGCGTCGCCTACCTGCCCGAGAACGTCGCGCTGTATCCCTACTTGTCCGGCGCGGAAAACCTGGATTACTTCTGCGCGATTGCCGGCATCAGCCTGTCGCGTGCCGAGGCCACGGCGCTGCTGGACGGCGCGGGGCTGGCCCGCGACGCGCACGGCCGGCGCGTAGCGAAATACTCGAAGGGCATGCGCCAGAAGGTGGGCCTGGCCATTGCCCAGGCCAAATCCGCGTCATTGCTGCTGCTTGACGAGCCGACCTCAGGGCTGGACCCGGCCGCGGCCGATGACATGGCAAGCCGTGTCCGGCAAGCGGCGGACGCGGGCACGGCGGTGCTGATGGCCACGCATGACCTGTTCAACGCCAGGCAGCTCGCCGACCGCATCGGCATCCTGCGTGCCGGCGTGCTGGTGGCCGAGTTTGACGCGGCCACCGTCGGCCACGAGGCACTGGCCTCAACCTACCTGGCCCATGCGCGCGCGCAGGGTGTTGCGCCATGATCAGGACCGTGGTTGTGAAGGAACTCAGGGCGATGGCCAGGGAGGGGCGCTTCGCAGCCCTGCTTGCGATCGGCGCCGCGGTATTGGCCGTCGCCATCCTGGCCTCGCTGCAGCGGCATGCCGCCGTCGCCAGCGAGGTGGCGCAGGTTACCGCCGCCACGCGGCAGCAGTGGGACGACCAGGGTGACAAGCATCCGCATCGCGGCGCGCACTTCGGCTTGTACGTGTTCCGGCCCGCCTCCGCGCTGACGGTGATCGAGCCGGGGCTGGGCGACTACTTTGGCCAGGCGCTGTGGCTGGAGCCGCACCGGCGCAATGTGGCGCGCTTCGAGCCCGCGCAGGATGCGCTGCCATCCACCCGCTTCGGCGACCTGAGCGCCGGCTTCGTGTTCGCGGTGCTGTTGCCGCTGCTGGTGATCGCAGTCACTTTCGATGCCGTCAGCGGCGAGCGGCAGCGCGGCACACTGCGCATGATGCACGGCGCCGGCGTGGCGCCGGCCAGGCTCGTGGCCGGCAAATTCCTGGCGCTGGGCGCGGGCTTTGCCGTGTTTGCGCTGGCCGTCGCGCTGGCCCCGGTCATCGCGGCCAGCGCCGGCGGCACGCTGGATGGTGCGGTCTGGTGGCGGGCAGCGGGCCTGGGTGCCGCCTATCTGCTATACACCGCGATTCTGGTGGGACTGGGCCTGGCGGTGTCGGCCTGGCTGGCCGACGGCAGGAGCGCGTTGTTCGTGCTGGTGGGCCTGTGGCTGGCCTTTGTCTTCGTGATCCCGGGCATTGGCGCGGCGGTTGCGCGGCATGCCGTGCCGCTGCCGTCGGCGCAAGCGTTCTGGGCGGCGATCCAGCGCGACTTCACGGAGGGATTGCCGGGCGACGGCAACCTGGCGGCCCGCACCGAACGCCATGACGCGGCGCTGCTGTCGCGCTATGGCGTCACGCGCCTCGAGGACCTGCCCGTGGGCGCGGCGCCGCTGCGGCGGCTGGAGCGCGACGCCTACGCCGACCGGGTCCATGCACTGCATTTCGATGCGCTGTGGCAGCGCTATGCGGCGCAGGAGAACGTCATGCGCGCCGCCGCGCTGCTGAGCCCCACGCTGGCGATCCGCAACTTCGCCATGAAGATGGCGGGAACGGATCTCTCGCACCAGCGCGACTACGAGGCCGCCGCGGAGCGCTATCGGCGCAGCGTCAACACGGCCATCGATGAATGGGATGCCAGCCACACGCGCGGCATGACTTCGTTCGATGCCAGGTACGCAGGCGCTGCGCTTTGGCGCGCAATCCGGCCCTTTGCCTACACCATGCCGCCGGCGCTGTTCGCGCTGCGGGCAGCGTTGCCGGAGATCGCGATCATGTTCTGGTGGTGCGGGCTGGCCGTGGCCGGCCTGTTCTTCTCTCTTCGCAGGATACAGCCATGAACCCCATAAGACAGACCAGGCAGGCGCTTGCCGCGCAATGCCGCCGCTTCTGCGCGGCGGGCAGTGCCCGTTGGGCGCTGCTGCTGTTTGCTGCCGCCCTGTGCGCGTGCGCGCTGGCATCGGGTCTCAGTGCGCGCGCATGGCATGAGAAGCTGCAGCAGCTGGAAGCAAACGGGCAGGCGGCGTTGCGCCTTGCCCAGGCCAAGGCATCGCCGGCATCGCCGGAGCAGGCCGCCATGGCGGCATTCCGGTTCGCCAGGTCGGAAGCCCCGGTGGCGCAGCTGCCGCCAGGTGGCGGGTTGGCGCTGGCGAGCAGCGTGCTGGACCTGCTGCCGCCGTCGGTTCGCGTCACTGTCGAGAGCCGCCACACCGACGCGCGCAACGAGGAGCGGCTGGCCAACCCGCTGTTGCAGCGCTATGGCACCTTCGACCTGGCGACGGCGATCGCGCTGCTGGCGCCGCTCATGCTGGTGTGCCTGTGCGCAGGCATGGTCCAGGGCGAGCGCGAACATGGCACGTGGCGGATGTTGATGGCTCAGGGTGCGGCCGGCGGGCGTGTGCTGTTCGCCGCCATCGCGGTTCGGGCGGGCGCCGTCTGGCTGATTGCAGTGCTCGCTTCCACGCTGGCATTCGTGCTGGACCCCGCAGCAACGCTGTCGGCGTATCTCGCATGGCTGTTCTGCGTGACGGCGTTCATCGCGTTCTGGAGTGCGGCCAGCGGTGCGCTCAACCTGCTGCCCGGTTCCGGCGCCACGGCGGTGCTGGCCGGGCTTGGCCTGTGGGTCATCGCCACCTTCGGCACGCCTGCGATGGTCGCGGCGCTGGCGGATCGCACGATGCCGATGCCGTCACGGCTGGCGGCAATCGTCCAGATCCGCGCGGCGCAGCAGAGCGCGGAAGCCAGGATGTCGGCCCTGGTGGACGAGTGGTATCAGGCTAATCCGCAGTGGGCCCCGGCCACGGCACGACAGCACGCATGGCCGGTCAGCTTCATGCCGCGCTACCTCGAGCAGGCAGCGCATATCCGGCCGGTCGTGTCCGCGTTCGACCAGGCGCGCGCGCTGCGTTTCGAGCAGGCGGAACGATGGGGCTGGTTGTCGCCGCCACTGTCGCTGCTGCTTGCTGCCGACCGGCTGGCAGGCAGTGACGCGCCGCGGTACGCCAGCTTCATGGCACGGGTAGACCGCTTCGAAGCGCAGTGGCGCGCGTACTTCGTCCCGCGCATCATGGGCTATCGTGGCGTGTCGACGGACGAGTATCGGAATGCGCCGCGGTTCGAGTGGATTGAAGGGGAGCGCGGGAAGGTGGGGATTGGCGGGCTGCAGCAATTTGGGCTGGCAGCGGCAATGCTAGGCTTGCTCGTGGTGTTCCGGGCGCGGTTGGCGCGCCCTTGAACGCCGCGCTCAGTCCACCTGCGCGCCCGATGCCTTCACGATGCGGGCCCACTTGTCCATGTCGGACGCCAGCATCTTGCTGAACTGCTGCGGCGTGCCCGTCATCACTTCGGCGCCCTGTGCCGCCAGCTTGTCGCGCAGGGTCTTGTCCGCCAGGATCTCCTGCATGGCCTGGCCGAGCTTTTGGGTCACGTCCTTCGGCGTATTCTTGACCGCGAACAGGCCGACCCAGAGGTCGCCGCTATACCCGGGCACGGTTTCGTTGATCGCGGGAATGTCCGGCGCGAACGGCGAGCGCTTGGCGGAGCTGACGCCGAGCGCGCGCACCTTGCCCGCCTTGATATGGGCCAGCACCGACGGCAGGCTGGCGAAGGCCAGCGGCACCTGGTTGCCCAGCACATCGTTCAGCGCCGGCGCGACGCCCTTGTAGGGCACATGTTCGAGCTTGATGCCGGCCATGCTGTTGAGCATCTCGCCCAGCAGGTGGTTCAGCGTGCCATTGCCGGCGGAGGCATAGCGGTAGTAGTCCGGCCTGGCCTTGGCCATCGCGATCAATTCGGGCAGCGACTTGGCGGGGAAGGCGGGATTGGCCACCAGCACGTTCGGCACGCTTGCCACCGGGGCGATCGGCTCGAAATCCTTGACCGGGTCGAACGGAATGCTGCGGTACAGCGACGGGTTGATGGCCTGCGTGCTGCTGATGGTCATCAGCAGCGTGTAGCCGTCCGGCGTGGCGCGGGCCGCTGCCTGGGTGCCGATATTGCCGCCGGCGCCCGGGCGGTTTTCCACCACCACCTGCTGGCCGAGCCGTTGCGACAGGGTCGCGGCGACCAGTCGCGCGACGATGTCGTTGGTGCCGCCCGGTGCCTGCGGCACGATCATCTGGATGGGCTTGGACGGATAGGGGGCGGCGGCGAGGGCTCTGGCGCTGAACAGCGGCAGGCATGCGGCCAGGGCAGCGGCGGCTGCCAGGGCGCGGCGGGTGCGTTGCATGGTGTCTCCTGGAATTGCGGGGCCGTGAATGCCGGCCCAGGCTGGTGGCAACTCTAGCCGACTGCCGCGCCGGCGTGAAATTCAATCGCCGACTACGGGCATAAGTTTTATTGATCGGCCGCAGGCGGCGAAATGAGCGGCTTGAGCGACCCGCCCGCCGCAATGCGCTCGGCCACCAGCTCACGCAGCATCTCCGCCACGGCCTCGGCCGCGCTGGTGCGCGGCAGCGCGCGTGGCCAGCACAGCGACAGCGTGCGGCGCAGTTCCGGCACGATCAGGTGCCGCGGCACTTCGCTGTCCGCGTCGGACAGCGACGACGCGGGCAGGATGGTGCAGGCCAGGCCCTCGCGCGCGGTCGCCAGCAGGAAGGGCAGCGAATCCAGGTCGGCCACCACGTTCAGCGACACGCCGGCCTGCGCGAAGGCAAGCTCGACCACTTCACGCAGGCCCTGCGAGCCGCTTGGCAGCACGAGTGGCAGCTCGCCCAGTGCCTTGATCGCGACCGTAGCGCCTTCCGCACCGGCCAGCGCCCGAGGCTTCGCTTGCGCCTTTGCGCGCCCGCGCGTCACGGGAAGCGTCCCGACCAGGTATAGCGATTCGCTTGCCAGCCGCTCCAGTTCCACCGCGCGCGACGGCACATCGCGGAACAGGATGGCGAAGTCCAGCCGGTTGTGGTCCAGCAGCTCCGAGATATAACCGCTCATGCTCTCGAACAGCTGCAGCCGGATTTGCGGATAGCGGGCGCGCACCGCGCGGATCAGCGGCATGCCGAATGCCGCTGCCGCCGTGGTGGGCAGGCCGATGGCAACCATGCCGGTAACATCCGTGCCGGCCACCCGGGCCTCGGCGCCGGCGATCTCCACCTGCCGCAGGATATTGCGGGCGTGGCGATAGAGTGTGCGGCCGGCTTCGGTGGGTTTGACGCCCTTGGCGCCGCGATGGACCAGCGGCACGCCCAGCTCTTTTTCCAGCGCCGCCAGCTGCTGGCTGAGTGCGGGCTGCGCCACGCAGACCACTTCGGCTGCCCGCGTCAGGCTGCCCTGGTCGACGATGGCGATGAAATAGCGCATGGCGCGCAGGTCCATGGCAGGCTCCGGGAGAATTCCAAAGTATTCATTTTACTTATGATCCCCTCGGCAATCGGTATTTCCCAGGTGCGGCCCGCTCCGGTAGATTGCCGTCAGGACATTGCGCAAAACCGGATACCACCATGCCCCATCCCCTCGAAGGCATCACCGTCGTTTCCCTGGAGCAGGCGATCGCGGCCCCGTTCTGCACCCGCCAGCTGGCGGACCTGGGCGCGCGCATCATCAAGATCGAGCGGCCTGGCAGCGGCGACTTTGCCCGCGCCTACGACACGCGCGTGCGCGGCTTGTCTTCGCACTTCGTCTGGACCAACCGCTCCAAGGAGAGCCTCACGCTCGACATCAAGCACGCCGCGGCCGCCCCCGTGCTGGCCGGACTGCTCGAACGCGCGGACGTGCTGGTGCAGAACCTCGCGCCCGGCGCGGCCGCGCGCCTGGGCCTGGACTTCGACAGCCTGAGCGAAAAGTACCCGCGCCTGATCGTGTGCGATATCTCGGGCTATGGCAGCGACGGCCCGTACCGCGACAAGAAGGCCTACGACCTGCTGGTCCAGAGCGAGTCCGGCTTCGTCTCCGTGACCGGCACGCCGGACGACGGCGTCAAGGCAGGTGCCTCGGTGGCCGATATTGCGGCCGGCATGTACGCCTATACCAATATCCTGGCCGCGCTGCTGGAACGCGGCAAGACCGGGCGCGGCAAGCGCATCGATATCTCGATGCTGGAATCGATGGTGGAGTGGATGGGCTTCCCGCTCTACTACGCCTTCGATGGCGCCGAGCCGCCGCCGCGCGCGGGCGCGGCACATGCCACCATCTATCCCTATGGCCCGTTTCCGACCGGAGATGGCAAGACCGTGATGCTTGGACTGCAGAACGAGCGCGAGTGGGTCGTGTTCTGCGAGGCGGTGCTGGGCGAACCCGATCTCGCCACGCATCCCGACTTTGCCAGCAACAGCCTGCGCAACCAGAACCGCGCCGCGCTGCGCGCGCGCATCGTCAACAGCTTCTCGGGCCTGACCGCCACCGAAGTGGTCGACCGGCTGGAGGCCGCCAGGATTGCCAATGCGCGGGTCAATACCATCGCTGACGTTTGGGACCACCCCCAGCTGGCGGCGCGCCAGCGCTGGCGCCAGGTCGACACGCCGGTGGGTCCGGTGCCGGCGTTGCTGCCGCCGGGCATGACCGAGGCACGCATGGACCCGATTCCGTCGCTCGGCGCGAGCACCGATGCCATCCTGGCCGAACTGGGCCAGACCGCGGCGCAGATTGTCGCGTTGCGCTCGGCCGGCGCAGTCTGAAAGGAGCAGCCATGCCGATCGCCAATCCTCGCAGCTACCTGTTTGTCCCGGCCTCGCGCCCGGAGCGCATCGCCAAGGCGATCGGCTCCGGCGCCGATGCCGTCATTGTCGATTTCGAGGATGCGGTCGCGCCCGCCGACAAGGGGCAGGCCCGCGACGGGCTTGGCGCCCCGTGGGCGGCGCTGGGCCAGCAGGCAGCGGCAGCCGGCGTCGCCATGCTGGTGCGCATCAACGGCGCCGATACCGCGTACTACGAAGACGACCTCGCCTGGTGCCGCGCACAGGGTGTCTCGGAAATCGTGCTGCCGAAGGCCGACCCGGCCGGCGCTCAAGCACTGGCTGCGGCATTGCCCGGTGTGCGCTGTTTCCCGCTGGTCGAGAACGCCGCCGGCTTTGCCGGTTTGCGCGAGCTGGCCCGTGCCGGCGGCGTGGTCCGGCTGCTGTTCGGCAGCATCGACCTGATGTTCGATCTCGACGTGCAGGACGACGGTGAAGCGTTGCACTACTTCCGCAGCCGGCTGGTGCTTCATTCCCGCGCGGCGGGTTTGCCCGCGCCCGTGGATGGCGTTTGCACCGCAATCGGCGATGACGCCGCACTTGCCGCGGAAACGCGCCGCGCCCGGGCCTTCGGCTTTGGCGCCAAGCTGCTGATCCACCCGGGCCAGGTCCGCGGCGTGCACGACGGCCTGGCGCCGTCGGCCGATGAACGGCACTGGGCCGGGCGCGTCATGGCCGCGGCTGCCGCTGCCGATGGCGCCGCGGTGGCGGTGGACGGCAAGATGGTGGACCGCCCGGTGCTGGAGCGCGCGCGCCGGATCTTGTCCGGTGGGTAGTCTGCCACAGTCAGTCCAGCCGCTTGCCCGCCGTCTCCGGCACCATCGCCAGCCCGACCAGCGAAATCAGGCCGCAGCCGATCACATATAGCGCAGGGGCGCTGGCATTGCCGGTCAGTTCGATCAGCCAGGTGGCGATCAGCTGCGCGAAGCCGCCGAACACCAGCACGCCGATGCAATAGACCACCGACAGCCCGCTCGCGCGAATGCGGCGCGGGAACAGCTCGGTGATCAGCACCACGGACGGCACTACGTTCAGCACCAGCGGCAGGGCCAGCATCGCGACCACGGCCAGCAGCGTGCCGAGCGACGGCCGCGCGTTGAGCAGCAGGAAGGCGGGGTAGACCAGCACCAGCATCGCCACGCGCGACCACAGGATGGCGGGCTTGCGGCCGATGCGGTCGGACAGCCTGCCGGCATACGCAGACAGGGCCACCTGCACCAGTGCGGCGACGCAGCCGGCGGCCATGCTGAGCCCGAGCGGGATCTTCAGTACCGTCACCGCGTAGCTGGTCATGTAGTGCAGCACGATATAGGTGGCGGAGGTGCCGCCGATCGTCACCAGCACGCCGGCCACCACCACGCGGCCGTGCCCACGGAAGATTTCAGTCAGGCCTGCGCGTTCATGGCCCGGCGCGCCGGCGGCCGGCGCTTCGGCGGATTCTTCCAGGTGGCGGCGGATATAGAGACCGAGCGGGATCACCAGGACGAGACCAGCCGGCTCGGCATCATCACGCGCCATAACGCGGTGCGCAGCCCCGCGGCGCAGTGCTTCACCGACTGCCTGCTGCAGGAAATCCGGCGCCGCGCGCGCTCGGCGGCGCAGAAGGACAGCGAGTTGTTCGACGAGCTGGAAGTCTTGTACTGAGCGCCCAGGCTCGCGACTGCCCGGAAAAGAAAATCGGCCCCCATGGGGCCGATCAGTCAGAGTGCGACGGGATCAGGCGGCTTCTTTCAGTTCCGCCAGCGCGCGCCGGCCCGCGACCAGTTGCTGCGCCACTTCGGCCACGCGGGCACCCAGGTGCTCGGCGGTGCGCAGGTCGGCCAGCGGCGGCACCACGTCGGCGCTTTCATCGGCGTTGGACTGTGCGGCGGCGCCCAGGAAGAAGCCGTGGCGGTTCAGCGAGTCCTCGGTCGACTTGGAGTTGTTGTGGCCCGGGGGCAGGCCCAGGTTGACCCAGTGCATGCCGTGCTGCGCCGCAAAGATCGCGATCTGCTGCAGCGTGGCCAGCTTGTCGCCGGAGCGCGAAGCCGCGTTGGTGAAGCCGGCTGCGACCTTGTTGGCCCACTTGCCGCCCTTGGCAAAGACATTGCGCGAGGTGGCGTCCATAAAGCCCTTGAACTGTGCCGAGGCGCTGCCCATGTAGGTCGGCGCGCCGAAGATGATGGCGTCCACCTGTTCCAGCGTGTCCCAGTGCTGGTCGATGTCCTCGACCGGGATCAGCAGGCTTTCAGTGCCTGCGACATTGCCGGCGCCGCGCGCAACGGCCTGGGCCTGCTTGGCGGTGTGGCCGTAGCCGCTGTGGTAGACGATGGCGACGCGGGTTTGTGCGGTGGTCATGATGGCGGATCCCCTTGGTAGTAGCGAAAATCTGAATACCCTTATGCTGCATCGCGTGATGGATTGGTGCGGTTGCGGCGGGTGGTGAAAGCAGTGTAGGGAGCCGTGGGGCGGACTGCGTGAGCGTCCATGCAATCAGTTGTTGAATTTTTCTGAACAACCGGAATCCGGTGCCGGCTCCATCTCCTCCGCGGGTTTTCCCCGCGGCCAAGCGCGTGGCAATAGTGCTGTGGACACGATAAAGTTGCGACACATTCACCTGTGCCCGGCGCCTCCATCCTCCGCGCCAGAACCCGCAACCGCTTCCGATCCCCATGAAACCAGGCGGCAGGCAGATTTTGGCGGTCCGGCAGCAGCGCCGTTCCGGTATCCCCCGCATCCCGTTCGCGAACCGCTCCGCGCTGGCGTTCGCCGCGCTGGTCCTGGCCAGCGCCGGCGCGCGTGCCGCCGACCCGCCCGGCACGGCAGTGGCCGCCGCCACCGCCGAAACGCTGCCCGACGTGGTGGTCAGCGCCACCCGCAGCGAGCAGCGCCGCTTTGACGCGCCGGCGGCGGTGGACAGCGTGCCGGTCGATCCGCTGCGCAGCGCCACGCCGCTGGTGAACCTGTCCGAGGTGCTGGCCGGCGTGCCGGGCGTGGCGGTGCGCGACCGGCAGAACTACTCGCAGGACCTGCAACTGGCGGTGCGTGGCTTTGGCACGCGCTCCACCTTCGGCGTGCGCGGCGTGCGCCTGTATGTCGACGGCATCCCGGCCACCATGCCGGACGGGCAGGGCCAGGCTTCCACTGCCGACCTTGCCAACGCCAGCCGGGTCGAGGTGCTGCGCGGCCCGTTTGCGCAGATGTATGGCAATGCGTCGGGCGGCGTGGTGCAGGTGTTCACGCCCGATCCGCCCAGGGACGGCTTCAGCGGGCGCGCATCGACGGGCTTCGGCTCCGATGGCCAGTGGCAGGCGGGCATCGCGCTGGCCGGCGGCAACGACCGGCTCGGCGGCTCGCTCGACGCCTGGACCTACCAGACCGACGGCTACCGCGACCACAGCGCGGCGCGCCGCTACCAGCTCAATGCCAAGGTAGTGGCGCAGCCGGCGAGCGGCACGCGCGTGACCGGCCAGTTCAACTATTTCAACCAGCCGCTGGCGCAGGACCCGCTGGGGCTAACGCGCGCGCAGGCCGATGCCAATCCGCGCCAGGCGGTGTCCGCGGCGACCCAGTTCGATACCGGCAAGAACGTCGAGCAGACCCAGGCCGGCGTGGTGGTGGACCACCAGCTGACCGGGACCGACAGCGTGTCGGCACGCCTGTACGGCGGCACGCGCAACCTGTACCAGCGGCTGGGCTTCAGCGGAGCCGCGCCGAATTCGGCCGGCGGCATCGTCGACCTGGACCGCACCTACGGCGGCGCCGCGCTGTCATGGAGCCGGCGCACCGCCACCGCCGCCGGCCTGCCGCTGCTGTGGAGCGCCGGGCTCGAAGCCAACGGCATGCGCGATGGCCGCAACGGCTACGTCAACCAGAACGGCACGCAGGGCGCGCTGCGCCGCGACGAGACCAATACCGCGACCGACCTCGGCGCGTTTGCACAGTTCGACTGGACCTTCCACCCGGCCTGGCAACTGGTGGGCGGCGTGCGCGCCAGCCGGGTGCGGCTTGGCATTGACGACCACTTCATCAATGCGGCCAGCCCCGATGACAGTGGCAGCGCGACCTACAGCAACGTCAGCCCCGTGCTTGGCGTGGTGTGGCACGCGCTCGATTCGCTCAACGTCTACGCCAACCTCGGCCGCGGCTTCGAGACCCCGACGCTGACCGAAGTCGCCTACGGACCCGGCGGCGTAGGCAGCAACCTGGGGCTGCAGGCCTCCACCAGCCGCCAGGGCGAGATCGGCATCAAGTGGCAGGCGGCGGGGCAGCGGCTGGAGGCGGCGCTGTTCGATGCCGACAGCCACGACGAGGTGGTGCCCCAATCGAACAATGCCGGGCGCACCGTCTACCAGAATGTCAGCGGCGTGCACCGGCGCGGCTTCGAACTGGGCTGGCGCGGCGGCTTTCTCGGTGAGCTGGGCACGCCGGGCCAGGGCGGCGGCAGCCGTATCGAGGCAGGACTGGCCTATACCTGGCTCGATGCTTACTTCGGCGACAGCTTCGTCAACGCGCAGGGCCAGACCGTGGCGGCCGGCAAGCGCCTGCCCGGCACCGCGCGCCACAGCCTGGGCGCGGACTTGTCATGGCGGCCGGCTGCGCCGCTGACGCTGGGGGCAGAGATGCGCGTGGACAGCCGCGTCTACGCCGATGATCTCAACACGCAGGCCGCGCCAGGCTATGCGGTGTTCAACCTGCGCGCCGGCTATGAGTTCCGCATCGGCCCGACCCGGCTCTACGTCTTCGGCCGCATCGACAACCTCACCGACCGGCGCTATATCGGCTCGGTGATCGTCAACGAGGCCAACGGGCGGTATTTCGAACCCGCGCCGGGGCGGCGCTTCTTCCTGGGGCTGCGCGCTGCCCTTTGAGGCGCGCCGGATAGCGGTCAGCCTGCGGATCAGGACTCTATGCCGTCAGGCTGGCAAAGCTGTCCTGTATCCCTCAGAGCGGGCTAATGCCACTGGTTCCGGCATACCGTTGGTGTGCTCCCCCCTACGCTCTCACCACCATCGACAACTCGCTCGCCAGCGACGCCAAGTACGACGCAGGCGCGCTGGTGGCACACACTGACCGCGTAACCTCCATTGCAAGAAATCGTCATGGCATCGCGGGAGACTCACGCGCGCCGGCCTGTCCGCTCATACCAGCCAACGAAAATCCCGCCTGAAAACTCAGATTTTTTTTAATTCTGATTTAAATAGATCGCATTCATTTATAGGAAACGTCCGATATCCGGCTGGACTCCACTTCCATATAAAAGGCGTATTGATGCGCATCAAGTGCGGGCGCAGCGATCGCCCCGCAAAATAGCTAGCCATTGGCTGCCTGTGGCAGTCACCAATCCATTCTCACGGAGCGTGTTTGCATGGGCAGCCGATCGCTTTCCTCTCGTACCGTCACTGTCAAGGGCAATGGCCTGCCCGAATTGATGGGGCAGCCCGCGTTGGTGCTTTCCAAGCTGTCTGGCACCGAGCGCCTGTGCGAACTGTTCGAATACGAGTTGGAGCTGAAGACGCCGGACGACCGCCAAGCGCTGTTCGGCCCGGCGGCGGACCTCGATACGAAGGCGCTGCGCGGCCAGGAGCTGA
The DNA here is from genome assembly GCF_058794355.1 of Cupriavidus sp. GW823-FHT07B10. Taxonomy (NCBI): domain Bacteria; kingdom Pseudomonadati; phylum Pseudomonadota; class Betaproteobacteria; order Burkholderiales; family Burkholderiaceae; genus Cupriavidus; species Cupriavidus sp. GW823-FHT07B10. The sequence continues at coordinate 358,839 of NZ_JBXAGS010000004.1, forward strand.
CCGTCACGATTCAGCTCGACGGCATGGGCACCGGAATGGCGGGCGGTGTCGGCGCGGGCACGCGAGAAATCACGGGCATGGTCACCGATGTGCGAGGCCCCATTGCAGTCGGTCACCAGATTGTCTACCGCCTCACCCTGCGCCCCTGGCTGTGGCTGGCGATACTGACCAAGGACTTCCGCATTTTCCAGCAGCAAAGCGCCGTCGAAATCCTCGACACGCTGCTCTCGGACTATACCTTCCCGGTCGAGCGGCGCCTGGACGTGGCGCGCTACCCCAAACGCGAATACCAGGTCCAGTATGGCGAGAGCGATTTCGACTTCTTCCAGCGCCTCACTCAAGAATGGGGGATTTCCTGGCACATCGAACACAGCGAGGGCAAGCACCGGCTGGTGCTGACCGACGGCAACGGCGCCTTTGCCCCGTTTGCCAGCTCCGCCTACCATTCGATCCGCTGGGCACGCTCGTCCGACCGCATCGACGAGGAACACCTCCATGAGTTCGAGCTGCACGACCGGCTGGTGTCGGGCCAGTGGACCAGTTCCGACTACGATTTCGTCAAGACGCGGGCCGACTTGACGGTACGCGCTGCTGATCCACTCGACACCGCGCACGCCGGCCAGGAAATCTACGAGTTCCCTGGCGACCACAGCCAGCCGGCCACCGGAAACGACCCGTGGAAGGAAGGCGACCAGGTGGCCCGGCAGCGCATGGAAGCGCTGCGCCAGCATGGCAGCCGCGCCAGCGGGCGCGGGAATGTGCGCGCCATGGTGCCCGGCTGCACCTTCACGCTGGCGAACTTCATCCAGCCCAAGGCCAACCGCGAATACATCATTCTCGGCACGCACCTGCTGATCGAGGACGTACCGGAAGCGTCGGGCGGCAGCCAGCCGTGGCGCTGCGAGGTGGCATTCACCGCCCAGCCGTCCAACGAACTGTTCCGCCCCGAGCGCACCCAGCCCAAGCCGCGCGCCCACGGGCCGCAGACCGCCACCGTGGTCGGTCCAGAGGGCCAGGAAACGTGGACCGATGAGTACGGGCGCATCCGTATTCAGCTGCACTGGGACCGGCAAGGCAAGCGCGACGCCAATAGCTCATGCTGGGTGCGGGTGGCCTCGTCCTGGCAGGGCGAGCGTTTCGGCGCCGTGCACGTGCCGCGCATCGGTCAGGAGGTGATGGTCGAGCACCTGAACGGCGATCCGGATTGCCCTATCGTGACCGGCAGCGTGCCCAACAAGCTGAACATGCCGCAGTGGCCGCTACCGGAGTTCCACGCGCTGTCGGGCTTCGTCAGCAAGGAGGTGCACGGGAATCGCACCAATACCTTTGTGCAGGACGCCAGCGAAGGACAGATCCAGACCCAGCTGCAGAGTGACCACCAGACCTCGTGGCTGGGGCTGGGCTTCCTCACTCGCATCATCCGCGGCAGTGGCCGCAAGGACAAGCGTGGCGAAGGCTTCGAGCTGCGCTCCGACGCGCAGGGCGTGGTGCGTGCCAATGGCATGCTGCTTACCACCGAGCCCCGCGCCAACGCCAGTGCCCACCACAAGGACATGGGCGAGACGGTGCAGCGCCTCACGGTGGCGCGTGACCAGCAGGAGACGCTGGCGGAACTGGCGCAGGAACACGACGCGCAAGAGTGCACCGACCAAGCCGAGGTCGCGAAGATCATCAAGGCGCAGAACGACGACATCCGGGGCAATGGTACCGCCAACGCCGAGACCGGCGACTTCCCAGAACTGGCCGCGCCCCACCTGGTACTGGCTAGCCCGGCCGGCATCGAGGCCAGTACCGCGCGCTCGACCCACTTCGCCGCTGGAGAGCACCTGGCCTTCACCAGCGCCGGGCACACGAGCCTCGCCATCGGGCAGCGCCTGCTGGCGAGCGTAAGCCGGGGCGTGCGCATCTTCATCCAGAGCATGGGCTGGCGGCTGGTCGCCGCCGGGGGCGACATCGACCTGCGCGCGCTGCAGGACAGCATCAACCTGCTGGCGAAGCTGAACGTCACGGCCACGGCCAACCGCATCACGCTGTCGGCCAAGGAGGAACTGGTGGTGGCGGGCGGTGGCAGCGCCACCATCTACAACGCGGGCGGCATCACCCACAAGACGAGCGGCCCATACACCATCCACGCGGCCAGCTATACCTTCACCAGTGCGCAGAAGTATGTCGCGCAGTTCCCCGAGCCGCCCAAGCCCGGCAAGGGCAATCTCGAACTGTTCAATCACTACGCCAACCGCTTGGGTATCGATGGTGGCGACTTCACGGTCGAGGACGCCTTGGGCAAGGTCACCACTGGCAAGCTCGACACCAAGGGCTTCGCGGCGGTTAGCGGCATCGCACCGGGCCCGGCCAGGGTCAGCTTTGGTAAGGACCCGACCGATACCTGGGCCGAGGGCAGCTATGTCGCCAAGCCAACCTGGCCGCCGGCCGGCGCATCGGCCGACGGCGCAGGCGCGCTGACGCAGGCTTCAGGCATTGCTGTCGGCACCGCCGCCGGCGCCATGGCAAGCCAGGTGCTGGCAGCCGCTGGACAGGCCACCCAGGCACTGCAACTGGCGCAACAAGTGGCCGGCGCGGTCAAGGCCGGTCCTGCCGGCTTGGTTGGCCTGGGCCTGTCCGGTGCGCAGAGCCTGCTGGGCGAGGCCATGCCAACCGCAGGCACGCCGACGCTTGCCAAGGCCAGCCCGCATCCCACGCAGACCACGATGCGCGTGCCCGGCTTTGTCTGAGCACATCGAGCCAAGAATACGAACAATCCTTGACTTGACCTATGGCTGAACCTACACCCGCAGCAAAGCCGCGCGAGCCGCAAACCGCCGTCGCGCCCCTGAACACCATCGCGCTCGAGGACATAGGCAAGGGCGCCGCCAGGTTCGACGCCTGGCTGCAAAGCGCCAGCGGCGGCCTCGTGACGCTGGAGCGCATCAAGACCGTGGCGGGCAGCCTGCCGGTGGTGGGCAACATTATCGCGCTGGTCGACGCCTTGGGCGATGTCGTCACGCTGGTACGCACCAAGTCGCAGAACTTCCTGGACTGGGTGAGCCTGGGCATCAACCTGATCGGCGTGTTGCCCGCGCCGCCGACCATGGCCGCCGCGAGGATGAGCCTGCGCCCGACGCTGGCGCTGGTGCGCCAGGAGCTACGCCAGGCGGCCAAGGCCGCGCTGGGGGATGGGATCATCGAGGTGCTGGTCGGGCACCTGAACGCCACCATCATCGGTGAGATCGATGACTTCGTGGCCAAGGCGCAGGCCAAGCTCGCCACCATTCTCAATGATGCCGGGGTGCTGGGCGAGAAGATGGTGCTGGAGGTCGCCGGCGGCCTGGAGAAGGTGGCGCTGGGCAAGCTCAACGCTGCCGGCAATGCGCAAACAGCGGTCAGCCAGGCACGAGAAGGTGCCAGCCAACTCCTGCATGATCCCAAGAAGGCCATTGGCAACTTCCTGAACGCTACCTGGAACGCCTACAAGGCCGCTGGCAAGGCCGTTGTCAACACGGCGGTCAAGGTTGGCATGCCGGCCGAAATCCGGCAGACGGTGGTGGCCCATGTCGGCCAGTTGCGGACCATGGGGCCCGTGCTGCGCGCGCAGATGACCAGGCTCGCCGACCCGAGGCTACAGCACAGCATTGGCTGGCTGCTGTCGATGCTGGTCCAGGCGGTGGCTGCCTGGCGCAAGAGGAAAGGCAACCATCAGGCCGCCAACGTCCACCCGAAGCAAACCAGCCAGGCCCGCAAGACCGGCCACGAAGGCGAACTGGAGGTGAGCAGCCACCAGGCGCCGGCCAAGGCCAGCCCCGGCTGCAAGAACTGTCCCGCGCCGGCGGGCAGCACCAACAGCATCAGTTTTGCAATGGGCGACGAAACGCTGTCGCACACCGATTTTGTCTTGCCGGGGCTGTTCCCCATCGACTGGGCGCGCACCTACCGCTCCAGCCTGGGCGCCTATGACGGCGGTGAACAGGGCGCGCGCTGGATCACGCCGTACACCACGCGCTTTGATGTGATACGCAAGGAGGGCCAGGAAGCGCTGCGCTACCATGCCGCCGACGGGCGCAGCCACGACTACCCGCTGCCGGCGGTGGGCAAGTTCCACCACGACCCCATCGATAACGTGACGCTGGTGCGGGTGTCGGAGAACGGCCTGACGCTGGCGCGCGGCTTCGAGAGCCAGGAAACCTACCGGCGCCATGGTCAGCGCTTCCGCCTGACCGGCATTACGCTTAGAAGCGGTGCAGGTGTCGCGCTGCACTACGACCACCGCATTGACGGCGACACCGTGCTGTCGGACGTGATCGCTTATCAGGGCGAGACCGTCTTCGCCCACGTTGGTGTGCGCCCGGATGCCAAGGGCCGCATTGCCGAGTTGTGGCAGATCGCAGACAGCAAGCTGGTGCGCCAGCTTTCCCGCTACACCTACGACGATGCGGGCGACCTCACCATGGCGCAGGACGAGAACGCCGCGCATTGGGAGTACACCTATCAGCACCATCTCGTCACGCGCTATACCGACCGCACCGGGCGCGGCATGAACCTGCAGTGGCAAGGTGACGGCCCGGACGCCAGGGCCGTGCGCGAATGGGCCGACGATGGCAGTTTCGATACCCGCCTGGAGTGGGACGAGAACATCCGGCTGACCTACGTTACCGATGCCCATGGCAACGAGACCTGGCATTACTACGACATTCTCGGCTACACCTATCGCATCCAGCACCCGGATGGCTTGTCGGAGTGGTTCTTCCGCGACCACGCCAAGAACGTGGTCAAGCATGTGCACACCGATGGCGCGGTCGATCGCTATGCCTACGACGAGCGCGGCAATCTGGTCGAACACATCCGCCCCGACGACAGCGTGGTGCACTACGCCTGGGATGATAAGGACCAGCTCATCAAGATCCGCGACGCCGAGGGCGGGCTGTGGCTGCGCGATTACGATATCAAGGGCAACCTGACCGAGGAAATCGATCCGCTCGGGCACAAGACAGCATACGCCTACAACAAGTCGGGCTTGCCGGTGGAGATCACCGATGCCAAGGGCGGCAAGAAGCAGCTCGCCTTCACCGCCACCGGACAGCTGGCCAGCTACACCGACTGCTCGGGCAAGACCAGCGCCTGGAAGTACGGCGAGCGCGGGGAACTGGTCAGGTTCACCGATGCGGCGGGCAATGCCACCCAGTACCACTACGAGGCCGGGCAGCTCGCCAGCGTTACCCATCCCGACCAGCGGGTGGAGCGCTTCGAGCGCGACGCCGAGGGGCGGCTGCTGGTGCACACCGATGCGCTGCACCGCCGCACCGCCTGGCGCTATAACGAGGTCGGTCTGATTGCCGAGCGCACCGACGCCGCCGGCCAGACGCTCGGCTACCGGTGGGACCGGCTGGGACGGCTGGCCACGCTCACCAACGAGAACAGCGCCAGCACCGAATTCCAGTACGACCCGGTGGGGCGCCTGCTGCGCGAGAGCGGTTTCGACGGCAAGACGACCGAGTACAACTACGACCCGGCAAGCGGCTTGCTGGATTGGACGGTGGACTCGGGCCAACTGATGACGGATTTCGTCTTTGACGCCATGGGTCGCCTCACGCGCCGCCGTGCGGGGCTGATTGACGCCGACAACCGGGTGCCGCATGTACTGACGGAAACCTTCGCCTATAACGGCAACGGGCGCCTGATCCTGGCCGAAAACGCCGACAGCCGCCTGCAATGGTTCCACGATGCAGCGGGCAATGTGGTACGCGAGCACCAGCACTACCGCTGCCTGAAGGAGCCGCTGGTGGCCGTGTGGCGGCACGAATACGACGCGCTGAACCAGCGCATCGCCACCGTTCGCCCGGACGGGCACCGCGTGGGCGTGCTTACCTACGGCTCGGGCCATGTGCACGGCGTGATGCTGGACGACCGGGAGTTGGTGCAGTTCGAGCGCGACAACCTGCACCGGGAGATTGCCCGCACGCAGGGCAACCGGCTGGCGCAGTCGCAGGTGTACGACCCCGCGGGACGCCTCCTGGAGCAGACGCTTTCACACGTCGAGGGCGCCCATGCGGGCCAGCGCATGCTGCGCCGCGAGTACCAATACGATGCGGCGGGGCAACTGTCCAGCATCCGCGACCTGCGGCGCGGCACGCTGCAATACCGCTACGATCCGGTGGGGCGCCTGCTGGAGGCCAACAGCGCGCTCGGGGTGGAAACCTTTGACTTCGACCCGGCGGGCAATCTGCTGCACGACCCCGACACGCGCGTATTCAAAGCCGACCCGGCCCGTGGCCGGCCCGAGTTCCACAGCCGCCTGCAAGGCCGCCCGAAGCTGGTGGACAACCTGCTCAAGCAGTACGCCGGTACCCACTACGAGTGGGACGAGCGCGGCAACCTGAGTTTGCGCGTGGTCAACGGTGTCCATGAGCGCTTCGCCTGGGATGCCTTCAACCGGCTGGTGGGCTGGCACAATCCGAAGGTGGAGGTGCGTTACCGGTACGACGCACTTGGGCGGCGGCTGTCCAAGTCGTCATCGGCCAACTACTTCGAGAATCAGAATGACGGCGAAATCTACCGGCGCAACGAGCGGGCACGGCTGAACCAGGAATACGGCTGCGCCTTCACGCTGTATGGCTGGGACGGTGACCAACTTGCGTGGGAGAGCCGCCAGGAACCCGAGGCCGGTGTCGGCGACCACTTCCGGATAATACCGGGTGCGGAGCGCACCACGCACTACCTGTACGAGCCGGGCAGTTTGGTGCCGCTGGCGCAGGCGGTGCGGCGCGAGGCCATCGACCTGCTGCCTGAACCCGCCTGGGAGGGCGACTACGACCTGGACGACGATCCGCTGTGGACCCGCGAGATTGCGCCGCAGCCGTTCGAGGCGCTGGCCTGGTATCAATGCGACCACCTGGGCACGCCGCAGGAACTGACCGACGAGGCGGGCGAGCTGGCGTGGAGCGCGCAGTACAAGGCATGGGGCGCCGCGCAGGAGGCAATCTCGAACGCCGCGAGGAAGGCCGGCATCCAGAATCCGCTGCGCTTCCAGGGGCAGTATTACGATCACGAGAATGGGCTGCACTACAACCGGCACCGGTATTATGATCCGGGAACCGGGCGCTTCGTCTCCAAAGACCCTATCGGGCTGGCTGGCGGGCTGAACCTGAATCAGTACGCGCCGAACCCGATAAGCTGGGTTGATCCGCTCGGGCTGGCATGCAGTCAGACGCGGCGCGCTAGTCTGAGAGAAGTTCGGCGACAGCTTGGCATTCCAATGTCTCAGCAACCAACAAGTCAGAAAATGGTTCCATTAACTGACTCAAGCGGTGCTTGGATCCTCGGCAACGACAAGCACCCGATCATGACCAGAGAGTTGACCTATCAGTTGAATGGGAAGAATGTGATTATTCAAGACCACTCGGCAGGGCACTACTACAATGAAGGAGGTGTTGGCGACCAGCCGTCGCACCATAATGTACGCCCCGAAGACAATACTCGGACGGGCAAAGTCGATGGTATGGACGATCATTACCATTTCAATTGCCGGAATAAGAAATGAAGACAACTGCGAGGTTAATGAATCCCAAAGCCATGATTTCCATATATGGTGAGTTTCCGTCACTTAGTGGATCTGAACTTTCTGACGTCCATGTCAAGCGCGATGAGCCGCGGCTATCGGTCAAGCTTATAACTGAAGAGAAGCCAAAATCTTGCCCTGACCGATGGCCCAAGAACTATGACGTGGTTCATATTAAGCTATCATTTGTCGGCTTGAGCTGCTTGTCCTTCAGCCACTGGGGGCATGAGAACATCATCGACAAGTTCGAATGGGAGGATATGGAAGAATCAGTATCTGTGCGGTTTGTATGCAAAAATCAAACTACGTTGGCATTCTCATGTGATTGGATTCGCATCGAGAGCATTACTTACGGGCATGTTGGCAGTCCGTGAAAGACATACGAAGGGGCCGCAAGCTGACGCCGCGCCCTCGAATCAGTAACGTGTCGAACCCGGTAGGCCCTGTGGAATTGAGTCACGGCAATCAGCCTGCCCCCGACCAACGGGCTATCAGAACCACAATGTTATCCATGATCGATGGACGGCATATCCGATACATTAGTGGGGCGACAAAATGATTTGCCACAAGGTGTGGATAGGATGAAATTGTTGAAGCAAGGATTAACAGGTCGCTGAAATACCTCCAGCGGACGTCAGCGTGACAACTGGCTGAAGCGTTGATTTGAGGACCCCATCCAACCCCACATTCATGCGCGGCGGAGACACCTTCACCGAAAGTTTGTTCACCATGCGGCGTCTGGATGATTTCGTGCCGAAGTCGCACCCGCTGCGCTCGATCCGAACCATGGCCAACCAGGCGCTGGTGAAGATGGACCGGTTGTTCGCGCAGATGTACGAGGCCGACATCAAGGGTGGCCGGCCTAGCATCGCGCCGGAGAAGTTGCTGCGCGCCATGCTGCTGCAGGTGCTCTACAGCATCCGCTCCGAACGTCAATTGATGGAGCAGACGCAGTACAACCTGCTGTTTCGCTGGTTCATCGGGCTATAGATGGACGCCCCAGTTTGCGTGCCAACGGTCTTCACCAAGAACCGCGAACGGCTGACTAAGCATGATGCTGTGATCGAGTTCTTCAACGAGGTGCTGGCTATCGCGCAGAAGAAGAACTGGCTGTCGGGGGAGCACTTCAGCGTCGACGGCACGCTGATTCAGGCGTGGGCAGGCCACAAGAGCTTTGTGCGCAAGGACGGCGGTGACAAGGACGATAACGACGGCGGTAACTTCAAGGGTCGCAAGCGCAGCAACGACACGCACGAGTCCAAGACCGATCCCGATGCCAGGCTGTACCGCAAGGGCAAGACTGCGTGTGAACTGCGCTACATGGGCTATACCCTGAGCGACAACCGCCACGGCCTGGTGGTGAGCGCCATGGTGACCAATGCGGACGGACACGCCGAGCGCGAGGCCCGCGAAGGTCATGCATCAACGATGCCAGGCAGGTGACTGAAGATCTGAATGTGGAAGTCACCGTGGGCGCGGATAAAGGCTACGACGCGCAGGAGTTCATTCAAGCCTGCCTGGAGATGAAGGTGACGCCGCATGTGGCGCAAAACACCTCGGGTCGGCGCTCGGCGGTTCCTGATGCCATTGCCCGCAGCGAGGGATATGCCATCTCGCAGCAAAAGCGCAAGCTGATCGAGCAAGGCTTCGGCTGGGTCAAGACGGTCGGGCGCATGCGCCAGGTGATGGTGCGCGGACTGAAGCGAGGCGACCAGATGTTCGTGCTGAGCATGGCCGCCTACACCTCGTGCGCATGCGTTCGCTGGGAAAAATCCGTCCGCAGTTGCAGTAAGCGGGCCAAGAATGCCGGAAACGGGCGCCCAACAGCCGAAAAAAACGATTCAGGGGCGCATAGCTTCCGGATTGTGAAATCAAGCAGTGCTTACCTGCACAGGCGGAAAGCATTCCGTTTGTGCGGCAGTACTTCAGCAGCCTGCTAGTCTGCTATTACCTTGAGCGTAGCGCCGACAGCGGGTCACTGCTGGCGTTGGCCTATTGCGGGCTTCTTCCTGAACCTGTTTAACCTGGTTCCGCTTTCACCCTTCGATGGCGGGGGGCGGGCTGTGGCAATGACAGCACCAGCCCGTTACTGTTACGGTCACTGCGGCGGCGCGCAAGCCACCGAGGTAAAATCGCCCCGGCCGCACAATCCGGCGAGGCGCCGGGTGCCCTGCGATCTGTAGCCAGACTCCAGCAATTCCCAGTCAACCGCGCCAGCTAGAGGCATTGGTTTGCGAGGGGAAGCAAACCGCCAGCAGGCCAGTTTTCTCAGCGATCAGAGGGCACTAGCTCCTGACCAGCAACACCGGGCAGTGCGCATGGGCAAGCACTCGCCTGGCGACCGAGCCGATGATGGCATCCAGGAAGCCGCCGCGGCCGTGCGAGCCCATCACGATCAGGCTGGCGCCGATGCTGCCCGCGTACTCGACGATGCGGGCCGGTGCGAAGCCGACGAAGCCGTGGCACTCGCAAGCGATACCGGCCTCGCTCAGGATGCTCGCCACGGACTGCATCGCCTTGTCGTTCTGTTCGCGATGCCAGGCATCCAGGGTGGACCGGTCGATGAAGGTCTTGATGTCGCCAGCCACATCCGGTTCGCAGTGCACCACGTGCACCACGAAATCGCGGCTGAACAGGGGATTCTGTACCAGGTAGCGGGCGGCCGCGTCGCTATAGGCCGACCCGTCGGTCGCAAGCAGGATCTTGTTCATGGAATCGCTCCTTATGTGCGCCGGTTCCCTGCCCTGCGCTCGCGCGGGGCGCAGTGGCCGCCCAGTTCGTCCCCGGCGTGCGCAAGCGTGCGCCTGGCCCTGGCCCGGCTGACCAGGACGGACACGAACAACGTCATGGCGACGGCGCCGAGAGACCAGTGCACCGGCACATGGAACCACGGCTCGGCCAGCATCTTGGCGCCGATAAAGGCCAGCACGATGGCCAGGCCGTACTTCAGATAATGGAAATGCTGCGCCAGGTTGGCCAGCAGGAAATACAGCGCCCGCAGCCCCATGATGGCGAAGATGTTCGAGGTGAAGACGATGAACGGGTCGGTGGTGACGGCGAAGATGGCCGGAATGCTGTCGACGGCAAACACCAGGTCGGTCGCCTCGACCAGCAGCACCACCAGGAACATCGGTGTCGCATGGCGCAGGCCGTCGACGCGCACGAAGAAGTGCTCGCCGTGATAGTCCGCGGTGATCCGCATATGCGCACACAGGAAGCGAACGATGGGATTGCGCGAGAGATCGGGGGCACGCCTGGAGACGAACAGCATCTTGATGCCGGTGAACAGCAGGAACACGCCGAACACGTAGAGGATCCACGAGAATTCGCTGATCAGCCACACGCCGAGCAGGATCATGACGGCGCGCATCACGATCGCGCCGACCACGCCGAACAGCAGCACCCTGCGCTGCAATTCCGGCGGCACCGCGAAATAGCCGAAGATCATCGCGAACACGAACATATTGTCGACCGACAGCGACAGCTCGATCAGGTAGCCGGTATAGAACTCCAGCACCTTGCGGTCTGCGGTCTCGCGTCCGGCGCTTCCGGCCAGCAGCCACCACAGGGCGATGCCGAAGAGCACCGCCAGCGTCGACCAGGCCAGGGTCCAGCCCAGCGCCTCGCGCGTTGAAACGCGGTGCGCGTGCCGGCCGCCAAGGACGAACACGTCCACCACCAGCGTCCCCAGCACCAGGACCAGGAAGCCGGCCCACATCGGGGCGGTGGCAAAGGTATCCATGCCGCTAGGGTCCTGCTCCGTCGGCAGATGTCATGGCAAGTTCCTCGCGGCGCGGGGCACTAGGCCCGCCTCGCATCCCGGTGCGTCGTGCGCCGCGCATCCGGTTCGCCGCAGTAATGGAGGATCTCGGCGCGGGCGGTGTTGCGCAGGCGCATGGCGGCGGGCCAGTCTGCGCCGTCCGGCCAGAGCGGGCTGCCGATGACCACGCCGATTGGCCCGCGGCGCGGCAGCCACTGGCCGTCGCGCAGCACCGAGCGGGTGCCGCGGATGGCGACCGGCACCACAGGCGCGCCGGCCCGCGCGGCCGCCAGGAAAGCGCCCGAGCGGAAGGCCTGCAGCCCCGGCGCACGGCCGAAGGTGCCTTCGGGGAAGAACAGCGCCGAATGCCCGGCGCGCACCGCGGCCACCACGCGCTCCACATCCTCGTGCTCGCGCACGTTATCGAAGCGGTCGATGAAGTCCGCGCCGATGCTGGCCAGGTAGGTGCCGGGAATGCGCTGGCGCTGCAGCTCGCGCTTGGCGACCATGCATACCGGCGTGGGCAGCGCGGCCACCAGCACGATGCCGTCCAGGTAGCTGGCGTGGTTCGAGACCAGGATGCAGGGCCGGTTGCGCGGCAGGTGCTCAAGCCCTTGCACGAACCAGGGCACCGCGCCCAGCCTGAGAAACAGCCGGGCGGCGTGGTGGCTGAGCGTCCAGCCCAGTGCCGGCCGGTGCAGCGCAACCGATGCCAGCCAGGTCGCCGGCGCCAGCGTTGCGAACAGGAGCCAGGTGTAGAGCGCGTAGGACAGGCTCGCGGCGGTCTGCCGGCCGCGCCGCAGTTCCGGCCGCAGCGCGCGCCAGCCAAAGCGCGCGATCTGCAGCCAGGGCGCTTCCACGCCGCGGCCGGGGCGTCCGTGCTCGAAGCGCTCGCGGCAGGCGGCGCGCCGGATCTTGCCGCTCGATGTCTTCAGGATGCTGTGCGGCGGCACCAGCGCGATATGGTCGGGCGGCATGCCCAGCACGTCGAGGGCGGTCTTCAGCGCCTGCCGGTGCAGCGCGCGGCGCGCCTGCACATCCTTCTCTGCGGTTTCCGCCATCACCACGATGCGTTCCGTGCCGCTATCCGGATCGGGACTGCCGAACACAGCCACGCAGCCCTTGCGTATGCCGGGGATGGCGCCGACCGCCTGCTCCAGTTCATAGGGATAGATATTGCGGCCGCCGCGAACGATGGTTTCCTTGGCGCGCCCGGTGATATAGACCTCATCGGCGGCGATATAGGCATAGTCGCCGGTGTTCAGCCAGCCGCGGTCGAACAGCTGGCGGGTCTGCACGGGATTGCGGAAATAGCCGCTGGTGGCTGAAGGGCCGCGGAACTGCAGCAGGCCTTCATGCCGCTCGCCCAGTTCGCGTCCTGTGGCGTCGACGATGCGGACTTCGTGGCCGGACAGCGGCCGGCCGCAGGACGGGAATTCCAGTGTCTCGCGCTCGCCAGTGGGCCCGTGTTCGCCCGCGGGCACGGCCACGGCAGTACGCGTGAATTTGTCGCGGTCGATGCGGTCGGCCGCCAGCCCTCGGCCAAGCGGCGGAAAGGTCAGGCCCAGCGAGGCCTCCGCCAGCCCGTACACCGGCGCGGCAGCCTGCGGGCGCAGGCCGTAGCGGGCAAAGCGCTCCATGAAGACGCGCATGGTCTGCAGGCTCACCGGCTCCGCGCCATTGAAGACGAAGCGCCAGCTGGACAGGTCCAGCCCGGCCAGGTCGGCATTGGCGAGCTTGCGCAGGCACAGTTCGAAGGCGAAGTTGGGCCCGCCCGAGAGCGTGCCGCGGTACTTGTGGATCGCCCAGAGCCAGCGCTCGGGCCGCGCCAGGAAGGCAAGCGGCGACATCACCACCAGCGGGTAGGCGTAGTACAGGCTGCCCAGCCAGGCGCCGATCAGGCCCATGTCGTGATAGAGCGGCAGCCAGCTGACAAAGACGTCCTGCGAGCCGACGGCCAGGGTCTTGCCCATGGCGCGCAGGTTGGCCAGCAGGTTGGCATGGCTGAGCACGACCCCCTTGGGCGAGCCGGTGCTGCCTGAGGTGTATTGCAGCAGGGCGATGTCGTGCGCGCGCAGCATCGGATGGACCGGGGCGCCGCCGCCGTCCGCCAGCTCCTGCGGCGTGAGCACGCTATGCAGCGTTCCCGTGCTGGCCTTGAGCAGGGCCGCCAGCGGCCGCGCCTGTGCCACCGTGATCAGGACCGGCGCCTGCGCGTTGCCCAGGATGCCGGCGTGGCGCTGCAGGTGGTCGCCGATCTGCGCCAGCCGCGCCGGCGGGTAGAGCGGCACCGGAATCCCGCCCGCCAGCAGCACGCCGCAGAAGCTGTAGAAGTATTCGGGGCTGGTGGGCAGCATGATGGCCACGGCCGTGCCTGCGCTCACGCCGCGGGACACCAGCCCGGCGGCGATGGCCGCGGCGCCGCGGTGCAGCTGGGCAAAGCTGATCTGCGTGTCTGCGCCGTCGCCGTCCTGCAGGATGATGTGGGTGCGCTCCGGGTGGCTGCGCAAGTGCCAGCGCAGCACGTCCGGCAAGGTGGCGGCACTGTCGGGCGCCTGTGCCGCCGGGGCAGGGCGGGCCTGGCGCAGGTGCGTGCCGCTCGCTCCGGGCGGCAGGTCCTGGGCGGCGAGCAAGGCGCGCAGCAGCGCGCGCGGGGTGTCGGCCTGGGCCAGCACCTGCTCCGGCAGGCTGACGCCGAAGCGGTGTTCAAGGCGGGTCAGCAGCTCGGCGCGCGTGAGGCTGTCGAAGCCCAGGTCGCCTTCGAGCGTGCTGTCCAGCGCGACCGTCACTTCGGACTCTGCCGGCGGGCGCATGGCCGAAGACATCTCCCGCACGATGCCGAGCAGGGCATCTTCGTAGTTCTGCCTCGGGGGAGAATCCGCTTTCATGCGCGTACGGCCTCTGTCCACGCGACACCGCGGCCGCCGCCGAGTGCTGGCTGGCACGGCGGCCTTGTCGATGACGCCTGGACTGACACCCTAAAGATAGGCTGCGTGCGGAAATTGTCGAGGCAGGTGCCGAACCGGGCACAGGCGGGCAAGCCCCGACTGCACGCCGATCCGGCAGCATCGTGCACATGACAATGAAATCCGCGCCCGCGTACGGGTTGCCTCTCTATGCTGGAAGGTAGAGCGCGGACGCGCATTCCCGAGGATGGCAAAGCCATGAACGCTGACGCAGCCCTGGCCGGCAGGATCCTGGAGGTTGCCCTGATGCTGGGCGAGCGCAGCGGCTGGGATGCCCTGCACCTGCATGACGTTGCCGACGACATGGGCATCGGCCTGGACCAGATCCATCGGCATTACCGGCAGAAGGACGACCTGGCCGAGGCCTGGTTCGAGCGGGCCGACCTTGCGCTCGTGCGCGCTTCCTCGCGTGAAGGCTGGGCCGCCCTGTCCCACCGCGAGCGCCTGGAGCAGGCCATCCTCGCCTGGCTCGAGGCGCTGGCCCCGCACCGGCAGCTCACCGCCCAGATGCTGCGCTACAAGCTGCAGCCGGAGCACGTGCATCTGCAGGTGCAGGGCCTGCTGCATATCAGCCGCACCGTGCAATGGCTGCGGGAATCGGCGCGCCTGCCCGAATCCGGCTGGCGCCGCGAATTGGGCGAGGTCGTGCTGACCGGAATCTTCCTTTCCACCTTTGGCTGTTGGCTACGCGACCGTTCTCCGGATTCCGGCCACACGCAAGCGTGGCTCGAACGGCAACTGCGCTGCGCCGAGCGCCTGGCCTGGCGCCGCCCTGGCGACAAGGGAGCCCGGTCCGGATGGACACGATCACCCATGCCTTGATGGGGGCGCAGGCCGCGCTCGCCATCCCTGTCGCCGAGGTTCCCGGCCGGCGACTCAGCACGCGCGAACGCCTGCTGCTTGGCGCTGCGGCCGGTGCCTTTCCGGATATCGATTTCCTGGGTTTTTTGGTCCATCCGCTGCGTTTCCTGGCGCAGTGGCACCAGGGGCCGACCCATTCGCTGCTGCTGCTCCCCGCCTGGGGCGCGCTGCTTGCCGGCCTGTTCTGCCTGGCGGCGCACCGGCGCGAGGCCTGGAGGGAAGCGTTCGCCGTCAGTTGCCTCGGCGTGGCCAGCCACATCGCGCTGGACCTGGTCACGGTCTATGGCACCCGCATCTTCTATCCCGGCTCCGAACGGCGCTTCAGCCTTGGCACCAGCTTCCTGATCGATCCGCTGTTGAGCGGCATTGTCGTGTCCGGACTGGTCCTGGCACTGTTGCTGGCGCTGCAGTGGCGCGGTCGGGCGGCACTGGCGGGCATGGCGCTGCTGTGTGCCTATGTCGGCGTCCAGGCTGTGCTCAGGCAACGGGCGCTGGAACTGGGCAACGAATCCTTGCGCACTGCCGGTATCCAGGCGCAGCGCGTGGATGCGCTGCCCCAGCCGTTCTCTCCGTTCAACTGGAAACTGATTGCCCGCGCGGAGACGGACTACCGCGTCGCCCACGTCAACCTGGCCGGGCATCGGGCCTGGGTGCCGCAATGGCAGGTGCTGGGGCGCCTGCCGGCCATGGCCAGGGCCTACGAACCGCCCGGGCGCATGGTCTGGACCGAGCGGCCGCAGCTGCTGGAGGCGCCGGCTGAGCAGGCGCTGGCATGGCAGCTCTGGGTGCGGCCGGACTTTGCCGATTTCAGGCAGTTCGCGGTCTATCCGGCCTTGTCCGCCATCACGGCGATGCGGGCATCGCCATCCGCGCCGCCGGGCGCAGCGGTCGCCTGCGTCTGGTTCACCGACCTGCGCTACGACCTGCCCGCGCTGGAAGACACCTTCCGCTATGGCTATTGCCGCGACAGTGCGCAGGCACCGTGGCGGCTGTACCGGCTTGCCTATTTCAGCCAGGACCAGCGCCAGCGCCTGGACTAGGGCAGCGAGGCGCTTGGCCACGCATCGATTTGCCTGTTCCGCGATAGACCTTTAAGGTGTCGGCTTTGGCCGGCGCATACCGGGATTCCGGGGCCCGGCCGGCCCGGAGCCCGCCACATGACCACACCCCAGCCCGACGACCGCACCCGCCGCATCATGCTGTGGGTGGTGGCGGTCGGCTTCTTCATGCAGACGCTGGACTCGACCATCGTCAACACCGCGCTGCCGTCGATGGCGCACAGCCTGGGCGAGAGTCCGCTGCGGATGCAGTCGGTGGTGATTGCCTACTCGCTGACCATGGCGGTGATCATCCCGGCATCGGGCTGGCTGGCTGACCGCTTCGGCACCCGCACCATCTTCCAGACCGCCATCGGGCTGTTCGTGGTGGGTTCGCTGTTGTGCGCCTACGCGCCTACGCTGAACTTCCTGATCGGCGCGCGCGTGGTGCAGGGCGTGGGCGGGGCCATGCTGCTGCCGGTGGGGCGGCTCTCGGTGCTGCGCACCTTCCCGCGCGAGCAGTACCTGCAGGCGCTCAGCTTCGTTGCCATCCCCGGCATGATCGGCCCGCTGATCGGGCCGACGCTGGGCGGCTGGCTGACGCAGGTGCTGTCGTGGCACTGGATCTTCCTGATCAACGTGCCGGTCGGGCTGCTGGGCGCACTGGCCACGGTGCGCTATATGCCCAACGCGCGGCTGACCGGCATCGGGCCCTTTGACATCGCCGGCTACCTGCTGCTGGCCATCGCCATGCTGTCGCTGTCGTTCTCGCTCGACGGGCTGGCCGGGCTGGGCTTCCAGCATGCCACCGTGCTGATGCTGCTGATCGCCAGCATGGCCGCGCTGACCGCCTACGGGCTGCACGCCAACCGGCGCAAGCAGCCGCTGTTCCCGCTGCGGCTGTTCCGCATCCACAGCTTCAGCGTGGGGCTGCTGGGCAACCTGTTCGCCCGGATCGGCAATGGCTCGATGCCGTTCCTGATCCCGCTGACGCTGCAGATCAGCCTGGGCTATTCGCCGTTCGATGCGGGCTTGATGATGTTGCCCGTCACCGCCGCCGGCATGGCCTCCAAGCGCCTGGCCACGCGCCTGATCCAGCGCCACGGCTACCGCCGCGTGCTGGTGGCCAATACCTTCGTGGTGGGGCTGGTGATGGCAGCCTTTGCGCTGATCACGCCGCAGTTGCCGCTGTGGCTGCTGGTCCCGCTGCTGGCGCTGTTCGGCATGGTCAATTCGATCCAGTTCACGGCCATGAACACGGTCACGCTGAAGGACCTGAGCGGGGCCGGCGCCAGCAGCGGCAACAGCATGTTGTCGATGGTGCAGATGCTGTCGATGAGCCTGGCGGTGACCGCGGCGGGCGCCTTGCTGGCGACCTTCCAGCACCGCTTCGGCGGCGATTCCACGGCGGTGCTGCCGGCGTTTCATGCCACCTTTGTCTGCATGGGGCTGATCACGTGCGCGTCGGCCTGGATCTTCATGCAGCTGGGGGTGCGCGAAGCCGCGCCGGCGATACCGGTGCAGCATGGCGAGAAGGAGGTGTGAACGCCTGCGCCCGGGCGCCTGCGTGACACATGGGGCGCTTTGCGGGGGCGGCCGCGAACTTACCCGCACTTCGCGGCTCCTATCCACATGAGCCGGCAGCGCCCGGTGCAGGGAGGCGCCCATGCAGCCGACAGGCAAGCCCGAGACCGAACCCGCCATTCCGCCGTCGTCCGGCGCCACTGCCGGCGGCAGCACGGTGCCGCGCACGGCCCCGGCCACCCCTGACGGCGCCGGCGCGGTGCCGGGGCCATTGGCGGCGCCCGGCAAGGTCCATGCGGCGGCGCAGCCGGCGCTGGTCACGGACCGGGACTGCCCGCCGCCGCACACGCTGCCCGGCTGCGCTTGCGCCGACATGCTGTCGCCCGCGGCGCGCTACTGCGAGCTGTTCGTCGACGTCCAGCACAGCGGCCTGTTTGCCGACAGCAAGACCTTCCCTGACTGCATTCCCAACTGCGATCCGGACCTGATCGTGGCACGCTACCGCGAAACGCGCGACACGCCGGGTTTCTGTCTGGCTGATTTCGTGCAGGCGCATTTCACCCGCGCCACCGTGCCGGAGAGCCACTACGTGTCAGACCCGGCCAGCACCCTGCGCGAGCATATCGACGGCCTGTGGCCGGTGCTGACGCGCGAGCCCGTGGCCCATCCGCCGTTGTCGTCGCTGTTGCCGCTGCCGCACCGCTACGTGGTGCCGGGCGGGCGCTTCGGCGAGCTGTATTACTGGGACTCCTACTTCACCATGGAGGGGCTGGCCGGCAGCGGGCGCGGCGACCTGATGGTGGAGATGGCGCGGAACTTCGCCTACCTGATCGACACCTATGGCCTGGTGCCGAACGGCACGCGCAACTACTACCTGAGCCGCTCGCAGCCGCCGGTGTTTGCGCTGATGGTGGACCTGCTCGAGCGCGAGCAGTTGGCCAGCGCCATCGACTTCCTGCCGCAGCTGCGCCGGGAATACGCCTTCTGGATGGACGGTGCCGACTGCGTGCGGCCGGGCCACGCGCACCGACGGGTGGTGTGCCTGCCCGACGGCGCGGTGCTGAACCGCTACTGGGACGACCGCCCGTGGCCGCGCGAAGAAGCCTTCCTGGAAGACATGGAGACCGCAATGCGCAGCGGCCGGCCGCATCACCTGGTGTTCCGCGACCTGCGCGCCGCGGCGGAATCGGGCTGGGACTTCAGCTCGCGCTGGCTCGATTCGCCATCCACGCCCACCGGCCAGCCCGTGGACCTTGCCACCATCCGGACCACGGCGATGCTGCCGGTCGACCTCAACGCATTGCTCTGGCACCTGGAAACGCGCCTCGCCGTGCTGTGCGAGCAGGCGGGCGATGCCGCGGCGGAGGCTTACCGCGTGGCGGCGCAGCGGCGCGAGGCAGCCATCCTGCAATACATGTGGAACGACACCGCGGGCGCCTTTGTCGACTACGACTGGTGCCGCGGAGCGCCGCGGCTGTGCCTGACCGCGGCAATGGTGATGCCGCTCTATCTCGGTCTTGCGCTGCCGTCGCAGGCGCAAGCCGTGGCGCAGGCGGTGAAGGACCGGCTGCTGGTTGACGGCGGGCTGGCCACCACGGAATGTGCTTCGGGCCAGCAATGGGACCATCCCAATGGCTGGGCGCCACTGCAATGGCTGGCCGTGCGCGGGCTGGCACGCTATGGCCATGACGACCTGGCGCGTGAGATTGCGCAGCGCTGGCTGGCGACCGTGGCCAGTCTCTACACCCATGAATGCAAGCTGGTGGAGAAATACCGCATCCGGCATATCGAAGGGCCGGCCCGGGGAGGGGGCGGGGGCGAGTATCCGTTGCAGGATGGCTTTGGCTGGACCAACGCGATTGCCGGCGCGTTGATGGCTCTATACGGAGAGGTGCCGGCAAGATGCCGGGCGGATGATTTGGCGAGCTGAGGTGGGCACACTGCGCTTGCATCGCGTTGGGGGGATTTGGGGATTTGCTCAATGCGGTCGGGGTGTCGCTCTTGACTGGGCTGTTTCGCCGGCTGCGCCGGCGAAACAGCCCACGCCTGCCAAGAGCCACAGCCGAATCGCATGGCAACAACAAGAACAGCCACCTTCAAAATTTCACGGACACACTCATCCAGTACCGGCGCCCATCCTCGACATGCCCATAGTCGGTGTAGTTCACCTGCTTGTCGAAGAGGTTGTAGATCCCGGCAAACACCGACACGTTCCTGGTAACCGTGTAGGTCGCCCCCAGGTCGACAAAGGTGTACGACGGCGCCACCACGGTGCTGGATGACGGCCCCGTGATCGGCTGGCTTTCCTTGCCGCGGTAGTTGACGCGCGCCCAGGCGTTGATCTTCTCGCTCGGCCGCCAGTTCAGCGTGGCCACCAGCAGGTGCATCGGCAACTGGTTCAGCGGCTGGCCCTGGTACTGGCCGCTCTTCTGTTCCGACTTGGTATAGGTATAGCTGCCGGTCAGCGACCACGCTTGCGCGATCGGCCAGCGCAGGCTGGCTTCCACCCCGCGCGAGTAGGCGCGGTCCACGTTCATGTAGGTGGTCGGGTTGGCGCCGAACCGGTTAGGTCCGTCGGTGCACTGCGTGGCCGGGCAGGCGACGCGCGTGATCTTGTCCTTGAAGTCGTTGTTGAACAGCGTCACGCCCGCCTGCAGGCCGTTGCCCTTGTCATAGAGCAGGCCCAGTTCCTGCGACAACATCGTCTCGGGCTTCAGGTCGGGGTTGCCGTACATATTGCCGCCGCGGCTGGTCTGGCCCCAGCCGGCCACGGTCTGGCGCAGGTCCGGCGCACGGAAGCCGGTCGACACCCCGCCCTTGACCGTCCAGCGCTCGGCCGCATGCCACACGCCGTACAAGCGCGGGCTGTAGTGCTGGCCGAAGTTCTGGTCGTGATCCATGCGCACGCCGCCGGTCAGGGCAAAGCTCTGCGCCAGGCGCCACTCGTCCTCGGCAAACAGCGCCCACTGGTAGCGCTCGACCTGGTTCGGGCCGCCGGCGATCTGGTTGCCGGTCTGGTCGTTCAGGCGCTGGTTCAGGTATTCGCCGCCGACCGACAGCATATGGTTGCCCAGTGGCATGGCCCAGCTGGTGCGCAGGTCCAGGTTCTTGATCTTCATCCGGCGGCTGCGGTTGTCGAACTCCTCCTGCTGGATATAGCTGTCGGAGACGCCGAAGCCCCAGCGGCCGGTATGCGACAGCGCGTATTTCTCGCTGCGGTAGTCGGTCTCGGAGGAGGTGGGGCAGCCGGAGCGCGGGCAGGCGGTGCCGGGCGGCAGCGGCGGCACGGTCTTGCCCACGGTCTCGCTGCGCAGCTGGCGCATGCCGGTGGCCTCGAACACGATGTCGTGGTTGCGCGTGGGCGTCAGCGCCAGCTTGGCGGTCAGGCTCTCGGCGCGGCGGCCGCGGAAGCCGTAGTCGATATCGTCTTCGATGCGGTGCGTGCTCTGGCCGTACAGCTGCAGGCCCAGCAGCTCGCTCTTGAGCGGCCCGGCCAGGTAGAAGTTGCCCTGGTAGAGATTGCCGGAGTCGCTGTTCTCCTGCAGCGTGGCGTCGCCGCGCAACTCGCCCGTCCACGTCCTGGGCACCTTGCGCGTGATGATGTTGATCACACCGCCCATGGCGTCGGAGCCGTACAGCGACGACATCGGCCCGCGCACCACCTCGATGCGCTCGATCGCGGACAGCGGCGGCGTCCAGCTGCTTTCCACGCCGGACGAGTCGGAGTTGGTGCGGGTCTCACGCGAGTTCTGGCGCTTGCCGTCGATCAGGATCTGGGTGTACTTGGCGCCCATGCCGCGCAGGCTGATGTCGGTCCGGTCGCCGCCGCCGCTGACGATCACGCCTGGCACTTCCACCAGCGCATCGTTGATGTCGCGATAGGCCTTGTTCTCCAGGTCTTTGCGCGTGACCACGCTGATCGACGCGGGCGCGTCGCGGATGTCCTGCTCACTGCCGGCCGCCGTCACCACCACGGTGGCGAGGGTGGCTTCCGTCTTCAGCGCCTGCGCCTGTGCCCAGGCTCCCGTCATGCCGGAGGCGGCGCATGCCGCCGCCAGCATCCGCATCCATTGACCCCGTTGTACGCCCGCCGGTGCTGGCAACCCTGCCGCCGCTCTTGTTGTCGCCCCGATCCCGGCGACCTGCCTGAACTTCATCATTTTCCCTGTCTTCTGTAAATAACAATCATTCTCATATTAAAATTCGAGATGAAGGTGCCTACCAGTCACTTTGGATAGCTTTTGTTTTCTTGACGTTTCTTGACGGAACCGGGGACCGGCGGCCACGTCCACGTCCGCAAGGCCCCGGCAAGCTGCATGCTGATGTGCTTCCACACGCCGCTCGCGCGCGTGCTGCTGATCGACGACGACCTGGAACTGGCGCAGATGCTGCGCGAGTACCTTGAGCCCGATCACTGCACCGTCACGCTGGCGCACACCCGCCAGCAGGGCGAGACCCTGCTGGCCCGCAACGACTACGACGTCGCCCTGCTGGACCTGATGCTCCCCGACGGCAACGGCCTGGACCTGCTCAGGCTGCACCGCGCGCGCTCGCAGCGCCCGGTGATCATGTTCACCGCGCACGGCGATGAAGCCGACCGCGTGCTGGGGCTGGAACTGGGCGCCGACGACTACCTGAGCAAGCCGTTCAGCCCGCGCGAGCTCAAGGCGCGCATGCATGCGGTGCTGCGCCGTTTCCACCACGCCGCGCCTGCCGCGCCCGCACAGGCGCCGTGGCTGGAGGCTGGCGCGCTGCGCCTGAACCTGGCATCAGGCCTGGCCATCCACGGCAACGCCGAGGCGCCGCTGACCGGGGCCGAGCAGCGCGTGCTGGAAATCCTGATGCGGGCGCCGGGCCGGGTGGTCGCGCGCGCCGAGATCGGCCGGTTCGCGCTGGGCCGCGCGCCGGAACGCTACGACCGCAGCCTCGACACGCATATCAGCGCGCTGCGCCGCAAGCTGGCGCTGGACGGCATCACTTCGCCGCTGCTGATCCGCAACCTGCGCGGGCAGGGCTATTTGCTGGTGCAGGCGCCGTGAACTGGCGCCGCCGCGTGCGCGCGCTGTTTCCGCTGCCGCTGTTCTGGCGCAACTTCCTGACCTTCTGGCTGGGCATGGCCGCGATCGTCGGCATCGGCATGGCGCTGACGGCCGCGGTGGCCTGGTACCGCTTCGACGCGCTCGATGGCCTGAGCCCCGCGGTGCTGACCGAGGATGCGCTGGAAGTCGCCCAGACTCAGGGGCGCCCCGGACTCGAGCGCTGGCTGCGGGCGATGGATTCGCACGCCTCGGCGCTGGACATCTACATTGTCGACGACACGCTGCAGGAACTGCTGGGCCGCCCGTTGCCGGCGCGGCTGCGCAACCGCCTGGCCGACCGGCTGGTGCCGATGTGGCGCGCGGGGTTGATCGGCCATGCTGTCGCGCATGTGCCCGGGCCCGGCGCGCGCGTGTCATGGTGGGACCCGCAACCCATCGCGCTGCCGCAAGGCGGCGAGCTCCTGATGCTGTTCCTGCCGTTCGATTCGTCGCGTTGGGAGGTGCTGCACCTGTCGCCTGTGGTGCTCTCCCTCGGCCTGTTCGCGCTGGCCGTCTCGGCGCCGCTGTGCTGGGCGCTGACGCGGCATGTCACCGGCCCCGTGCGGCGCCTGCGCGAAGCCACGCAAGCGCTTGCCGACGGCGAGCTGGCCACGCGCACGCCGCCCGTGCTGGCCCGCCGCGCCGACGAGCTGGGCCAGCTCGCGCGCGATTTCGATGCCATGGCCGACCGCCTGCAGCGCCTGATGGACTGGCGCGAGCAGCTGCTGCGCAATATCGCGCATGAACTGCGGTCGCCGCTGGGGCGGCTGCGCCTGTCGCTGGAACTGGCGCGGCGGCGCGATGCCATGCTCGACCTGCAGTTCGAGCGCATCGAGCGCGAGACGGAACGGCTCGACGCGCTGGTCGAACGCACGCTGCAGCTGGCGCGGTTGCATGCGATGGCGCCGGTGCTCCGCCCGATCGACCTGGCGGAACTGCTCGACGTCATCGTCACCGATGCCCGCTTCGAAGCCGTGGCCCGGGGCGTGGCGATCTGCTGGACTCCCCCGGATGAACTGATCGTCGAGGCAGATGCCGCGACGCTGGGCAGCGCCATCGAGAACATCCTGCGCAATGCGATCCGGTACACCGACCCCGCCGCGCCCGTGACCGTGACGCTGCAGGCTGATGAGACGGCGATCCGGATCGACATCGTCGATGGCGGGCCCGGCGTTCCGCAAGACGCGCTGGCGAGCCTGTTCGAACCCTTCTACCGCGTACGCAGCGGTCCGGGGCATCCGACCGGGGCGGGACTGGGTCTCAGCATCGCGCAGGCGGGCATTGCCGCGCATGGCGGCACGGTGTCGGCGCACAACGTGGCGCCGCGCGGGCTGGCGCTGCAGGTCTGCCTGCCGCGCAGGACGTGTGACGGCGCTGTTGGCACGGCCGGGACTTTGGCCAGTTAAGGGCGGACGGATGCTGCGGAGATGGCCTTTGCACCATGCAGCCGCTGCAAGCGGCGCGTACCCTTTGGCGTAGATGCGGCGCTTCAATGCGGCTGCCATGATGCAGATCAATCCGGCGCCTGTCTCCTCACCGTCCAGGCTCTTCGCAGGCACATCTGCCTTGCGCCGGCAAGTCAGATTTACACCTCATGACGCATAAGAACCACGGCGAGCTGTTCGCGGCAAAGGAAAAAATTCCGAGCAGGATCTAAGGCTTGCCTGATTGGTGGCATTAGGTGCCATACATATAGTTCAGCTGTCCCCGGGGCAACCGGCAACTGCAACACAGATCTGGCGGTTCAATGGCGGCACGGGGCGGGGCGGGATCCGTTGGATCCGAAAGCCATCTACCTATCAACTTATTTGAATCACCCATCATGACCCATACCAAGCTCCTCGCTGCTCTGATCGTCGCCGGTACCGCCATGGGCGCGCAGTTTGCACATGCCGCAAATGCCGACGGCCAGATCACCTTCAACGGCCAGATCACCGCCCAGACCTGCACGATCAACGGCAACGGCACGGGCAGCAAGAACTTTACCGTGACACTGCCGACCGTTTCGGCCTCCACCCTGGTCCAGGCTGGTGACACCGCTGGCCAGACGCCGTTCTATATCGCCCTGACCAACTGCACGCCGAACACAGGCAACGTGCATACCTACTTCGAGGCTGGCCCGACCACCGACACCACCACCGGTAACCTGATCGTGGACGCCGGCGGCGCCACCAACGTGCAGATCCGCCTGCTGAACGGCGGCACCGATAACAGCCCGATCAAGGCCGGCTTTGCCGACGCCGCGCAGAATTCCGGCGTAGTTGCCATCAACAGCGGCGCGGCCAAGCTGGAGTACTACGCACAGTACTACGCAACTGGCGCGGCAACGGCCGGTGCCGCCAACTCGACCGTGATGTACTCGATCGCTTACCAGTAAGCCCTGGTACCACAGGGCGCGGAGCGTGTTACCGGCGCGCTCCGCGCCTTCCGAATATTGAGTGTGTGCCGCTTCACCCGGTCAAGTCCGCTGCAACCATCATGAAAACGTCCATCAAGTCCCTGATTTCCGCCGGCGTGATTGCGCTGGGGCTCATGAGCGCGCTGCACGCGCAAGCTTCCGTGGTCATAGCGGGCACGCGGGTCATCTACAAGGCAAAAGACACCGAGACCACGATCAAGCTGACCAACGAAGGTCAGTCGCCGGCGTTGACGCAGGCGTGGATCGACAAGGGCGACGCGAAGGCTGCGCCGTCGTCCATCGACGTACCGTTCACCGTGACGCCGCCGGTGTCGCGCATCGACCCGAAAAAGGGCCAGACGCTGCGCATCATCTACACCGGCGAGCCACTGCCGCAGGACCGCGAATCCGTGTTCTGGCTCAATGTGCTGGAGATCCCGCCAAAGCCCACCGCCGAAGAAGCCGATGTCAACAAGCTGCAGCTGGCTTTCCGCTCGCGCATCAAGCTTTTCTTCCGCCCCGCGGGCCTGGAGGGCAACGCCGACGACGCCCCTGGCAGCATCAGCTGG
This sequence comes from Cupriavidus sp. GW823-FHT07B10, assembly GCF_058794355.1. Lineage (NCBI taxonomy): Bacteria > Pseudomonadati > Pseudomonadota > Betaproteobacteria > Burkholderiales > Burkholderiaceae > Cupriavidus > Cupriavidus sp. GW823-FHT07B10. The sequence goes on from NZ_JBXAGS010000004.1 coordinate 384,581, forward strand.
CGCGTTACCCAGGCAGGCGGCAAGCCGGCGCTTGAGGCAAGCAACCCCAGCAAGTATCACGTTTCTTTCGCCAACCTCGAACTGGTTGGCGGCGGCAAGACCGCGAAGTTTGAAGAAGGCGGCATGGTCGGCCCGGGCGAAGCCAAAACGTTCCCGCTGACCGGCGATGTTGCGCAAGGCACCGAAGCCAGGGTTCGCTACAAGGCCATCAATGACTACGGCGGCGCCGTAAGCGGCGAAGCCGCACTGGGCAGCAGCGCCACCAAGGCCGCTTCGCGCTGACCACACGCCGGGCCGCGTCCGGCGTTCTTCCGAGCTGATTTCTCCGATTGACGATGCCGCAACCAGCGGCAGGGGCAAGTCTTGCCCGCGCAAGGCCAGATATCCGGCATAAACCCATGAAAACCCAGAAGACCTCTTCCTTCCCGTCCCGGCTGCGTCCGGCCAGTGCGGTGGTATTGTCCTTGTTCGCCGGCGTGGGGGCATGGGCCGCGCCCGGTGGTAACAGCGCGCCGACGCTGGTGGCGGAAGTGGAATTCAACGACACCTTCCTGCAGCAGCCCGGCGGTGCCCGCATCGACGCGAGCCGCTTCAACAAGGGCAACGTGGCCTTGCCGGGCAACTATCGCGCAGAGCTGTACGTCAACCAGGTCTGGTTGGGCCGTGCCGAAGTGACGATGCGCCAGGTGGGCGAAGACAGCCGCAACGTGCAGCCGTGCTTTGACCGTGCCGCGATCGAGCGCATGGGCGTGGACCTGGCCAGGTTGTCACCGGAGGCGGCGGCGCGGCTGGACACGGGGTGCGTGTCGCTGCCCGACCTGATCCCCGATGCCACGGCCAGCTTCGACAACGGCGAGCAGCGCCTGGACGTCTCGGTGCCGCAGATCGCCATGTCGCGCTCGGCGCGCGGCTATGTCGATCCCAAGTACTGGGACGAAGGCGTGACCGCGGCGCGCCTGCAGTACAACGCCAACGTCTATCACTCCGACTCCAGCGGGATATCGACCACGCAGAGCTACGTCGGGGTGAACGCCGGACTCAACTTCGGTGGCTGGCGCTTTCGCCATCTGGGCAACCTGACGCACGGCGACGTCGAGGGTACGCGCTACCAGAGCGTGCAGACCAACCTGCAGCGCTCGATTGCGCTGATCAGGAGCCAGCTGATCATCGGCGATGCCTTCACCGACGGCACCCTGTTCGACAGTTTCGGCTTCCGTGGCGTGCAGATTGCCAGCGACGACCGGATGTACCCGGAATCCCAGCGCGGCTATGCGCCGGTGGTCCATGGCATTGCCAACAGCAACGCCCGCGTGCAGGTCCGCCAGGGCGGCAACATCATCTACGAAACCACGGTTGCCCCCGGCGCATTCGAGATCAATGACCTGTATCCGACCGGCTACGGCGGCGATCTCGAGGTGGTGGTCACGGAAGCCGATGGCAGCGTCCATACCTCGCGCGTGCCCTACGCCGCAGCCGTCAATGCGCTGCGCCCGGGCGTCACGCGCTACAGCGTGACCGTCGGCCAGTACCGCAATACGTCGATCCAGAGCAGGCCGATGCTGATGCAGGCAACCGTTCAGCACGGCATCAGCAATATGGTGACCGGCTACGGCGGCGTCATCGCGGCACAGGACTACACGGCGGTGATGGGCGGCGGGGCGCTGAACACGGACTTCGGCGCCTTTGGCGCCGACGTGACCCAGGCCTGGACCAACCTGCAGAATGCACCCAACCGGAGCGGCCAGAGCATGCGGCTGTCGTACAGCAAGCTGGTGGCACCGACCAACACCAACCTGACGCTGGCCGCCTACCGCTATTCCAGCAGCGGCTACCTGAGCATGACCGATGCCATGGCGCTGCGCGACCTGGACCAGCGCGGCCTGGGCCCTGGCACGTTCCTCGGCGGCATCCAGCGCGGGCGCCTGCAGGTGACCATCAACCAGATGCTGCCGCAAGGCTATGGCTCGTTCTACCTGTCCGGCTCCACGCAGAACTACTGGAACCGCGGCGGTTCCGATACCCAGTTCCAGGCGGGTTATAACAACAGCTACAAGCGCATCAACTATGGCGTCTCGGCGTCGCGCCAGTTCAACGTCGGCTCAGGCAAGTGGGACACCCGGGTGATGCTCAACGTGGGTATCCCGCTGGGCAAGGGCCAGCACGCGCCGTACTCGATGACCAGCCTGAGCCACGATTCCACCGGGGGCACGTCGCTGCAGGAAACAGTGACCGGCACCCTGGGCCAGGACAGCGCCTTCACCTACGGCGTGAACGCCGGCTACACCGGTGGCGGCGACACCAGGGATGCAGCCACTGTCGGCGCCAACGTCGGCTATGTGTCGCCGATGGCGACCATGACGGCCAGTGCCAGCAAGGGCCGCGACTTCTCGCAAGCAGGCCTGGGCATCAGCGGCGGCATCGTGGCCTATGCGGGGGGCGTGGCCTTCACGCCCACGGTGGGCGACACCATGGCCATCATCGAGGCCAAGGATGCCGCGGGTGCGCGCCTGGCCAACGGCAGCGGCCTGCGCGTGGACCCCTGGGGCCACGCCGTGGTGCCGACCCTGACGCCATTCGCCACCAACCAGATCGAGATCGACCCGAAGGGGCTGCCCATGAGCGTTGAGCTGAAGACGACGCAGCAGAACGTGGCGCCGACCGCAGGCGCGATTGTGAAGATGAAGTTCGAGACCGACAACCCTGGCCGTGCGGCGCTTCTGCGGGCCAACGGACCGGATGGCAAGCCGCTGCCGTTCGGGGCGGAGGTCTTCGATGCACAAGGCCAGAGCGTCGGCACTGTCGCTCAGGGCGGGCGCATCATTGCGCGCGGCCTGAAGACGGATGCAGGCCAACTGAGCGTGAAGTGGGGTAGGGCCGTTGCGGAAGCATGCAAGCTGGACTATGTCCTGCCGAAGCTTGAAAAAGACGCGAATGCCTCGTATCAGACCGCGGAAGCGGTTTGCCGCTAAAGCTCGAGCGAATGGTGCCGCCCCCATTTTCTTAATGCATGCCAGCCACGGCATGCGCAGGACGTCAGGATGTTGAATTCTACAAGCCCATATCAAAGCCAGCGCGGTGGCGCCTTGCACAAGATATTGTCTGTCCTCACACGATCAGTGAGCAGAGGCCAGGCGACGGCCAGGCCATGGCACGGCATACTGAAGGCAGCTGCGCTGCTGTTTTGCTTGGCACTGCATGGACAGTCGTTCGGCGCGACCTTCTCCTGCACACCGAGTGCCGGTACACTGGACTTCACCGCGCCCACTGGTACATACGGCGTGCCGCGCGATACCCCGGTGGGCACGCATCAGAACAAGGAATTTGCCGGGCCGGCACTTATACGTCATCGCCGGGATTCAATATCGCGCTGAACAACTGCCCGGCCGGCATGACTTCGGTGAGCTATCGCATCGATGCCGTGACCCCGGCTCTCGATGCCGCCAACTCGGTGGTATCGCTCGATGCCTCCTCGACGGCATCCGGCATCGGCGTGCAGTTGCTCGATGATTCCGGCAATGTTTTCCCGCTGGGGACCACCAAGGTCTTGAGCGACTATAGCCAGCACTGGTGGCAGCTACGTCATTCCACTGAAGGCACGCTACTACCAGACCGGAAGCACGGTGGCGGCCGGCGCCGCCAACTCGGGAATGACGTTCACCATGACCTACCAGTAGGGACGAGTCCCTCCGCGTAATGCCACTGAGCCCTGTGCGGCGCTGTATGCTGCCGCGCTGGGTTTCTTGTTTTGGCCGGCGATGGGATTGGTGAGGACATCTGTCGTGCTGCAATGTGATGCATAATCCCAGAGACAGTATTTCACCCACTTTGGGCGCTTGCCGATTCCCGCGCCGGGCGCTACGCGGCGTCAGGCAGGCTGCCGAGACGGAGCCCGCCAATGGTCAACTGGCTGTCGCGCGCGAACCGGCAGGTGCACAGCCGCCTGCTCACCGTTGTCGTTGGCCTGCTGATCCTCGTGATGAGCGGCTTCCTTGCCCTGTTTCTCCATAGCCTGTTCCAGCGCATCCTGTGGGAACAGGCGTCGGCCAACCGCTTGCATTTTGGCGCGGTGCTGGAAGTGAAGGCCATGCACGAGTATTTCATACGGCGCATGGCAGAAATCTCCGGGCCGGAGTATCGGCTGGTGCGCAGCGACCGGCTGGCTGGCCAGCTCGAAGCCATGCTGACGGGCGTGCCTCCAGGCAGTGCCCGTGCCGTCGAAGTGCCTGGACTGACCAATCCTGCCACCATGCTGATGGGCACGTCCGCGCCAGCGGCGCAGCGTCCCGCCACGGTTTCGCACATCGTTCGATTCGCCATCTTCGAGCGCGCGTACTGGGGTAAGGCGCCGCAGAGGATGCGCTCGGCTTTCCTGGCTGCCGACGGGAGCCAGGCATACGTGACACCAGCGCTTCCGGGTGCGCCGGGGTTGAACGGGCCGCTGCTCGCTGAGGTTGTCAGCAACTGGGCCAAAGCGCTGGCGAACCGGTCGCGCGAAGCGCAAGCCGAGACGCCGGTCGCCTCACCGCTGTGGACCGGGCCGTACCAGGGCACCATCGAGCGGGGCCCTATACTGAGCTGCTTCCTGCCAGTCCTTGACGCCAGCGGCAATCTCGTGGCGTATGGCGCGACTGCCATTCCCGTACGCGCGCTGATGGACGACGTCAGTATCCCGGATGCCACGCATACCGCGTCAGGCAGCCGGGCAATGTTCTTCGATGGGCACGGGCGCCTGCTGTACCGGGGCAGCGACGCCGGCTGGCTGCGCCCGCAAGCGCTGGGTGAGCGGGTGGCGCGTGAGTTGGGCGGCGGCGGGCAAAGCGTAGCCTACTGGTTCGAGCAGGGTAGCCTGATGATTGGCCGCATGGAGCGCGACCATGGCTGGCGCGCGGCCTACGCCTATCCGCTGTCGCAGGCGCTGGCCGATCATGGCTCGGCGCTGGCGGCCGCGCTTCTGCTCTACGGGCTTGGTGTGCTTGCGGTGCTGACCGGTGCCGGCATACTGCAGCGCCGGATGTTGGTGCCGATGCAGGAAGACGCCGAACGGATCGAGGACAGCGAACGCTTCAACCGTACCGTGATGCAGGCCGCTCCGGTAGGCCTGCGGGTGGTGCGCACAGCCGATGCCCATGTACGGCTCGAGAACGCGCTGGCTGCGCAATGGCTGCCGCTCGACACGCGCACTGCGGGCCGCCCGTGGCTGGACCAGATGCTGGCGCGGCGGGGCGACCAGCCCGCGCGGCTGGAGCTGCAGGTGCCATCCGGCCATGGGGGTGCACGCGACGTGCTGGTAGTCGGCCGGCACACCCGCTTCGAGGGTGAAGACGTGCTGCTGTGTGCGATCCACGATGTCACCGGCGAACGCGAAGCGCACCGCGCTCTCTCGCGCGCGCGCCGGCTGGCGGATGAGGCAAGCGCCGCCAAATCGCAGTTCCTGGCCGCCATGAGTCACGAAATCCGCACGCCGCTGTACGGGATGCTGGGCACGCTGGAGCTGCTGTCCCTGACACAGATGGCGCACAGCCAGCGCGAGATGCTGTCGACCATCCAGTCCTCGTCGCAGGTCCTGCTGCAGATACTGGATGACCTGCTGGACTACTCCCGCGCGGAAGCCGGCCAGATCGAACTGGACGCCGTGCCGTTCGATCCGGTCGACCTGCTGGAATCGACGGTTCGCGCGCAGGCGCCGATCGCGCTGCAAAAAGGCATCGCGCTGCCGTGCTATCCACAGCCCGGCCTGCCTTGCCTGATCGGGGATCCGGTGCGGGTGCGCCAGATTATCGGCAATCTGCTCGACAACGCGCTGAAATTCACGGCACAGGGCCATGTTATTGTGCGCCTGCAGCGCGCGCCGCAGAGTGAAGTGCCCGATGCGGACGGCAGGATCGGCATCCAGCTTGAGGTGGCGGATACCGGGCCAGGCATTGCGCCCGAGGTCCAGGCGCGACTGTTTGAGCCTTTCGTGCAGGCAGATGCTTCCACTGCAAGGCGGTTTGGCGGGTCGGGCCTGGGCTTGTCGATCTGCAGACGCCTGGCCGCCCTGATGGACGGCAGCATTTCCGTGCAGAGCGAACCGGGCAAGGGCAGCGTCTTCCGGGTATTGCTGAGGTTGCCGGAAGCCGGGCCGCGCGAACAGGTGGAGCCGGTGCTGCCGCCGGTGGCCGTGCTGTCGGAAAATGATGAAATCCGCAACAATGCCATCGACAATCTGCGCGCCATGGGCTGCATGGCGATCGCTTGCCGCGGGCCGGCGCCGGAACCAGGGATGGTGCTGTTGGTCGCCACCCGCCACGTCGAGGCCATTCCCGATGGCTATGCCGGCGTGGTCTTTGCGCGCGCCGACGGCCCGGCGGAACCACAGCAGATCGCTGGCAGCTGGCTGGTCAGTGCCTATCATCAGGCGGGCATCCTGCGGGCTTTTTGCAAGGCGGCCGGCATGACGCCGGTCAGTGCGCCACCGCTGGCTGCGCCTGTCGACCCCACGCCGCAGTTGGGGCTGGAGATACTGGTGGTCGACGACCATCCCTACAACCGGCTGCTGATGCAGCAGCAGCTTGAGCGCCTTGGCTGCCGGCCGACGCTTGCTGCCAGTGGCGAAGAAGGGCTTGCGGTGTTGCGCCAGCACAGGTTTGACCTGATGCTGACGGATATCCATATGCCCGGCATGGACGGCTACGAACTGAGCCGCACGCTGCGTGCGCAGGGGGCGACGCTGCCCATCGTCGGGCTCACCGCGAGCATCGCGCAGGGTGAGGCCGAGCGCTGCCTCGAAGCCGGCATGAATCGCTACCTGTCCAAGCCCATCCTGCTGGGCGACCTGGCCGAGTGTCTGCGCGCCGTGCTGCCGGCACAGGCATCCGGCCTGGCACAAAGGGCCGCGGGCGCGGCGGGCGCCGCCCATGTGGAGGATAACGTTGCCAGCTTGGCGTTGCTGGAGCGCACCATGCGCGAGGATTTCAGGCAACTGTCCGCGGCCGCAGCCAGCGGGGAAATGAAGGCGATCCGCCACCATGCCCATCGTATGAGGGGCGCCATGGCGCATGCCGAAGATGGCGAGGAGATTGTCGAACTGTGCCGGGAACTGGAGCTGGGTGCGGCCCAGGCGCTGGCGGTCGTGCAAGCCCATGTCGACAACCTGGCGTTGTATCTTGCAGCATACTTTGACGACCCTGAAAGCGATAAGGGCAGCCAGGATGCGGCACGACGCAATTGGCCGGATACTATTTAAGGAATTCCTTAATTCAGTCTTCTCGGAAGACTCCTAATATTCAGAGCAGCGAAGATGACCGGCATTGAATGCCGGCAGTTCGGCGGCGCACCGCTACGCGGCCGCAGAACCGATAAAAAACAGGGGGATCGTAAATGATCAAGGTAATCATTGCAGATGACCACCCCGTCGTCCTTGACGGGATGAGCCGGGTCCTGGCGAACGAAGTGGGCGTGCAGATCGTGGGGAGTGCCGCCAATTCGACCCAGTTGGTGGAGTTGCTTGAAAGCACGGATTGCGACGTTATCGTGACCGACTACTCCATGCCGGGCGGTCAGTTTGGCGACGGCCTGCCAATGCTGCAGATGCTGCGCCGCCGTTATCCCACCACCCGGATCGTGGTGATGACCATGCTGGATAATCCGGCGCTGATTCGCAATATCCAGAAGGTCGGCATTTCCGTGATCCTGAACAAGACCGATCCGGTCCAGGAGTTGGTGCCGGCGGTGCGTGCCGCGTTCAGTGGGCTGAGCTACCAGCCCGCATCGGTGCGTGCGATCCTGGCTTCGGGCGGCCTCGACGAGCCGTCACAGCGGCCGGTCCTGACGCGCCGCGAACTGGAAGTGATACGGCAGTGTGCGGCCGGTGTCCCGGTCATCGAGATTGCGCGCCAGGCCAACCGCAGCAGCAAGACCATCAGCGCGCAGAAGAGCATCGCCATGAAGAAACTGGGCCTGACCAACGACTACGAACTCTACGAATACGCCAGGACAAACGGCCTGCTGGGCGGCCCCTGATCCTGGCATCATCCCCTTCCTTGCGGCCGGTCCCCGGGCCGCGTTGCATTTCCCCTCCCTCCGCTGAATAGCATCCCTGGCTGCGCCGATGCCGGCCGGCTCCTCCCGTGCGGCGGCGCGTGCGCTATTCCTCTCCTCGGAAATATCCCCGCTTTTTTCAGGCTTGGCTGATTTCGAAAGCCAGGCGCATGGTTCATCCTGAATGCAGGAACGACAACGCTGGAGCCTAAGGCGGCCATGGAAAAAATCCGGGTGATCATCGCGGACTCGCAACCTGTCATGCGGCGCCTGCTGGGCCGGCGGCTCGCGGCCAGCGCCTGCATCGAGCTGGCTGGCGTGGCGGGCGACGAACCGAGCCTGGTGCAAGCGCTGCAGCAAGGCTCGTGTGATGTCGTGACACTGCGTTACCCGCTGTGGGACACCAAAGACCGCGAGCCTTCCGGCTATGCGCGCATTGGCACGCGGCTCGCCGAGCTGGGCGGGCAGCGCGTGGTCGCGATTGCCAACGTCGTCGACCGTGCCGCCGTGCTGCAGTTGCTCAAGGACGGCTGCCGCAATGTCGTGACAGCCAAGGACGGCGTCGACGAGATCATGAAAGCGGTCTGGATGGCATACCTGGGGCTGGCTTCCGTATCGGAAACCGCTTGCACGCTGATCTGGGGCAGGCCCTGCAGCGGTCCGCCGGACGGCGATTGGGCGGAGCTGCTGACCAGGCGTGAAAGCGAAGTGCTGCGCCTCTACCTGTCGGGCATGTCCGTGACCGGGATCGCCATGCGCACCGGCCGGACCGTCAAGACGATCAGTACGCAAAAGCAGAGCCTCATGCGCAAGATCGGCGCCGAGAACGACGTGGAGCTTGCCGCCATTGCCATCCGGCGCGGCATGTTGTGAGGCCCGGTACGTCGCTTGCCAAGTGCACTACGACCCATGCACTGTCCGGACGCTCCGGACAGTCTCGATGTCAAAACGAGGTATTCAATGAAACGGCTGATGTCGATCGACAGCAGCTCCGCGTTGCCGTTGAGCATTCGCCAGATCCGTTATCTGGTCTACCTGTTCTCCGCCTGCGTGCTTGGGCTGACCGTGTTGTCGTGGGGGGTGCTGCTGCGCTACCGCCTGCACGAGGCGGTCGAGCGTCAGGAGATGGTGCTGCAGTCGCAGTCCGAGCAATTGCAGGCAAAGCTGCACGGGGCCGAGGCGCTGACCGTGCGCGCGCTGGGATCGCTGACGCGGCTTTCCGATATCGGCCTGGCCGATGAACTCGCCGCCGTCAGCGATGAGCAATGGACCGACCGCCTGCGGCGCCGGGGCGACCGGCAGTACATCCCGCTGCTGGTCCCGCCCGCCAGCGCCAGGGCGCCGGGCGCCAGGCTGAAGAGCCTGGCCGACGTGATGACATTCACCTTCCGCGTGAACAACCTGCAGTACCGCGACGTGCAGAACGCCTACCTGGTCGACCTGCAGGCCGACCAGCTCTATGTCATCCCGCGCCGGCTGGACCCGGCACGCGCGCTCATGCAGCGCGATGACGTGCGCCAGACCTTCCTGCGTGACACGCTCGCGCGCCTGCGCAATGACGCGCTGGTCGCACGCCTGCGCGCCCATCCGGGCCAGGCGGTGGTGCTGCCGCCGGCGCTGGACTGGGTCAGCGGCATGCGCACCGTCACTTTCGCCACGCTGGTGCAAGTCGGTGGCGAACCGGCCGCGGTGCTGGCCATGGAGTTCCCGCTGTCGCCGATGCTGCCGGACGGACAGACCATTGACGGCGATTTCGTGCTGGTGACCGATGCCGGCATGGCACTGAGTGCGGATGGCATGCCGGCCGGCACCCTCGGCCAGTCGGTCACGGCATCGCTGGCCGCGCCCGGTACGCGCCCGGGTAGGGTGAGTTCGGCGCTGGTACGGCAAGGGCTGCTGGACTATGTCGTCGTGCTGGAATACCAGTTTGACGCGTGGGGCTGGCGCACGGTCGGCGTGATCGCACTGGGCCAGGTATGGCACCAGTTCCGGCAGAACGCCTTATGGATGCTGGGGCTGACCGGCTCGCTGTCGATGCTGATCCTGGCGTGGATCTGGCTGATCGACCGCCGCATCATGCGCCCTGCGCAGCGTCAGTCCTTGCGCCTGCAGGAAAGCGATGCGCTCGGGCGCTTCGTGATCGAAGTGGCCGGCGTGGGCCTGATGATCGTCGAGCGCAGCACCCGGCAGGTGCTGCTGGCAAATGCCGCGGCCCACTCGATCACCGACCAGGCCACGCCCGCCGGCCTGGCGCAGTTGCAGGATGCCTGTGACGCGCGGCTGACGAGCGAGGGCACCACAACCGAAGGCATGCCGCGGGTGCAGCCTTGTTTCGATGTCGATCTGGTCGGCCGCAACGGCCAGACCCGGTACCTGGAAGTGCGCCAGGTGGAGATTACCTATGAAGGGCGGGCGGCCGTGCTCCGCGCGCTGAACGACGTGACCGACGCGCGCCGCAGCGAGGCGCGCCTGCGCGAGGCGATCCGCGCCGCGGATGCCGCCAACCACGCCAAGTCCTCGTTCCTGGCCACCATGAGCCATGAAATCCGCACACCGCTCAACGGTATGCTGGGCAGCATCGAGTTGCTTGGCCTGACCCGGCTCGATTCGCGCCAGCGCGACCAGCTGGCGGTCATGCAGCACGCGTCGCAGTCGCTGATCTACATCATCAATGACGTGCTCGACTTCAGCAAGATCGAGGCAGGGCAAATGTCATTGCAGTTGCGGCCCTGCCGCGTCGAGGAGATCGTCGAGGACGTGACCCGGCGCTTTGCCGTGGAAGCGGCGCGCAAGCAGCTGCGCCTGCTGTGCGTCAATGATCCTTCGCTGGTTGAGCCGGTGATGGCTGACGTGGTCAAGCTCGAACAGATCCTGAACAACCTGGTCAGCAATGCGGTGAAATTTACCGAACAAGGCAAGGTGATCGTCACGGCCATGCGCAAGCCGGGCGGCGGCGTGGAAATCCGCGTCATCGACACCGGCATCGGCATCGCCGCGCGAGACCAGCGCCGGCTGTTCGAGCCCTTCGTCCAGGCCGAGCAGCCGGACACGCGCCACTACGGCGGCACAGGCCTCGGGCTGTCGATCTGCCGCCGGCTGGTCGGGCTGATGTCTGGCGAGATACGGCTGGTCAGCGAGCCCGGCCTGGGCAGTTGCTTTACCGTCAGCCTGCCGCTGGCCAGCGCTGGCGCCGAGGCGCCGGCCGATGCCTGGCCGCGGACCGCGTTGCGGGGACTGACGGTCGGCCTCAATGTCACCTTGCGCGAACTCTACCAGGGCGTGGAGCAGTTGCTGCAGTTCTATGGCGCACGGGCGGTCAAGTATGACCCCGCCGCGCCGCCGGCCACGCCGGTCGATGTCCTGGTGTGCGATGAGCAGGCCATGCCTCGCTGCAACGACGCCGATGTGGTGGTGTCGGCCATGGCGCCGGCAGTGCCGGACCTGACGCAGACCCCGGTGGTGGCATCGCCCTATGCCTGGCGCGGCTTGCTGGCGGCGATCGCGGCAGCGGCAGGCGTGGAGGTGACGGCAACGCAGGCGCCCGTGCCGGCGCGCGACGATACGCCTGCCGTGCAGCTGGCGCTGCTGCTGGTGGAAGACCATCCGATCAACCAGGTGGTGATGCGGGAACAGCTTGAAAACCTGGGGCAGAAGGTCGATCTGGCCGGTGACGGGCCCGAGGCCCTGTTGATGGCATCGGGCCGGCATTACGACCTGGTCCTGACCGATCTGCAGATGCCTGGCATGGATGGCTTCACGCTGGCGCGGTGCCTGCGCGATGCCGGCCTCGCCACGCCGATCGTTGCCGTCACCGCCAGCGTGGGGCCCGATGTCGCCGAGCGATGCCAGCAGGCCGGCATCGACCGATGCCTGACCAAGCCGGTGGGGCTGGGCACGCTGCGCAAGCTGCTGGAAGATCTGTCCGGCACCCATATGGCGACGCGGGCAGCGCCGGGCGCGCATGCAGGCGGCGACACACTGCTGCATGCCGACGCGCTGCGGCGGGACCAGCGCGCACTGGCCGAGGCGCTGCTGGCGGGCGACGCCGAAGCGTTTGCCCAACGTTTGCACGGCTTGGCCGGGGCGCTGTCGGTAATGGGCCATGCGCTGCAGAGCCAGGCGTGCCGCTGGCTGGAGCAGGCGGTCCGGCGCTCGGGGCTGGTTGCCATCGGTCCGGACTGGCAGGCCTTCCATGCCGAACTGGAACTGCTGGCAGACGGGCTGGAGTCGCAAGGCGGCACGCAGGGTGCCAACTACACGGCCGATTTAAGGCATGCCTGATGGAGCGGTCACGCGCCGGGCGCGATACTGCATTTGTGGAGCGTCTTCCCGATCGCTCCGCATTCTCCCGGGTGCGTCCCGTCGCGAGAATTTTCCCTGCCGCCTGCTTCCCCAGCAGGCGTTTTTTTTGCGTGTTTCACAAATTCGTGAAATGAAAGCGCTTCGCCGAGCCCGGATGCGCGGATGTGCTCGACGACGCGACCGGCCGCAATCTGGAGCCAGCCCAGCTTAGCCTACCTGCGGACCTCCCAGCAGATGTTGGATCTTGCCCCTCTGAGCTTGCTTTCAATATCAGTCGCCCAATAGCACGAGGAGATGCCCAGCTCAGTGCCTTCGAACCTGCCGATGATGAAGATGTTTCCCGAGGCGCCGCTGAGGAAGACCTTCTCGCCATTGCTCTGGATGATGACCCGATTCAGCACCCTGCTGGTTTCAATGGCAACGTCCCGATAGGGCCTAAGTGCCTGTTGCAGGGCAAAATCGGCAAGCTGAGGTTCGTCATTGAATGCCTGATGGATGAGAAAGCGGCGCAAGTGGTCGCCAGCCAGAGGGTTCAGGCCATCAAACAGGCTTTGAACCAGTGGTTTCGGGTTGACGGCGAGGCGGTTGTAATCTGCCAGGGTCAGCTGTATGCGCAGGAAATCCCACCAGAACATGGTTTCGGCAACGCCGACTTCGAGCAGCAACGGTTGCCGGCAGACATGCTTCAACGCATGGGCGCGCAGGTTGGCATCGGGATTGCCATGGTCGCCCGGCCCCCAGCGCGTATATCCCATGAATCCGCTCAACGGAGGATGGGCACGCAGCATCCTGGCCAGCGCAACAATGGTTCTGGACGTGATGCCGGCAGCGTTGCCCCCGTTTTGCATTACGGCTTTCATCACGCGCAGCGCATCATCGCCCATTCCTTCCTTGTTGGCGGTGTAAAAGATTTCCTCGATATCCGACAGTGCGCTTCGGGCATTGCGAGTCCGATAGAAGCGATCGAGATAGATCCTGTCCTGCTGTGCCACGCGAGCGCATGCCTCGCCAAGCGCCTTCCATCGCGACAGGGAGTTGATCTCCGGGAGGGCGCTTGCCGTGATGTTGAATGCGGCATTTATGCGCTTGATTGCATCGACCTTGATGGTAGCGAACTGGCTGGGCCGCAGGTAATCCAGGAAGGAGACCAGCCACTGGTACTTTCTGTCACAGCAGGCTCGCAGTTCGTCGGCAGCATCGTACGCGGCATCCAGGATCGGGCGCCCATATCCCGTCAGCCGGGTGACCTGTCCATGTTGAATGTTGGCGATGGAGTATGCCTGGACCAGATGGGAGGCTGCTGTCATTAGCGGCATGGACAATGGAAGGGGCATGGGATTCTCTCCGGGTCGGTCAATGCGTGCCAGCAGGCGGCCAAGCCCGATGTTACTTATCGCAGGAATGGTCGGAAATCCCTGAAATCGGGTAGGCCGGCGGCATGGGCGCGGCGTCAAATTTGGTCGCGCCATGACGCGCTGGCCGAACCGTGTCTATAATGCTTGACAACGCAACGATTGATCGGGCAATAAAAGTGACCCCACAGCCAGAAAAGTCCGAGGCCAACGGCCAGGTGCTGCCGTTTCGCGAGTCCCTGCTGGCCATGCTGGGCGTGGCCTTTGTGGTGATGCTGGTGGCGCTGGACCAGACTGTGGTCGGCACGGCGCTACCGACCGTGGTGGCCGAGCTGCAAGGCTTCGAGTACTACGCCTGGGTAGCCACGGCCTACCTGCTGACATCGGTGATCACCGTGCCGGTGTTCGGGCGGCTGGGGGACTATTACGGGCGCAAGCCGTTCGTGCTGGCATCGATCGTGGTCTTCTCGGTGGCCTCGGCGCTGTGCGGCATGGCGCCGAGCATGCCGTTCCTGGTGCTGGCGCGCGCGCTGCAGGGGATTGGCGGGGGCATGCTGGTCGGCACTGCCTTTGCCTGCATTGCCGACCTGTTTCCGGATACGCATGTGCGGCTGCGCTGGCAGGTGATGATGAGCGCGGCTTTCGGCATTGCCAATGCGGTGGGGCCGTCGCTGGGCGGGCTGCTGACGGAGTGGTACGGCTGGCGCGCGGTGTTCTATGTCAACCTGCCGATCGGCGTGCTGGGGCTGTGGTTTGCGTGGCGCTACCTGCCGCACCTGCGCCAGCAGGCCCATAGCGGGCCGATCCGCGTGGACTGGCTCGGCGCCTTGCTGATCGCAGCCGGGCTGGGGTGCGTGCAGCTGAGCGTTGAACTGCTGCCGGCGCGCGGGTTCGATGCCTATACGGGGGGCTTGCTGGTGCTGGCGGCGGTGGCACTGGTGGCGCTGTGGCGGTGGGAGCAACGCTGTACCAACCCGATCCTGCCGGTGGAGATGTTCCGCAACCCGGGGCTGGCGCCGTTGTTCCGGCTGGCGGTGTTCACGGGCTTCACCATGTTCGCGCTGCTGCTCTATGCGCCGCTGCTGTTCCAGGGCGGCTTTGGCTATTCGCCGAAGGAGGCGGGCATCCTGATCACGCCACTGGTGGTCTGCATCACCGCGGGCAGCATACTTAACGGCCGCATCGTCACGCGCATCCACCGCCCGAATACCATGCTCTATGCCGGCTTTGGCATGCTGGCGGTGTCCTGCCTTGGCCTGTCGCAGGCCACGCGCAGCATGCCGCACGGCGTCTTGCTGACGATCATGCTGATCGGGGGGTTCGGGCTAGGCTTCATCATGCCGAACCTGACGGTGTTTGCGCAGCAGACGGCAGGGCGCGAGCACCTGGGCATTGCCACGGCCATGCTGCAATCGCTGCGCATGGTGGGCGGCATGGTGGGCACCGCCATCGTGGGCACGCTGGTCACGCGCAGCTATACCGGTGGTGTGGAACATGCGCTGTCCGCCGCCAATGCCGGACAATGGACGGCGCACATGGCGGATCCGCAGGTGCTGATCGACAAGGCCTCGCAAGTCGCGTTGCTCGGCCAGCTGGAGCAGGCCGGGCACAATGGCGCCCTGCTGCTGGAACAGGCGCGCGTATCGCTGGTCAGCGCCATCCACCTCGGCCTGGTGGTGGCTGCGGTGGCTGCCGCGCTGGGTGTGTGGTGCGCCCGCCGGGTACCGTCGATCAAGCTGACCCGGGCGCCGGCGCCCGCCATGGCAGCCGACTGAAGAACGTAACCTGAGGAAAACGGATGGAACTGGAGCGACAAAGCGTGGCCGTACTGCAGCAGTTCGGCCGCACCTACCGCGCCTACGCGGCCGCGTTCGAACAGCGCCTGGGGCTGCCGCTGCCCCGCTGGCGCATCCTGCATGCGCTGCATCACCAGGAGGGCGCGATCGGCCAGAAGGCGCTGGCTGACCTGGTCGGCATGGACCCCGGCGCGCTGACGCGCCAGCTCAAGGCCATGCAGGAACTTGGCTGGGTGGAGCGCAGCACCTCGGAACGCGACAACCGCGTGACCCACGTCACGCTGTCACGGACCGGCCAGCAGGTGGTGGCGCACGCCATGCCGCTGCGCTCAGCCTTTCTGGAGGATGTGCTTGCCGAGGTGTCGCCGTCGACCATGCGCGAGCTGTCGCGCGGACTGGCGCGGCTGGAGGCCGGCATTGCATACGCGCAAGCCCATGCGGCACAGGCAGCCGACGCCGCCTGATACGGCCGCGCCCGTGCCGCTGGCGCTCAGGCAGTCAGCAGCATGCCGTTCAGCGCCGCGAATTCAAACAGTTCCCGGTCGTTGGTGACGCCGAGCTTCTGCATGGCGCAGTTCTTCTGCCGGCTGATGGTCTTGACGCTGCGGCAGAGCAGGACGGCGATCTCACTCACGGACCGTCCGGCCAGGTATAGCCGCAATACTTCCATTTCACGCCGGGACAGGCGCTCCGCGCCGGCCTGGCCGGGTGTGGCCGGGTTGCCGGGATCGGCCTGCGACAGTACTTCAAGCGCGGATTTGCCGATGTAGTGGAAGCCCCGCTGGATACGGCAAACCACAGTCACCAGTTCTGACACGGGCGAGTCCTTGAGCAGCAGGCCGTGCACCTGGGTGTCCAGGATGGAGCGCAGCACCAGCGGATTGGTGATCATGGTCAGCACGATCACGGCCAGCGACGGATGCCGCCGCCGCAGGCTGGCAAGCAGGCGCAGGCCGTCGCTGTTGCCTTCGCCGTGCGCGGGCATGTGGTAGTCGGTGATCACGACATCGGGACGCAGGCTTTCCACGCTGTTCAGCAAGGCCGTCGCGCTGGTCACGCAGCCGCACACCTCCCACCCGGTCTGGGTATGCAGGCGGTCCGCGACGGCTGCGCTGACCAGGGGGTGGTCGTCGGCAAGCAGGATCCTCAATGTCATCTGGTTGCTCCTCGATTCTTGTTCGTGGCAGCGCCGGCATCAAGAAAACGCCGCACGTCAGCGAGACGTGCGGCGCAAAAACGACGCCAAACAATACGACGCCAGACAACTGCGTGCATTGCCCCGGGACCGGGCCAAACGGGAGACGGCCGGACCGCGGCAATGCCATTGCAGGATATCGGCCGCGCGGTCTGGCGAAACTAGGAGGATTCGCAAAGCGCCGCCGTGGCGCAGCGGCCTGCACCGGTCAAATTGGCGCGAGTGTAGCGCAGGGTCAGCGCTCGGAAAAATGTCTCAAGACTGTAATAAGAACGCCGCTTCTGCGCAGCCAAAGAAAAAGGCGCTGGCGCCATGGGGCTGCCAGCGCCTTGCGGGCGCCGCCGCTGCGGGGCGTTGCGTCACGCCAGTGCGGATTGCGCGTGGGCTGCGGCGCGGCCGTTGCGGCGGCTGTCGATGGCCTTGAGAGGGGCGCGCAGCACGGCGCTGCCGACATCCATGATGTCGCGCAGCACGCCCTTGTCGCCGCTGCGCTCCGGTGCCCAGAAATGCAGTGCGGCCCATTCCGGGAAGCTGCTCGGCGGTGCCAGCAGGCGCGTCTTGCGCTCGCGCGTGACCAGCGGCACGTTGAAGTCCAGCACCGGGCAGATGCCCCCGGCCGAATGCAGCAGCGTGATCTGGGTATGCCATGATGGGACCACGGTCTCGCGATGCCCCGGAGTGCTGGCCTGGCGGCTCAGGAAGGCCCGCAGCGGGCTGCCGGCCTCGCAGTCTTCCTGCAGCAGGATCCAGTCGCTTTCGCCTTCGTCATGGCTGCCGCCGCGCGTGGCGCTGACCAGCCGGCGCGGCGTGGCCATGATGTTGTGCTGGCGCACGCGTTCGGGGTCGTGGCCGCTGTCGACGATGAAGGCGCAGTCCAGTTCGCCGCTGCCGAGATGGCCGGCAAGGGTGGCGTCGGCGATCACCGGGCGCGTGATAAAGCTGTCGCGCGGAAACTGCTCGCACAGTGCGGTCAGGATCTCGGTGATGACCGGGTCGCCGATCGACGATGAAAAGCCGATCGAAACGCGTCTGCCGTCGTCACGGCGCTTGCTCAGGCCAGGCTCGCCGGGGCGCACCAGCTGGTTCCATTTGGCCAGGATCTGCCGCGCCGTCTGCTCCAGGCGCAGCGCATGCGGTGTGGGTTCGAGCATCCCGTTGCGCTTGACGAACAGCGGATCG
This sequence comes from Cupriavidus sp. GW823-FHT07B10, assembly GCF_058794355.1. NCBI lineage: Bacteria > Pseudomonadati > Pseudomonadota > Betaproteobacteria > Burkholderiales > Burkholderiaceae > Cupriavidus > Cupriavidus sp. GW823-FHT07B10. Next base: position 402,424 of record NZ_JBXAGS010000004.1, read on the forward strand.
CCGGTGATTTCGCGCAAGCGCGCGAGGCTGTAGGCCACCGTCGGCACGCGTCCCTGCGTGCAGGCCGCAACGGCGCTGAGGTCCCGGTATTCCATGACCAGGACAAAGACATGCAACAACTTCGTGCTGACGTGACGCATTCCGACTTCTCCCGATCCATGACTTTGTTTTCTCTATTTTCTTGTTGGTCCGACACCTACAGCACTGCGTCGGACAAAGGGCGCAAGCGCGGCCTGGTGTCAGGGCAATGATCCGGTCCCTGACAGTGACAGGCGCAAGCGGCATGCGCGGCGCGCGCTGCGGGCATGTCCGGATGAAAGACAGGTGGGCGAAAGCCCGGGCAGGATGCTGCGAAAACGCATGGCACGACTCCTGAATGTCCGACTTGCGTCGACAAATGGCGCAGTGACGATTCGATCCTTCAGGCCCGGTACTGTTGGCAGCGTGAACGCGCACCACGTCTGGGTGGTGCGGGCTGCCTGGCCGCTCTTCTGCCGGCGCCGCCAGGGCGCCGCGCGAAGGCGTGCGAAATTTAGTTGTGCCGAGGAATCTTAATACATGCTCAGCAAAAGTCATAGAAACTTGAATTGATGGCAGTCTTCTAATTTTGTTTAGTACCTCTTTGTCTGTACATCAATACATGGCTTGAAATCGGGGCCACCGGGCGATTCATCCACGATCACTGCCGTGCAGAAGGTCGTCATGCCCATGTGTTATCGCGGCCGGCATCTTCGTTTCCGCGATGCGCAGCGCGAATGATCTAACTGGACTCCAAATTGGCTTAACGAAATTTGGCAATGCGCGCCAGCGCCGGCGGCAGCTTGTGCAGAGATAATTTTCTTAACTCGCGCAGCGAAGACACTGAATTGCTTTTTGGCGCGGCCGTGGGCTAACGTAGGGCCAGAGTCGGCACGGTTGGCGGCGCGGCTGGCGCCGCTTGTGGCCCGCCGTTGTGATGCGGAGAGATTCGTGAACAGACGGTATTCGGAAGAGCAGATCCGCGGCTACCTGGCCGAGGCGGCCAGCGGCGTGCCGGTGCGTGAGCTGTGCGCGCGCTATGGTTTCAGCGATGCTTCGTTCTACGGATGGCGGGCCCGTTACGGCCAGCCCAGCCAGGGTGATGCACGTGACGGCCGCAAGCTGCGCGAGCTGCAGGAAGAGAATGCCCGGCTGAAGAGTATGCTTGCGGATGCGCTGCTCAAGCTTGAGCTGATGCGCAACCGTACCGGCCGCCGCAATGGCACTGGCAAGGATCGCTAGCGGCGGACGGTTCTTGCAACTTGCAATGCGCCGCGGTGTCGCTTCCACGTGCCGCGGAGGGTTCTGGAGTATTGGTTTGACGAAGTTTCTGATCAAGGCGGGCGTGCTGGCATGCGCCGCCATGGTGGTTGTCCCGGCGTGGGCAGCCAGTGCTGCATCGGCGGCTGCGGCCGCCGGCACTCCGATGGTGGCCCCGCCGCCGCCACGGATGCTGGACGAAGCCACGGCCGTGGTGGAAGGACCTGATGGCAAGGTGTCTGCGTCGCAGCGGCAGCACTGCCAGTCATTGCTGGACCAGGTCAACGCGCTGCCCGGCGGGCCGCAGTGGTCCACTGGCAAGTCGTCGGTAACCACTGCCGACGGGCGCACATATCCGACACTGGAACGCCAGGCAGACCGCAAGCGCCTGGAAGAGGCGTATCGCCAGGAATGCACGCAGCAGCGCCGCTGAGGCGCCCCCCGGCAGCGGGCCGTCACCTGCGTATTTGTGGAGAGCCGACATGCACCGTTTCAAACACCTCTTCGCATGGTGCCTGGCACTGATGCTGATGGCGCCGCTCGGGCCAGCGATGGCGCAGTCCAAGCTGAGCAATGCCCAGCTTGACCAGCTGACCGCGCCGATTGCCCTGTATCCCGATGCGCTGTTGTCGCAGGTGCTGATGGCTGCCACCTATCCGGCCGACGTCGCAGCTGCGGCGCAATGGTCCAAGGCCAATCCCAGCCTGTCTGGCGATGCCGCGACCAAGGCGGTCGCCAGCCAGGCCTGGGACCCCAGCGTGCAGTCGCTGGCCGCGTTCCCCTCCGTGCTCGACATGATGGGCCGCCAGCCGCAGTGGGTGCAGTCGGTCGGCGACGCTTTCCTGGCCCAGCCCAATGACGTGATGGATTCGGTGCAGCGGCTGCGGGTGCAGGCGCAGAAGGCCGGCACGCTGAAGACGACCGAGCAGCAGAAGGTCGTGACGCAGACCACCGGCGGCACCACGATCGTGCAGATCGAGCCGGCCAATCCGCAAGTGGTCTACGTGCCGACCTACAACCCGACCACGGTTTACGGTACCTGGGCGTATCCCGCGTATCCGCCGGCCTATTACCCGCCGCCGCCCGGCTCCGTGTTTGCCACGGCACTGGTAACGGGCATCGGCTTCGGGCTTGGCGTGGCGGCGGTCGATGCGATGTGGGGCGGGTTCAACTGGAATAGCCACGACGTCAACATCAATGTGAACCGCTACAACAACATCAACGTCAACCAGCGCCTGGACGTCAACCGTGCCAACGTGAACTGGCAGCACAACCCCGCCAACCGCGGCAACGTGCCCTACAACAATGCGGCGGTGCGCGGTCGCTATGACCAGCAGCGCCAGTCCGGCCTCGCCAGCCGGCAGCAGGCTGCGCAACCCGGCCAGCGCGTGGGGGCCGCCGGCGGCGGGGTGCAGCGCCAGCCTTCCGAGCGCGACCAGGCGCGTGAGCGCGCCGCGCAGTCGTTCGAGGGCCGTACCGGACAATCCATACCGGGCCATGCGGGCGGGGTGGCAGACCGCTCGCGCCCGGGTGCCGCCGGCGGTGGCGTGCAGAATCCGCGGCCGGCCGGTGCCGACCGCCAGCGCGCAGACCAGGCCCAGGCCCGCGACCGCGCCCGCAATGCCAACCGGGACAGCGCGCTGCGCGATGCCGGCAACGGCGACCGCGTGCGCCAGCAGACCCAGCGCGCGGCGATGCCGCAGCGGGAAGCGCCGCAAGCGCGCCCGGCCGGGCTCCACCAGGGCGGCGGGCACCAGGGCGGTGGTCTGGGCGGCGGCGGTGGAGGCCGGCTCGGCGGCGGCGAACATTTCGGCCATGGTCGGAGGTAAGTCATGATGCACATGACCGCTAATCCCTTCTCTGCCGCAGCCCGAGCGCGCGCGCTGCGCACGCTGGCGGCGGCCGCGGCCCTGTCCCTGGCCCTGCCGGCGATGGCCCAGCAGGTCTTCCCCAGCCCTGACGCTGCCGCCGAGGCGCTGGGTGATGCCATCGCGCGCAGCGACGGCGATGCATTGCAGCGCGTGCTGGGCAAGCAATACCAGTCGCTGGTGCCGGAGGGCTCCATCAACCGCGACGACGTGTACGAATTCCTTGGCGCCTGGGCGCGCCACCATGCCGTGCAGCCCGATGGCGAGCGCCGCGCGCTGATCGCGGTCGGGCAGAGCGGATGGACCTTCCCCGTGCCGCTGGCAAAGCAGAAGGACGGTTGGCAGTTCGACCTGCGTGCCGGCCAGCAGGAAGTGCGCCGCCGCCGGCTCGGGCGCAATGAACTGGTGACGATGGAAACGCTGCTGCAGCTGGCCGATGCCCAGCAGCGCTACGCGGAGCAGGTGGGGCTGGGGCGCTACGCGACCCAGTTGATCAGCGCGCCGGGCAAGACCAACGGCCTGTACTGGCCCGCGGCCAGCGAGCAGGACGCCAGCCCGATCGGCCCCGATGCGCTTGCCATGGGCCCGGATACGCCCGCCGCAGATGCTTTCTACGGCTACCATTACCGGATCCTGCCGCCGGCCAAGGGCAGCGACGCCAAGTACGGCCTGATTGCCTGGCCGGCCCGCTATGGCGATACCGGCGTGCATAGCTTCATGCTCGGCAGCGACCGCGTCTTCTATGAGCGCGACCTCGGGCCCGGCACCGCATCGCGCGCCAAGGCCATCCGCAGTTTTTCGCCTGCCGGCTGGCAGCGCGTGGCGGACCGCTGAGCCCTTGGCCCCTGCGCCCCGGCCAGCCGTCTAGGCCAGCCGGGGTTCGCCGAACTCCCCGCCGTAGGCTTCTGATCTGGCCGCCGCCTGGCGCGGGGCCGGATCCAGGTCGGCATAGACCGCGGCCAGCCCGTCGCGGTCGATGATGCGCAGGTGCCGCTGGCGCACCGAGATCAGCCCGACCGAGGCAAAGCGCGACAGCAGCCGCGACACCGTTTCCAGGGTTAGCCCAAGCAGGCTGGCGATGTCCGTGCGCGACATCGCCAGCGTCAGCGCGCCGTCGCGGTTGCCGTCGCGGCGCGCCTGCTCGCCGGCGAGGTCGAGCAGCAGCATGGCCAGGCGCTGTGGCGCCCTCATCGACCCCACCGCCACCAGCAGCACGCGTTCGCGCTCGGCGTTGCGGCGCATCGCTTCCAGCACCGTTTCACGGAATGGGGCGGCCTGCATGAGGGTGCGCAGGGATTCGACCGAGACCGCACAAACCATTGCATCCTGCAGCGCGATTGCACCAGTCCCATAGACCGGACCTTCGTGCGGCTCAAGCCCCAGCACGTCGCCGGGCAGCGAAAAACCCGTTACCTGCCGCCAGCCCAGCGGCGATTCATAGACCTGCTTGGCGCTGCCATGGCGCAGCGGGTAGACCGTCAGCGCAGGGCGGCCCTGGCGAAACACATGCTCGCCGGTGCGCACCTCTACCAGCTCCGGCTGCAGCGCCATCGGCGCGTGCGGCAGCGGGGCTTGTGGCCTGGCATTGTGGCAAACGTGGCGAAAGAGGCAGAGCAGGCAGGCTGGGGCGCCGCTGTCCGGCATGGTGTCATTGTCCTCCGGTGACGATGGCCAAGTATAAAACGCCGGCAACGCAAGCCATCTCGCTGCGATCTGCATTCTTTCGTATGGCTGGTTTAAAAATTTCGCATTACGGGGGCGAGGCTCGTTGCGTTTGTGCCATAAGCGCGGGAGCACGCCGGCGGGCGTAATGCGGATTGTGATATGCTGCAACGCAACAATAAAGGCATAGGAGGAGATCGCGTCACACGATCAGGAGTCCTCATGACCAAAAGCTTTGCCGCTGACTGGCACGCGCAGATCCGGCGACTGAGCCGTGCGCAAGCCCGCACGGAAGCCCAGGTGAAGTCCTGGCTGGACCGCGTGGATTCGCTTAATCCGCTCACGCCGGCTCGGCCTGACCGCCCGCCGGGCAAGGTCCGGCCCGCCCGGCCAGCACCCGCGCCGGGTTCCCTGCCCGGTACCTGGCAGGCGCACAGGCTGCGCCTGGCGCCGCTGCCGGGCGAACTGGTGCCGCAACTCTCGTATCACCTCTACATACCGTCCAAGGCCCATCGCGGCCCGTTGCCGGTGGTGGTGGTGCTGCATGGCTGCCGCCAGACGCCGGATGACCTGTCGGCCGGCACCCGCATGAATGCGCTGGCCGAGCGCGAGGGATTTATCGTGGCCTACCCGCAACAGCCCTTGCGGCGCCAGGTGCAGCGCTGCTGGCAGTGGTTCGACCTGGGCGCCGCTGAGGGCGGACGCGAGGCGCAGGCGGTGGCCGCGCTGATCGATGCGCTGGCTGCGCGCCACGACGTGCGCGAGCGCGAGATCTACCTGGCCGGCATGTCCGCCGGCGCGGCCATGGCCGCGGTGGTGGCGTTGCGCTACCCGGGCAAGGTGGCGGCCGCGGCGCTGCATTCCGGCGTGGTCATCGGCGCCGCCGACAACCCGCGCGCCGGCCTGCGGGCCATGCAGCAAGGCTCGGCGGCCGATCCGTCATGGCTGCTGGATGCCGCCGGCGTGACGCCGGGCGGTCCCGAGATGCCCGCGCTGGTGATCCACGGCCTGGCCGACGACGCGGTCCATCCGGTCAATGGCCGTCTGCTGGCGCGGCAGTTCCTGGCTTACAACGGCCTGGAAGACCGGCTCGCCGGTGCGCCCGCGCAGTCCGGCCCGGAGGACGAAGCGCCGGGCCGGTCTCATGAATACCGCTTCGGCCGCTGGCGCCGCGACCTGGTCACGCTGGTGGAAGTGGAGGGCTTGGGCCACGCCTGGAGCGGCGGCGATGCCAGCTATGGCTACCACAGCGATATCGGCCCGGATGCCAGCACGATGATGTGGCAGTTCTTCAGCCAGCACCGCCGTTGAAGTCGGGCAGCACCAATGCGCATCAAGCGCGCACAAGAAAAGGGAGGGCGCCTGCCCTCCCTTTTTCCTTGCAGCAGCCGCGTCAGCCGCGCGAGCGGTCCTTGACGAACAGCGCAGTCACCATGCCCAGCACGCACAGCGCGACCACATAGTGGGCCGGCGCCAGCGGATCCTGCTTCAGCAGCAGCGTGACGACCATCGGCGTCAGCCCGCCGAAGATCGCATACGACACGTTGTACGAGAATGACAGGCCCGAGAAGCGCACCTGCGCCGGGAACGCATTGACCAGCACGAACGGCACCGCGCCGATGGTGCCGACCAGGAAGCCGGTCAGCGCATAGAGCGGCAGCAGCAGGTCGGGGCGGGTGAAGATCGTCGTGTAGAACATATAGGCGCAGATGGCCAGCAGCAGGCCGCCGACGAACAGCGTGCGGCGCGCACCGATGCGGTCGGCCAATGCGCCGGAGACGACACAGCCGATCGTCAGGCACAGCGTGGCGACGCTGTTGGCGACCAGTGCCGTGCGCGCGTCAAAGCCATACAGCTTCTGCAGGAAGGTGGGCGTCATCAGGATCACCACCACGATGCCGGCCGACAGCATCCAGGTCAGCAGCATCGACACCGCGACGCTGCCGCGGTGGTTGCGCACCACCGACTTCAGCGGCATTTCCGCGGCCAGCGCCTTGCGCTTCTGCAGTTCGGCGAAGACCGGCGTCTCATGCAGCCAGCGCCGCAGGTACATCGAGGCGATGCCGAACACGCCGCCGATCAGGAACGGCACGCGCCAGCCGTGGTCGGCCAGCTCGGCCGGGGTGAAGACGCTGTTGATGCCGGTGGCGACCAGCGAACCCAGCAGGATGCCGGCAGTCAGCCCCGCGGTCAGCGTGCCGCAGGCATAGCCGACATGGCGCGCCGGCACGTGCTCCGATACGAACACCCAGGCGCCGGGCACTTCGCCGCCGACGGCCGCGCCTTGCAGGATGCGCAGCACCAGCAGCAGCACCGGCGCGGCCAGGCCGATCGACTGGTAGGTGGGCATCAGGCCCATCAGCAGCGTGGGCACCGACATCAGCAGGATCGACAGTGTGAACATCTTCTTGCGGCCGAGCAGGTCACCGAAGTGCGCCATGATGATGCCGCCCAGCGGCCGGGCCAGGTAGCCGGCCGCGAAAATGCCGAAGGTCTGCAACTGGCGCAGCCAGTCCGGCACCGACGGCGGGAAGAACAGCTGCCCGATGACCGTCGCGAAAAAAACGAAGATGATGAAGTCGTAGAACTCAAGGGCGCCGCCAAGCGCGGCAAGGGCAAGGGTCTTGTAATCCTGGCCGGTCAGCGGGCGCGCGCTGGCTCGCGGCGCGCCGACACCTGCGGCGGTACTGCTGGTGGTAGACATGAATGGACTCGCATGGAAGAGATCGCATGCGAAGCGCGCAGCACGGAATACGTGATGGGTGTGGCCGGAGGGTACAGCACAGGGGAGGCAGGCCCGATGTGGCGGGTAAGCCGCAGGCTTGCGACGAAACGCTTCGCAAAGGGCGTAAAGATACCAGATCGGCCTACGCAGCGTTGAGGGGTCAATTCTGATTTCTTTGCTTTGTCCGAAACCGTTGCCATAATGTCGAAAAATGTGAAATCCGGGGCACAAACCATCGTGCAGCGCCGGAATGCGGGGTCAGATCTTCTGGAACGACATGGCTTTCAAGCAATCCATCCAGGCAGTGGCTGCCACGCCACGCGGCCGGCTGACGACGCGCGTCGCCGGCGGCGTGGTCGCGGCGCTCGCGGTGTTTGGGCTGGCCGGGTATTTTGGCGGCCCGCCGCTGCTCAAATACCTGATTGAAAAGAACGCGACCGACGCGCTGGGGCGCAAGGTCACGCTGGGCAGGGCCCACGTGCGCCCGTTCGAGCTGGCGGCCACGCTGACCGACCTCACTATCTATGAGCGCGACGGCAAGACCCCCGCGCTGACGCTGGGCGAGGCCGAGGCCAATACCTCGCTGGCCTCGGTCTGGCATCTGGCGCCGGTGGTGGACAACCTCCACGTCGACCGGCTGGCCGTGCACGTGGTGCGCGACGCCGACGGCCGCATGAGCTTTGCCGACGTCCAGGAGAAGCTTGCGGCCCTGCCGCCCAAGCCGCCCGATGCCAAGCCGGCGCGCTTTTCGGTCAACAACATCGCAGTTACCGGCAGCAGCTTCGGCTATGACGACAAGCAGCTCGGTTCCAGCCTGCGCGTCGACAACCTGACGCTGACCCTGCCGTTCCTGTCGAACCTGCCGCATGACGTCGAGATCGTGACGCGGCCCACGCTGAGCGCACGGGTCAACGGCACGCCGCTGGCGCTGGACGGCGAAGTGCTGCCGTTTGCCGATTCGCGCCAGACCCGGCTCAACGTCAACCTAGACGGCCTGGAGGTCGCGCGCCTGATGGCGTTCGCGCCGCCGCTGCGCGATGCCGAGGTCAAGTCCGGCAAGCTCGACACGCGCCTGACCGTGGCCTTCCGACAGCAGAAGGACACGCAGGAGATGCTGGTGATGGGCACGGCCGCGTTGCGCGATGCCGAGGTCGTCACGCGCGCCGGCCAGCCGCTGGTCAAGAGCGGCCGCCTGGCGGTGGATATCGGCAAGCTCGAGCCGCTGGCTCACCGCGCGCAGCTGCGCAGCGTTGAGATCGAGGGGCTGGGCGTGGAAGCCGCGCGGCGCGCAGATGGCTCGCTGAACCTGGCCACGGCGTTCCTGCCACAGGCGGTCAGCAATTCCACGGATGGCGTGGCGCCCGCGCCGGCGCCTGCCTCGGCGCCGGCAGCGGCCGCCGCCTCGGGGGTGCAGGCGGCGCCGGCCAAGGCGGCGCCAAAAGACGTGCCGTGGCGCTATGCGGTCGACCGCATCGTCGTCAGGCAGGCCCGGCTGGGGTTTGAAGATGCACTGGCGCCATCGGGCCCGGGCAAGCTTGCACTCGGCCCGCTCGATGCCGAGGTCAAGGGCTTCGCCGGCACCGACGGCGACAAGCCGGCCAGGATCGAGGCCACGCTGACCGTGGCCGATGGCCAGACCCTGCACCATGCCGGCGACCTGCTGCTGCGCGACGGCTCGATGGCCGGCACGCTGGAAACCACCGGCCTGCGGCCGCAGGGGTTTGCCGCATGGTGGCCGCGCGAGCTGCGCAGCCAGTTCGGCACTACCGCGGTCAATGCCGAACTGAACTACCGCATGTCGTGGGGCACGCCGCAGTTCCAGTTCGTGCTGGAAAAATCGCGGCTGGAACTGGCGCCGCTCTACGTGGCCACGCGCGATCCGGTGACGATGCCGGTTCCGGCCGCCGCACGCGATGCCGATGCCAGTGCAAGACCCGCCGGCAACGACAATGCCGCCCCGCGCAGCGCACGCCGCGCGCGTGAGCGCGCCGCCGACCGCGAGGGCGCCAACCTGCCGCTGCTGCAGGCTGAAAAACTGGTGCTGGACGATATCCAGTTCGACCTGGCCAAGCAGACCTTCGCCACCAGCCAGGTCACCCTGGCCAGGCCGCAGCTCGCTGCCACGCGCGACCACAGCGGCGAGCTGATCGAGATGGCGCGCCTGTGGGCTACCGAATCGGCGCAGCAGGTGCGCGCCACGCCGCGCCGGAATGGAGCAGCCGCACCCGCCACCAACGGCAAGCCAGCGGGTGGCGGCTGGAAGGCAGACATCGGCAAGGTCACGGTGGAAGGCGGCAGCGCCCGCCTGGCCGACTACCAGCCGGCCGGGGCCAACCGCGGCCGCCCGGTGATCCACCAGTTCCGCAATATCGCGCTGAGCACCGGCTCGGTCGCCTGGCCGCTGACGCCGGCGGCGGTGCCGCTCAAGCTGCATGCCGAATCCGGTCGCCGCGGCGTGATCGGCGTGGATGGCACGGTGTTGCCGACCGTCCCCGCCAGCCGGCTGCAGCTGGACCTGCGCGAGGTCGAGGTGAGCCCGCTCCAGCCCTACCTGGCTGACCGCTTCAACGCCGCCCTGCGCACCGGCACGCTGACGGCAAGGGGCAAGCTCAATGTCGATGCGCCAACCGGCAAGCCCATCGCCGCGCAGTTCAGCGGCAACGTGCAAACCGGCAACGTGCGCACGGTGGACCGCGTCAGCGGCGAAGACTTCCTGCGCTGGCGTTCGCTGGCGGTATCGGGCATCGACTTCGCCATGGACGAGAGCAAGGGCCCGATGCGCGTGAGCCTGGGCAATGTCGCGCTGTCTGACTTCTATGCCCGCGTGATCCTGAACGCCAACGGCCGCCTGAACCTGCAGGACGTGATGGCCGGCGGCGCCGAGAAGGGCGAGGCGGCGCCATCGACCAGCCTGACGCAGGCCAACCCGGCCTCGGCGCCGGCAACGCCGCCGGTGCAGACCGGTGATACGCGTACGGCCCAGGTCGAGCAGAAGCCGGGCGGCCCCAAGCCGCAGGTGCGCATCGGCGGGGTCTCGGTCGAGAAGGGCAATATCAATTTCTCGGACTTCTTCGTCAAGCCCAACTACACGGCCAACCTGACCGGCATGAAGGGCAAGGTGTCCAAGGTGTCGTCGGGCGACCCCACGCCGGCCGACCTGGTGCTGGATGGCCGCATCGACGACGATGCGCCGGTCAATATCAGCGGCAAGCTCAATCCGCTGGGTGAGCAGCTGTTCCTGGACATTGCCGCCAAGGCCTCGGGCGTGGAACTGACGCGGCTCACGCCGTATGCGGCCAAGTACGCCGGCTACCCGATCACCAAGGGCAAGCTGACGGTGGACGTGGCCTACAAGATCGAGAACGGCAAGCTCGATGCGAGCAACCACCTGTTCCTGGACCAGCTCACCTTCGGCGAGCGCGTCGACAGCCCGGATGCGACCAAGCTGCCGGTGCTGCTGGCGGTGTCGCTGCTGAAGGACCGCAACGGCGTGATCGACGTGAACCTGCCGGTGTCGGGCTCGTTGTCGGATCCGGAGTTCAGCATCGGCGGCGTGATCGTGCGCGTGATCGTCAATCTGCTGACCAAGGCGATCACGTCGCCGTTCTCGCTGATCGCCTCGGCCTTTGGCGGCGGCGGGGGCGAGGAGCTGGGCTATGTCGAGTTCGCGCCCGGCACCGCGGCGCTGACGCCGGCGGCCAGGGACAAGATCACCAAGCTGGGCCAGGCGCTCAATGACAGGCCCGCGCTGCGGCTGGAAATCAGCGGCCGCATCGACCCGGCCACCGACGAGGCCGGCGCGCGCCGCGCGTGGCTGGATGCGCGCGTGGCCGAGCAGAAGCGGCGCGACCAGCGCGACAGCGCACAGGTGGGCGGCGAGGCCGACAACGACGAAGCCGGCGAGCAGGGCGCCGAGATCAAGGTCTCGAAACAGGAGTACCCGAAGTACCTGGAGCAGGTCTACAAGCGCACATCGATGAAGAAGCCGCGCAACTTCGTCGGCTTCACCAAATCCCTGCCGCCCGAGGAAATGGAAAAGCTGCTGATGGCCAACGCCACGGTCACCGAGGCCGACCTGAAGCGCCTGGCCGAGCAACGCGCACTGGTGGTCAAGCAGTCGCTCGAACGCGAGGGCAAGGTGTCGGAGAGCCGGCTGTTCCTGACCGCGCCCAAGCTCAGCGCCGAGGGCATCAAGGACAAGGGCGCGCCCAACCGCGTGGACTTCTCCATTCGCGGCTAGCCGGCGCGGCGGCGCCGCACGGTGCGGCGCCGCCACAGGCCCGGCCCGGAAAACCGGTATGATTCGGCCCGGACAATCCGTTCCATAGCCGATTCAGGAGTGTGTTTTGCAGCAGGATCAATTGGAAGCCGCCGTCGCCTACAAGACCTGGGTGTGCGTGATCTGCGGCTGGGTCTACGACGAAGAACAGGGCTGGCCGGAAGACGGCATCGCCCCCGGCACGCGCTGGGAAGACATCCCCGAGGACTGGCGCTGCCCGGAATGCGACGTCGGCAAGGCCGAATTCGCCATGATCGAGCTGTAACGCCGCACGCACTTTCCTGTCCGGCCGACCCATGCGGGCTCAGCCCCGGGCTTGCGCCAGCATGGCGGCAAGCAGCACATTGGCGCCCGCCTCGAGATGCTCGGGCCTGGCGTCCTCGATCTCGTTATGGCTGATGCCGTCCTTGCACGGCACGAAGATCATTGCCGCCGGCGCTACCCTGGCCAGGTAGACCGCGTCGTGGCCAGCGCCGGTGACGATGTCGCAATGCGTGTAGCCACGCGCCGCGGCCGCGTGCCGGACATGGGCCACAAGCTCGGGCGCGAAGGGCGTCGGCTCGAAGCGCTGGATCGCTTCAACTTCCACCGCCAGCGCGGCACCTGTAGTGCTGCCGCTGGCCAGCGCCGCGCACGCTGCGCGCAGCCTTGCTTCCATCCGGTCGAGCTGGCCGCCATCGAGATGGCGAAGGTCGACGCTGAACTGTACCCGCCCCGGAATGACGTTGCGTGAAGACGGGTGGACATTGACCACCCCGACCGTCCCCCGGCCATCGGGGGCAAAGTCGTCCGCGATCTTCGCCACTTCCTGGAACAGGAACGAAGCGCCATGCAGGGCGTCCCGGCGCAGCGGCATGGGGGTGGGGCCGGCATGCGCCTCCATGCCCGTCACCGTGACGTCATACCAGCGCAGGCCAAGCGACCCCGTCACCACGCCGATGACCTTGTCCTCGGCCTCGAGGATCGGGCCTTGCTCGATATGCGCCTCGAAGTACGCGCCAACCTTGTGGCCGACCGGCGCGGTGCCCGCATAGCCGATCGCCGCGAGTTCGCCGGCAACGGACTTGCCGGCGTTGTCGGTTGCCGTCAAAGCGGTGGCTTCGGGGAAAACGCCGGCGAACACGCCCGATCCCATCATCACCGGCACGAAGCGCGCGCCTTCCTCATTGGTCCAGATCGCCAGTTCCAGCGGCGCCTCGGTGGTCACGCCGTGCTGGTTGAGCGTGCGCATGACTTCCAGCCCGGCCATCACGCCATAGCATCCGTCGAACTTGCCGCCGGTGGGCTGGGTGTCGATATGGCTGCCGGTCATGACCGGGGCAAGCGCGTCGTTGCGGCCCGCCCGGCGCCCGAAGATATTGCCCACGCGGTCGATGCGCACCGCCAGGCCGGCGTCGCGCATCCAGCCGGTGACGAGGTCGCGCGCCTGCCCGTCCAGCGCGGTCAGGGCCAGACGCGCATTGCCGCCCCTGGGCGTGGCGCCGATCCGCGCCAGGTCCATCAGCGCTTGCGACAGGCGTTCGCCATTGATCGTGATTGCGTTCATACGCCCGTCCCTGACTGTTGGATGCCGCCGAAGAAGGCCGTTGCATTGGCGGCGAGCGAATCGAGGTGGTAGCCGCCTTCCTGCACGACCAGCGTGGGCAGGCCCAGTGCGGCAACGGCGCGGCCGAGGCGGCCGAAGCCTGCGGTGGACACGTCCACCAGCGACTGCGGATCCTCGCGGCAGATGTCGAAGCCGAGCGACAGCACCAGCGCGTCTGCCTGGAAGCGTTCGATGGCGCCGCGTGCGGTGTCCAGCTTGTCGAAGAAGACGGACTCGGGCGAACGGTGCGGCATCGGCAGGTTGAGGTTGTGGCCGGTGCCGGCGCCGCGGCCGTGCTCATCGTCGAAGCCCGCGACCACCGGATAGAAGTTGGTCGGGTCGCCGTGGATCGACACGTAGAGCACATCGGCCCGGTCGTAGAAGATCTCCTGGATGCCCTGGCCGTGGTGCATGTCGGTATCGAGGATGGCTACGCGGCCAAGGCGCGCGCGCAGGGCCTGGGCGGCGATCGCGGCATTGTTCAGGTAGCAGAAGCCGCCCGCCGCGTCGCGCCGGGCATGATGGCCAGGCGGCCGGCACAAGGCGTAGGCGCGGCGTGCGCCGTCCAGCAGCGCCCGGGCCCCGGCCACCGCGCTCTGCGCCGACCAGTAGGCCGAGCGCCAGGTGTTCAGGCCCACCGGGCAGCTGCCATCGGCGAGATAGCGCGCGGCCTGCGCCAGCACGCCGCGCAGGGCGTTGGGCTCGCGCACGAAGATATTGGACATGACCTCGTCGCCCCAGTCCTCCGGCAGCTCGCGCCAGCTGGCATGGGCGTCCTGCAGGAACTGCAGGTAAGCCTGGTCGTGCACCGCGGCAAGCGGCGCGAGGCCGTGGTCGGCGGGGGCGTGGAGCGCGAAGCCAAGCGCCTCTGCCGCCTGGACCAGCCGCTGCGCCCGCGCAGGCAGCTCCTGCGGCGAGCGCATCCTGCCGCGCGAGTAGTAGCTCTGCGGATGGTGCAGCAATTGCTCGGGATGGAAAAACGTCAGCATGGGGTTTGCAATGTCCGTGGAAAGGCGTCAGGCCTGCGCGGCTTGCGCGGCCGGTTGTGGTTGCTGGCGCTGGCGTGCATCGATGCTGGCGATGCACAGCAGCGACACGCCGGCCAGCAAGGTGTAGAACACCGCCAGCGGCCACCATTGGCCCTGGAAGCGCTGCGCGAGGACGGTCCCCACCAGCGGTGTCAGCCCGCCCGCCACCGCGCCGCAGACCTGGTAGGACAACGAGATCGCCGAGTAGCGCACGCGCGTTTCGAAGACACCGCTGACAAAGCCCGCGATCACCGAATAGAAGCTCGCCATGCACACCACCGCCAGCGCGATGCCGAGCACGATGGCCGGCGCCTGGCGCGTCTGCACCAGCAGGAACATCGGATAGGGTGAAGCCATCGCCAGCAGCGCGGCCAGCTTGAGGAAGCGCGCGCCGCCAAGCTTCTCTGCCAGCCAGGCGGCCAGCGGCTGCGCCAGGAACTGGATGATGGCGACGGCGAACAGGCAGTCGAGGATCAGCGTCCTGGGCAGCGACAGGTATTGCGTGGTGTAGGCAATCATGAAGGTGTTGGTGAAGTACACCCCCGCAATGCCGATGGTATTGGCGCCGATGCACAGCAGCACCGGCACGCGGGCCGTGCGCCAGACCTCGGCAAGCGGCAGCCTGGCGGTCTTGCGCTGCGCTTGCACCTGCGCGAACTCGGGCGATTCATTCACGCCCAGCCGGATCGCCACGCCCACCAGCAGCAGCGCCGCGCTGGCCAGGAATGGCAGGCGCCAGCCCCAGTCCATGAACACCTCGTGCTCCATCGACGTGACCGCGCGGAAAGCCAGCAGCGACAGGATCAGGCCGGCCGGGCTGCCGAGCTGCGCGAACGAGGCGAAGAAGGTGCGGCGGCCCTTGGGGGCATGCTCGCCCGCCATCAGCACCGCGCCGCCCCATTCGCCGCCCACGGCGATGCCCTGCACCACGCGCAGCAGGACCAGCAGCACCGGCGCGATCGCGCCCGCGGTGGCGTAGGTCGGCAGCAGGCCGATGCCGATGGTGGCCACGCCCATCATCATGAGCGTGATCATCAGCGCCTGCTTGCGGCCGATGCGGTCGCCCCAGTGGCCGAACACGATGCCGCCGAGCGGACGGGCAAAGAAGCCGACCGCGAAGGTGCCGAATGACGCCAGCGTGCTCAGGAAGAGATCGCCGCCGGGAAAGAACAACGGGCCGAACACCAGCGCGGCGGCGGTGGCGTAGATGTAGAAGTCGTACCACTCGATCATGGTGCCGACAAAGGCGGCGGTGGCGGCGCGCACGGGCTGGCGCGTGCCGGAAGGGGACACTTGCATGGACTGGCTCCTCACTATGTTTGTGCCGCTGCATCAGGGGCAGCTGTGGGAGGAGTTATCGCGCGTTGACAAATATCAGTCAAATTTCTAATATTTATTTTTCATATAACTTCAATTTATACGTGGCGTGATGGAGCGTTCTGCCCTGGACCGGGCCCTGCTGACCGACCGGCTCGACTGGAACCTGCTGCGCACCTTCCTGACCATCGTCCACGAGCGCAGCCTGAGCCGCGCCGCGGTGCGGCTGCATATCACCCAGCCGGCGGTGAGCCTGGCCTTGCGCCGGCTCGAAGAGCATCTGGGACACACGCTGATCGAGCGGCGCGGCAGCAATTTCCGCCTGACCCGGGCCGGCGAAGAAGTGCTGCGCATCGCCACCGACGTCTATGGCAGCGTGGCGCGGCTGGGGGCTGAACTGGCGGAGCAGCAGGACGAAGTCAGCGGCCTGCTGCGGCTGCTGACCGTGAGCCGTATCCATTCAGGCGTCTATGACGAATGCCTGGCCGCGTTCCATCGGCAGCATCCGCGCGTCACGCTGCAGGTGGACGTGATGCGCAGCACCGAGATTGCGGACGCGCTCGCGCAGAAGGCTGGCGGCGTGGGCCTGAGCCTGTACCGGCAGCCGGGCCGGCAGTCGGGCGACGGGCTTGAGCACATGCTGTTCCTGCGCCAGCGCTATGCCATCTTCTGCGGGCGCCATCACCGGCTGTTCGGGCGCACCGGGCTGGCCATTGCCGACCTGCTGGCCGAGCACTTCGTCTCGTTCAGCAGCGACCAGCTTGGCGACGTGCTGGCGCCATTGGCCGTATTCCGCGACCAGCACGGCTTTTCCGGCCAGATCGTCGCGACCTCGCCCAGCCTCGATGAAATCCGGCGGCTGGTGTTCGCGGGCTATGGCATTGGCTGCCTGCCCGAACATATCGTTGCCGACGATGTCGCCCAGCAACGGCTGTGGCGCCTGCCGCCCGAAGAGGGCGTGGCCGATATCGACATGTACCTGCTGTGGAATCCGGAGCGGCGCCAGACGCCGGCCGAGGCCGCGTTCATCGAGCACTTCCGCCACTACGTGGCGCGCTATTCGCTGATGGAGCGGCTGGGGGAGTCAGTGAACGCGCCGCTGGCGGCGTTGCGCGCGCCGACGGCATGATGGACTACTGCCCGGTTCGCGTACCGGGCAATGGCGCAGAAGAACGCTTGCTGGCGCCTAGCCGTGCCGTCGCAGCGTATGCCGGCACAGCCCGGCGCGTTGCCGTTGTGCAGCGCAACGCCGGTAGCGCATCCGGTACGGATGGCTGCAGCGCCAGATGGCCCGCAAGACGGTAATGAACAGCAGCGCCGCCATGACGGCAGCAAGCAGGCCGATCGACATAACGGCCCTCCTCCCCAAAAACCGTCTGTCCGACCTCTGGGGTCAGATCAGCAGCGGTAATGCCTCTAGCACCAACACGGCAACCAGTGCGCCGATCAGGGCGCCCATGGTCCGGCAACTGATGCGCAGGTACTTGGCAGTCACCGGGATCGAACCCATGGCGATCACGCCTACCAGCGCCATCGGAATCAGGAATACAAGATCATGCGCGGTGAAGTGCATGGCGGTCTCCTGTCTCTCTTTTGTGATTCCAGTATAGGCACTGTGTGCCCGATGCATGGCTGCGTGCATCGGGATTGTCCCGAACCCGGGAGATGCGGATGCCACCCAGGTACCGATGCGCGCACTTAGGACGGTTCAGGCGTTGCGCTGCGTACGCATGCCCCACGTTTTTCGCCATGCGAACCCCCGAAGCGGGAAACACGTGTCCTATGCTGATCAGAGACGCGGGGCCCCGTTCCCATTCAAGTCCAATGCCCCGCGGACCGAGAGAGACGGAGGTGGCTATGGAACTTCACATGCAATCGCACCACTACGTGCGGCGGCAGCCGGACTGGACCGCGGCAGCGGTCTCGGGGCTGGCGGCCGGGGCGTTGCTGCTGGTGCTGGAGCTGTTCTGGTCGTCGATGGTGTCGGGAGTGAACCCGTGGATCGCCACGCGCATGATCGCCGGGATCCTGATGGGCCAGGACGTGCTGCAGAGCGCAACGTTTACCGTCGGCACGGTGGCCGCGGCGCTGGTGATCCATTTCGTGCTGGGCGCCGTGCTGGGCATGATCCTGGCGGCCATCATCGCGCCATTCACGCTGGATTCGAGCCTGGGCATGGCAATGCTGGCGGGCGCCGTGTTTGGCATGGTAGTGTACTTCTTCAATTTCTATGTGATGACGTTGGCCTTCCACTGGTTTGTCGAGGTGCGCGGGTGGCATACCTTCATCGGGCATCTGATCTTCGGGATGGCCGCGGCGGCATGCTACTGGAAGCTGGAGAGCAAGGA
Source organism: Cupriavidus sp. GW823-FHT07B10 (assembly GCF_058794355.1). Lineage (NCBI taxonomy): Bacteria > Pseudomonadati > Pseudomonadota > Betaproteobacteria > Burkholderiales > Burkholderiaceae > Cupriavidus > Cupriavidus sp. GW823-FHT07B10. The sequence continues at coordinate 420,514 of NZ_JBXAGS010000004.1, forward strand.
CGTATCGCACTGACAGCGCTTCGGGGCAGGGCGCGGCGAGCGCCGGCTCATGGCGGTTGCGTTGCGCGCGCCAGCCTTTGGGCGGGTACGCGCGCAAGACCTGCGGCGGCCGGAACCAGGGGTTCCCGCCGCCGCTTTTTCTCGCGCTGCGCGCTTGTGCAGTGCGACACCAATGCATTGGCATGTCGCCTTGCAGTGACCTGACGGCATGCACTAGTCTTATGTCTACCTGCGTGACTTGCGCATCCCTCGCCGCGCGCGAGGAGGAGGGTGGATATGGCGTTGGCCATCGCACTCGTAGTCATGGTCGTCGGTTCGGTGCTCTTCCATTTCATGAGCCCGTGGTGGGCGACCCCGCTGGCGTCCAACTGGCAGCAGATGGACGACACGCTGACCATTACCCTGGTCATCACCGGCATTTTCTTCATCGGCATCAACCTGTTTGTCGGCTACATCGTCTGGCGCTTCCGGCATGAGGCGCCGCATCCCAATGGCGGCACCGGCCACCGGGCGTCCTACCACCCGGAGAACAGCAAGCTCGAACTGTGGCTGATCGGCGGCACCACGCTGGGCGTGGTGCTGCTGCTGGCGCCGGGCCTGTTCGTCTACGCCGACTACGTGCGCCCGCCGCGCGAAGCGATGGTGATGGAAGTGGTGGGGCAGCAGTGGTCCTGGGCCTTCCGCTTTCCCGGCAAGAGCGGCCAGCTGGGTGCTTCCGATGCGCGCTTTGTCACCGGTGCGAATCCGCTCGGGCTGGACCCCGACGATCCGCGCGGCCTGGACAATATCGTGATCGTCGGACCGGAGGTGCACCTGCCGCTGAACAAGCCGGTCAAAGTGCTGTTGCGCTCCAAGGACGTGCTGCATGACTTCTACGTGCCGCCGTTCCGCGCGCGCATGAACATGGTGCCGGGCATGGTGACGTCGTTCTGGTTCACGCCGACGCAGGCGGGGCGCTTCGATATCCTGTGCGCGCAGCTGTGCGGCGTGGGGCACTACAACATGCGCGGCACGGTGGTGGTGGAAGAACCGGCTGCGTACGAGGCATGGCTGGCCAGGCAGCAGACCTTTGCCATGACGCTGGCGAAGGCCGCGGCACCGCCGGCGGCAATGGCCGCTGCCGCACCCGGCGCCGCGGGCGACGCCGGCACCGTCGAGAAGGGACGCGCGCTGGCGCAGAGCAAGGGCTGTGTCGGCTGCCACAGCATCGACGGCAATCCGGGCGTGGGGCCGACCTGGAAGGGCCTGTACGGCAAGACCGAGACCTTTGTCGACGGCAGCAGCGCCAAGGTGGACGATGCCTTCCTGCACAAGGAGATCACCGACCCCAATGCGCGGCTGGTCAAGGGCTTCGGCCCGGTGATGCCGAAGTTGCCGATGAGCGAGGATGAGGTCGCGGCACTGACCGCCTATATCAAGTCGGCCGGCAGCGGCGCGGCGGAAGCCGGCACGGTGGCGCCGGTGGCGCCCGCGGACGTGCCCGCCGGCCCGGCTGCCGCGACCAGCGCCGCCACCACGGCAACCGCTGGCTCTGGGGCGCCCGCCGCCACGCCCGGGGCCGCGTCCGGCACCTATACGACTTCGACGGCCGTGGCCGTGCCGCCCTCGGCGGCACCCGCGCCCGCCAGGAAGTGAGGAGACCCGCATGGCTTACGCCGACGATGCCGCCCATCACGCGCCGCAGAGCTTCTGGACCCGCTATGTCTGGAGCCAGGACCACAAGGTGATCGCCGTGCAGTACACCATCGTGGCGATCGTGGTGGGCCTGGTGGGCGTGGCGCTGTCCAACCTGATGCGCATGCAGCTTGGCTTCCCGGGGCGCTTCGAGTTCATCGACGCCAACCGCTACTACCAGTTCGTCACCATGCACGGCATGATCATGGTGATCTACCTGCTGACGGCGCTGTTCCTGGGCGGCTTCGGCAACTACCTGATCCCGCTGATGGTGGGGGCGCGCGACATGGTGTTCCCCTTCCTCAACATGCTCAGCTTCTGGGTCTACCTGCTGTCGGTGATCGTGCTGCTGGCCAGCTTCTTCGTGCCCGGAGGGCCCACCGGCGCGGGCTGGACGCTATACCCGCCGCAGGCCATCCTGCCCGGCACCCCAGGCCATGACTGGGGCATCATCCTGATGCTGGTGTCGCTGGCGATCTTTATCGTCGCGGCCACCATGGGCGGCCTCAACTACGTCACCACCGTGCTGCAGGCGCGCACGGAAGGAATGACGCTGCTGCGCATGCCGCTGTCGGTATGGGGCATCTTCATGGCCACCATCCTGGCGCTGCTGGCGTTCCCGGCGCTGTTCGTGTCGGCGGTGATGATGCTGCTGGACAAGACCCTCGGCACCAGCTTCTTCATGCCGGCGATGGTGTCGATGGGGCAGCAGCTGCAGTACAAGGGCGGCAGCCCCCTGCTGTTCCAGCACCTGTTCTGGTTCTTCGGCCACCCCGAGGTGTATATCGTCGCGCTGCCGGCCTTCGGCATCGTCTCGGACCTGGTCAGCGTGCATTCGCGCAAGAGCATCTTCGGCTACCGCACCATGGTGTGGGCAATCCTGGCGATCGGGGTGCTATCGGTGGTGGTGTGGGCCCACCACATGTTCGTCAGCGGCATGAACCCGTACTTCGGCTTCTTCTTTGCCACCACCACGCTGATCATCGCCATCCCCACCGCGATCAAGGTCTACAACTGGGTCATCACGCTATGGCGCGGCGATATCCATTTCACCGTGCCGATGCTGTTCGCGATCGCCTTCATCAGCACCTTCGTCATCGGCGGCCTGACCGGGCTGTTCCTGGGCAATGTCAGCGTGGATATCCCGCTGTCCAACACTTACTTCGTGGTGGCGCACTTCCATATGGTGATGGGCGTGTCGCCGATCCTGGTGGTGTTCGGCGGCCTCTACCACTGGTACCCGAAGGTCACTGGCCGGATGCTGGACGACAGCATGGGCCGGATCCATTTCTGGGTCACCTTCGTCGGCACCTACGCCATCTTCTTCCCGATGCACTACCTGGGCGTGCTGGGCATGCCGCGCCGCTACTACGCCTACGAGAACTACGCCTTTATCCCGGAGTCGGCGCATGTGATGAACATGTACATCTCGGTGGCCGCCTTCATCGTCGCCACGGCGCAGCTGCTCTTTGTCTTCAACCTGGTGTGGAGCCTGTGGCATGGCCGCAAGGCCGACGCCAACCCGTGGCGCGCGGCCTCGCTGGAATGGCAGACGCCGCAGACGCCGCCCGCGCACGGCAACTGGGGGCCGCACCTGCCGGTGGTGTACCGCTGGGCCTATGCCTACAGCGTGCCGGGCGCGCGCGAGGACTTTATCGCGCAGAACGCGCCGCCGGAAGAGGGCGGGGCCGAGCCTGAACCGCATGCCAGCCGCGGAGCCGTCGCATGAACGCCGAAGCCCTGTACAAGGTCAGCCGCGACGATTTCGGCGGCAGCCCGTCCGACGAGAATGCCGCCAACCACCGGCCGCAAGGGCGCGCCCCCGCGAGCATCGGCCTGTGGGTGTTCATGGGCGTGGTGACCTCGCTGTTTGCGCTGTTCCTGACCGCCTATGCGCTGCGCATGGACAGCCCGGACTGGCACCGCATCGGGCTGCCCTGGCAGGTGTGGCTGTCCACCGCGCTGCTGGGCGCCGGCAGCGTGGCGATGGCGGTGTCGTCGCGCGCCGCGGGCCGGGGCGAGATGGCCGTGGCCAGGCAGGCGCTGCGCCTGGGGGGTCTGGGCGCGGCCGGCTTCGTCGCCTCGCAGCTGTGGGCCTGGCAGGCACTGGGCGCGATGCAGGTGATGCCTGCCGGCAACCCGGCCGGCAGCTTCTTCTACCTGCTGACCGCGATGCACGGCCTGCACGTGCTGGGCGGCCTGGCCGGCTGGGGCTTTGCCATGTCGTCGCGCGGCAGCGGCGAGGCCGCGGTGCTGCGCATGCGGCTGTGCGCGCGCTACTGGCATTTCCTGCTGGCGGTATGGGTGGTGCTGCTGGCGGCGCTGGGGTGGCTTACGCCCGAACTGGTGCGCTATATCTGCGGCACGGCCTAGCGGCGGCGGCAGCAAGGAGGACCGGCATGTCAACGCAACTGTCTTCACCATCGAGCCCACCCGGCGTGGCGCCCGCGCCCCCGGTGGGCGGCGTGCGCGGCCTGCTGGCCGACTGGTCGTCGGACCAGCAGGCCTTCAAGGTGTCGTGGGGCAAGGCCATGATGTGGATCTTCCTGCTGTCCGACACCTTCGTCTTCAGCTGCTTCCTGACCGGCTACATGACCGTGCGCATGTCGACCACGGTGCCGTGGCCCAACCCCAGCGAGGTGTTCGCGCTGCACGTGGGTGGCGCCGACATTCCGTTGCTGCTGATCGCCATCATGACCTTCGTGCTGATCACCAGCAGCGGCACCATGGCGATGGCGGTCAACTTTGCCTACCGGCGCGCGCGCCGCGAGTGCGCGCTGCTGATGTTCGTCACCGCGCTGTTCGGCGTCATGTTCGTCGGCATGCAGGCCTTCGAATGGACCAAGCTGATCGTGGACGAGGGCGTGCGCCCGTGGACCAACCCGATGGGGGCGGCGCAGTTCGGCTCGACCTTCTTCATGATCACGGGCTTCCACGGGCTGCATGTGTCGTGCGGCGTGGTGTACCTGCTGATCGTGGCCACGCGCGTGCTGCGCGGGCGCTACGAGGCCACCGGCAACTACCAGATCGTGGAGATCGCGGGCCTGTACTGGCACTTCGTCGACCTGGTCTGGGTGTTTATCTTTGCGTTGTTCTATCTCTGGTGACGGCCATGGCATCGAATCCGGCAACTCCCGCAACCCCGGTGACGCCAGCGCATGGCTCCGGCAACGATGCCGGGCATGCCGCGCACTCCGGCCAGCAGCATCCTATCGGGCTGTACCTGAAGATCTGGCTGCTGCTGTTCGTTCTGTCGACGCTGTCGTACCTGGTCGACTATTTCCATGTCACCGGCTACCTGCGCTGGACGCTGATCCTGGTGTTCATGGGGCTGAAGGCGGGGCTGATCGTGGCAGTGTTCATGCACATGGCATGGGAGCGCATGGCGCTGATCTGCGCCATCCTGGTACCGCCGCTGTGCCTGCTGGTGCTGGTCTGGCTGATGGCGGAAGAAGCGAATCATACGTTCCTGACGCGCGGTATCTTCTTCCGCTGACGGGGAGGCGCCGCCGGCCCCGGGGAGGGAGCCGGCGGCAAGCCGCCTTGCACCGCGCCCGGGCGCTCAGGCCTGGGTGATGAACTTGGTTACCAGGTAGCCATCGAAGGTCTCCTGGCCGCCTTCGCTGCCGATGCCCGAATCCTTGATGCCCCCGAACGGGGTCTCGGCCAGCGCCATGCCGAAGTGGTTGATGTTGACCATGCCGGCTTCCAGGCCGTTGGATACTTCGGTCGCGGTCTTCAGCGAGTTGGTGAACACATACGAGGCCAGGCCAAAGGGCAGGCTGTTGGCGCGGCGCAGCACCTCGGCCGTGTCCTTGAAGCGCGTCACGGGCGCCACCGGGCCGAACGGCTCGTCGGTCATCAGACGCGAGTCGTCGGGCAGGTCGGTGACCACGGTGGGCGCGAAGAAATAGCCCTTGTCCCCCAGGCGCGAGCCGCCTGCCACCACCTTGCCGCCACGCTGGCTGGCATCGTCCAGGAACTGCTCCATTGACAGCACGCGGCGCTCATGCGCCAGCGGCCCCATCTGGGTGCCGTCCTCCAGGCCGTTGCCGACCTTGATCGAGCCGATCACCTCGGTAAAGCGCGCCAGGAAGCGGTCATAGGCTTTCTCCTGGACATAGAAGCGCGTCGGCGACACGCATACCTGGCCGGCATTGCGCAGCTTGAAGCGCGCCAGCATCTCGGCGGCGGGGTCGATGTCGGCGTCGTCGAACACCAGCACCGGCGAATGGCCGCCCAGCTCCATGGTCACGCGCTTCATATGCGCGCCGGCCAGCGCCGCCAACTGCTTGCCCACCGGCACCGAGCCGGTGAATGAAATCTTGCGCACGATCGGCGATTCGATCAGGTAGGTCGAGACCTCGCTGGGCACGCCCCAGACGATGTTGAGCACGCCCGGGGGCAGGCCCGCATCATGGAACAGCTGCGCCAGCGCCACCACCGCGCTGGGCGAGTCTTCCGGCCCCTTCAGGATCAGCGTGCAGCCCGCGCCCAGCGCCGACACGATCTTGCGGATGGCCTGGTTGAACGGGAAGTTCCACGGCGTGAAGGCGGCGCACACGCCGATCGGCTCGCGCACCACGATCTGGCGCACATTGGGCTGGCGCGGCGGGATCACGCGGCCGTAGATGCGACGGCATTCCTCGGCATGCCAGTCGGCGTGCTCGGCGCAGACCATCACTTCGCCGACGGCTTCGGCCAGCGGCTTGCCCTGGTCCAGCGTGATATTGCGGCCGATCTCCTTGGCGCGCTCGCGGGTGAGCTCGCCCACGCGGCGCAGGATCCTGGCGCGCTCCAGCGGCGAGGTCTTCTTCCAGGTTTCAAAGGCGCGCTGCGCGGCGGCCAGCGCGCGGTCCAGGTCGGCGCGGCTGGCGTGCGGCAGCTTGCCCAGCACTTCCTGCGTGGCCGGGTTGATGACATCCTGCTCGCGCCGGTCGCCTCCCTTGATGAATTCTCCGTCGATATAGAGGGCGAGATCCTGGTACATGCGTGTTCTCCTGGTGGGCGGTGAAACCGCAAGCTTAACCCGGCGGCCGCGTTCATGCAGCGCGCCGGGTGTGTTCCCAGGAGGAATGTGCGGGAATGTCCCCGCGGCCGGTTCAGCCGATGTCAGGCGGCATCGCGCGTGCGCGCCACCGGCACGACTTCAGCCCCGGTGCGGGTGGCTTCCACCACCAGGATCACGAGCAGCGTGATCAGCGTCAGGCCGAACACCGCATAGCCGATGCTGTCGCCCTCGATGGCGAACAGGCTGGGCGCGTAGGTCGGGCTGGTGCAGATCATGGTGCCCGCAGACATGCCGGTGTAGTGCATGCCGCAGACGGCAACGCCCATGACCACTGCAGCTGCCAGCTGCTTGCCGCGGGTCTTCACCGTGGTGGCCAGCCACAGCGCCACCACCGACACCACCACGGCGATCACCACCGACAGCCCGATGATGGCCAGGTCCCAGTCGAAGCGGGTGTTGGAGCGGATCGCGGCCATGCCGGTGTAGTGCATCGCCACCACGCCCAGCCCGGTCAGCACGCCGCCCTTGACCACGTTGTCGGTACGGCTGCCGCACGGGCGCGAGGCGATCGCCAGTCCGGCGCCGGCCAGCACCATCACGACCACCAGCGAAGCCAGCGTCATGAACAGTCCGAACTCGCGGTGCGTCGGGGTCTGGTAGGCCACCATGCCGATGAAATGCATCGACCAGACCGCGCCGCCGCCCAGCGCCACGCTGGCGCACAACAGCCGGTCCACGTCCAGGCGGCCGTCGGGCATGCGCACGCGCCGCGACCAGCGCAGGCCCACGTAGGCGCCGCAGACAGAGATCAGGAACGACAGGCCCACCATCGGCCAGTCATAGGCAAACGGCACCAGGGCGCCGGAAACAGGCTGGAAACCGACAAACATGACCCCACCTCCTCGTTTTGACTGCGACTGAAGGGCGCACGCGCGTGCCGGGCATTGCTTCCGGCAGCCGGCCTGGGACGCGGTGGTCCCGTGCCGAGTATGCAGGGGGCCGCAACCGGAGGGGAATAACTCATTCAGGTAAAGAGCACGGCGCCGTGCCGGCCGTGTGTCCTTGTAGCTGCCTCCGGGCAGGAATAGACTGGGCGGATTTCCCCATGCGCGACGCCTCATGAAGCCAGACGCCAGACTGACCACCGGCCCGATCGGCCGCACCCTGCTGCTGTTCTCGCTGCCCGTGCTCGGCAGCAACATCCTGCAGTCGCTGAACGCCTCGATCAATTCGGTCTGGGTCGGCCGCTTCCTGGGCGAGGCCGCGCTGACGGCAACCTCCAACGCCAACATCATTCTGTTCTTCCTGCTGGGCGTGGTGTTCGGTATCAGCATGGCCAACACCATCATGATCGGACAGGCCGTGGGCGCGCGCGACCTGGACGAGGCGCGTCGCGTGGTCGGCACCAGCACCACCTTCTTTGTCGGGCTGTCGGTGCTGGCCTCGGCGCTGGGCTATTTCTATACGCCGGCCATCCTCGCGGCGATGCACACGCCGGAAGACGCCGCGCCGCTGGCGGTGAGCTACCTGCGCATCATCTTCCTGGCGCTGCCATTCATGTACTTCTACAACTTCGTGATGATGACGCTGCGCGGCGCGGGCGATTCGCGCACGCCGTTCTGGTTCATGCTGTTGTCGGTGGTGCTGGACGTGGCGCTCAACCCGGTGCTGATCTTCGGTATGGGCCCGGTCCCGCCGCTGGGTATCGCGGGCTCGGCGCTGGCCACGCTGATGGCACAGCTGGCGAGCCTGGCGGCGATGATGGTGCTGCTGTACCGGCGCCACCATTTCCTGCTGCTGCACCGTGGCCAGCTTGCACTGCTGCGGCCTGATCCGGCAATCCTGCGGGCGCTGGTGGTCAAGGGCTTGCCGATGGGCCTGCAGATGGTGGTGATCTCGTCGTCGGCGATCGTGATGATGGCGCTGGTCAATGCCTATGGCTCGCAGACCACCGCCGCCTACGGCGTGGCCTCGCAGCTGTGGACCTATGTGCAGATGCCCGCGCTGGCGGTAGGCGCGAGCGTGTCATCGATGGTGGCGCAGAACGTCGGCGCCGGACTGTGGCAGCGGGTGTCGCGCATCACGCGCGTGGGGCTGCTGATCAATGTGGTGATGACCGGTGCGCTGGTCGCGCTGATCTATCTGTTCAACCGGCATTCGCTGGGGCTGTTCCTGGGCACTGACGGCGTCGCCATCGGCATCGCGCAGCATATCAACGTGGTGGTGCTGTGGTCGTTCATCCTGTTTGGCTTCACCATCGTCATCTTCGGCACGGTGCGCGCCACCGGCGCGGTGATGGCGCCGCTGGTGATCCTGTTCCTGTCGATGTGGGTGATCCGGCTGCCGTTCGCGTGGTTGCTGGGACCGCGCATCGGCGCCGAGGCGATCTGGTGGAGCTTTCCGCTGGGCTCGGTGGTGTCGCTGGTGCTGGCGGCCGGCTACTACCGCTTCGGCAACTGGCGCCGCAGCCATATCCTGCCCACCGTGCCGCACCCGGCGCAAGCCGTGGGGCAGGCGCCCGATACCAGCATGGGAACGCCCTGCGAAGACGCGGGCGAGGTCGTCGAGGAGACCGCCTCTGCAACGCCCGAGCCCGCAGTCGTGCGCTGAGCTGCAGCGGCCCGCGATCGTGCCGCCGGCTTTGAAAGCCATTCGAAAGATCGGTGTGTCATCGTGTCATCGCTGGCACTCCCTCCCAGCGCACGTGTCGCCTGCCTGGCCAGAGCAGGCGCGCATCCTTCCGGCCGCGCCTTGCCTTGATGCAAGTGCGCGTGCCGTCTTGTTCGCCTGACATTCCCGTCGACTTTTCTTCCGGATTCTTCATCAAAAAATACATCACGTTGTGATGTATTTTTTTCATGAATAGGCTGGATTTGCCCTTGTTTCCAAGGGGTATCGGTGAATACCCCTAAACCAAGACAAATGAAAGGCACCTGAAAGATCACGTCTCTAAGGTTCGGGTCAACCGTCGGGGAGCATGCGCGCCGCATGCCTTGCCGCTCGAGCCAGTGCGTCCCCGGCATGGCATTTCGTGAACTTTGAGGAGAATCGTTTTGCGCATACGCAGCCAAAAGGACTTTGCCTCCGGCCTGATGTTCGTTCTGGTCGGTCTGGGCTTTTCCTGGGTCGCTCGCGGCTATTCCATGGGAACGGCCGCGAAGATGGGACCCGGATATTTTCCATTCCTGCTGGGACTGGTGCTGGCAGTGCTGGGGGCGGTGGTGCTGCTGTCCTCGCTGTCGCCCAAGGGCGAGGAAGACCATCTGGCGCGCTGGGACCTGAAGACGCTGCTGTGGATCCTCGGTTCGGTGGTGCTGTTCGGCCTGCTGCTCAAGCCGCTGGGCATGGTGCTGTCGGTGTTCGTGCTGGTGATGGTGTCGTCGATGGCCAGCCATGAATTCAGCTGGAAGGGCGCGCTGCTCAACGCCGTGGTGCTGGTGCTGATCAGCCTTGGCGCATTCGTCTACGGCATCAACCTGCAGATGCCGGTGTGGCCGGCCTTTATCACCGGTTAAGGAGCGCCGACCATGGAATTGTTTGATCACCTTGCGCTGGGCTTTTCCACGGCCCTGTCGCTGCAGAACCTGGCCTACGCCTTCCTGGGCTGCGTGCTGGGTACCCTGATCGGCGTGCTGCCGGGCCTGGGGCCGCTGGCCACCATCGCCATGCTGCTGCCGATCACCTACACGCTGCCGCCGGTGGCCGCGCTGATCATGCTGGCCGGCATCTACTACGGCGCCCAGTACGGCGGTTCGACCACCGCCATCCTGGTCAACCTGCCTGGCGAATCGTCATCGGTGGTGACCACCATCGACGGCTACCAGATGGCAAGGCGAGGACGAGCGGGGGTGGCGCTGGCCACCGCCGGCCTGGGCTCGTTCTTTGCCGGCTGCGTGGCCACCCTGATCCTGGCAGCCTTTGCCACGCCGCTGTCTGAACTGGCATTCAAGTTCGGCCCTGCCGAATACTTCTCGCTGATGGTGCTGGGCCTGATCGGCGCCGTGGTGCTGGCCTCGGGGTCGCTGCCCAAGGCGATCTCGATGATCGTGCTGGGGCTGTTGCTGGGCCTGATCGGCACCGACGTGAACTCGGGCGCGGCGCGCTTCTCATTCGATGTGCCGGAACTGACCGACGGCATCGACTTCGTGGCGCTGGCCATGGGCATGTTCGGCTTTGCCGAGATCATCGCCAACCTGGAGCAGAAGGAAGCGCGCGAGACCTTCACCAACCGCGTGACCAACCTGTTCCCGACCAGGGAAGACTTCAGGCGCATGATCCCGGCTGTGCTGCGCGGCACCGCGCTGGGCTCCGCGCTTGGCATCCTGCCCGGTGGTGGCGCGGCGCTGGCCTCGTTCGCGGCGTACTCGCTGGAGAAGAAGACCTCCAAGTACGCACATGAATTCGGCAAGGGCGCGATCGAAGGCGTGGCAGGTCCGGAGTCTGCCAACAACGCCGCGGCACAAACCTCGTTCATCCCGCTGCTGACGCTGGGCATTCCGCCCAACGCGGTGATGGCGCTGATGGTGGGTGCGATGACCATCCACAACATCCAGCCCGGCCCGCAGGTGATGACCAGCAACCCGGCGCTGTTCTGGGGCCTGATCGCCTCGATGTGGATCGGCAACCTGATGCTGATCATCCTGAACCTGCCAATGATCGGCATCTGGGTGAAGCTGCTGACCGTGCCGTACCGCTTCCTGTACCCGGCGATCCTGGTGTTCTGCGGCATTGGCGTGTACTCGGTCAACAACCAGACCTTCGACGTGTTCATGGCCGCCGGCTTCGGCATCATCGGCTACCTGTTCCTGAAGCTGCGCTGCGAACCCGCTCCGCTGCTGCTCGGCTTCGTGCTGGGGCCGATGATGGAAGAGAACTTCCGCCGCACGCTGCTGCTGTCGCGTGGTGACTTCACCGTGTTCGTGACCCGGCCGCTGTCGGTCGGACTGCTGATCGCAGCCGCTGCCCTGGTTGCAGTAGTGGCGCTGCCCTCGATCAAGGCCAAGCGCGAAGAAGCGTTCCAGGAAGAATAGCGCCACGCGCGCTCCCCGGAAGGGCGCCGGCCTGTCTGATGCCGGCCGGCGCACGCAATGCAAGCATTTGGGGTGCCTTCGCGCACCCCGTTTGCTTTCGCGGGCCGATCGCGTATCCGCCCGCCATCAAGACCAGAGAGCGCCCGACTGCGGCAGCAGTCATGGGCTGCGCATGATGATCAGGATTCCCGCACCATCGGGTGCGCCGACAGCGCCCATGAAACCGCCCATCTTTGACCGGCTTTTCTCACGCATCCATGTGCTCAAGCTGGTCCAGTCGAGCCCGTCCACGGTCCTGAGCCTGGTCGACCGGCTGCGCGAGCGCGGCATCGACAAGAATATCCGCTCGTTGCGGCCGATCCTGCGCAGCCTGATGATGGCGCGGGCCATTACTGCCGAGCTGGTTGAAGGCTGTGGCCGCGTCTATTGCATCACCGAGCAGGGGCGGGCGGAGCTGGAGGCTTATATGTCGCACCTGGCGGTGCTGAAGGCGGAGCTGGAGCCGGGGGCAGAAGAGTAGGGGCAGTCAGCTGCCACCCGTCAGACAAAAAAGGCCGGCCCATCGGACCGGCCTTCTGCATGCTGCCCGCCTGCCGCAGGCAGCTGCAAGCACGCTGTTACTGCGTTACGAGTTCAAGACCAGCTTGCGACTCATCATCGCCGCGTGCCACCAGCACCTTGATCTTGTTCGGCGTCAGGCCGGCAATGCCATCCACCGGGATCGTGGTGATCAGCCAGTCAGCGTTGTTGGCCAGGGTCAGTGCGCCGGAATCGAAGATCACGGTCTTGGTCCCCGCGGTGGTGATGCGCAGGCGGTAGGTGGTGTTGCCATCCACGTCGATCGAGTCGGTGCCCGAGGCTGGCACAGCCTGCTTGTAGCCCACGTTGGCGAAGGTCGGGCCCACCGAGTTCAGGTCGATGGCCGGCAAGGTCAGGTAGATGTCAATGTTCTGCGCGTTGAACGAGGCGTTCAGGCTGCGCACGCGTGCCTTGTGCGACAGCAGGCCCTTCTCGAACGGATCGTCGATCGTCAGCGTTTCAGCGGAGCTCGCACCCGGCAGCGCGACCACGGTGTATTTGTGGCCGGTGGCGGCGGTCAGGGTGGCGCGGCCCAGTTCCGTCTGCGTGCCAGCCGTGTTGAAGGAGATCAGCTGGTTGCCGGTTTCGACATTGAAGTAGGTCGAGACGAACTTGTAAGGCTTGTTCACGAAGCTGGTCAGGGTGCCGTTCTGCAGCACGTCGACGTTCGGGCCGCCGGTGATGGCGTGGATCACGCGGATCGTCGGCTTGCTCAGCCCGATGCGGTCGTCGATGCCGTCATCACCGCCGCCGCAGGCAGTCAGGACTGCAGTGGCAGCTAACGCGAGGCCGATAAACAGGGTCTTGGATCGGAACATGGGTCACCTCTTGCTGTTGGAGGAGTCAGAGACGATCTGGCCCATGCCCGCGCGGGGGCGCGCCGGTCGCGTGGCCAGTTGGCTGTCTGTTGTTGCAGGCGCAGCGATTGCACCTGTCGTGATGCAACGATAGGTATCAACCCAGGGGCGAGACAGGCGCGGGGCTCCGAATCGCATGTCGGACAATTCCGACAAGCGGTGACGCGCGCGTGCGTGGCGGGGCCGGCCAGGCCCGCAGGTGCGGGGCCTGGCGGGACGTTGGCCGGGCTGGTGGCCCGGTTGGCCGGTGGCCGCCAGTGTGTAACTGGTTGTTGCGGCTGTGCTGCTGCAGTGACTCAGCCTTGCGCCATCATCACCTGGTTGCGGCCATTGCGCTTGGCCTGGTAGAGGCCTGCATCAGCGGCTTCCACTACCTGGTTCGGCGCCTGGTCAGGCTGGGGCACCAGCACGGCGCCGCCGATGCTGACGGTGACGCAGTCGGCGGTGGGGGAGCCGCCGTGGGCAATGGCCAGCCCCTGCACTGCGCGCCGCACCTTTTCGGCCAGCAGCCGCACGCCGCCCGGCGAGGTCGCCGGCAGCACCATGGCGAATTCCTCTCCGCCAAAACGCGCGGGCAGGTCGGTGGGGCGCACGCAATTGTCGCGGATCACGGCGGCCACGCGGCGCAGCACCTCGTCTCCGGCGACGTGGCCGTAGGTGCCGTTGTAGGCCTTGAACGCGTCGACGTCGATCATCAGCAGCGCCACCTGGGTTTGCTCGCGCAGCGCGCGGCGCCATTCCGCGCCGAGGTATTCATCGAAATAGCGCCGGTTGGACAAGCCGGTCAGGCCGTCTGAATTGGTCAGCCGCTGCAGCTCCAGGTTGGTTTCCAGCAGTTGTTGCTGGCTTTGCCGCAGCGCGCGATAGGCTTCGTCGCGCTGCAGCTGGTTCAGGTAGGAGCGCGAGTGGTAGCGGATGCGCGCAATCAGCTCGATGCTGTCGGGCAGCTTGACCAGGTAGTCGTTGGCGCCGGAGGCAAATGCCGCGCCCTTGGTCGCGGCATCTTCCTTGGTCGAAAGCACGATGATGGGGATGTCGCGCGTGGCGGGGTTCTCGCGATAGCGCTGCACCAGCGTCAGGCCGTCCACGCCCGGCATCACCAGGTCCTGCAGGATCACGGTGGGCTTGGTCCGCTGCGCCACCGCCACGGCCTCGTCGGGCTGCGCGCAGTAGTGGAAGTCGATGTCGGCTTCGGTGGAGAGCGCGCGGCGCACCGCTTCGCCGACCATGGCCTGGTCGTCCACCAGCAGCACCATGGCAAGGTAGTCCTTGTCGGCCGCAGGCGCTGCGGGTCGGTTGGGTAATTCGGGTTGCATGTTCAGTTCCTGGGTGTCGCGGTCCCGGTGCCGGCCGCGACGTATTGCATCGGGTCAAAGCGGCACGGTGCCGCCGCATGCCTGCACCAGCCGCGGCGCAATGCGCGGCAGCGGCAGGATCTCCGCGGCCGCGCCCATGGCTGCGGCGGCCTTGGGCATGCCGTACACGGCGCTGGTGGCGCGGTCCTGGGCGATGGTCAGGAAGCCGCGCTCGCGCATCGCCTTCAGCCCCAGCGCGCCGTCGCGGCCCATGCCGGTGAGCAGCACGCCGATCACGTCGCCGCGCCAGTGCTCCACCACGCTTTCAAAGAACACATCGATGGAGGGGCGGTACAGGTAGTCGCAGGGCTGTTCGGAGTAGGCCATGCGCGTGGGACTGGCCAGGCGCAGGTGGTCGTTGGTGCCGGCCAGCAGCACCGTGCCGGCCTGGGGCGCGTCGCCGGCGCGGGCAATGCGCACCGGCAGCTTGCACTGTCCGTCGAGCCAGTCGGCCATGCCGGCGGCAAAGGCTTCGTCCACATGCTGCACGGTGACCACCGCGGCGCCGAAGTCCGCCGGCAGCGCGCCCAGCAGCGTGGCCAGCGCGGCCGGGCCGCCGGCCGAGGCGCCGATCGCCACCAGCCGTGGTGCGGCCACTGCGCGCGGCGCTGCCGTCAGCCTATGCTGCGGGGCCACGCGGCCGGCCAGCAGGCGGCCGATATTGCGCAGCTTGCGCAGCAGCGGCCCGGCGGCAAGCTGGGCGTCGGGCTCGACCAGCGTGGGGGTGTCGACCGCGTCGATGGCGCCGTGGCCCATTGCGTCGAACACCTGCGAGGCATTGCGGCCCAGGTCCATGGTCACCACCACGATGGCGCAGGGGGTGGCGGACATGATGCGCCGGGTCGCCTCGACGCCGTCCATGACCGGCATCAGCAGGTCCATCAGGATCAGGTCCGGGGTCTGGCGCGCGGCCATCTGCACCGCCTGTTCGCCGTCGCCGGCGACCCAGGCGATCTCGAACGACGGATCCAGCGCAAGCGCGCGGCGCAGCGCGGCTACCGCAAGCGCCGAGTCATTGACGATGCCGATCTTCATGGGCGTGCCTCGCCGATCAGGTCATGGACCGCGTCGAGCAACGCGGCGTCGTGGAAACTGCCCTTGGCCAGATAATAGTCCGCGCCGGCCTCGAGCCCGCGCTGGCGGTCCTGTTCGCGGTCCTTGTACGACACCACCATCACCGGCAGCTGCCGCAGCGCGGCGTCCTGCCGGATCCGGCGCACCAGCTCGATGCCGTCCATGCGCGGCATGTCGATATCGGTGATGACCAGGTCGAAGGGCTCGGCGCGCAGCACATTCCAGCCGTCCATGCCGTCGACCGCCACCGCCACGTCATAGCCGCGCCCGGCCAGCAGCTTGCGCTGCAGCTCGCGCACGGTGAGCGAGTCATCCACCACCAGCACGCGCCGCGCGCGCGCCTGGACGCTGGCCACGGCCGCCTGCCGCACGCCTTCGATGCGGCCCTCGGAGACCAGCTTCTCGACCGAGCGGATCACGTCCTCGACATCGAAGATCAGCACCGGCGTGCCGTCGTCGGTGAGGCTGCCGGCGGCGATGTCGCGGACCTTGCCCAGTGCCGCCGGCAGCGGCTGCACCACCAGCAGGCGCTCGCCCAGCATGCGGTCGACGGCAATGCCATAGATGCGCTCGGCCTCGCCGATGACCACCACTGGCACTTGCGCGTGCGCATTGGCAGCGTCAGCCTCGGGGCGTTGCAGCACCTGCGCCGCGCTGACCAGCCCGATGGCGCGGCCTTCGTGGCGGAAATGCTGGTGCCCTTTGGTCTGCTCGATCTCGCTGCGCGCCACCGAGGCCGCGCGCAGCACGCGGCCCAGCGGGAAGGCATAGGCTTCGCCCGCGACCTCCACCAGCAGAGCGCGCACCACCGACAGCGTCAGTGGCAACTCCATCCGGAAGTGCAGGCCCTGGCCCGGCTGCTGCGTCAGGCGCAGGCTGCCACGCACGCGGCGCACCATCTCCTGCACGGCATCGAGGCCCACGCCGCGGCCGGAGACCTCGGAGACCGAGTCGCGCATGCTGAAGCCCGGCAGCAGCAGGAAGTCGAGCAGCTCTGCCTGCGACAGCCGTGCCGCGGTCTCTGCGGACGCCAGCCGCCGCCGCACGATGGCGTGGCGCAGGGCTTCCAGGTCGACGCCGGCGCCGTCGTCGAAGATTTCGATCACCAGGCGGCCCGCGTTGTGGCGCGCCTGCAGCGTGACGCGGCCTTCCGCCGGCTTGCCCTGCGCCGCGCGCACCTCGGGCGCTTCGATGCCGTGGTCCACCGCGTTGCGCAGCAGGTGCGCCAGCGGCGCGTCCAGTGCTTCCAGGATATCGCGGTCCACCTGGGTGCCGGCGCCGATCAGGTCCAGGTGCACCGGCTTGCCGAGCGCGCGCCCGAGGTCGCGCACCATGCGCGCATAGCCGGTCAGCGCGTCCGCCAGCGGGCGCATGCGCGAGGCCAGCGCGCTGTCATAGAGCCGGCGTGCCAGCCGCGTGGCGCGGTGATCGTACTGTTCGAACTCTTCCAGCCGCGCGGCCAGCTGATCGTGGCTTTCGTCCAGCAGCTGGCGCAGTTCTGCCAGCGCGGTGTGCGCAGCCGCGCCCGCGTTGCCGTCCTGCAAGGCTTGCTGCAGCGCATCGACGGCGCGCAGTGCGCGTGCCTGTTGCCGCCTTGCCTTCTGCAGCGAGGTGCCGAAGGGGCGCAGCCAGTGCGACTCGACCATGGCCTCGCCGGACAGCGCCAGCAACTGGTCAAGCGCGTCGGCATTCACGCGCAGCATGCGCTCCTGTGTGTCGTCTGCCGGTGCCGGCGGCGCCGGTATCGCGGGCGCTGGTTCCGGTAACGGGGCCGGCGCTGGCTGTGCCTGCACGACCGGCGCCGCGGCACCGCCATCGACCGTGCCCAGCCGCTGCACCACTGCATCGATCTCGGCGCGGCCCGCGTGCTCGGCCCAGCCCGGATTGCCGCCGGGCGGATGGCCGATGCGCAGCAGCAGGTCGGTGCCTTGCAGCAGCGCGTCGATATGCGCGGCGGTCAGCGGCATGCCGCCCTGTGCGGCGACCAGGCAGTCTTCCATGGCGTGTGCTACGCGCACGCCGCCATCGAGCCCGACGATGCGGGCCGCGCCCTTGAGCGAGTGGGCGGCACGCATGCAGGCTTCGAGCTGCTCGGCGGCTGCCGGGTTGCGCTCCAGCGCCAGCAGGCCGGCATTGAGGACTTCGGCCTGGGCATCGGCCTCGAGCGCGAACAGTTCCAGCAGCGAGGCGTCGCGCAGTTGCTCGGAATTCATGCCAGGCTCCTGGCCAGCGCCTGGCGTACCAGTGCGGCATCGAGCAGCCCGACGCTGCGGCCCTGGTCGAGGAACAGCGCCTGCGTGTAGCGCGCCGAGGCTCGCGCAAGGGTGGCGGGCAGCGGCTGCAGCGCGGGCTGCGGCACGCGGGCGATGCCAGACACCTCGGCCACCGGCAGCGCGATCGCGGCGCGGCCCTGCCCGAGGATCAGGAAACGGCTGCCGCTGGCACTTTCACCGGCGCCCGCGTCGAACAGCCGGGCCAGCGACAGGCAGGCCAGCAGGTTGCCGCGCACCGCGGCCAGCCCCAGCACGGCGGCATCGCGCCGGTGCGGCAGCGAATGGATCGGGCAGGGGGCGGTGACTTCGCTCAGCGCTGCGGTTGGCAAGGCCAGCCACTCATCGCCGATGCGGAACACCAGGCAGGCCAGCGCGGTGCCGCGTTCTGCCGGCAAGGCCCCGTCATCGTCGGTGAACGTGGCGGCATCGGGCAGTGCCTCCGGAATTACGTCCAGCCGTTGCGCGTCCAGCAGCATGGCCGCGGCCCGGGCGTAGGTGGGGCAGTTGCGGCAGTGCGCGTGCTCGGCCAGGGCGGGGCACGAGCCGTCGCCGCGCACGCCGATGCGCCGCCAGCAGTCGTCGACGTTTTCGGTGCGCCGGAGAATGCCTGGGGACTCAGCCATGGTGCTTGCGGGTGTGGCGTTGCGCGCGCTGGCGCAGGTGCATGGCGCCAGCGTGATCGCCTTCGGTATCGAGCAGCGCGGCCAGGTGGTACAGGCTTTCCTGGTGCGCCGGGTCCAGGTACAGCGCCTTGCGGTAGGCGGCATGGGCCTGCGCGGCGCGGCGCGCGGCGTCGTGCAGCACACCCAGCATGCAATAGGCGTCGGCGTTGGCATCCGCGGTGCGCTCGAGCAGCGCCAGGCAGGCTGCGGTGGCAGCCTCCAGCTCGCCGCGGTCGGCCTGGGCGGCAATGGCAGCCAGCGCGGCGCGCTGATCGTTGCCAGGCGCGGGCGCTGCGGGCCGCAGGGGCGGGGGCGTGACCGGGACGGGCCGCATCGAGGCAGGCGGCCGCGGCAGCCGTGGCGGTGCGGCCATGCGCGGCGGCTGGGCCGCGTGCACGGGCGCACGCGGCGCCGCCCTGGCGGCGGGCACGGCGGACGGCTTGCGGAAGGCAAAGGTCAGCGGCAGGCCGACCGGCTCCAGGCCCTGCGCGCTCAGCACGCTGGCCTCGGCCGGCCCGACAAAGAGAATGCCGTCGGCAGCGGCCAGCCGCGCCAGCGTCTGCACCGCATGCCGCTGCCCCGGCGCGTCGAAGTAGATCAGCAGGTTGCGGCAGAACACGAAGTCATAGGGCCGCTCGCCGGCCAGCAGGCCGGGATCGACCAGGTTGCCCTGCAGCAGCCGCACCTGTGCGCGCACGCGTGCATCCAGCACATAGCCGCTGGGCGTGGCCGTGAAATAGCGGTCGCGGAAATCCAGCGGCGCGCTGCGAAACGCGTTTGCGCCGTATTCGCCCTGGCGTGCGCGGGCCAGCGCGCGGGCGCTGATGTCCACCGCATCGATGGCAAAGCGGCCCGCCGGCACGCCCGCATCGAGCATGGCCATGGCGATCGAGTAGGGCTCTTCGCCGGTGGAGCAGGGCAGGCTCAGCACGCGCAGGGTGCGCCTGCCGTCGGCAAAGGCGCGCTCGGCGGCAAGGCGGCCCAGCGCCAGCAGTGCTTCGCGATGCCGGAAGAACCAGGTCTCGGGCACCACCACGGCCTCGATCAGGGCCTGGAATTCATCGGCGGTGCCGTGCAGCAAGTCCCAGTAGGCCTGGGTGTCCGGCGCCTGCCGTGCCTGCTGGCGCTCACGCACGGCGCGTGCTACCGCGCCGGTGCCGATGGCGCCGGCGTCCAGGCCGATGCGGGCCTTGAGCAGGGCCTCGATGTGCGTGGCAGTGCTCATGCCGCGGCCTCCCCGGAGGTGTCGGCAAACAGCATGGCATGGACGTCGTCCGGCAGCAGGGCATCGACCCGCACCCACTGCAGCAGGCCGCGCGCGTCGTGCCGCACCGGCCCAAGGTAGCGCGGGCTGGCTCCGGCGATGCCGCCGTCGACAAACGATTTCACCGGGCAGCGCAGCGTCTGGGTGGCCGATTCCAGGCGCAGGCCCAGCAGCCGGCCGGCCTCGCCGCCATGGCGGCGGTAGTGGACCAGCACCGTGCGCGTGCTGGTGCGCAGCGCCGCCGGCACGCCGGTGGCCAGCGCCGGCAGGTCGATCACCGGCACCGGCTGGCCGCGGCGCTCCATCAGGCCCGCCACCCAGGCCGGCGCGCCGGGGATCTGCTTGAGCCGCGTGAGCGGCAGCACCTCGGCCACCTCGGCGGCATCGAGCGCATAGTGGTCAGCGCCGAGGCGGAACAGCAGGAAAAGTTTCATGGCGGCGGGGCGCAGGCCCTAGACCTTGAAGCGCGAGACGCCGCTGCGCAGGTCGTTGGCCACCAGCGTCAGTTCGTCGATCGCCTGGCTCGACTGGCGCAGCGACTCCACGGTCTGCTGCGCGGCCTCGGACAGCTGCATCAGCGCCTGGTTGATCTGCTCGGCGCCGCCGGCCTGGGCCTGCATGCCTTCATTGACCATCAGCACGCGCGGCGCCAGCGACTGCACCTGCGCGATGATCTGCGACAGCTGGTCGCCGACCTGCGTGACCTCGGACATGCCGCGGCGCACTTCCTCCGAGAACTTGTCCATGCCCATCACGCCCGCCGACACCGCCGACTGGATCTCGCGCACCATCTGCTCGATATCGTAGGTGGCCACCGCGGTCTGGTCGGCCAGGCGGCGGATCTCGGTCGCCACCACGGCAAAGCCGCGGCCGTATTCGCCGGCCTTCTCGGCCTCGATCGCGGCGTTCAGCGACAGCAGGTTGGTCTGGTCGGCCACCTTGGCGATGGTGGTCACGACCTGGTTGATATTGCTGGCCTTTTCGTTGAGCGTGGCCAGCTTGGCATTGACCGAGCCGGCGGCGTCCATCACATGCTGCATGGTGCCTTCCATGCGCGACAGCCCGACCTGGCCGGTGCCGGCCAGCCCGGCCGCCTGCTCGGCGGCGCTGGAGACTTCATGGATGGTGCGCACCAGGTCGCGCGCGGTGGCCGAGATCTCGCGCGAGGTCGCGCCGATCTGGGTCGTGGTGGCGGCGGTCTCGGTGGCGGTGGCCTGCTGCTGGCGCGCCGTCGCGGCGATCTCGTTGACCGAGGTGGTGACCTGGATCGCGGTGCGCTGCGCCTGGCCCACCAGCGAGGTCAGCTCTCCCGTCATCTGGTTGAAACCTGCCTCCACTTCCTGGAATTCGTCCTTGCGGCGCAGCGCCATGCGCAGGCGCAGGTCGCCGCCGCGGATGCCGGACAGCAGGTTGACGATCGACTGCATCGGCACTGTGATCGCGCGCAGCAGCAGGTAGCCGCAGACGATGGCGACCACCAGGGCCACGATCAGTGCCGCTTCGATGCCGATCTTGGCGGCATTGACGGCGTCGTCGATGCCGCGCGCCGCCCGCGCATTGACCGCGCTGTTGTCGTCCACCAGGTGCTGGGCGGCCTTGCGCGCCTCGATCCAGCGGTCATGCACGGTGCCGCGCAACGCGGCTGAGGCGGCGGCGCCGTTCCACTCGCCCGTCCGGGTCAGGATCTGGGCTGCCTGTTCGTATTGCGCGCGCACGTCCCGATAGGCCCTGAAGGCGGCGCGGTCTTCGTCGCGCGTGATTGAGGTCTCGTACTGCTGCTCGACCTTGTCGAGCCGGCTTGCGGCGTCCTGGCCCTGTTGCTGGAAGCTGCGCCGCTCGGCCTCGTCGGCGGCATTGATGGTCTGCCACGCCAGCACGTAGCGCTCGCCCCAGATGCCGCGGATGCCGGTACTGTGGTTCAGTCCGGGCAGCGCGTCCTTCAGCATCAGCGTGGTTTCGCGCTCAATGGCGCTCAGGCGGGTGTAGGAGACAACGCCCATCAGCGCCATGACAAGCAGGATCAGCGAAAAGCTTGCCAGGATGCGCGTGCGGATGGTCCATTCGTTCACGGTGTGGTCCCGGTGATGTTCTTGTTCAGGAGCGGCCATTCCCCGCAAAGCCGCCTCAGGGGCGCCTCTCGGGGTAGCAAGGGGCAGCGCGGCGGCGGCGGGCGGCCTCGACGCGCGGTAGGGTACTGTAAGCCGGGACCCGATTCAACGCGCAATGCGGCGCCGTTGCGCGGGTGCATAGCCATTCCCGCCACAATCGGAACTGCTTGATTTTTTCCAAGTTTTCGTCACACTTGCTAAATTGCTAGCGGGTAACAATGTCGACAATTACAGATGGGGCAGGGATGGTGGCCAAGTCGGGGGCGAAGGCGACTGGCGCCTCGCCAGGCTCGGATCTCGATCCGCTGACCGGCGTTGACAATCGCCAGGGATTTCTGAAGCGGCTGGAGGCACGCCTGCAGAGCGAGGCGGTGCCCCGCTGTGCTTTGCTGTTGATCGGCATTGACGATTTCCGCGCCTTCAACGACATGCACGGGCATGCCGAAGGCGACCTGATCCTGCAGCGCGTGGCCCGCCGCCTGCGCGACGCCTCGCCGCGCGACGCTGCCATCGGCCGCATTGGCAGCGACGAGTTCGGTGTGCTGCTTCCCTCCATTGCGGATCCCACGCTGGTGCGCCATGTCGGCGCGGCGATCCTCTCGATGCTGTCCTCCCCGCATGAGAACGCGGGTGGCCGCCACCATGTGCTGGCCAGCATCGGCGCCTGCGTGATCCCCGCCGCCGGCGAACAGGGGTCAGACGTGCTGGCCGCGGCCAGCCTGGCGCTGGCCCGCGCCAAGCACGACGGCGGCCGCACCATCCGCTTCTTCAAGCCGCAGATGCGCTCGGACGTGACCACGCGGCTGTCGCTGGTGCAGGCGTTGCACGAAGCCTATGCCCAGCGCCAGTTCGAGCTGCTGTACCAGCCGCAGGTCGACCTGCGCGACGGCCGCGTGCACGGTGCCGAGGCGCTGATGCGCTGGCGCCATCCGACCCGCGGCCTGCTGGCGCCGGCCGCCTTCATCGACGCGCTGGCCGGCAGCAGCATCGCCAGCGATGTCGGCATGTGGCTGCTGCAGACCGCCTGCGCCCAGGCGCGCGCGTGGTCGCTGGCCTTTCCCCAGCCGCCGCGGGTGGCGATCAACCTGTTCGCGGCCCAGCTGTCCGAAAGCCGGCTGCTGACCGAGGTGCGCCACGTGCTGCGCGCGCTGGAACTGGCCCCGGACTGCCTGGAGATCGAGATCACCGAAACCATCGCGCTGCAGCAGGGCGACGAGGTCGCAGACCAGCTGCAGGCGCTGCGCCGCGACGGCGTGACGCTGACTTGCGATGACTTCGGCACCGGCTATGCCTCGCTCAGCTTCCTGAAGTCGTTCCCGGTGGACCGGCTCAAGATCGACCAGTCCTTTATCCGCAACGTGACCGAAGACCCGGTCGATGCCGCCATCGTGCGCTCGGTGATCAGCGTGGGCGCAAGCCTGCACATTGGCGTGGTCGCCGAAGGCGTGGAAACGCCCGAGCAGCGCGACTTCCTGCTGGCCAACGGCTGCCATGAGGCGCAGGGCTACCTGTACGGCCGCCCGATGCCGGCCGAGCGCCTGACCGAAATGCTGCGCCAGCAGTCCGGCCGCTGAGCCGCCCCTGCCCCCGTTTCGTCCCCGCCCTGTCAGGGAAGTTGTTTCCACCTTTGACGGCGAGCCTGCCCGTCCCGGGCACCCGCTGACCCCCCGCCCGCCCGCAGCCTGCCTGGCATAGCGGTCCTGCCTGCGCAGCATGGCCGCATGGCGAAATACGAACTTACAAAGTCTGCCGCGCCGCGCGTGCCGCGGCCTCCGAGGCAATGTATGGTGACATTAGGGTTGCAGCTGACATCGGCCGGCCACCCCGGTGCGTTATGCGTATTGTCCCGGTCCTGACTTCCATGTTCGATCCTTCCCAATCTGTCCGCCCTGCTCGTGGCCAACGCCGTGGCAGGCTGGCGCTGACGGCCCTGGCCGCAGCCGCCGGCCTGGCGGTGGCGGCTGCTGCACTGGCCCAGGTGCCCGCCGGCCCCCCCGGCGAGGCCTATCTTGATGCGCCGGGGGCTGATGCCCCATTCCAGCAAGCCGATCCTTCCTCGCGCATTGCCACGCTGACCGCCGTCGACGGCAATCTCAGCTTTGCGCCGGCAGGCTCGGACGACTGGGCTGCCGCAGGCCTGAACCGGCCCTTCACCACCGGCGACCGGCTTTGGCTTGACCACGGCGGCCGTGCCGAGGTGCATGCCGGCACGGTGGCGGTCCGGCTGGGCGGTGCCACCGCGGCCAGCATCCTGAACCTGGACGACAGCGCCACGCAGGTCAAGCTGACCCAGGGCACGCTGCAGCTGCGCGTGCGCGCGCTGCCGCCGGGCCAGACGGTCGAGGTCGACACCCCCAACCTGGCCTTCGTGCCGCGCGAGCCGGGCGACTACCGGCTGGACGTGGCGCCTGACGGCAGCACCACCACCGTGACCATGCGCCACGGCAGCGCCGTGGTCTACGGCGACAGCCGCTCGATCGAGCTGCAGCGCGGCGACCGCATGCGCTTTGCCGGCACCGACCTGGCCGACGCCGGTGGCGGCGGCGCGCCGGAAGACGCCTTCGACCGCTGGACCGCGGCCCGCGACGCGCGCGAAGACGCCTCGCCGTCCGCCCGCTACGTGCCGCGCGAGATGCCGGGCTACGCCGCGCTGGACGGCTACGGCGACTGGCAGGAAGACCCCGGCTACGGCGCGGTCTGGTTCCCGCACGTGGTCAGCGCCGGCTGGGCGCCGTACAGCGCCGGGCACTGGGCCTGGATCGCGCCGTGGGGCTGGACCTGGATCGACGACGCGCCCTGGGGCTTCGCGCCTTCGCACTACGGCCGCTGGGCCTATGTGGGCTCGCGCTGGGGCTGGGTGCCGGGCCCGCGCGTGCGCCCGTGCTACGCCCCCGCGGTGGTGGCCTTTGTCGGCGTTAGCGGCCCGAACTGGAGCGTGCGCGTTGGCAGCGGGCCGGGCGTGGCCTGGTATCCGCTGGGGCCGCATGACGCGTACCGGCCGGTCTATCGCGCCAGCCCGACCTATGTCGCCCGCATCAATCGCGTCACCGTGAACAACTTCGTGATGGGCGACCGCCGGCCTCCGCCTTACGCCAACCGCAACGTGCCCGGCGCCATCACCGGCATGCCGGCACGCAATTTCGTCGAAGGCCGCCCGGTGCGCGGCATGCATCGCGACGAATGGCGCAGCCTGCCGGCAGGCGAGGCCAGGGGGGCGCCGCCGGTGGCGCCGGTCAAGGGCAGCCTGGTGGGATCGGCCCCGATGCGGCCGCTGCCGCCGCAGGCCCGCCATGGCTTCGAGCGCCAGGCCATCGCCGCCCGCCCGCCGGGCCGGCCCGCCACGGACGACCTGGCCCGCCGCTTCGCGCGCGAGGGCGGGGTTGTGCCCGGCGCCGGCCCGGCCTGGCGCGGCGGCAATGAGCGGCGGCCCGGGCGCGACGTGCAGCGGGCGCCCGATGTGCGCATGAGCCAGGCGGCCATCGCCGCGCGCGACCAGGCGCCGTCGCAGCCGCGCGCCGGCCGCGGCGATGCCGATGGCCCCGCACGTGGCGATCGCGGTGATCGCAACTATTCGAACGCTCCGGGCGAACCCTGGCGCGGCAACGGCCGCGGCCAGAGCAGCCGGCCCGACGAAGCCCGCGGCTTGGTTGGCCAGCCGGGCGGACCGGCGGACCCGCAACGGCAGGCGCAGGGCATGCAGCGCGAACCGCAGCAGGCTTTGCAGCGCCAGCAGATGGAACAGCAGCGGGAACAGCAGCGCGCGCTGCGCGAGCAGCAGCGGCAGGCGCCTGATCTGCAGCGGCAACAGCAGGAGGCCCGGCAACGCGACGCCCAGCAACGCCAGTGGCAGGACCAGGCCCGCGACCAGCAACGCCAGCAGGATCAGCAGCGCATGCAGCAGCGCCAGTGGGCGGATGGGCAGGACCGTCCCGATCCGGGGCGGCAATCGCAGGAAATGCAGCGGCAGCGCTTTGAGCAGCAACGGCAGATGCAGGATGCCCAGCAACAGCGCCAGATGCAGGAGGCCCAGCAGCAACGGCAGATGCAGGAATCGCGGCAGCGCCAGGCGCAAGACGCCCAGCGCCAGCAGATGGAGCAACAGCGTCAGTCCGAAGCCCAGCAGCAGCGGCAGATGCAGGAATCGCGGCAACGCCAGGCGCAAGACATCCAGCGCCAGCAGATGGAGCAGCAGCGCCAGTCCGAAGCCCAGCAACGCCAGGCCGCCGACCAGCAGCGCCAGCAGGCGGAGCGCCAGCGCCAGATGGCCGAGCAGCAGCGGCAGGGCCAGGAGATGCAGCGCCAGCGTTTCGAGCAGCAGCGGCAAATGCAGGAGGCGCAGCAGCGGCAGGCCGAGGCGGCCCAGCGCCAGCAGATGACACAGCAACGCCAGATGCAGGAGCAGCAGCGGCAGATGCAGGAGCAGCAACGGCAGATGCAGGAGCAGCAACGGCAGATGCAGGAGCAGCAACGGCAGCAGGCCATGCAGCGCCAGCAGGCGGAACAGCAGCAGCGCCACATGCAGGAGCAGCAACGTGCAATGCAGGAGCAGCAGCGGCACCAGCAGGACCAGCAACGGCAGATGCAGGAGCGCCAGCGGCAGCAGATGGAGCAGCAGCGCCAGCAGCAGCAACAGCGCGCCCAGAACTAACGCGGCCAGATGGAGGCGCGCAACGGGCGCGACGGCGATCGCCGGCAGTAGCACGGCCCGCTTGACGGAGCCCGGAAGGCAGAAACCCCGGCAGGCCTCGCGGCCTGCCGGGGTTTGTTCTTGCGCGGTGCCGCGCGGGCGCCGCCGCGGCCTGGCTTACTTCGCCAGCTCCGACAGCCGGACCTGCGAAATCTTGCCGTTCTGCACCCAGCCGACGATGGTGTCGGCCATCGAACCGCCCTTGGCGTCGATGCCGTCGACTTCGTTGGGGTTGACCTCCTTGGCCAGGCCCTTGACCGCGTCGGGCATCTTCGCCCGGATCGCTGCCGCGTCGCTGGTGGTGCCGGCCAGCTTCATCGCACCGACCAGCGCGTACACCATGGTGTAGTTCAGCGACATCTCGGTGGTGGCATCGCGCCCGTCATGCAGCTTCTTGTACTTGGCGTTGAAGTTCTGCGCGGCGGGGCGGCTGTCGTTGACCAGCGGCAGCACGCCGATGGAACCCTCGAGCATGCCCAGGCCGTTGGTGACCTTGGCCATCTCGTCCATCTTGGCCTGGTCCATCACGATAAAGCCGCCCTTGAAGCCCAGTTCGCGCGCCTGCTTGACCACCAGTGCGGTCGGTTCCGACGGGCCGCCGACGAACATCACGTCCGGCTTCTCGCTCATCGCGCGCGACACGCCGCTGTAGAAGTCTGTGGCCTTGGTGTACGACATCGGATTGTTGGCCACCACCTTGCCGCCGGCCGATTCCCACGCCGGCACGAAGGCCTGCACCCAGGCCTTGGCGTAGTCGTGGTCGGCCGGGGCCAGCGCCACGTTCTTGCCGTAGCGCTTCATCTGTGCCTTGACGAAGGGCTCGATATAGCCCGTGTACGCGGGCGGGATGCGGATGGTCAGCTTGTTGCCGGCGTCGGTGATGCGCGGCACGCTGGAGTAGGCCATCACCAGGAATTTCTCCTGCTCATTGAAGGCCTGCAGCGCGAAGATGCCGCCCGAATGCGGGACGAACACCGCCGGGGTCTTGTGCTGCTGCACCAGGCGGCGGCCGTTGATGGCGGCCTCGGCGGGCGAGTACTTGTCGTCCAGCGCCACCACCTCCAGCTTGACCTTCTTGCCCTTGACTTCCAGGCCGGATGCATTGATCTCGTCCACCGCCATCTGCACGCCCGACAGCACGTTCTTGCCATACAGCGCGGCGCCGCCGGACAGCGGGCCGGTATAGCCGATCTTGACCACTTCCTGCGCCAATGCGGCGCCAGAGGCCAGCATGGCGGCCACGGCGGTGGCGGCCAGCGGGAAGATACGGCGCATGATGTTGCTTTGCATTGCTATGTCTCCTGAAAGTACTGCGCTTGCTAGGTCTGGTTGTGTTTTGCTGTCGCGAGGCCGGCTCCTCTGAACCTACCCCCCGATATACGCCTTCCGAATCCCCTCATCCTTCAGCAACGTATCCCGATCCCCCTCCATCACGATGCGCCCGCTCTCGATCACATAGGCGCGATGCGCGATGCCCAGCGCTGCGTAGGCGTTCTGCTCGGCCAGCAGCACGGTGGTGCCGGCACGGTTGATGCGCTGGATGATCTCGAACATCTGCTTGACCACCAGCGGCGCCAGCCCCAGCGACGGTTCGTCCAGCAACAGCGCGCGCGGGCGGCTCATCAGGGCGCGGCCCAGCGCCACCATCTGCTGCTGCCCGCCGGACAGCGAGCCGGCCGGGTCGTCCTTCTTCTGCCGCAGGATCGGGAACAGTTCATAGACCTCTTCCAGCGTCTTGCGGATGCCCGCACCATCGCGCCGGTGCACGTAGGCGCCCAGCACCAGGTTCTTCTCCACGCTCATCGCCGGGAACAGCTTGCGGCCCTCCGGGCAGTGCACCAGCCCGGCCTGCACGATCTGCGACGGCTTCATGCCCGACAGCTCGCGCCCATCGAAGCGCATGCTGCCGCCGCTGATGCGGTGGATCGCGCTCATCGCCAGGAAGATCGAGCTCTTGCCGGCGCCGTTGGCGCCCAGCAGCACCACCAGCTCGCCGGCGCCGGCGTGCAGGGTGATGTTGTCGAGGGCGCGGAAGCTGCCGTACGACAGCGAGACGCGTTCAAGCTGCAACATGGTCGGCTCCCAGGTAGGCCTCGATGACATGCGGATCCTGCTGGATCTGCGCGGGCGTGCCTTCGGCAATCTTCTCGCCGTAGTTCAGCACCATGATCTTGTCTGCCAGGCGCATGATCATGTCCATCTTGTGTTCGATCAGGCAGACCGTCTTGCCATGGCGCACCATCTTGCGGATCAGCTCGGCCAGGCCCACGGTCTCTTCCGGGTTCACGCCGCCAGCGGGTTCGTCGAGCAGCAGCAGTTCCGGGTCGGTCGCCAGCGCCAGCGCAAAGGCCACCCGTTTGCGCGCCTCTTGCGTGATATCGGCGGCGACCTCATGCGCCAGGTGCGACAGCCCGACGAAGTCCAGCGCCGCTTCGGCCTTGTCGCGGCACAAACGCTCTTCCTCGCGCAGGCGGCGCGTGTTGAACAGCACGTCGCGCAGGCCCGAGTGGGTGCGCAGGCGGTGGCCGACGATCAGGTTGTCGAGCACCGTGGCGCGGTCGAACAGCGCCGTGGCCTGGAAGGTGCGGGCCACGCCCAGGCGCGCGATCTGGTCGGCGCGCAGGCCGGCCACGTCCTGGCCCTTGAACAGGATCTGGCCGGA
This sequence comes from Cupriavidus sp. GW823-FHT07B10, assembly GCF_058794355.1. NCBI lineage: Bacteria > Pseudomonadati > Pseudomonadota > Betaproteobacteria > Burkholderiales > Burkholderiaceae > Cupriavidus > Cupriavidus sp. GW823-FHT07B10. Next base: position 449,750 of record NZ_JBXAGS010000004.1, read on the forward strand.
GCTGGGCGCATGCGTGCCCGCCACCAGGTTAAAGAAGGTGGTCTTGCCAGCGCCGTTGGGGCCGATGATGGCGTTGATATGGCCTGGCTCGAAGGTCACCGAGACATCGTGCACCGCGGTCAGGCCGCCGAATTTCTTGGTCAGGTTGCGGATCTCAAGCATGGTCGGCTCCGGCGCGGGTGGTCGGGACAGCGGTGACGGGTTGTGCAGGGAACTGCGCCGCCAGCTTGCCACGCCGTTCGGCCGCGGCCTTGCGTGCCTGCTTCTTCAGCCAGGAACCCACGATGCCGTCCGGCACGAAGATGATCAGCAGGATCAGCACCGGGCCGAACACCAGCATGCGGTAGTCCTGCATGAACTGCAGCGACTGCGTGATCCACGGCACCAGCACCGCGCCCAGCAGCGGCCCGAAGATGGTGCCGATGCCGCCTACCAGCATCGACATCACCATGTCGAAGGTCAGGTCGGTGCGCGCGATATCCGGCCCCAGGAAGCGCACCTGCCCGGCGTACAGCGCACCGGCAAAGCCGGCGTAGCCCACCGACAGCACGAACGACAGCACCTTGGTGCGCATCAGGTTGATGCCCAGGGCCTCGGCCAGGGCGTCGCTGTTGCGAACCGCCATGAAACTGCGGCCCAGCAGCGAGGTGACGATGCGGTGCATCAGGAAGGTGCCGACCGCCAGGAAGAACAGCACCAGGTAGTACTGCGCCTGCACGCTGTCGAAGCTGAGCGGCCCGATCGCGGCCGGCACCGGGATTCCGATCAGGCCCACCGTGCCATGCGTCAGGCTTTCCCACTTCTCGATCAGCAGGTAGATGATGTAGCCCACGCACATGGTGAAGATCGAGAAGTAATGGCCCTTCAGGCGCAGCGACACCACGCCGATCACATAGCCCAGCACCATGCAGATCACGCCGGCCAGCACGAAGGCCAGCCAGAACGGCACCTGGTGGTCCACCGTCAGGATGCCCAGCGTATAGGCGCCGATGGCCATGAAGCCGCCATGGGCCAGGTTCAGTTGCCCGGTGTAGCCGGTGATCAGGTTCAGCCCGAGCGTGGCGATGGCATAGATGAAGGCCAGCGTCATCACGGTCAGGTAGTAGCTGTTGGGCGTGATCAGCGGGAAGGCGATGGCCAGCGCCAGCAGCAGCGTCCAGCCGGTTTTTCCTTGCAGTGCTTTCATTGTGTTGTGCTCCTCAGGCCGTCTTGCCGGCAAACAGGCCCTGCGGCCGGATTGACAGGATCACCACCAGCAGCACGAAGGCGATGATGTCCTTGTAGTCGGTGGAAACGTAGAAGCCGCCGAAGCTCTCGGCCATGCCGATGATCAGCCCGCCGACGATGGCCCCGGGGATGCTGCCCATGCCGCCCAGGATGATGATGACGAAGGCCTTGGTGATCACCAGGTTGCCCATGCTGGGGTAGACCAGGTTGATCGGGGCGTAGAGCGTGGCGGCGATTGCGGCAAGCGCGCCGGAGATGGCAAACACCAGCAGCGTCACGCGGGTGGCGTCGATGCCGACCAGTGCGGCGCCTTCGCGGTTCTGCGCCATGGCCATGATGGTGGCGCCGGTCATGGTGCGCGTCAGGAACAGGTGCAGCAGCACCATCAGCGCAAAGGCGGCGCCGATGATCAGCAGGCGCTGCAGCGGCGCGGTCAGCCCGAACACGTCGACGATCTGGCCATAGGGCGTGGGCATGCGGTGGAAGTCCGCGCCCCACAGCGCCTGCGCCCCGGCTTCCAGGAACAGCAGGATGCCGATCGCGGCGATCATGTCGTGCAGCTCGGGCGAGTTGCGCAGCGGGTGGAACACCAGCCGGTCGGCAGCCATCGACAATACGGCCACCACCAGCGCCGCGCCAAGCATCGCCAGCCAGTAGTTCACGCCCAGCGATGTCATCAGGAAGTACGACACATAGGCGCCAGCCATGTAGAAGGCGCCATGCGCGAAGTTGGGCACGTGCAGGATGCCGTAGACCAGCGTCAGGCCAAGCGCCACCAGGCTGTAGACGCCTCCCAGCGTCAGGCCGTTCAGGAACTGTTGAAGGAACAATGCCACAGGGGTACCTCGTGCGGTTCGGGAAACCAGGCACGCAGCGGCAAAGGCCGTGCGTGTTCCGTCGCGGCGGCGCCAGGCGCGGCCACGGTCAGGAAGTCGGGGGTGGAACTCAGGCGGGCGGCAGCGCTGGCTCGCGCGCTGTGATGCGCGGGCGGGATGGCCTGGCCCAGGGCGCGCCGTGGCGGTCACGGTGCGGGTGTGCAGATGCGTGTTGCAGGTACTGCATGGTTGTCTCCTGTGCGATGCGGCGCGCTGGCCGCCCGGCAAGCCGGGGCACTTGGCCGCGTCGGCGTGGACGGCGGCGTTGCGACCCGGTGACGAGTGTCGGGAGTATTCCCGCACGATCGTTCGTTTTCACCGACTTTTGCATAGGCGTCGCGGCATCGTCAAGGAAAGCGGCGGAGTATTCCGCACCGCGAAATAGCAGTCGGCGCGTCTCCGGGTAAGCCCGGAGGCTTGCCCCGCCATCCATCGACAAGGCCGATGACCCCTATGCGTTCCCTGCATGGACAGCAGCCCGCCATTCCTTTGTTGCTGACTTCATTGATGCGACTGCGGATTGCGTGCCCAGCACATCCTGCGTTCTTTTTGATAGCATCGCGCAGGCTTCCTTCTGCCCTGGCGGTCGCCTGGTCGGCTTCCTTTATCGCGTGGGCGCTGGTGTAAAAAACCCTAAAAATCAAGAGGAAGGAGAGTTCTATGAAGAGGCTCATAACGGCGATTTGCAGTTGCCTGCTGCTCGCTGCATGCGGAGGCATGCACGTGCGGCCTCCCGGCGACTATGTGTTGGCTGGTGAGCCAGCGCCTTCCAGCAATCTCGTGAGGGTGGCTTTCGACCAGCTTGGGGATGTTTATCCCCGAGACGCTTCCAGCATTCCCTGGCCGCAACGGGCGCCGGGCGTGAATTCTCACTTTGCACTGAGCGACATTCTTGAACATGGCGATCACGGTCGGCGACTGTACGGTCCAGAGCAACGGCGGGAAGCGGAAGATGCCGTTGTTGCAGCGCTCAATTCGAAGCTTGCCGCTGGCGACACGCTCCTGGTGCTGGTGCATGGCTTCAATGAGGACTTCGAATCCGCGCAACGGCTGTACAGCGGTTCCCGTAATCTGCTTGGAAGTGAAAAGCCGGCGGTTATTCTTGAGGTCTACTGGGACGGACTTCGAACGCGCAACCCGGAGATCATGACGGAGCAAACGCGACTTACCTTCTGGCCGGATGCGCTTCTGAGCTCCAACTACGCTGGCCAGAGGGGTTTGCGGCCCATCTTGAATCGGCTTTCGAAGCCTGTCGATCTCCGCTTTCTTGTGCACTCGCGAGGTACGGCTGTGGCCCTCTCAGCAGTGGCCGACCCTGTTTATGAGCGCAATTTCGGAAACGATCCGGAGAATCGTGTCCGTCCGCTGGACAACCCCAATATTCGTAGCATTAAGATCGCAGCCTTTGCGCCGGCAGTGGGGAGCGGACATGTTGGCCAAGCCATCTATGACAAGTGGGGAAATCACCCCGTTGATCTGGCTTTCACAGTAAATCCTTGGGACCTGGCACTCTCAAAGCTCTTTGTCTTTCATGACACTTTTTGGGGTGACACAAGTCTAGGCACATCCGAACATTTCGTCCGAGCTCGGATGGAGGAGCATTTCGCGCGGCTCCGCCTCATCCCTGTCAGATTTCCCAATAAAATCGGTCATGCTCTGGACAAATACGTTGAGGGAGACCCCGACGCAGCTACCTGCATCATTCGATTTGCAGGCCTGACATCGTCCGAATGCCCGTCGAGCGTTGAAATCATTCATTTGCGTGATGGGCAGTGACGGCTCTCAGGCTTACGCAGGCGGCTATCCATCGTTAGCATTGTTTTCGGCTGCGGGTTAGACTCGACCCGCAACTGCGGGGAGGCAAGGAGTCCTCCCTTCCTGCTTGCCGCGTGCGGCATCACTCCGTCAGGCGCAATGTGACCGTGCGTGGTGACGCGTCGACGGATGCCAATGCGGCCAAATTGGCGGGACAATTCTGGAGCCGCGACCACATCACGCCTTCGGCGGTTTTGCGTACGCCGACGGCAACTGCTGTTTGTATGGAAGTGGTTAGCGCCTCATTGTTGATCGAGAACAGCCAGCCACCTCGAATCGCAATGCCAACGGCTGCAAACGTGCCAGCCTCGGCGCGGTCGCCGATATTGTCCACTTGCTTGAGCTTGTCAGTGTTGTCCTTGCCTGCACACATGGAAGCGGAGGCCCTGCACAGGGACGAATTTTTTGCCCCAGGGACGCGGATGCGGTCGTCACCCGTCGCCTCGAACAGGACACGCACCAAGTCAGAAACCACCGCATTGGGGTCGATCTTGTTTGTTGAAACCTTTTTGTCCCCCGCCAGATCGACCGTGGCGGCCAGACCTGGAAATCCATAGCTCTTGCCCGCACGACTCACAAACGTCTGCTCGCCCAGTACGCCCAGGATCCGGCAGGAGGTGACCTTACCTTCCTCCTGGCACAGCCGCTGTCCGAGGTCCTTGGCAAGCTGGTCGATCTGGGCATCCGCAGCCGTCAAGACCGTCTCGTCCTTGATCGACTTCTTGAGCTTGTCAAGGAGCTTGGACTTCAGGTCGGGGTAGTCAAAATCGAGTGTGACGATTTTTCCATTCCGGAAGTAATCCGACACATAGCGCGCCACGAGGAGCCGCAGTGTCACCTGAGTGCGCGATGCATTTGGTCCCCGGAGGGAGTTGCTGAAGGCTACCGCAAGAGTTCAATACCGCAAATCCCCCCAAGAAGGGGGATCTGACACCTTGATCTTTTCCGGCCTGGCGACGGCACGGGCGCCGCTCAGCAGCGGATCGCGCCGGACAGGAAGCGGAAGCAGTCGGCGGCCGCCGGCATCCTGGGCGCCGGTTCCTTGCGCATCATCAACGCCACGCGGCGCTTGAAGCTGGGGCTGCCCAGGGGCACGGCACGCAGCGCCACATCGTTGATGCCCTGGGCGTATAGCCGGGACAGCAGACCGACCGCGAGCCCCGCGCACACCAGGCTGTAGAGCGATTCGCTGTACTGCAACCTGCAGGACGCGGCGGCCGAAGGCATCCGCTACAGCGAGTTCTTCTGGAACCCCACCGGCACCGTCAGACAGTCCGGCATTCCGTACCGCGCCGCCATGGAAGCCATCGTGCGCGCGATCGTCGATGCCGAGGCAGGGTTTGGCATCGTGGGGCGGCTGGTGCCGTCGATCGACCGCGAAGCCGATCCCGCCGAGGCGGTCGAGATGGTCGACTGGGTCATCGCCGACCGCCGCGACGAGGTGATCGGCATCGGCATCGACTATCGAGAGAATGACCGGCCGCCCGAGCTGTTCGCCGAGGCCTATCGCAAGGCCCGCGCCGCCGGGCTGAAGACCACTGCCCACGCCGGCGAGTTCGGCACGCCCTGGACCAATGTGGCCACCGCGCTGGACCTGCTGCAAGTGGATCGCATCGACCATGGCTACACCGCCATTGACAACCCCGAGTTCGCGCAGCGTTGCGCGGACCGCGGCATCGTCTTCACGGTGGTGCCGACCAATTCCTACTACCTGCGCACGCTGCCGCGCGAGCGCTGGGCGCTCGATCACCCGATCCGCCATATGCCGGGCATGGGCTTGCGTGTGCACCCCAACACCGACGACCCCGTGCTGCACCACGTCACCGCCAGCCAGGCCCGGGGGATGATGGTGCGCGATTTCGGCTTTGGCCTGGACGACCTGCGCGAGTTCATGCTTAACGGGCTGGACGCCGCGTGGATCGACGACAGCACGCGCCGTGCGTGGCGGGGGCAACAGTGCGCCGAGTTCGATGCGCTGCGCGCCAGGCTGTTCGCGGCCCCGGCTGCCCGAGGCTGCAGCCTGGTCCGTTTCCGTTCCGCTGTTCGTGGACCAGTTCCTGTCCAGGCGTACTGACATCTTCCTGACCGGGCGCTACCAGCGTGCTATGGGCGAAGCGACTACGGCGGCGATTTTCGGCTACCCGACTTCCGCCGGGCGCGATCAGGTGGTGGTTACCACGGGGATGCGGCATCGGTTCTGACCGGCCGCGAGGAAGCTGACGCCCGGCAGTGTCATTGCGTGGGGAAATCGATCTCAGCGCGCCTTTGCGATTCCTCAACCAGCCAGCTCGCGGTGCAACGCCACATATTCCTGCGCCAGCTTGTGGCGCGGATCCAGATGGATCATGGGGGTGGCATGCTGATGCGATTCGCGGATCTTCACCGATGCAGATAGCCGCGATTCAAGTACTGGCAGGCCCTCGCTTACCAGTTCGTCGACCAGCTTCTGCGGCAAGCTGGCTCGCGGCTGGAACTGGTTGATCACGATCCCCTCGACCTGCAGCCCGTCGTTGTGGTCCTGTTGGATTTCCTTCACGTTATCGAGCAGCGTGTAGAGGGCACGGCGCGAGAAGTCATCGCAATCGAACGGGATCAGGCAGCGCTCCACGGCGATCAGTGCGGAGCGGGTATAAAAGTTCAGGGCCGGTGGCGTGTCGATGTAAATGGCGTCATAGACTGCCTCCAGCTCGAGCAGGGCGTCGCGTAGCTTGTAGATCTTGTAGCGGGATTCGAGCTTGCCGTGGAGGGAATCCAGGTCAGGATGCGCCGGCATCACATCGAGGTTCTCGAACGGCGTCGGGTGGACAAAGGACGTAAATTCCACCGGCCTGAAGTTGTAGGTCAGGGAGGTCTCGAAGAAGTTCGCCGCGGTCGGACTTGCCTCCGCGGCCCGCGCGCCAAGCAGGTACTGGGTGGAGTTGCCTTGTGCATCCAGGTCAATGACCAGGGTGCGCAAGCCCTCGCTGGCGCTGATCGCCGCGAGATTGCACACAATGGTCGATTTTCCGACCCCACCCTTCTGATTGAACACGACGCGCCGCATTTGCCCCTCTGGAGAGAATCGATCCGAAAGCGGCAGCATACCTCAGCGTGAGGTTCCCGGCAGCATCCCGCCCGGCTATGACAACGATATTCCAGGCCGTGATGAGGTGGCACCCGCGGGCAGGCGATTCAGTGGGTGCCAGAGTCAGCCGTCCGATTCCTGCTCGCGGTACCATTGGCGCCTTGAGGTGGTCCCGCGCTTGCATCTCATGGACCAGCCTTGTGCTGCACACTATGCGGCTCACGCCACCGAATGCATCGACATGGTTGCCGACCTTGCCCGTTCCTGGTTGACCTTCAGCGCGCCTGTGGCCGCTGCACAGGCTGCCGGCCGCCCGCTCGTGGCGCTCGAATCCACCATCATCGCCCACGGCATGCCCTACCCGGAGAACGTTCGCACGGCGCGCGAAGTGGAGGCCCTGATCCGCGACCTGGGAGCCGAGCCCGCGACGATCGCGCTGATTGGCGGGCGAATCCGCATCGGGCTTTCGAACGACGAGCTGGAGCTGCTGGGGCGCTCGGAGCGGGCACACAAGGTGAGCCGCCGCGACCTGCCAGCCGTGCTGGCCGGCGGCGGGCTCGGCGCCACGACCGTGGCCGGCACGATGATATGTGCCGCGCTGGCGGGCATTGAGGTCTTCGTCACCGGCGGGATTGGCGGCGTGCACCGCGGTGCGCAGGAAACCTTCGACATCTCGGCTGACCTGCAGGAACTGGCCAGGACCTCGGTGGCGGTGGTCTGTGCCGGGGCGAAGTCCATCCTGGACATCGGGCTCACGCTGGAATACCTGGAAACACACGGTGTGCCGGTGCTCAGTTGTGAGCAAGACAATGTTGCTGCGTTCTACACGCGCGACAGCGGCTTTCGTGCTGACTTCAGGCTGGACGGCGCGGCGGAGCAGGCACGCTTCATCCGCACCAAGTGGGACTTGGGCCTGGCGGGCGGCGTGGTGTTGAGCACACCGGTGCCGCAAGCGGCAGCGATGACGTCCGGGGAGATCGACGCGCTGACTCGGCAGGCGCTTGCCGAGGCCAGGGCGCAGGGAATCACCGGCAAGGCCGTGACGCCTTTCCTGCTGGCTCGCATCAAGGCGCTGACGAGCGGACGCAGCCTGGCGACAAACATCGCGCTTGTGAAACACAACGCCGAGGTGGGAGCAAGGCTTGCGCTGGCATTGGCACGCGCGGGGCGCGGGGCGGGCGCAGCCTAGTCATGTGAGCAGGCCGGCATCCGCAGGGTGCGGGCGCGCACCTGGCAAGCTGGGTCTATGCGCCAACGTCGCCTAATCTTGTGTCTTAGCGATCAGCGAGTGGAAAACTCGCCTGAAGTCGCAACGCGTACATTTTCGATCCGGGGCTAGCGGAAGGAGTCATCATCATGCGACTCTCACTAATAGTCAGCGGCGCCATGCTGGCGCTTTCGGCATGTACATTGGAACCGGCCGGAACAGGCGCCTTTACAGTCATGGGGCCGGCCAGCTTCGATCGCACCTTCACCGCAGCAGCCGGGGCCATGCGCGACCAGGGCCTGGCGATCAGCGTCGAGGACCCGGTCAATGGCGTGGTCGTCGGCAGTCTGGATACCACGACGGTGATGGCCGGTGTGCACCAGCAGGCAGACGGCTACGTGCGGGTGGAATTCGACGGCATGGCTGCACACGATCCAGCGTTGATGGCGCGAATTTCGCGCAGCTACAACCGCCGCATGGGCCGCTGAATCGCGTCAGAGGTCAATTCAATGGATGTCCGCTTTCCGGAAGCGGACCCTGACGAGCCACATCACGACCGGCTGTCTGCCCTTCAGAACGCTCGGACGTCGGGGACGCGGGCATGGCTCGGGCAAAGCGCCAGCGCGAAATCCTCCGGATCCTTCTGGGTGTTGCCGTGAGGCTTCCTGACCGATCCATGGGTTCAACGCGGATTCGCCTTCCCATGTCCGCGCCGTTCAGCGAGCGCGTCGGCGAGTGCTCTCACCCGCAACAGTATGTGGCGATGGCTGGGGGGCTGAGCAACCTCTCCGTCTGGCAGCAGAGCAGCGCGCCTGGCGGCCTGCTGGCGTTGGCGCAGGGTATGGGTCCGCTCGGCCAGGTAGGGCAGGTTCGCCGATAGGCATGCCCCTTTAGTCGCCGGCTCTGACGGGCTTGGTAATTGCAGTCGCGACTCCGCGTCGTTCACTTTCTTGGCCGGCGCCGGAGCCCGGGGAAAAGGATCGCGGCGAGCAATAGTCCTCCGCCGGTGAGAATCAGAATGTCCTGCATGCCTTGCGCCTCCCACGAAGATGCCAGATCGAGCGAGCCAATCTTAGGGATAACGCTGTCGCAGTGCTATCCGCCTCTGTCCGACAAGATGTTGGACCGAGCGCAGGAGTTCGGATCGCCGACGCGCGCTCGCATGCAATACGCCGCCGGCCGGCATTGATCGCAAAAATGACCGCAAAGCCAGAGGCACAGGCAGCGAACGTGCGCCGTACGAAACAAATGTAATCGTTTGTTAATGCCGCCCCCGCAGCCCCGTGTTGCCAACAGATGCTTCCTTCCGCTTTGGTACGATGCCGCTCTTTCCGCAAAGCGTCCCGCCACCGTGAATCGCCGCTGTATATTGTTTTTTCGTGAGTATTGCGCACGGTGGCTCATCCGCATCCAATCGCTGGCCGCTGCCGGCATCACGATAGCCAGGCGCGTCTTTCCCGGCGCGCTGCGCCGCCTTGGCCACCCGACGCGACGCGGCATCATGCTGACGCTCGCCGCGGTGCCGGCGCTGTTTCTGCTGTACGTGCTGGCGCTCGTGCCGTTTACGCCGGGCATCGGCGACATCCGCAAAGCCCGCATCGACCGCCCAGCGCTGATCGTATCGGCCGACGGCAGAGTGATCGACGAATTCAAACCGGTCAATCGCGAGTGGGTATCGCTCGGGCAGATCTCGCCGTACATGGTCGCTGCATTGATCGCCACCGAAGATCGTCGCTTTTATGAGCATCACGGGATCGACTGGCTGCGTACCGCGTCGGCTGCGCTGCATACGTTCTCCGGCGACCGGCAGGGTGGCTCGACGATCACGCAGCAGCTTGCGCGCAACCTGTACCCCGACGAAATCGGCCGCGCGCCGACCCTCGCACGCAAGCTCAGGGAAGCGATCACGGCGCTCAAGATCGAAGCCGTGTACAGCAAGGACCAGATCCTTGAGACATACCTGAACAATGTGCCGTTCCTGTACAACGCCTACGGCGTGGAAATGGCCGCACGCACGTATTTCGGCAAATCGGCGCATCAACTCGACATCCTCGAGAGCGCGACACTCGTCGGCATGCTGAAGGCCAACAGCACCTACAACCCAGTGCTGAATCCCGAGCGCGCATTGGAGCGGCGAAACACCGTGCTAGGGCAGATGAACAAGTACGGGAAGCTCAAGCCCGACGCTTACACCTGGCTGAGGCGGCAACCGCTCAACGTCAATTTCGGGTTGCAGAGCGCGCCACGAAGCGCGGCGCCGCATTTTTCCGCGCAACTGCGCAAGTGGCTGATCACATGGGCCGAGCGCAACGGCTACAACATCTATGCCGACGGGCTTGTCGTGCGCACAACCATAGATTACCGTCTGCAGACGATGGCGGTGCAGGCGATGGACTGGCAGGCGAGCCAGTTGCAATGGATCGCGAACGGGGCATGGAACGAACGCACTGGCTGTTGGCCAGGCAACGACCTGTTCCGGACATTCATCCGGCAAACGCCTGACTATCGTGCAGCACGCGATGCTGGTCAATCGGATCAGGTCGCGCTCAGGAAGCTCGGCATGAATCGCACGTTTGTCCGCGCACTCTGCCGGAGCAAGACTCAGGTCCAGGCGGGTTTTGTCGCAATCGATCCGCGCAACGGCGATATCAAGGCATGGGTGGGTAGTCGCGATTTCGGTGATGCACCATTCGATCACGTGCAGCAGGCCCGGCGCCAGCCGGGTTCTACCTTCAAGCCATTCGTCTACGGGGCGGCGTTCGCGGACGGCGCGCGGCCAGGCGATACGATCGTAGACCGGAACGTCGCCATTCCACTGGCCGGCCAGGCGATCTGGCGGCCTACCGATGCGGCGCCGCCCACCGACCGGCCGATGACGCTGCGCGACGCGCTAGTGTATTCGCGCAACCGCGTCACCGCTCAGCTCATGCAAAAGGAAAGCCCCGAGAAGGTCGCACGGCTCGCGCGCGCGATGGGCGTGCGCGACAGTCCCCTCGCAGCGGTGCCGTCGCTCGCGCTCGGCACGAGCCCGGTCACGCTCAAGGAAATGGTATCGGCGTACAGCACGATCGCGAACCGCGGTGCCTATGTCGAACCGCGCATGGTTACCCGGATCGAGGATCACGACGGCAAGGTGCTCGCCGAATTTGCGAGCGCATCGCCGGAACAGGCACTGTCCGCCGCCGCCGCGCAAACGCTCGTCGATGTGATGCGCGACGTCATTATCCGCGGCACCGGCGCAGGCATCCGCACGCGCTTCGGGATTCGCGCCGACGTGGCCGGCAAGACGGGCACCACGCAGGACAACGCGGATGGCTGGTTCATCCTGATGCATCCGCAACTGGTCGCGGGCGCGTGGGTGGGTTTTGACGATGGACGTGTGACGCTCGGTAACGACTGGGGCCAGGGCGCGCATAGCGCGCTGCCGATGGTGGGCGCGTTCTACGACATGGCGCTGCGCGCACGAGTGATCGACCCGGATGCGCGGTTCAGTCCTGAGACCCGGGCTCCTCGCAAGCCCCATGCGCGACAGCATCGGCAATTCCTGTTCTGGAAATTCTGATGTCGTCGCTGGCGGACGCGACATTCGCTTTCGCAGGTGCCGCCGCGCGATGCGGTTAAGAGCGCGATGGGATGGATGCCCAAGTGACGGGCGCCATCGCGCGTCGCCTCACTCAGTCGTCGTGACGATGCTTCTTGTGGCCCTTGTGCTTGCCGCGATTGCCGTTCTTGTGGTCATCGGCATAGTTGTTGCGCGACACATTGCCGCCCAGCGCCGAACCCGCTGCACCACCGGCCGCGGCACCGACGATGCCGCCGGTTCGGCCGCCCAAGGCATTGCCGGCCGCCGCGCCGGCGCCACCGCCCAGCGCGCCACCCACGATGGCGCCGGTTCGTTCCTTCTTGTTGGCAGTCACCGCGCCGCCCGCACCGCCGCCCACGGCACCGCCGACCACGGCACCCGTGCTGCCGCCCAGTGCGCCACCGACGGCGGCGCCCGCGGCACCACCCAGACCGCCGCCCACGGCGTTCTTCAGGTCATCGGCCAGCACCGGTGTGGTGGCAGCGGTCAGCAGCAGGGTCAGGCACAGCGTACGAAGTGATTGTCGAGTCATGTTCTTCCTCAATAGGGGATGGTTGGCGATCCGCCGATGCAGGAGTTTACACGGGGCGGCAAGCGGCTCCGTTTGGAACTCGCAACGGTGGTCGACTACCTCCGTCGCCATGAGCCCGAGGTCTGTCGCGCTGAGCCCGGAATGCTGTTGTCAGTCGATATTGGCGCAGGAAATAGCGACCCCCCGGATGCGGCTGGCACCAGCCGCAAAACAGAAAAGCCCTTCGCAATTCGTGGAGGGCTTTGTCAATTCAGGCCGTCAGGTGGGCAGGTCGACTATAGCGGGCGAATCTTTGACGCTTGTGGGCCCTTCTGACCTTGCGTGACTTCGAATTCCACTCTCGCACCTTCCTCCAGCGATTTGAACCCGGTGCCTTGGATTTCGCTGTGGTGGGCAAACAAGTCCTTGCCACCATCATCCGGCGTGATGAACCCATAGCCCTTTTCACTGTTAAACCACTTCACGATGCCAGTCGCCATCTCGTCCTCGACATTTGGTGCACACAGGTTGCGTGCTGAGAAGTCCCGCCCCAGAATCGCCCCGTCGCCAAAATATGGTTGGATGCGTTACGGCGCGCCGAACCCCTAGCATACCGAAGAGGAGGGCGGGCAGCATCTGCGGGTTAACCTCTGGATCAGAGCGCTGATGATGAGGCGGGCGAGTCGCGATACGGGCTGAGTGCGCAAATTTCCGATCGCCGAATCCGAGGAAAATCCCCTCGATCCAGGCTCACTCAGTCCAAACGGCATCGACGTCCCGCAGCAGGTGCCCGGCCAGGATGTAGTCGCCAGCCTTCATGGCCTTTGTCTCCAAGGCAACCAACTCGTTGGCTGCCAGCTGGTCCAATGCAAACTGGCAGTACAGGTTCCGTTGCCGGAAGGACACCTTCGGCCGGCTGAGGCCAGCAATGAGCGCCGCGAGGGACTTCACGGCAATGCTTTCGTGTCCGCGGTACTCCACCCGTATCCCTACCTTATTACCAAGGCGCCCGAGCTCAATAGCATCTTGCCAACCTGACTCATAGTCGAGCTCGACCAGCGCGACCCCCTCTGCCTCCAGGAGCCTGATGGCTTCCCCTTTGGTTCCAGCCCGAGCCGTTGTCATTTCTGCCTCCACTCACACCATCCCGCGCGGGGTTGCCGGTCTGATTCAATGTGCTACTGAATTCAACTCAGCGTTGCCCTGCTCACCTTGCCCCTTGGCTTCAGATCTGGAGAGTCAAGGTCTTGCTTAATTCTGACGTAAGAAAAATCTAAGTCAATATAGAATCGCCCTGAAGTCCTGCTACTACCACCCGCGTCACCACTCCGGCGACGCGTTTTTTTTGACGCAGAGCGGTCCTCATTCGGCCTGAAGCTCCATGCCTTTCCCCAGCAGCGACATATCGGTAGCGGACCTCGGCGAGTTGCGCTAATGCAAGCCGTCCGGTCGGTCGGCGAATGGTGCTCCCGAACCTGAATGTATGTCATGTTGCGATATTCGTTGATCTGCCCCTGCGCACGTTTTGGTAAAGGAGAAAATACCGGGGATTACGGCAAACATGCTTGCAATCACATTGAACACAAGGTGGCGAGCAACTAAGATGAACGTTCCGGGTGCGAAAACAAGCACCCGCCAGCCAGAACCTCGCGTCCGAGACGAAACAAGCGGCCTGTGCAAACCAGGCCGGCTGTCACGGACAGTAGTGAAGTCCCGTAGCAAAAGTAAACCTACAGCTTGGGAGACGACTGTGCTGAGTCATCATGAATTCGCCACGCTTGTGCTGGTAAGCGGCAGCTCCGACCCAACGGGGCTGGACCGCGCGGATATGGACGCGCTGCTCGCGTATAAACTGGTTACGCTTGAGCGCCTTGGGCCAAACCACAGCCGCCCTCAGGTGACAATCCAGGGCTACGCTTTTCTGAAAGCCCTCGGGCGAGTTCGCGCAAGCGAGGGTCAGGCTCGCCAGGCCTCCTTATGAGCGTATTGCTTTAGCTGGAAGCGACTGCCGGCGTTGGCGCGCTTTCGTCTGATCGGCGTGGCCTGCCAGGGTCACGATGCAGCAATTGTTTTCCACTCGATTCCGGTCCCGTCGGAGCTCTCATCGGATAGCTCAGGTGGCGGGTCGCACTTAGGAGACGCAAGATGACTCAGTGGTCCCCCGAGCAATTCATTAAGGTCCAGATGGCAGGCATTGAAGCCCTGACCGGGCTGACCGGCAAGGCCTTTGAAGGCTTCGAAAAACTGCTGGAGCTGAATCTGCAAGCGATGAAGACGGCGCTGGCTGATTCACGAGAAGGCGCAAGGAAAGCGCTCTCAGCCAAGGACCCGCAAGAATTGGTCGAATTGCAAATCGCGTTATTTCAACCCGCGGCCGACAATGTACTGGCATATCGTCGTCAACTGTACGACATCCTCGCCGCCACCCGGGCGGAGTTCGAGAAGGTCGCCGAGGTCCAGTACACGGCAGGCAAGCAGGGTCTGCACGACTTCCTTGGAAGCGTGGTGAGCCAAACGCCCAGCGGCGCGGCGGCGGCGCCATTGGCTGCCTGGCAGGAGGCCGTCAGCGCGACCACTACGCTCTATGAGTCGATGCAAACGACGGCAAAACAGGCCGTGCAAGCGGCCGAGAGCAGCTTCAATACTGCTGCGCAGGTGGCCTCGAAAGGCATGCAACGTCGCGCAGCACAGGCCTCAAAGGCAGCTGCAAATTAAGTCGGCTTTGGCTCTTGGGAGGCCAGAAGAGGCGGAGCGCTGGGGGCGGCCATGTGCTTTGCACCGCCGCCGGCCTAAACTTCCTTCGTGTCGAAGATGAGCATGTCAACCCCGGCCTGGGCAAAATTGGCCAGGTCAGCTGCTGCTGCGGCGCCCTCAGGCGAAGCCATTGCCTGCTGGAGCGCCGCCAGCGAATCGAAGCTCAGCACCGCAACCAGGTGAAACGGCGAATCGCCGGCCGGGCTTGCAACCGGGCCGCTGCTGACCTCGTAGCGTCGCAGGCCGGCGATCTTCTTGGCGATCGGAACATGGGTCGAGAAGTAATATGAATCAAACGCCGCCGTGTCCGCAGGCTTCTTGTATAGCACCACTAGCTTTGCCATCGTGGTTCCTCCAAGCGTGAGTTTGATATAGCCCGAGCTTGCAAGTGTATCGTCCCTATGGCGGGTGAACCCCATTTCTGTCAGAGGGTCGGGTTGACCAGTTTCTTCATGCTACGATTTTCCTATCTAAGTCGGAGGTCGTCATGACAATCGAAAGCTACCAGGGCTACATCGTCCGCGGCTTTGCAAGGCAGCTTGGCGACGGATCCTTCGAGGCATCCGGTGCAGTTGAGAAGGACGGCCGCATCGAAGAAGGATCGGATCCCTTGGGGTACTACCCCTCGTTTGAGCGTGCCGCGGCAGCCGGCATTGCCTGGGCGAAAGCGTGGGTAGATGATCACGGCTGAACCCCTCTGAAATCGCCCACCCAGACCCACGGATTGGCACCTATGCGCCGCCGCAGTTGATGCCGGATGGTGCGTTCTTTCGTCATGCTAGGATGCCTCGAAACGCTGGGAGGTCGCCATGTCGAGCCATGTCTGGGTCGAAGAAGGGGAGTACTACTGCCACTGCACGGTCTGGAAGTCTAAGTCCGGGACCTGGGAGGCATCGGTATTGTTCGAGCGAAGAATCGATCACGCAAACGAGTTTGTCCCAGGCTTGCGGCACAAGATCAAAGCCTCGTTCAATAGCGAGGGCGAGGCAATGACCGAAGCAATCGCTTACGCAAAAGCATGCGTCGAGAACACTAAGACCGGCTTGTAGCCCCATGCGGCTACCCCAAATCGTTTCGATCCCTGCACCGACTGGATCGCCATCTCAGGCACGTTGACGATCGGTGCTGCCGTCATCGGCGACTTCGCGCTCGGGACACGATTTCTTACAACCGGGGGAGGTGCCCGTCGGTATCCTTGCGGCAAATTCGCCAACTGCAAGCGCAGGTCACCATGAAACCCCTATTTGTGCTCACCGTGGTCACGGCAGCACTTCTCACCGGCTGCGCCGTCGCTCCCTATGATGACGGCTACTACCACGGCGGATACTCGCGTCCGATTTACGGCGGCGGTTACTCCGATTGGGACGGCGGAAGGTACTACGGCGGCAACCGAAAGTGGGGCGGTGACTGGGATCGAGGCTGGGACCGGGACGAGCAGCGAAACAGGGGCCGTGACTGGAGCGGCCGTGATAACCGCGGCTGGAACCGTGGTGGAGACCAAGGCGAAAACCGCGGCGAGAAGCGTGGATGGAACCGGGGCGATGAGCGAGCAGAGAATCGCGGCCGGGACCGGCGCGGAGAGCATGGCGGGGACCGGGGCAATGACCGTGGCGGTAACCGCGGTGATGACCGTGGGCGGAATCGTGACGCCGACGGTGGCAACGGTCGCGGCAGAGACCGTAACAAGGATTGATGCGACAGCCTCTGACTTCGCAGTGGATACAAAGCCTTACAAGACTCTCAAGCGCCGTGGTCAACTGTCACAACCTGCCGCCGTTACACGAGGTAACCAGCTTTAGGTTCTGCACATACCAAACAGGGCGAGAACGCCATAAGGTATTGGCAACATTCGACGGAACAGCATCATGCAGAAGATCCTGGCAGTTTGTGCAATCGCAGCCGCATCCATGCTTGCGTCTGGCGCCGCCCAGGCAAGGGTAGACGTCGGAATTGGCATCGGTATTC
Organism: Cupriavidus sp. GW823-FHT07B10; assembly: GCF_058794355.1. Lineage (NCBI taxonomy): Bacteria > Pseudomonadati > Pseudomonadota > Betaproteobacteria > Burkholderiales > Burkholderiaceae > Cupriavidus > Cupriavidus sp. GW823-FHT07B10. The sequence goes on from NZ_JBXAGS010000004.1 coordinate 466,751, forward strand.
CAGGTGTCGTGGTTGCAGCGCCTCCGCCCCCGGTGTACTACGAACCGGCCCCTGTCTACGTTGCTCCGCGCCCGGTGGTAGTGGCGCCTGATTACTACGACGATTGGCAGGCACGCGCATGGCGTGAACAACAGTGGCGCGAGCAGCGGTGGAGGGAACGCGAGTGGAGGCGGCGCCATCGCGAGTGGCACCGCTGGCACGATGACGATTGAAGCCGTCGGGGCTCTGAGCCAAGTCTGCCTTCGTGCGGGCCTGACCCGAGCCACGGGCTTCCCTGCGCAAGCCCGCTCCCGTCTCAGAAGGTGGCGGGCGAATTCACCCACAGCACCCTGGCCACCACGTCGCCCACATTGCGGTAGCCATGCGGCACCTGGCTGGAGAACGTGAAAGCATCGCCCGGGCCGATCAGGTAGACGTCGTCGCCGAGCATCAGTTCGAGCTGCCCTTCGAGCACGTAGCCAACTTCCTCGCCCTGGTGCTCGATCTGCCCGTCGCTGGCCTCGCCGGGCCAGACGATGTGGATGTTGGCCTGCAGCAGGCCGCCACGCTTGGGCAGCACCACGCGTTCGAGCGCCACGCCGCCGGCCCGGATCACCGGGCGTTCACCATGCCGCAGGATCGGTGACTGGTTTGGCTCCTCGTCGCTGGTCAGTGCGCCGATATTGGTGTCCAGCGCCACGGCCAGCCGGTGCAGCGTGGTAAACGACGGGGTTGCCAGCCCGCGCTCAATCTTTGAAATCAGGCTTTCCGAGCAACCCGCCTTTCCGGCGAGCTGCAGCAGCGTGTAGCCGGCCACCAGCCGGGCGTGGCGCAGCTTGACGCCAAGCGTCAGGGTGGCCGACTTGCTGTCGGCCGCTTCAGGTGTGGGTTGCTCGGTCTTTGCCATGCAGGCTCGGAATTGGTTGGACTTGGGTCGGCCACCAGGCGCCGTACGTCAATGCGTTCAGCGGCTGGCCAGTTCGGCGACAGTGTAAGCCAGTGCCTGGGCTCCAAGGAACAGATCGGCGTCTTCCGTATCTTCGGCGGCATTGTGGCTGATGCCCCCTTTGCTTGGCACGAAGATCATCGCCGTGGGGCAATGGTCGGCCAGGTACATGGCGTCGTGGAACGCGCCGGAGGTCAGCCGCACCGGCAGCGCGCGGCCGGCGTTGCGGCTGGCACGCGCGCAGGCGCGCTCGATGGTGCCCAGCATGGCCTCGGGGAAATGCGTCGGCTCGCGATGGAAGAAGCGCGTGACCGTGACCGCTTCGGGCGCATGTGCGTGCCTGACGCACACCGCGCGCAGTGCCGCTTCGGCGCGGTCAAGCGCGGCGTCGTCCAGGCAGCGCATATCGACCGTGAACGTGACATGGCCGGGAATGGTGTTGACCGAGTTCGGCGCCACGCTCCAGCGGCCCAGCGTCAGGCGCAGTTCAGGAGTGCCGGGGGCGGCCGCATGGCGTGGCGCCAGCGCGTACAGGTCTTGCGCGATGGCCACGGCCGCGGCCATCGCATCGCATCGTACCGCCATCGGCGTGGTGCCGGCATGGGCCATCGTACCCGTGCATTCCACGCGGAACCAGCGCACCGCCTGGATGCCGGTGACCACGCCCAGCGGCACATTTGCGCCTTCCAGCACCGGCCCCTGTTCGATGTGCAGTTCGACGCATGCCGCCATGGGCCGCGCCATCGGCACCCTGGTGACATCGTGGCTTTCCGCGAGCGCGGCATCGAGCGCCTCGCCGAAGCGAATGCCGGCGGCGTCAGCCACGTCGCGATAGCCTGCCAGCCGGGCGGGTTCGACGAAAGCGCTCGACCCCATCGCGCCGGGACCGAAGCGGCTGCCTTCCTCGTTGGTCCAGGACACGACCTCGATGGGGCGCAAGGTCTCGATGCCGGCCGCGTTGAGCGCGGCAATCACTTCCAGGCCGGCCAGCACGCCGTACGCGCCGTCGTACTTGCCGCCCACCGGCTGGGTATCGGCGTGGCTGCCGGTCAGCACCGGCGGCAGGTCTTCGCGGCCGGGGCGGCGGAAGAACAGGTTGCCGCAATCGTCGATGCCGACGGTGCAGCCCAGCGCGCGTGCCTGGTCGATCAGGTGGCGCCGGGCGGCCAGGTCGGTCGCGGTCAGTGTTTCGCGGGAAACGCCGCCGTCGTGGCGCAGGCCAAAGCTGGCCAGGGCTGCCAGCGATGCGGCCAGGCGCCCGGCGCCCACATGATCCTGTGCGCGTTCGGCAATGGCTTGTGCGTTGGCGAGGGGGGGCGGGTTCGATACGGTCAATTTGGTCTCCAGATATCAGGCAAGGCTGGCGCCAAGCGCCTGCTCAAGGCGATGAGCCATGCCGAGCACGCGGGCATCGGCATGGCGCGGCCCCGTCACGGTCACGCCAACCGGCATGCCGGTGGCGCCGGTGCCCGTCGGCACATGGACGCATGGGGTGCCCAGCAGCGACCACATGCGGCAGAAAATCGGATCGCCGGTGGTGCCAAGGCCAGCAGGCGCTTCGCCTTCGGCGCTCGGGGCCAGCACGACGTCGAATCCTGCCATCGCCGTGTTGAACGCCGTGCGGGCCGCTTCCGCGTATGCCAGCGCGACATGGAAGCGCTGGCCGGTGACGGCGCGGCCCGCTTCGAGCTGGCGCGCGAAAGCCGCGCTGAAGTCTTCTGCGTGCTCGCGTGCTTCCGGCGCGAATGCGGCGAGTGCCTCGAATGCCATGATGTCCAGTTGGGCTTCAGTCAGCCCGTGGCAAGCCTGCGGCAGGTTGAAGTCGCGCACCGTGCCACCGATGCGTTCGAGCGCACGGATCGCGGTGTCCAGTGCGGCTTGTGTATCGGCACCAGCACGTTCCCAATGCGGCGTGCGGCAAATGCCGATGCGCAGCGGCGCGTGGCGTAGCGTCGACGCGTCCGCTAGCGCGCCATCGCGCGCCAGGGTGCCGATGAAGAAGGCCGCGTCGTCCACGCGGCGGGCCAGCACGCCCACCGTATCCAGGCTTGGTGCCAGCGGCTTGATACCGGCCAGCGGCAGTGTGCCATGCGTGGGCTTGTAGCCCACCACGCCGCAATAGGCGGCCGGCCGCACAATCGATCCCGCGGTCTGTGTGCCAAAGGCCAGCGGCACCATGCCTGCGGCGACGGCGGCGGCCGATCCGCTCGACGAGCCGCCGGGGGTGCGGGGCCTGTCCGCCGGCGCGCGCGGGTTGCGGGTCGGCCCCGGCTGAAACGTGGCGAATTCGGTGGTGACGGTCTTGCCGACCACGACCGCGCCCGCCGACCGGGCCAGTGCCACCGCCGCCGCATCCACGCCCGGCCGATGTCCGGCGTATATCGGCGAACCATAAGTGGTCGGCATGTCGGCTGTATCCATCAGGTCCTTGGCGCCAAGCGGGACGCCCGGCAACGCGCCTGACGCGCCGCCGGCATCCAGCCGCCGCGCCTGCGCCACGGCGGTGTCGCCACCCACGTGCTGCCAGGCCAGAATGCCTGCGTCTTGCGCCGCAATGCGGGCCAGTGCCGCACGGACCACCGCTTCGGCGCTCAGTTCGCGCCGCGACACCATCGCCGCCAGGGTGCGCACCGGAAGATCGAGGAAGTCGTCCATCGCATGTTCTCCGGATCAGCCGAAATAGGCTGCGCGAACCTCATCGTTCTCGCGCAGCGCCTGCGCGGTGCCCTGGGCCACGACACGGCCCTGGGTCAGCACATAGCCCTGGTGTGAGATGGCCAGCGTCTGGCGCGCGTTCTGTTCCACCAGCAGCACCGTCATGCCCAGTTCGTTGATCTGCTGGATGACCTTGAAGTTTTCCTTCACATAGAGCGGCGACAGGCCCAGCGACGGCTCGTCGATGACCAGCAGCCGCGGCTGCGCCATCAGTCCGCGCCCGATCGACACCATCGCCTGTTCGCCGCCGGACATGGTGCCGGCGAGCTGGCCCGCGCGCTCGCGCAGCCGGGGGAAGATCGTGTACACGCGCTCGATGCGCTCGCGCACCCTGGCCGGGTCCGCCTCAAGGAATGCGCCCAGCGCAAGGTTTTCGGCCACCGTCATGCGCGGGAACACCTTGCGGCCTTCGGGAATGCAGGAGATGCCGCGTGCGATGATGTTGTGGGTCTTCTCGCCCGCGATGTCCGTGCCGTCCCACAGGATGCGTCCCTGGCGCGGCGGTGTCAGGCCCAGGATCGAACGGATCAGCGTGCTCTTGCCGGCGCCGTTGGCGCCAAGGATGCATGTGATCTTGCCCGGCGGCACCTCGATCGAGACATCGTGCAGGACGTTGACCCTGTCGTAGCCCGTGGTCAGCCCTTCCACGCGCAGTGTGCTGTCGCTCATGCGGCTTCCTCCCCCAGATAGGCGGTCTGCACGTCGGGATCGGCGGTAATCTCGGCGTAGGTTCCCTCGGCAATCTTCTTGCCGTAGTTCAGCACGATGCAGCGGTCGGTGATGCGCTCGATCACGTTCATTTCGTGCTCGATCAGCACCACCGACAGGTCCTGCAGCTTGCCGCGCACCTGCAGGATGTCGTCCATCAGTTCATGGGTCTCGTCATGCGTCATGCCCGCCGAAGGCTCGTCGAGCAGCAGCAGGCGAGGGCGGCTCATCAGGGCCCGGCACACCTCGATGCGGCGGCGGTCGATCATCGTGAACGTTTCCACCGGCTCGAACAGCCGCGCCACCAGTGGCGGGCTGAAGATGCCCAGCAGCTCGCGCACCGACTCCACGTAGCGTTCGTACTCGGCGCGGAACGCCTTGCGCCGGAACAGGTTGAAGACCAGCCCGTGACGCATGTTCTGGTAATCGCCGATCACGATGTTGTCGAACACCGTCAGCGGCAGCGACAAGCGCGAACGCTGGAACGTCCGCGCCACGCCGCTGCGGTAGATCTGCTGTGGCGTCTTGCCGATGACGTTGTTGCCGTCATAGGTAATGGTTCCGGCGCTTGCCTTGTACAGCCCCGTCAGCACGTTGAAGAACGTGGTCTTGCCGGAGCCGTTGGGGCCCAGCAGGCCCAGGATCTCGCCACGGCGGATCTCGAGCTGGAGGTTGTCCAGCGCGGTCAGGCCGCCAAAGCGCATGGTCAGGTCGCGCACCTGGATCATTGCGTCGCTCATTGCGCATCCTCCCGGGGAAAGAACAGGCGGGTCTTGCGCGGCATCAGGCCGTCCGGGCGGAACAGCAGGATGGCGATCACCAGCGCCGCGTAGAACAGGAAGCGGTATTCCTGGATGAACTGCAGCTTTTCGGGCAGCACCAGCACGATAATGGCCGCCGGCACCAGGCCCACCACGTTGCCGAGGCCGCCCAGGATCACGATCGACAGCATCAGCAGCGAGTCGGCGAAGGTGAAGTTGTTGGGCGCCACGAACGCAGTGACCATGCCGTAGACACTGCCGGCGATGCCGGCAAAGAAGTTGCCGAGCATGAACGCAATCACCTTCCACCGGGCGATGTGCAGGCCGAACGCGGCGGCGGCGGTCTCGTCGGTGCGCACCACGTCCATCGCCAGGCCTACCCACGAGCGCTCCAGCGCCTTGACCACGGCAAACGTGCCCGCACAGATCAGCAGGCTCAGCAGCGCATAGCTGGCGTAGAACGACACGTCCACGCCGAACAGTGTCACGCTCTCATTGAACGCGAAGCCGAACAGCGTCATCCCGGGCACCTGCAGGCCCTGCGGCCCGCCCAGCACGTCGTTGACCTCAAGGAAGGTCTTGAACAGGATGCCGAACGCGATGGTCACCAGCGCCGCATAGTGGCCGCGCGTGCGCAGCACGGGCGCAACCAGCACCGAGCCGATCACGGCCGCTGCCAGGCCAGACAGCACGATCACCAGCACGTGAGGAATGCCCGTGTGCGTGGCCAGCACGGCCGTGGTGTAGGCGCCGATGCCAAAGAACGCCGCGCCCGCGAAATTGGACACGCCGGAAAACCCGAACTGGACTGTCAGCCCCAGGCAGGCGGTGGTGTAAAGCAGCACGGCACACAGCATCAGCAGGACGAAATGGCTCTCGTGGAACAGCGCGACCAGCGCCAGCGTGCCGGCCAGCGTCCATAGCCTGGACTGCCCTGGCCGCCGCGATGCTGCCTGCTCCACGGCCTGCGTCAGGCCCAGCCGGCCCGCCGCGAACACCGCGGCCCCGGCCAGCGCCAGCAGCACGGCTACCGCCAGTTGCGATTCCGCATGCAGGAAGAGGTAGAGATAGGCCACCAGGGCGATGGCCGAGATGGCCAGCACCATGGCCGGGCGCCGCTGCGGGCCCTTGGCCGTGGCGGCGGAGGCCGCCGGCAGCGGCTTCGAGACGTTGTCAGACACGTTCACTGGCTTTCTCCGCGATGAGTCCGGTCGGCTTCCAGGCCATCAGCACGATGACCACGGCAAAGGCGAATACGTCCTTGTAGGCGCTCGGGATGTCGGGCACCAGGGCCGGCAGCATGGCACTGCCCAGTACCTGCAGCGCCGCAAACAGGAAGCCGCCGAGGATGGCGCCGTAGATATTGCCTAGCCCGCCAAGGATGGCAGCGGCAAAGCCGATCACCCCCAACAGCAGCCCGACGTTGAAGTTGATCTCGTTGTAGTAGAGGCCGTTCATCACGCCCGCCAGTGCCGCCATGGCGGACCCCAGCGCAAACGTGACCAGTACCACCACCTCGAAGTTGATGCCCATCAGCCGGGCCGTTTCGCCATCCTGGGCCACGGCACGAATGGCCATGCCAAAGCGCGTGCGGGTGATCAGCAGATGCACGCCGAGGATGATGGCCACGCCGGCGGCCAGCAGGATCAGGTTGTCCGCGCGGATGGAGAGCGCGCCGATGGTGAACTCGCCAGCGGGCAGCAGCGCGGGAAATGGTTTCGGGTTCGAGCCGTCCGGGTAGAACAGCCGGACCGCCTCACGCAGCACCGTGCCCAGCATCAGCGTGGCCAGCAATGTGTTCAGCGGCGGCGCACGGCGCAGCGGCAGGATCAGGACGCGGGCGATGCCGGCGCCCAGCAGGCCGGTCACCGTCACCGCGCACACCACGATGGCCAGCAGCTGCAGCCACGGGGAATCCACATGCATCGCCACCACGCCGGCTGATGCCGCCAGCCCGGCAAACGCACCCACCATCAGCACATCGCCATGAGAAAACTTGATCACGTCGAGCACGCCGAAGAACAGCGTGAAGCCTACCGCTACCATTGCGTAGATCATCCCGAGCATCAGCCCGTTAAAGACGTACTGCCCTAATACACTCATCGGTATCCCCCGAATTCCGGATGCCCAGGCGGGCGCGGGGCCGGGCGGGGGCAGGATTGCCCCGAACCCGGCCGCCATGCTTACAGGCCGGTCAGCTTCTTCTTGCCCTTGCCGTAGGTGCTGTCTTCCCAGATCACCCACTTGCCGTCTTCCACCACATACTTGGTGATCAGCGGCACCACGTTCTGGCCGTGGTCGTCGAAGGTGACCTTGCCGATGATGGTGTTCACGTCCCTGGTGCCGTTCAGCACATCACGCACCTTCTTGCGGTCCGGGCCCACCTTTTCCACGGCGTCGATGATCAGGTTGGCCGCGGCAAACGCAAACGGGCCGTACGCTTCCGGCGGTTCACCGTATTTCTGCTGCGTGTAGCGTTCCATGAAGAACTGGCCGCCCGCCAGCTTCTCTACCGGCGCGCCTTCGATGAACGCCAGCGAACCCTCCGACAGCGATTTGCCCACGCCTTCGATATAGGCATCGGACTTGATGCCCGACGTGCCCTCGAACTGAGCCTTGATGCCGAGCTTGTCCATCTGCGTGCGGATGCGCACGCCCAGCGGCGTGAGGCCGCCGAAATACACCACGTCGGGCTTCAGTTCGCGGATCTTGGTCAGCTCCGTGGTGAAATCTTGCTGATCGGCTGTCACGCCGAACGTGCCGACGATGGTGCCGCCGTCCTTCTTCAGGAACTCGCTGAAATACTTGTTGTGGCCCTTGCCGTAGTCGGTGGTGTCATGGATGATCGCCCACTTCTTGTAGCCCAGCCCGGTCATGAATTTGGCCGCCACTTCGCTCTGGTTGATCATCGTGCCGTTGACGCGATGGATCTCCTTGAACTTGTTGCCATAAGTGACCTCGGGCAGCACGGCGCCCCACACCACGGCGGGCATGCCGAAGCGGCTGTAGACGCCCACTGTGCCCATGGCCACGGCAGAGCAGAAGTGCGTCACGCCGGCAACGATGGACTTGTCCGCCGCGATCTTGGTCGCCACCTGCACGCCGACGTTCGGCCGGCACTCGTCGTCCTGCACCACCAGTTCATAGGTGTACCTGGCCTTCGGGTCCGCATTGCGCAAGCGCACGGCCAGGTCCGCGGAATTGCGTCCGCCCAGGCCGATCGACGACACGCCACCGGTCAGCGGACCGACAAAGGCAATCTTGACGACATCCTTGGCCTGCGCCGGTGCTGCCGTCAGGACCATTCCGGTCGCTGCGGCTGCGATGGCGGCGGCTACTGCAGTGTGTTTCTTGCGCACTCTCTTCCCCCTGGGTTGCATGGACAATTGGACGGACCGCTGCGCGGCGTCACCGACCCGAACCGATGCAAGGCGCGTGTGGACGCCCGGGAAAGCTCTTGGAAAGCTGCCTGCACCATATTCAAGTCACTTGAATACTATGCAACAGACATGCCAACGTTCAACGAGCGAAAACCCGTAGCTTTGAATGGGCGCTGGGGAAATGAGGGGGGGAGCCCATGCTCAATCCGGGCGCATGGGCGCACGGTTGCGGTGCGCCGCAGAGCAAAACAAGGGAAGAAGCATTGCTGGGACGTAGGGGTTGCTTAGCGCATTTTCGTCCCATCTCGTTAGACATCCCACAGATACAGCTGGTGGTAGCTATCTTGATATCCATCGCATGACGGTATATCTTTTGGTATCTATCAAAGGAAATATCGTGAGCACCACTGCCAAGATCTTCACCACCGGCCGCAGCCAGGCGGTACGGCTGCCGCAGGAATTCCGCTTCGCCGAGCGCGAGGTATACATTCGCCGTGACCCGTCCACCGGTGACGTGATCCTGTCGCGCCGGCCGGAGAGTTGGGACGGCTTTTTGGCTGCCATCAAGGACAGCGCCGTGCCGGAAGACTTTCTGGCGGACCGCGCGCAGGGCGAGCAAGCCAGGGATCCGCTGGCGGGTCTCGAATGACGCGCTACATGCTCGACACCAATATTGTGAGCCATCTGTTGCGGGCACATCCGGCAGTCGTGGCACGCGTGACGGCAGCGCCGATGGTGGCGCTGTGCCTGTCAGCCATCACCGGTGCGGAACTGATGTACGGGCTGGCCAAGCGCCCCGGCGCAGCGCGCCTCGCGCGCGCGGTCGACGAGCTGCTGCGCAGGGTCGAGGTATTGCCCTGGACCCCTTCAGTGATGGCCGGCTATGGTGAAACCCGCGCTGCGCTGGAATCCCAAGGACAGCCGGTGGGGGCACTGAACCTGCTGATCGCCGCGCACGCGCTGGAGACTGGCGCGGTGCTGGTGACCAATGACCAGGCATTCCGGCGCGTCCCTGGCCTGGTGGTGGAGGACTGGACGGTTCCGACCGGAAATTGATCGCAGCAATCTGAAAGATTGGCCAACTGCGCGTCTGGCCGACACCCGGCATCGGCCAGTCCTGCGGCAACCGCCGTGCGCTACTGGTCTGCCTTGGCCCCCGAGCGCCGCACGATTTCCGCCCATTTTTTGCTTTCGGAAGCGTTGTAGCGGGCAAAGTCGCCAGGTGAGGAGCCGACCGGCTCGGCGCCCATGTCGGCATATTGCTGGCGCACATCGGGCCGCTTCAGCGCGCCGGCCGCATGCGCGGCCAGCTTTTCCACGACCGGGGCCGGCGTGCCGCGCGGCGCCCACAGCCCGTACCAGGTGCTGATGTCGAAGCCGGGCAGGCCGGACTCGGCGACGGTGGGCACGTTTGGCAGCGCGCTCGCGCGCCGCGCGGTGGTCACGGCAACGGCACGCAGCTTGCCGGACTTGATGAAGGGCATCGCCGACGGCATGGAATCAAACATCAGCTGGATCTGGCCGCCCATCAGGTCCGTCAGCGCCGGCGCGCTGCCCTTGTACGGCACATGCTGCATCGGCACCTTTGCCGCCAGCTTGAACGATTCGCCGGCCAGGTGCTGGGCCGAGGCATTGCCCGCCGAGCCGAAGTTGAGCGCACCGCCCTGGCTATTTGCGTAGGCGATCAGGTCCTGCACTGTCTTCACCGGCGAGGCGTTGTTGACCACCAGCACCAGCGGCACGTCGGCCAGCTGCGTGATCGGCACGAAGTCCTTGAAGGAGTCATAGCGCATCTTCGGCTGAATGCTGGGGTTGATCACATGCAGCGAGGCATTGGCCAGGATGGTGTAGCCGTCGGCGGGAGCGCGCGCCACGGCTTCGGCGCCGATCATGCCGCTGGCGCCGGGTTTGTTGTCGACCACCACGCTCTGGCCCAGGCTCTCGCCCATCTTGACCGCGACCACGCGCGCGAGCAGGTCGGTGGGCCCGCCGGCGGGGTAGGGCAGCACCATGCGCACGGGATGCTGCGGGAAGTCCTGCGCGACGGCGGCAGCCGGCAGCGCGGCCGCGGCTGCCGCCAGCATCAGTGCCGCGCGCAGCCGCGGCCAAGCCGGAAGTCGTTTCTGGTATCGGTTGTTCACGTCTCTGTCTCCTTGATTTTTATGGCTACCTTGCCCACCACCTGGCGGGATTCCAGCGCGGCCAGGGCGTCGTCCAGGCCGGTGATCGGATAGACCGCGGATACGGTCGGCTCCAGCTTGCCCCGCGCGGCCCAATCGAACAGCGTCGCCATGACCTCCTGCAGCGCCGTTGCATGCTCGGCCCGCTCGTTGGCGGGCGTCCAGCCGATGTAGCGGCCAAAGAAGAACCCGTGCAGCGTGAGGTTCTTGACCAGCAGCAGGTTGACCGGGGCCTGCGGGATGGTGCCGCTGGCAAAGCCGATGCTGAGGATGCGCGCGTTCGCCGCCGCCGCACGCAGGGCCTGGTTGAACAGGTCGCCGCCGACCGGGTCCACCACTACGTCCGCGCCACGGCCGTGCGTCAGCGCCTTGACCGATGCCGCCAGGTCCGCCGGGGCCAGCGCGTGCGTGGCGCCGCGCCGCAGCGCGTCGGCACGCTTGGCCTCGGTGCTGGCGCAGGCGATGACGGTGGCGCCGAGCTGGCGCGCAATTTCCACGGCAGCCAGGCCGACACCGGCCCCGGCGCCAAGCACCAGCACCGTGTCATTCGGGCGCAGCGCGCAGCGCCACACCAGCCCGCAATACGCCGTGCCATAGGAAATCGGGATCGGCAGCGCGGCCTTTGACGGCAGCGCATCCGGGACGCGGTAGACGGTGTACTCGGGCACGGTGACCTGTTCGGCAAAGCAGCCCCAGTCCGCGATCGCCACCACCCGGTCGCCGGGACGCAGCCGCGTGCACGCGTCACCGCAGGCCACCACGCGGCCGACCGCTTCGGTACCGGGCACGAAGGGCAACGGGGGCCGGCGCTGGTACTGGCCGGCGATCATCAGGCCGGTGGCGTGGCTGACGCTGGCGTACTCGACGGCAATCGTGACCGCATGCGGGTCGGCCAGCACCGGTTCCGGGATGGCCTGCAGCGCGACGTCCTGCACGCCGCCGAACTGCTTGCAGACAAGCGCCTTCATTGCACACCTGCCTTGGCCGCGGGGGCCGTCGCCTGTCGCACCACACCCTGCTGCAGCCATGCGTCGATGGCCTGCTGGCCGAAGCCGGCCTCGCGCAGGACCTGCACGGTATGTTCGCCGTTGGCCGGCGCCGGGCCGGCATCCCGGCGCATGTCGCGCGCCGGGATGCCGGCGAAGGGCAGCGGTCCGAGCCCCGGCTGCGCGATCGTCTGGAAGGTCTGCCGGTGTGCCGCCTGCGGGTGTGCCAGCACGTCTTCATAGCTGCGCACCGGGGCATGCAGCACGTCGTGCCGGCTGAGGATGTCTTGCCATTGCGCGGTCGTGCGCGTGGCGATCTGCTCGGCCACCTGCTGGTTCAGCAGCGCGGCGTGGGCCATGCGCGCGGCATTGTCGGCAAAGCGCGGGTCTTCCAGCCAGCCGGTGCGGTCCAGCGCATGGCATAGCTTGGCGAACTGCGCGTTGTTCAGCGCCAGCAGCGTCACGCTGCCGTCGCTGCTGGCATAGACGCCATTGGGCGCGCTCACCGGGCCGGCGGCCGTCGGGCCACCGATGGCATGCTCGAGCAGGTTGTTGGCCTGCAGCGCACAGCAGGCATCGAACAGGTTCAGCTCGACATGGCCGCCGAGTCCGCTGCGAAAACGCCGGCACAGCGCCGCGGCGCAGGCCTGGGCGGCATAGAGGCCGGTGGCGGCGTCGGCGAGCAGCATGCCGATGCGGCGCGCGCCACCGTCGGCGCCACGGTTGGCGAACATCAGCCCGGAGTCGGCCTGCATCACCGAGTCCGAAGCCGGATAGTCGGCATAGGGACCATCCGGGCCATAGCCGCTGATCGACACATAGACCAGCGCGGGCCGCTGCGCGGCCAGCGCCGCATAGCCCACGCCCAGCCGTTCCGCCACTTGAGGGCGGAAGTTCTGCACGACGATGTCCGCCTGCAGCGCAAGGCCGAGCAGCACCTCCTTGCCGGCGTCAGTGGTGGCGTCGATGCAGGCGCTGCGCTTGCCGGCGTTATAGGCGATCGCCAGCGCGCTGGTATCGCCGCGCACGACCCCGACCTTGCGGCCCCAGTCGCCCGCGGGCGGCTCGACCTTGACGATTCCAGCGCCTTGCTGCCACAGGATGTGCGCGCAATACGGGCCGGCAATGCCCTGGCTGATGTCGAGCACGCGCAGGCCGGCGAAAGGCAGGTCGGTGTCGGACAGGTCGGAAGCGGGCAGTGCGGACATGGCGTTCGAAAGGTGGGTAAGCAGGAGGTTTATGCTAGGGTTGGCTTCCTGCCAGGACAATCCCTCGATTTGTGCCTACGGTGTTGACTCATGATTGACAATAATTTCGATCTCAACCTGGTGCGGCTGTTCGTGACCATGGTCGAGTCGCGCACGCTGACCGCCGCCGCGGAGCGCAGCGGCATGACCCGCTCCAACGTATCGCGCCGCCTGAAATTGCTGGAGCAGCACCTGGGCGCCCAGTTGATGCGCCGCACCACGCGCCATGTCGAACTGACCGAGGCGGGCCAGTTGTTGTACGCGCATGGCTTGCGCATGCTGGACGAACTGCAGTCCGCCAATACCTCGATCGACAGCCTTGGCCAGGTGGTGCGCGGCGACGTGCGTATTCGCCTGCCCACGGGACTGGGTCATCTCTACCTGACCCCATTGCTGCTGGAATTCGCGCGCAACTACCCGCAGATTTCGCTGCGCGTCGTCATCAACGACAACATTGGCGACCTGATCCCGGCCGAGGTCGACGTGGCGCTGAAGATCACCTCGCAGCCGCCCGATGACCACGTGGCGAGGCGCATCTGCGATGTCGGCTGGTGCCTGTGCGCGTCGGCCTCGTTCCTGGACAGCCACGGGCCGATCCGGACCGTGGCCGACCTGGAGCGCTGCGACATGATTGCCCCGGCATCGCTGGGGCGCCGCTTTACGCTGAAGGTATGGCTGGCGGGCACGCCGATGACGCTGCGCGTGTCGCCCCGGATCCAGTCAGGCGACTATCCGTTCCTGTTCGAGTCGGTGATGGGCGGGCTGGGCGTGGCGCTGCTGCCGCGCTATGCGGTCTGGCGGCAACTGCAGTCCGGACAGATGCGCGAGGTGCTGGCCGAGTGCGAAGCCGAAGGCGTGGGCGACAGTGTCTACATGCTGACCGCGCCAAACCGCTATCCCACGCTGGCAACGCGAACGCTGATGGACTTTATCCGCCTGCACCTGGAGCGGCAGGCAGAGAACTGGGGGCGCCGCAACCTGCCTGCGGCAACGGCCAATGAAAGCCGTGCCGCCCCGGCGTCCTGACCGATGGGGCGGCATGGCGGGCACAGCGATTACTTCTCCTGCATCCTGGCGGCCTTGACAATCTCGCCCAGCCGCTTGCGCTCCGCCTCGACAAACTTCACAAAGTCCGCACGCGTGCCGCCGACCGGTTCGATGCCCACGGCCTTCAGCTTGGCGGCGGCGGCCGGGTCCTTCATGGCCTTGTCCACCGCGGCGGCCACCTTGTCCAGGATGGCGTCGGGCGTCCCCTTGGGGGCATGGACGCCGGCCCAATGCGCGATCTGCAGGTCCGGGAAACCTTGCTCCACCGCGGTGGAAAGCTGCGGGTAGGCCGAGATGCGCTGCGTCCAGGTGGTGGCGAGCGCCTTGAACTTGCCATCGTGCAGGATATGCGGAAGGGCGATGATGCTGGCCTCGGAGGTTCCTTCCACCTGGCCGCCCAGCACTGCCGTAGTGCTTTCCGACCCGCTCTTGTAGGGCACCGGCTGCAGCTTTGCGCCGTACTTCACATTCAGGATCTCCGCCACGAAGTGCGGGGTGCTGCCGGTCCCCGCGGTCGCGAAGTTGAAACCGTTCCCCTTCTTTGACGCCTCGACGAAGTCGCGCAGATCCTTGTAGGGCGCGTTCTTCGGCACCACGATGACCGAAGGCGCAAGGCCGATCATGGCCACGGGAACCAGCGCGTCATCCTTGAACGGCATTGACTTCTTGATCATGCTGTTGGAGATGACGCCGGCTGCGCTGATCAGGAAGGTATAGCCATCCGGCGCGCTCTTGGCCACGATGTCGGCGCCCACGGTGCCGCCCGCGCCGGGCCGGTTCTCGATCAGCACGGTCTGGCCCAGCGCCTTGGTTGCGCCCTCGGCCGCGGCGCGCGCCATCAGGTCATTGGCGCCGCCGGCGGCAAAGGGCACGACAAAGCGGATCGTCTTTGCTGGCCACTGTTCTTGTGCGCAAGCCGGGGCCGCCGCGATGAGGGCTGCCGTTGCCAACAGGCCCAGGGTGAATCGGTTTTTAATGGTCAAGGCATGTCTCCGTTCTTGGGTAGGGGTATGAGCGCCGGCGGCGGGCGCCGGCTATGGCGCCGTCACTCACCTGCGCCATCGGCGGCAGATCTGCGATTCCCGCCCTGCCTGCCATGACGCGATTATCCCATTCGACCAATACTGTCGGAGCTTGCGCTTCTCATATCAAGCAAGCGGCAATGGCGCAGGGCCAGGCGTGGTTCAGGTTCTCAGCAGACTGCAGACTTCGCCATGGCCTGGCCGTGCTTGCGCCGGCCCGTCGGCGCCCTGTTGCTATTCGGCGCCCAGCCCGCGACGCGCACGCCGCGAGTAGTAGGCAAAGGTGGCTTCGAACCGCTTTTGGGTGCTGACCCAGCGCCGCGCTTCGCAGCCCAGATCGTGCGGGATCGGCTGGATCGGGCCCGCCGCCATGGCCAGCAGTTGCAGCCGGGCGGCACGCTCGAACATCACACCCAGTACGCAGGCTTCTTCCACCGTGGCACCGGCCACCAGCAGGCCGTGGTGGGACAACAGGATGGCCTTCTTGTCACCAAGGGCTCCCGAGATGATTTCTCCCTCTTCATTGCCGACAGGAATGCCAGGCCATTTCTCAAGGAACGCGCACTGGTCGTAGAGCACGCACGTGTCCATATGCGAAATGACCAGCGGCACCTCCAGCATCGCCAGCGCCGAGGCGTGCGGCGCGTGCGAATGGACAATGCAGTTCAGGTCCGGACGCGCACGGTAGAGCCAGGAATGGAAGCGGTTGGCCGGGTTCGGCATGCCGCTGCCTTCCAGGACTTCCAGGTCTTCGTTGACGAGCAGCAGGTTGTCGGACGTGATTTCGTCGAAGCCCAGACCCAGGCGCTGGGTCCAGTAGGTGCCAGGCTGTTCTGCGCGCGCGGTGATCTGGCCTGAGAGGCCGGAGTCGTGCCCGAAGGCGAACAGGATCCGGCAGGTTTCGGCTACTGCCTCGCGCAGCGGCATT
Source organism: Cupriavidus sp. GW823-FHT07B10 (assembly GCF_058794355.1). Classification (NCBI taxonomy): domain Bacteria; kingdom Pseudomonadati; phylum Pseudomonadota; class Betaproteobacteria; order Burkholderiales; family Burkholderiaceae; genus Cupriavidus; species Cupriavidus sp. GW823-FHT07B10. The sequence goes on from NZ_JBXAGS010000004.1 coordinate 482,650, forward strand.
TTCTGCGTGCGCAGTTCCATCTGGATTTTCTGGAGCGAGGCGGCGACGATTTCGCTCTTGCTCAGTTGCATGGTGCTGGCCATGGGATTTTCCTTTCGTTGTGCTGGAGAAGCGGAGCTTTCAGTCCGCGTTACCTGGTCTTGTTGTCAGCCTTGAGCAAGGCCGACCAGCGCTGGTCTTCTTCTTTGATCAGCTTGCGGAATTGTTCGGGCGACGATGACATCGGTTCAGTGCCCTGTGCCATCAGCGTGGCCTTGAACTTGGGGTTCGATACCACGCCGGCAATGGCTGTGTTGAGCTTCTTCACGATGGCGGCATCAAGGCCGGCAGGCGCAATCAGGCCTGCCACCGAACCGGACACGATGGTCGGCAGGCCCAGTTCCGGTGTCGCCGGCACGTCCGGCGCGGTGGCCAGCCGCCGCGGATTGGCAACGGCCAACGCCCGCAGCTTGCCGGAGGCGACGAATGGCATCACCTGCGGCGTGGCCTCGAATGTCATGTTGACCTGCCCCGAGACGACGTTGGTCACCGATTCAGCGCCGCTCTTGAACGGTACGTGCAGGAATTCGGCCCGGGCCGCGTCCTGCAGCACGCGCATGCCCTGGTACGGCGAGCTGCCGACGCCTGCGGTGCCTACGCTGACGGCGCCGGGCTGGCGTTGCGCGAGCTTGATCAGTTCGGGCAGCGTCCTGGCCGGGACGTCGGCGCCGACCACCACCAGATGGGGCGTGGAACCGACGAGCGAGATATAGGTGAAGTCCTTCGCGCTATCAAAGCTGACCTTGACGTCCGTATGCGGATTGACCGCAAGGACGCCTACGGTGGCAAACATCAGTGTGTAGCCATCGGGCCGGGCACGACGTACGAAATCCGCCGCGATGTTGCCGCCCGCGCCGGGGCGGTTTTCCACGACGATCGACTGGCCAAGCTGTTCAGACAGGGCCTTGCCGGTGGCGCGTGCCACCAGGTCAGTGATGCCGCCGGCGCCGAATGGCACCACCAGCGTAATGGGACGATCCGGATAGCCGGCCGCGTGGGCAGCAGGCAAACCACTGAGGAATAGGGTGACAAACAGGGCTGCTGCACCTGCGAGATGGGGGCGCTTGGGACTCACTTGCATGCTCCTTCGGGGGCGGGTGGGGAAACAAGTGTGTCTATAATGACACCGAAGTGTCATTTAGGCAAGCCGAGTTGCCCATGTGTCGTGCCGACCTTACAATCCGAGCCGACCCATGCGCCTGTCCGGGCGCTTCTAACCAGTGACTGCGGATGATCAGGAAGCAAGAATCGGGCGCTCCGGCCGCTCTTTCGACCATCGCCGAACGGCTGGCGGCACTGCGCAAGCTCAACGGGCTGACGCTTGAGGAACTGGCGCAACGGGCATCGCTGACCAAGAGCTACCTGTCCAAGCTGGAGCGCGGCCTGTCGTCGCCGACCATCGGTACGGTGCTCAAGCTGGCCGAGGCCCTCGACGTGACCGTCGACCAGCTGATCGCCAAGCCGCAGCGCGGCAATGAGATCCTGCTGGTCAAGGCCGCGGACCGGGTTCCGTTCAGCCCGTCCGCCGAGCGCCAGGGCTATACCTACGAAGCCATTGCCACGGAGCGCGTGGACAAGGCGATGCAGCCCTTCGTCATGGTGCCGCCGTTCACGCTGGCACAAGACCAGCCAATGGCCAGCCATGCCGGCGAAGAGCTGATCTTCGTCGTATCGGGCGAGATGGAGGTGCTGTTCGATGACCGCACGGTACGGATGAAGGCTGGCGACTCGCTGTATTTCAACGCATCGATCCCGCATCGCTCGCGCTCGATTGGCAAGACCCTGGCACAGGCGCTGGTGGTAGTCAGCGACCGGAAGAGGGTGGGGTAGCGCGTGGTTTGCCACGCCATGGAATCTTCTGATCACGAGTTCGCGCTTTCACAACCGTGCAGGCAAGCGCCCCGATCCGGTGATTGCACCGGGACCGCGGACATGGCGGCCTGTGCTGAATGCCGCCCTGCCCGCGATCCGGCCCTCAGGCCTCAGGCGCGCTCGATCATGCGCAACACCGACGCGGCCAGGGCGCCATCGGCATCGCCCAGCAGGTCGACTGCGTCGAAATGATGGCCGCGCTCCTGCACCACCACCTGCACGTCAAAGCCGCATTCGCCCAGCAGCGCCTGGTATTCGCGCTGCAGCCGGTGGTACTCCGGCGACTCATCCCCGCCAACGGTCAGGATCATGGGCAATTTCACTCGTGGAACATGATGAATCGGGCTGTAGCTGGCGACATCCGCCTCGGTCAGACCGACCACCTTGTTGAGATAGCACAGGCGGATAGGTTCGAGGTCATACAGGCCGCTGATCGCGCATCCGCCCTTGAGCACGTCAGCGGGGAGGCCGAACGACTCCCAATCGGTTCCTGCCAGCGTGGCGGTGAGATGTCCGCCGGCTGAGTGGCCGGATACATAGATGCGGTTCGCATCGAACCCCAGTTCGGCCGCATTGCCGTGGAGCCATGCCACGGCGTCGCGATTATCGCGGACGATCTCGGCCATCCCGACCTCCGGGGCGAGCCGGTAGTTCACCACGGCGACGTTGATGTCGTGCTTCAGGTACGGGGCGGCAACGTGGCTGAAGTCCGACTTGTCCAGCGATTGCCAGTAGCCGCCATGAATGAAGACGAGCAACGGACGGCTCCTGGTGGCTGCGGGAAAGAAGTCCAGCGCCTGCTTGGCGTCCAGGCCATACGCAAGGTTCTCCTTTATGGGATGGGCGCGACGGAATGCGGCGCTGGTGTTCTCCCATCCCTTGAAGATGTCCTGGAACCCGGGAATTCCCGCCCTGACGTTGTACTGCTTGTCCAGTTCTTCCTGATTGAAGTTTCGATACACTGACATTACTTTTGGCTCCAGACTGTGGGACCGATGCCTCGATTCCATTTGATCGTTGCGACGCATTTGGCGTCCGGCCAAAGATACGTATCGGCGTGTGGCTGCGCGCGCCCCTGGATGACAACGACTATCGCAAAGACGCCATGTTTGGAAAGAGCGAAAACCGGGATGACTACCAGGCGATAGACCGGCGAGTGGGCGGGATGGCGCGCAAGCTGAAGGACGGCTTCTATATCTCCGCGCATTCCCACCCCCGTGGCCAGCTGATCTACGCCTATGTGGGCGCTATCCTGGTGACCACCGATTTCGGCTCCTGGGTGGTGCCGCCTCAACGCGCGGTCTGGGTTCCGTGCAACGTCGAGCACGCCATGCAGGCCTGCGGCGATGTGGAAATGCGCACGGTCTATATTCGCGCTGATGCCATTCCTGATGAGTTGCGCAACTGTTGTGTCGTCGCTGTGCCGCCGCTGCTGCGCGAACTGATATCGGCCGCCGTGCGCATGCCGCTGGACTATGACGAAAGCGGCCGCGACGGCCTGGTGGTGCAGCTTCTGCTGCAGGAACTGCGCCCGCTTTCCGTGGTGCCGCTGCATCTGCCGATGCCCAAGGACCCTCGGCTGAGCAAGATCTGCGCAAAGATCCTCGAGGACCCTGCCGATGAGACTTCCGTGGCGGCGTGGAGCCGTTCGGTCGGCGCCAGCGAGCGCACCATCATCCGCCTGTTTCCCGAAGAAACGGGCATGACCTACAGCCGCTGGAAGCAGCAGGCCCGGCTGATGGCCGCGGTACGCCTGCTTGCCGAGGGCTGCCATGTCACGGACATCGCGCTGCAACTTGGCTATGAGAGTCCGAGTGCCTTCAGTGCCATGTTCAGGCGTGCGCTGGGCATGACGCCGACCGAATACTTCAGGGACATGGCTGGCGACTAGGCGCCAGCCGGCAGGTTGGCGTCTGCGCGACATCAACTGGCGTCGCCACGCGAATCTAAGGCTTAACCGTGCGGCACAGTCGTGGTGTCGGCGGAGGCCAGCACCGTGCTCACTTCGCCGACACTTTTTCAAGTCGAGGAGTCAGTATGTCAGTGATGGATCGTATCCAGGCTGCCGGCATTGTCTTGCCTGCCACGGAATTTCCCAAAGCGCACTATGTCCCTTACACCCTGCACCATGGTTTGCTGACGGTATCGGGGCAGTTGCCGCTTCAGGACGGCAAGCCGGTCTTCGTCGGCAAGGTCCCGGGCGCAGTCACCGTCGAAGCGGCACAGCAGGCCGCGCGGTTGTGCCTGGCCAACCTGCTGGGTTGGGTGGCGGCAGCGACCGATGGGGATTTCGAACGAATCCGGGGCATCGTCCGCGTTGGAGGCTATGTTGCGGCGGAGCCGGGTTTCCATGATGCGCCGCTGGTGATCAATGCAGCGTCGGAATTGCTGAACCGGATCTTTGAAGAGAGAGGGCGCCATGCCCGCCTGGCGCTCGGCGTGGCGAGCCTTCCCTTCGGTGCCCCGGTGGAGATCGAGGCGACATTTGCGCTGGACGCGTAGGCGATGGGCACCGCGAAAAAGGCGGGGTACGCCGACGTCCTGGTCGGACTGCAATATGGCGATGAGGGGAAGGCGCGGGTCGTCGATCACCTCGCCGGCGAGTACGAGGTGATTGCGCGCTTCAACGGCGGCGCGAACGCCGGGCATACCATCGCCACGCCTGACGGAACCTTGCGGCTACGGCAGGTCCCCTCCGGGGTGCTGCATCCCGGCGTTGCGCTCTACATCGGCTCAGGCTGCGTGATCGGGTTGCAGCAACTGGCAGCCGAAATCGAGATGCTCGCGGCGCAGGGGATCGATCTGGGCGGGCGGTTGACGATCAGTGACAGGTGTCCGGTCGTCCAGCCTCTCCATGTCCTGGCCGATCGCCACGATGGCGCCCAGATTGGCACCACCGGCAACGGCATCGGCCCGTGTTATGCGGATCTCGCGACCCGCGTGCGGGGAGGGGAGCGATCTTCGTTTCAGCTCCGCGACCTGGTGGTTGACGGGAGCCGGGTGTTCGAGCAGATGATGCGGCTGGCCGTGCAGCGCGACGGCGACGGCGAGGGTCTTGTGGCCGTGGTGAACGCGATGCGCCAGGCGTGGAAGGTGGTTGAGCCGTTCGTGACGGACGATCCGGTTGCGCTCTTGCGGCGGGTCGAAGCGGGTGCCAATGTGCTCTTCGAGGGCGCGCAGTCCGTCATGCTCGATGTGGTGCAGGGCGTTCAGCCTTGGGTCACGTCCAGCCATACGATGCCTTCTTACGCGTATGTGGGTGGCGACCTCCCATGCAAGTATCACCGCAAGACCATCGGCGTCGCCAAGGCGATCGTATCCCGGGTCGGCAGCGGGCCGTTGCCAACCGAACTTGGCGCAGGGCGATCCGAGGCCTATTGCGCCGATGCGGCGCGGGAGGGCCGCGGCGGGGCCGACGAGGCGGCCAGGCTGGATCCGCTGGCTTTGCTCGCCGAAGCGGACGAATTCTCCATCGGCGTGGCGATCCGGATGCTGTCGAATGAGTACGGCACCGGAACCGGCCGGCCACGGCGGGTAGGGCTGCTTGACGTGGCGCAGCTCCGGCTTGCTGTACGGCAATGCGGGGTTGACGAGGTGTATCTGAACAAGTGCGACAGCCTGGCGGCCTTTGACCGCACGCGCGAGCGCTGCATCCCGGTCGTTGCCGGCGCCACTGACACCGGTGGCCAGCGCGTGGTGCGGTTTCCTGCCTTTGCCGAAGACACCATCCCGACGGATGCCACTTCCCCCCTGCCTCCGCAACTGGAAGCCCTGCTTGAATGGCTGGCGGATGCCATTGGCCGGCCCTTGCGCGGAATTGGTTTGGGGCCCGGACGCGCGCAGATGCGGCATTTTCAGAACCATCAGCAGACGAGACCATGACGACCACGACACCCGCCTACCTTCACAACGAAATGCGCCGGACCGACCTGGCCTGGACCGACTGGCCGGCCATCGAGGCCTTCCTCCGGAACGAGCTGATCTGCCGGGTCGCGGTGCATGACACACCCTATCCCTACATTACCGCGCAGAGCTTTACCTTCACCGGCGACGCCTTCCTGATCCACAGTTCCAGATTCGGAAAGCTGGCCTCGGCGATTCGGGCGAATCCCCTGGTCACGATCGAGGTCGACCGGCCCGTGGCCTTGCTGAAGGCACCGAAGGGACAGAATACAAGCCTCGAGTACTACAGCGCCATCGCGCGATGCGAAGTCAGGCTGCGGGACAGTACCGACGAGGTGCGTGCCCACCAGTACCAGGCGCTGGACAAGTTCCGGCCCGAGAAAGACTACTCGCCGATCGAGGACGGCGCAGCCAGCCAGATCGTTGCCTATCGCTGCGAGATTCGTGAGATGAGCGCGAAGAAACGCATTCTTGCCGATGGACAGTACTCGCCACCGGGTCAGCCGAAAGCGCCGTACCTGCGCTATCCCTTCCAGTCCGGTGCCACGCTGTCCGGCTTGCCGCCGGAGGCATTCGATCCCCACAGGTTTGCTTCCAGGTGAGTCAGGCCATCGCGCGACATGAAGAGGTGCTCCGGCACCTCTTTTTTTTGGTTCATCGCCGATCTGCGTGACCGTTTAGAAACAAAAAGGGCCAACAAGCCCACCACTGTTATCTTGGAGTTGCGA